>DATNIM010000097.1:0-34135 GCA_035604455.1 Gemmatimonadales bacterium
GCTTCAAGGACGAGATTTCGTTCGTCGCCGCGGACCGCTCCGAAGCGGTCGCGATCAGTCTGTGGGATCGGAAAGAGGACGCAGACAACTACGACCGCGCCATCTATCCGCAGGTGCTAACGAACCTGGCGAAGGTGGTTGACGGAACGCCGAAGGTTGTGACGTACGAGGTTTCGAACTCGACCTTCCACAGGATCGCGGCCAAGAACTAGGGCCGACGTGCACCTGGGGGCCGGCCGCAAGGGGTCAGACGCGCGTCGCGCCCAGGGGAGGGCTACTCGAGGCTCGATCTCACGTCTTGTGGATCGGGCTTCGATTTTCTTTTGGAGGGGCAGGAACTGAGGGATCGGCGGGCTTCCCGAACGTTGGGTGGTCTTCAGATTCCCCATGGCCTTCGACGGGGAAACAATCGCCGCCTATATTCGTAACTTCTCACCTACACCCGAGTGCCCATCGTGCCCCTCGTTCCGATAATCCTCGCATCGCTCAGCGTCGTGGCCCCAAAGGATGCACGCCAGTCCGCTCCGCCCGCGTGCCGCATCATGGGTGCGGCCGACCAAGTCGCCCACCGCGTGAGCCCGTTCGATTCTGCCTCCGTGGAGATTGGCGGGGGAACCGTGATGGTGTGTTACGGTCGCCCCTCCGCGCGCGGCCGGACGATCATGGGCGGCCTCGTTCCCTACGGCGAGCCGTGGCGCCTTGGGGCCAACGAAGCCACGACGATTGCCGTCCCCTTCGCGCTCGACATCGGCCGCGTCCGGGTCGCGCCCGGCACGTATTCCCTCTACGCGATCCCGGGTGCGTCAACCTGGATGATCGTTGTCAACCGCAACGCCGCTCGATGGGGCATTCCTATCGACTCCACCGTGCGTGCGCAGGACCTGGGAGTGGATACGATCGCCGTGGAAAAAGTCGACGGCCAGCCGATAGAGACGCTCACCTTGCGGTTCGGACCGCCCAGCGGCGGTGCCACGGAGCTGATCGTCGAGTGGGAAAAGACCCGCGTGCGTCTCCCCATACGCAAGGCGAGCTAGCGGCGGTCCGGCTTGCCGTCGTCGAGGACGCGGCGAGAGCGCACCGCGCTCAACGGGGATCCGTTGTGATCCGACATCCATCCCGAGGACCGTCGTGGTCGAGGTGACGATCGCTAACGGCGTCGCGGTCTTTGAGGTCATGGGACTGGACAAGCTCTGGTCCCTGAAGAGCAGGCTTGAGATTCCCCTCGCCCATATTCGATCCGTCCGCGCCGATCCCGAAATCGCGAAGGGCTGGTGGCATGGGATCCGGGCGCCCGGGACGAATGTGCCCGGGGTGCTCACGGCCGGAACCTTCTATCAGGATGGAAAACGGGTGTTTTGGGATGTGCACGACCCGGAGCAGGTGGTCGTCATCTCGCTCAAGGATGAGCGCTACGAAGAGCTCATCGTCGAGGTCGCGAATCCCTTTGCGGTGACTGGTCTTCTCGAATCCGGGATCGGTCAGCGCGGCGCCTAGGGTTCCACCGTGGGCTGTTCGAATTCGCATTTCCGCGATCTGCGATCTGCCGGCCGGGCGGCGTACGCAAGACTTCGTATCAAGTTCGTGACGTCGAACCCGTTCTATTGAAGGAACCTTAAGGGGTTTTGCAGACCGCGCTTAGATGCGGCGCGAAACATTTCGGCGGTGCGAACGTCGCAAAACGTGGCGTACCCGGCCCGATCTGTGCAGGAACCCGACGCCGTCCGAGGGGGTCTGAAGCGACACCGTTCGTTGCGGCGCTCGGCTCCGATTCGGCGGCACGACGCCGGGCGGGACGCATGACTCGGCAGATCTTGAACATCCGGTAGCAGGACGAAGCGGGGAGGGAGCTATGATGAGATTCGAGCGGATCGCGGTCTGGGCTTTGTCGTGCGCCCTGGTGGGGGGAGCGGACTCGCTCAATGCGCAGGACCAGCCAGCGCCGACGCAGGCTGCGACGCAAACGCCTGATCAGCTCCGACAGCTCGTCGCGCCCATCGCGCTGTATCCGGACGCGCTTGTGGCGCAGATCCTCGCCGCAGCCACCTACCCCGTACAAGTCGTCGAAGCCCAGCGCTGGGTGCAGCAGCGCACCGATCTGGCGGCCGACCAAGTCGCGGCGGCCGCGGACTCCGAGTCTTGGGACCCGAGCGTGAAAGCGTTGACAGGCTTCCCCTCGGTGCTGGCCATGATGGATAAGAACCTTGGTTGGACCTCGGCCCTTGGCGAGGCCTACACAAACCAGTCGCAGGACGTGCTCGACGCCGTGCAGGCGCTGCGCAAGCAGGCGCAGGACAACGGGCGGCTGACGAACACGCCGCAGCAGACCGTCACGACCGAAGGCCAGATCATCTCGATCGCCCCCGCGAATCCGGACATCGTATACGTGCCGGTGTACGACCCGTGCACCATCTACGGATGGCCGGTCGTCGTATACCCCCGCTGGCAATGCGTCGTCGGGCCGCCCGCGATTTGGTTCGGGGTGGGCGTTCCGATCGGTTGGTGGCCGCGCGCGTGGGGTTGGGGGTGGCACTCCTGGGGCTTCGACTGGCACCGACGGGTGGTCATCTACAATCGCGCTCCGTGGGTGAGCCGCACGAACACCTTCTACGGGCGCGTCGGCCGTCCGGGGTCGCCGCGTCCGGTTCCCGGCCGCCCCGCACCCGGCGCGCGTGGCGTGAGACCGAGCATCGAGCCCAACCGCACCGGCCCGCTTGATCGGGGCTTCGGCCAGGACCGGGCCCACACAGGCACGCACTCCGGGGTGTTCAGCGGCTTTGGCCAGGGCGGCAGCGCTCGTGGGGCATCGGCCCGCGGACGAGCCAGCGCTGGCAGTGGCGGAGCTCGCGGCGGCGGGGGTGGTGGGCACCGCAAGTGATCGGTCGCGCGGGGACAAGACAGGGAATTCTGAACGAAGGGAGATCGCATCGATGCGTGACACGAGTGCCGCCGTTATGACCCGAGCCTGCGCGCGCAGCCACGCGCACGGCGTTCGATGGATGGTCGCGCTGTTGCTCGTCGGGCTCCTGCCCCTGGCCGGGGCGGCTCAGCAACCTGTGCAGAAGACGTTTGCCTCGCCGGAAGACGCGAGCGATTCGTTGTTCGCCGCGATCCAAAACAACGACATCCCCGCCCTTCTCGCGATTCTTGGTCCCGCAGGCCAGGACGTGATCGCCTCGGGCGACTCGATGCAGGACGCGCACGAGCGAGCCCAGTTCGCGCGGAAGTACCAAGAGATGCACCGGGTCGCGAAAGACAGTAGCGGCGCCACGGTTCTCTACATCGGGGCCGAGAACTGGCCCCTGCCGATCCCGCTGGCTGAGGCCGGCGGCGCCTGGCGCTTCGATACGGAAGCCGGGAAGAGGGAGATCCTCTTTCGCCGCATCGGTCGCAACGAGCTCGCCGCGATACGGGTCTGTCACGCACTCGTGGATGCGGAGCGAGAGTACGACGCGTCCGGGCACGACGGAATGGCCACGCGCCACTTCGCCTCGCACTTCGTGAGCGATTCAGGGAAGGAGAATGGTCTGTACTGGGAGGCTGCAGCGGATCAGCCGTCGAGCCCGATCGGTCCGCTCCTCGCCAAAGCGGGCGGCACCAAGGCGGAGGCGCCGTTCCACGGGTACTACTATCGCCTTCTCACCCGCCAGGGTTCGACCGCGGCGGGGGGTGCGAAGTCTTATATCGTCAACGGACAGTTGACGGGCGGCTTTGCGTTCGTGGTGTATCCGGCAGAGTACCAGTCGTCGGGAGTGATGACGTTCATCATCAATGACGGGGACCTGGTCTACCAGAAGGATCTTGGCTCGAGTACGGCTGCGGAAGCGACGGCGATGAGGGCCTATGATCCCGACTCCACGTGGCAGCGGGCTGAGCCCTAGTCCCTCGCGGCGTCATTAGCTGGCGCGGACAGTCCCACGACGGGTCGCCGGGAGCCCCGACCGGCCGGCATTCGACGGCTACGGCCGTGCAGGTGCGCCCTCGGCGCGGGCCTTGACGTAGACGGTGCGGTCGGGCGGTATGGGCCGCGAGGCCTTCATCCCGAGCTTCGCCGCGATCGTCTTCCCGCCCTCGTTGTCGTCACCGATGCACGCGACGACGCGCTCAATCCGGGCCTTGTCGAACGCCCATCCGAGGATCAACTGGCACGCGTGGGTGGCGAGCCCCCGCATCTGTGCCTCGGACCGGAGGGCGCAAAACAGCTCAAAATCCCGCCCGCCTAGCGCCCGGGACGGGACGAGCCCTCCGACGCCGATCGGGGTCCCTTCCTCGACCACCGCGAAGAGGTGGGCATCCCGCTCCTCCGGGAGAGGCAGCGGTCCGATCGATTCCCACACGTCCTCCTGCTCTTCGAGCGCGCGAATGAGCTCGTAGTGAGAACGGTCTAGCGGTCGAAGTTCCAGGGCGGCACCTGCAGGTAAAGGGATCACAACCTTGCCGAGCGCAACTTGCGACAGCTTGAGGCCCCGCGCAACGTCTGACCGAAGGTCCAACATCTCAAGTTGGACGATGTGGATCGGGGGAAGGCCGTGAGCCAAACCGCCGCGGGACGACTGTTCGTTGCGGCCGGCGTCGCCTTCGTGATTATCGGGGTCCTCGTGTGGTCGGGCGCGCTCAGCTGGTTCGGCCGCCTTCCGGGAGACATCCGGATCGAGCGCGACAGTGTGCGAGTTTACGTGCCGCTCGCGTCAATGCTCCTTGTGTCAGTCGTGCTGAGCCTGTTGCTGCAGCTCGCCCGCAGATGGTGGTAGCAGGGTGGCGAGCAGCTCACCGCCCTGGCGGGCTCGAGGTCAGTGATCTAGTGTTTGTCCGCCAATCGCACCGCAGTTGCTTCGCTTCGAGTCCTGAAGGGAGACCGACATGCATCCGCGACTGAGCTTGGCCCTGGGGGCGACGCTCTTCCTGGGCCTGCGACCGGCGCCCACGATCGCCACCCGAACGGTTGAGTACACGGTGGGCACTACCGTCCTGCAGAGCTTCATCGCCTGGGATTCGACGGTCAACGAACGCCGTCCGGGCGTGCTCGTCGTGCCCGAGTGGTGGGGTCTGAGCGAGCACATGCAGCAGCAAGCGGAGCGGGTGGCGGAAGCCGGATACGTGAGCATCGCCGTCGACCTCTTCGGGAAGGGCAAAGTCGCGATGCATCCGCAGGACGCGCAGGCGTTCGTGGCCGACGCGATGAGGGATCCCCAAGCCTTCGCGGCACGATTCAGCGCCGCGCTGGCCCAGCTGAAGCAGGATCCTCACGTCGACACGACGCGGATCGCGGCGATCGGCTTCTGCCTGGGCGGAACGGTCGCGCTGGAGGCGGCGCGCGCGGGGGCGCCTCTGGCGGGCGTCGCGTCGTTCCACGGGATGCTCGGGACGAAAACGCCGGCGCAACCCGGGCAGGTGAAGGCGCAGCTCCTCGTCTTGACCGGGGAGGCGGACCCTTTCATACCGGCCGACCAGGTGGAGGCGTTCAAGAAGGAGATGCACGCAGCGGGGGTGCATTTCGACGTCATCGTGTACCCGGGCGCGAAGCACGGCTTCACGAATCCTGACGCGGCGACCTACGGGATGCCCGCGCTCGCCTACGATCCGGACGTCGCCCGCCAATCGTGGGCGACGATGCTGGACTTCTTGAAGAAGGTGTTCGCGAGCCGTTAACCCGCCGGCTGGGCCCCGAGCTGCCAGGCGGGAAGGGCAGCCTGGGTTGGTGAACCCGTGGGAGGAGTCTAGAAGACTCGCCGGGTCAGTCTCGTGACCGTGAACTTCGCCGTGTCGGCGACGGCCATCACGGCCATGACCCCCGCCTGGACGGGATCGGTGACGACCAGATCTGCCGCGTCGGGAACGCTGCCGGCCATGTTGAGACTGATCACGAGCAGGCCCGTCCGACGGACTTCCTGCACCGCCTGCTCGATCTCGCCCCCCATGAGCGACCCGGCCAGGACGATTGCCTTCGCGCGCGGCAGCCGGGCGACGGCGCGGACGGCGTCGGCCAGCGGCTGCTCCCCGACGAGCGGGATCGTGTCCACCGAGATGTGCTCGCCGCGGATGTTGTGCCGGTCCGCTTCCGAGATGGCCCCGATCGCGACCTGACCGACCTGCGCCCCGCCGCCGACGATGATCACGCGCTTCCCGAAGATGCGCTGAAAGCTCTTCACCACCTCGACGTTCTTGACCATGGGAAGCGCCCGCAGGTCGCTCTCGAGCGCCGCGAGTGAGGATGGCAGGGCGATCTCGAAGTACGTGCGCGCGTCGCGGGGGCCGTTCTCGAGGATCTCGACCGACACGATGTCGCCTTGATGTTCCGCAATGACGCCCGCGAGGCGGTGCAGCACGCCAAGACCGGCGTGGGCGTGGACGAGAATTCCGGTGGTTTCGGCGCTCACGGGACACAAGCGGCGGTCATGCCGGTCCTATTCCAGGGAAAGGTGCTCGATGAAGAAACGTACCGAAGGAACTTGAGTTCCACGACAGCGGCGTCACGGCTCAAGAGGGAGGTGCTAGAATTCCCGCTTCTTCATCTCTGAGAAGAAGTCGCGTCGCTCGATGTCTGCGTCGGTGGTTTCGGGAGGCAGGGTCGAGTCGTACTTGCGCTGAACGGTACGCTTGGCCTTCGCGGCCTTGGCGGCGGTCTTCCGAATGAGCGCGGCGAGCTTTTGTTCGTCGCTCTTCGACGACATGCAGGGCTCCAGGGTGTGAGTCGGGGGGCGTCCCGACCGTGCTGCAACCTATCGCGGGGCGGTGTCGCGCCGCCAGCCGACGGCGGCAACTCGTTGCGGGATCAGCCGCTCGCGCTTCGAGCGTTGCCCGCCCGGCGATAGCGCCAGGTCGGCGCCGTGTCGGTGCCCGCACCGGCGAGCGCGGCGTCGACGAGGCTCCGGTGAGGGGAAAGCGAACAGACGGGATCCGTGACGGCGGCATCGCCCGCGATCGCGAACGCCTGGCAGCGGCACCCCCCGAAGTCGATGGTTCTCCGCGGGCAAGACCGACAGGGATCGGGCATCCACCCTTCGCCGCGGAACCGCTGGAACGCGTCGGACTCCTCCCAGATCCAGCGAAGCGCGTGCTCGCGCACGTTGGGGAAGCGAAGCGTCGTGATCCCGCCCGCCGCGTGGCATGGCCACACTTCCCCGCCGGGCGTCACGGTCAGATAGGACCGGCCCCACCCCCCCATGCAGGGTTTGGGCGTCGCGTCGTGATAGTCCGGCAACACCCAGACGATGCGCATCCGGTTGGCGAGTCTCGCCCGCTCGCGTTGCACGGTCTCCCAGGCAGCGTCGAGCTCGGCTCGCCCCGGCAACAGCGAGGCCCGGTTGAGCAGGGCCCACCCGTAGTACTGCGTGTTGGCGAGCTCGAGACGCTCGGCGCCGACCTCCTCTGCAAGAACGATCAACTCGCGCACGTGGAGTACGTTGCGCCGGTGCAGGACCACGTTGATCGTGAGCGGGAACCCAAGGTCCTTGGTCGCGCGGCAGGCGGCGAGCTTGTCGTGCCACGAGCGTACCCCGGCGACCTCGTTCGAAAGCTCCGGGTCCGCTGCCTGAATGCTGATCTGCACGTGGTCGAGTCCTGCGTGCCGCAAGGCGGCGAGCCGCTCCTTCGCGAGCCGGTAGCCCGACGTGACGAGCGTTTGGTACAACCCGAGCCGCCGCGCGCTCGCAACGAGCTCCTCGAGGTCCCCGCGCAGCGTCGGTTCGCCGCCCGACCACCCGAGCTGAAGCACCCCAAGTGCCTTCGCCTCGTCGAGGACCCGGCACCACTCGGCGGTCGAGAGCTCGTCGCGGAAGCGCTGGCCGGCAAAGTCTTGGGGGTTCGAGCAGTAGGGACACGCGAGCGGGCACCGGTAAGTGAGCTCGGCGAGTAGCCAGAGTGGCGTGAACCGCTCGTCCCTCACCACGTCATGAGCCCCTTGGCCCCGAGTCCCTCCACAAGCGCCGCCACATCGTGCGCGATGCTCTCGCCGCGGTATTGGCGCTTCAGCGCTTCGACGATCTGCGCGAGCGTGTGACCGCCATCGCAGAGGCGGACGACGTCGGCGGCCGTCGGGCTCAGCGTGACGAGACCCTCAGGGTAGAGCAGCACCTGGCGGCGTCGGACCTCGTCCCACTCAAGCCGCGCCCCATGGAGGATCCGCGGGACGACCTTTGGGGTGAGCGGCGTCAGGCCGTTGTCCAAGGCGGCGGGCCCCCTTGAACGGCGTCGAGAAGGCTCCACAGCACGTCGCATTTGAAGGCCAACGCCGCGAGCGCCTGTTCCTGGGCCGCGCGGGTGGTCGCCCGCTCGGTGACGAGCGTCAGCGCGTACTCGGCGTCCCGGGGAGCCTGGCGGAGTCGGTCCCGGAAGTACTGTAGGCCCGACGGCTCGATCCACGGGTAAAACCTCTCGAACGCGGTCAGCCGGTTCGTCACGAGGGCGGGTGCGAAGAGCTCGGTGAGCGACGCGGCGACCGCCTCGAGCCAGGGCCGGGTGCGGCAAAAGGTGACATAGGCCTCGACGGCGAACCGCACGCCGGGCAGCACGAGGGCGCCCGCGCTCAGGGTCCCGCGGTCCACGCCGATCGCCTCCCCCAACCGCAACCAGGCCTCGAGTCCCCCCTCGCCGGGCGCTCGTCCGTCGTGGTCTGCGATTCGTCCGATCCACTGCCGCCGCACCTCGGGCTCGGGGCAGTTGGACAGGATCGCGGCGTCCTTCCGCGGGATCGCTTGCTGATAGCAGAACCGGTTCGCGACCCACAGCTCGAGCTCCGCGCGGGTCACTTCGCCGCAATGGAGACGCTCGTTGAAGGGGTGCCGGTGGTGATACCGGGCCTCCCCCAACGTCTCGAGCTCAAGCCGAAATTCCGTCGGAGACCAGGGTGGGTGGCTCACAGCACGAACTCCATCCCGTCTTCGGCGACCGTCACGCCCGCCGCCTCAACGGCCCGGCGCTCGGGCGAGCCTCGATCGAGGATCGGGTTCGTGTTGTTCACATGCACGAGGACGACGCGCGCGGCCCCGAGTCCGCGAAGTGCGTCGAGGCTCCCGGCGCGCCCTCCCAGGGGAACATGACCCATCGCGCTGGCCGTGGTCGCATCGGAGCGTGCTCCCCGGAGTTCGTCCTCGGACCAGAACGTCCCGTCGAAGCAAAGAAGGTCTGCCCCTCGCGCCAGGCGCCGGACCGCGTCGCTCACGGCCTCGGCGGCCGGCACGTAGGCGAGCACCGCCCCCGTGCGCTCGTCCTCAATGCGCAACCCCATCGTGCAGGCCGTGCCCCGGCGGGCGTAGCGGGGTGGGCGCCGGGCCAGCGCGATGCCAGTGCACGTCAGCCCGAGCCCAGCGCCGGAGGCGTCCGTCAGTTTGATGTTCACGCCGTCGAGCAGCGCGCGGGCGTAGGCGCCGCCGTAGCGGTCAAGGACCGCCAGCAAGGGCCACTCGTCGGCGAGGAGTTCGAGCACGTCGTTGGGCGCGTAGAGCGCGAGCGGGGTGCCAGCTTCGCGAAGGACAAGCAGACCGAGCGAATGGTCGATTTCGCCGTCGGTCAACACCATCGCGCGCAGGGGCGATGCACGGAGCCCCGTCGGCCAGAGTGGACGACAGGTCGCCAGCTGTTGACGGAGATCGGGCGACGCGTTGAGCAGGATCCACCGCTCGTCGTCCGCGGTCACGGCCACAGAGCTCTGTGTGCGTCCCGGTCCGCTGGTCCGCGCCGCCTGGCAGTTCGGGCACGCGCAGTTCCATTGTGGGACGCCACCGCCCGCGGCGGAACCGAGGATTATGACCCGCATCGACGCGCGGACCGAGCTGAGGGGAGCAGGGAGACGGAGCAAAGAGGGAGGCCCAGTGCGGCCTCCCTGGACATCGTCGAGTCAGGCTAGGTCAGGCGTTCCCTGCGTACGCACCGACCTCCATTCCAAGCTCGATGATTTCAAACTCCGGTTTCGTCCAGACCATTGTCCCCCTCCGTGCGTCAGAGACGATTCCCTGCTGCTCCCCCTCATATAGCCGGGGCCCTCTCGGAGCCGCAAGCCCCGCCGCTCTGCCGCTAAAAGGCGGGCTCGTCCGCGGTGGGACCGTAGATGGACGGCACTTTGGCGTCGTTGAGGCGCAGATAGACGGTCAATTGGCCCCGGTGGTGCACGAGGTGATTCAGCGCACGCCGATAGACGGTCATCCGCGGCTCGGTCGAGATGACGCGACCACCGAACAGGAGCCGCCACGGGTTCGCGAACGCGGCGTCCGTCGTGGCAAGAAGCGCGGTCCGCGCCGCGTGTGCGTTGCGGTCGAGCAACTCGAGCACCCGGGCGATCGGCTCAAGCGTTGGGAACTGCATGGGCGGTCCACCGGGCGGGGCGAAATCGAACTGGTCAAGCGTGAGCGCGTTCACGGCCCAGTTCGGGAGCTCGGCGATGAGCGTGGCCAAGCGGCCCAGGGTCATCGATTTCGGATGTGGTTTCCAGGAGGATCGCCCGTCGGGCACGCGCTCGAGGGCCCGACGCGTGATGGCCAGCTCGGCGTCGAACTCCGGTACCAGGACGTCACTGAGGGTCACGACGACTCCTACTCGGTAACGCGCAACAGTGGCCTGTCCGCTCGCTCACGCCGCCCGGACGCGAGCGCGCGGGGTCGCTAGGGGCCGGTAAGCGGGGAGATGCCCTTGTGTTCGAGCAGTCGCAGGGCGCTCCGCAGCCGGTCGAGGGCGGCTGAGAGATCTTGCAGGTGGTCGCTGTCGAGATCAGCATCGCTGCGCAACACGTCGAGGAGTTGAAGCGCGTTGCGGAGGTGCTCGCCCGGCGACTCGGTCTCCTGGCGGCCGAAGCGCCCGCGGCGATCGAGGGTGCTCCGTCGCTCGGCGCCGTGGCGCCGGTCGACTTTCCGACGGCGCTCGGCCGGGGGCCGGCCCACGTCGTAGCGGCGCGGGGTCGCCCGCCGGTCGACGCCGCGCCGACGGTCCGCGATCAGCCGCGTGCTGGTTACCATGTCGGGCGGGCCCAAGGGGACAGCATCATCAGTGGGGAAATCTGGGTTCCTCCCAGCGGGTTCGCAACGCGCGGCGTCCGCGCAGCGTCGCGGGCGCGCGGCAATTGAGGCTCCGCCGCGCACGGTTGCCCCGGAGTCCGGCGCGGGCCCATAATCGCCGGGACGGGCCGTGGTAGGCGAGGTCCCTCGACTCTCACACGTTCGGAGGTAGGGCAGGATGTCCTGGTTTCAGGCGGTGGTGCTCGGGTTGCTCCAGGGGGTGACGGAGTTGTTCCCCGTCTCAAGTCTGGGCCATAGTGTCCTTCTTCCGCGCCTCCTCGGCTGGCGGCTCGACGTCGACGCGAACGCGTTTCTCACGTTCCTCGTCGCCACGCACGTTGCCACCGCCCTCGTCTTGCTCGGGTTCTTGGCGAAGGATTGGACTCGCATAGTCGCGGGGCTGGCGCGCTCCCTTGGGCACCGGTCCTCGGACCCCGACGCCCGGCTCGGGTGGCTGCTCGTCATCGGCACCCTCCCTGCCGGAGCGGTCGGGCTCCTCCTCGAGCGTCGCTTGCGCGAACTCTTCGTTTCGCCCCGGGTCGTCGCGGCCGTGCTCATTCTGAACGGTCTCTTGCTGTACGGCGCCGAGCGGCTGCGGCGCGGGGCCGCGCCAGCGACCGGATCGGGCGACGCGGACCAGCGGATCGCCGCGACGCTGACGGCTGGGCAGGCCGCGCGCATCGGGCTCCTGCAGACCCTCGCGCTCATCCCCGGGTTCTCGCGCACCGGTGCCACGATCGCAGGCGGGCTCCTCGTCGGGCTCGCGCACGAAGACGCGCTCCGCTACTCCTTTCTTCTTGCGACTCCAATCATCGGCGCAGCAGCGGTGCTCAAGCTCCCGCACCTTCTCGGCGCAGGTTCCCCGGTTCTCGCGGCCTCCGCAGCCGGGGGGGTGGCGGCCGCCGTCGCCGCATGGCTGTCGGTGCGATTCCTCACGCGACACTTCCGGACGAAAACGCTACTGCCGTTTGCCGTCTACTGTGTGGTCGCGGGAGCGCTCGCGCTCGTGCGCCTCGGCGCGTAAGCGGCGCGGTGTCTGACGCGCCCCGGGTGAGCGTCGCGGACGACGGCGAGCGGCAGGCGCGTCTTGAGGCGATGCGCCGGCGCGCCACCGGGCTCCTCATTCTCGCGGCCGGGATTTTCGTCGCCGCACGGGTGCTCGAGGCGAGCCATCCATGGCTCGGCTTCGTGCGCGCGACTGCAGAAGCCTCCCTGGTGGGCGGGCTCGCGGACTGGTTTGCGGTGACCGCGCTGTTTCGGCGGCCCCTCGGCCTCCCGATCCCGCACACCGCGATCATCGCCACGCAGAAGGATCGCATCGGGCGCGTGCTCGGGACCTTCGTCCAGAAGCATTTCCTCGCCCCCGACGTCGTGGCCACCGAGCTCCGCCGGCTCGCGCTCGCGGACCGCGCGGCACGCTGGCTCGCCGATGCGGCGCACCGCGATCAGCTGGCTCGACAGATCACGTCCGCGCTCGCCGCGACGATCGAGACTCTCCCCGAGGCGGAATTCCGCGAGCTGGTGCGCCAAGGCACCCTCGAGGGCCTCCAGGGCACCGCCGTGGCGCCGGTTCTCGGCAACCTGCTCGCCCTCCTCACAGCCGACAACCGTCATCAGGAGCTTCTCAACGCCGCGCTCCGGCTCGTGGCCGACGCGGTGCGCTCGAACCAGGCCGCGATCGGCCAACGGCTGAGAAGCGAGAGTCCCTGGTGGGTACCCGGGGTGGTCGACGCCGTCATTGCACGGCGCCTCGTCGTGGTGCTCGAGGACTTGCTGCGGGACGTCGGGCGCGACCCCGACCATCCGCTGCGGCGCCGCTTCGAGGGCGCGCTCGAAGAGTTCGTGCAACGGTTGAAGTCCGAACCGGACGTCATCGCCCGGGCGGAAGCCATGAAGACGGAGTTGCTCGAGGATCCGTTGGTCGAGGAGATGGCGGCCTCGATTTGGGACACGGCGCGGCGGTCGGCTGCGCGGTACCGCGAGCAGCACGACGCTGGCGCGTGGCTCGCCCTCGAGCGCGGACTCTCCGCGGCCCTCGAGTCGCTGCTTTCTAGCCCGTCACTGCGCCATCAGGTCGACGAGGCCTGCGTCGAGGTGGGGGGTGCGCTCGCGGCGAGCCACCGGCAAGAGCTCGGGGCGCTCATCGCGCGCACGGTCAGCGGATGGGATCCGAACGTGGCCGTGCAACGGCTCGAACTCGCCGTGGGCAGTGACCTCCAATTCATCCGGATCAACGGGACACTGGTGGGCGGGCTCGTCGGTCTCCTCCTCCACACGGTGTCGGTCCTCGCCGGCGCACCGTGACGGGTCTTCCCCAGTCAGGGTCGCGCGAGCCGGCCCAGTGCGACACTCGCCGAATCGATGACCGCTGCCAGGGCCCCTAGCGCGGACCCGACGGCCTCCGCCTGGGCGTCCGCCTCGGGCCAGCGACGCGCTTCGATGGCCTCTCGCACGCCGGGCACCGTCTTCGCGGCGTAGCCCGTGTACCTCCCCGGTGCGTAGAGCACGTGACGGTACCATGGCCGGCCGGGCAGGCCTGCGGGGTTCGTGAGCGCCTGCTCGGCCCGACGAAGCAGGTCGTTGACCGCGTCAAGACCCGGGTGGTCGAGTGCGCCGCCCTCGGCCGCCTCCGCAAGCGCCTGCTCGTAGTGCGCGGCGCTCCGAGCTAGCGCGTCGCTGCCGTTCTCGAGCGGCGCGAAGTCCAGGTGGGGTGGCACGGATTCGGCGGGCGGCACGGCCGACGACACCTGGGGGTCGGCCGTCGCCGTGAACACGCCTTCGGCGAGCTCGAGATTGCGTTCGCGCGCCTCGTCGACCTCGCTCGCCCAGAGGTCGCGCAACTCGCCGGTATAGCGCTCGGCATTGTCTGCCACCGCACGGAACGCGAACGGGAGGACATCCGCGTCGGCCAGTCGCATCACCGCCGTACCCACCGTCTGCGCGAGCGCGCGACCATAGACGAAGGCCGTGTCGCCGAAATGGGTGAACCAGTAGAAGTCGTCGTAGACGGAGTGGTAGATGCCCTGGGCCCGGTCCTCGCCCTCGAACCCGAGGTTGAGGGAGGCGATCCCCGCGTGGTCGAGGAACGCGGTGTAGTCGGACCCGGACCCGATCGCGTCGATGTGGAGGTCGCCCTGCTCGCGCAGCTCGCGGCGCCGCTCGGGCTCGTCGGCGCGGGCGATGCGGACGAGCTGCGCCCGCTTCCACACCGTGAGGCCCGTTTCGGGGTCGATGACGTCCCGCTCGACACCATTAATGAACGCCTCGAGGCTGTGCGAGCCGCCGACGGTCAGGAATCCGCGCCCGTTGGTGTCCGTGTTCAGGTACGCCACCGCGTGGTCGGCCAGCTCGTCGGCGTGGGCCTCCACCCACGCGGTCGAGCCAAGCAGGCCCGGCTCCTCGCCGTCCCAGGCGGCGTAGATGATCGTGCGCTTAGGTCGCCAGCCTTGGCGCAGCAATTCGCCGAGCCCGCGCGCCTCCTCCAGGAGCGCCGACTGGCCAGCGAGCGGGTCCCAGGCGCCGTTCACCCAAGCATCATAGTGATTGCCGCGAATGATCCACTCCCCGGGGTTCGTCGCACCGGGGATTCGCGCGATGATGTCATAGATGCGGTGCAGGCTCCAGTCCGATCGCACACGGAGGTGCACGACGGCCGGGCCGGGGCCCAGGTGGTAGGTGAGCCCGAGACCGCCGCGCCACTCAGGCGGCGCCACGGTTCCCCCGAGCGCCGCGAGCAAGGGCTCGGCGTCGCCGTAGGAGAGGGGTAAGACGGGGATCTTCGTGAGCGTCTCGGCGTCCTTGAGGGCGAGCCGCGGGGCGCCGGGCCTGCCCCCGACGCCGGGCGTCAGGGGATCGCCCGGATGGAGGGTGATGTCCATGACGCTGCCGCGCTGTACTCCTGCCGCGGGTCGCCACGGGCCGGCAGGAAACACATCGCCTGCGTGGTAGCCGTCTTCGTGCGGGTCGGAATAGATGAGGCACCCGATCGCCCCATGCTCAGCGGCGAGTTTAGGCTTCACCCCGCGCCACGCCGCGCCGTAGCGGGCAATGACGATCGCCCCCCGCACCGACACGCCGAACCGCTCGAGGCGGTCGTAGTCGGCCGGCACCCCGTAGTTCACGTAGACGAGCGGGGCCGTGACATCGCCGTCGATCGAGTACGCGTTATAGGTCGGCAGCTGCTCGCCACTTTGCGCGGACGTGGAGTCGCCCGCGACGGGTGGCTCGCTCAGGGCCGCGACGAACTTGTGCGGGCTGACGAGCTCGACGGCGCGTTCCAGCGGCGTGGGGAACAGCACGTCGAAAGAGTCCAGTTGAACGGCGAACCCGTATGAGGCGAGACGGGCCTGGATCCAGAGGGCGTTAGCCCGATCGTAGGCCGATCCGACGTGGTGCGGGCGGGCTGATAGGTGGCGCATCACGGCCCGGATCGTGTCGGGAACGATGAGGGCGCGGAACCGCGTCTCCCAGTCGCGCTCCGCGCGGGAGTTGGCCCCATAGCCCCGGAGCGGGGGCGGTTCGTCCACCGCCCCAAGGAGCATAAGGACGCCGACGCCTACGGTTACGCGGCGGATCAAGCGGCTGCGAAGACCGAGCATGGTGCCCCGATCATGCTCACCCCCGCTCGCGCCCGAGTCAAGCGTCCGGGGTCGCTTGTCAGAACGCCTGGGCGCGCTTATCTCAAATCCCCATGAGCAAAGCCGTCATTGGTATTCTCGTTCTGGTGTTCGCTGCCGCCGGAGACGCCGCCTCGGGCTCTGCGCCCGCGGGCCCGTTCGACGGCCTGCCGCCGGCCCGCGTGATCACCGACTCCGCCCAGCGGCAGATGATCATTGAACTTCCTCCCGTGGACCTGCCCGCGCGTTCGGCGGGCTCCGAGATGTCCATGGTGCTGCTCCCGGTCTACTCCGCGCAGGTGGGAGTGGGCGGTTCGCTCTTCGGGGCGCAGGTCGAGTTGGTGGACGCTTTCGGGAACGAAGTGCCGCGCGCCCTCCTCCATCATTTCAATCTCACGGACCCCACGCGGCGCGAGCTCTTCCTGCCGACGTCCCTTCACATGCTCGCGGCGAGCAAGGAAACGCCGCTGATGTCCGTGCCCCGATTCGTGTTCGGGATGCCGGTGCACCGCGGCCAGCGGCTCCTCGCGAGCGCCATGCTCGGGAACGAGAGCGACATCGCGTATCATCAGATCCGGGTTCGCGCGGTGCTGCACTTCGAGCCCCAGAACGAGGTGTGGCCGCTCTTTCCGGTTTACCCCTGGGTGATGGACGTGCTGTTTCCCCTCGGCCACCCGCCCGACGGCAGCAAGGCCTTCGACTTGCCGCCAGGCCACTCGGAGCGGTCGTACGAGAGCAGCCCCGCCGTGCCGGGGACCATCGTCGCCGTCGGCGGTCACCTGCACGACTACGGTGTGACGATCGAGCTGACCGACCTGACCACGGGCGCGGTCCTCTGGCATGCGACTCCGATCCGCGACTCGGTGGGCCACATGTTGTCGATTCCGGTGGCGCGGTTCTACAACTGGCACAGTCTCGGGATCCACATCGACCCTGCGCACCGCTATCGCGTGACGGCGGTCTACGACAATCCCACCGGACGTCTGATCGCCGGCGGCGGGATGGGGGCCATCGGAGGCCTGTTCATCCCGGACCGCGGCGTCGTGTGGCCCGCCGTCGATCCCAGCGACGGCATCTATCAGGGTGATCTCGCCGCGACCCTCCGCAACGACATTCCGAGCTCCGGTGCGATGATGATGCCGGGCATGCACTAACGCGGGATGCCGCGGGGTTTGGGTTGGGCGTGGATCGTCGCCGGGGTGATCGTGGGTGCGACACCCCGTTTAAGCGCCGCGCAAGCGCCGTCGTCCGACTCGGCGATGGGCGCGATGGATTCGACCGACCAGGCGACGGTGCAGGTGCACGCCGCGATGAGCGGGGCGATGATCGAGGACCTGCATATGCGGCTCACCGCACCGCGCCCGGGAAGCGCGGCCGACTCCGGCCGCGCGTGGGCCCTCGTCACGACGATGCGTCGCACGCTTGAGCGCTACCGCGATGTCCACGCGGCGGAAGCAGACGGGTTTCGGCAGTTTTTGCCGAATGTACGGCAGGCTGTCTACCATTTCACGAACCGGCGGTTCGGAATCGCGGCGATCTGGACGTTCGATCCCGCGCGACCAACCTCGCTCCTGTATCGGGCTGAGCCCGACGGTGGCTTCACCCTCGTGGGTGCGATGTACACGGCGCCGGCCAGCGCAAGCGAATCGGAGCTCGACGCCCGCGTACCGCTTTCGGTCGCGCGGTGGCACGAGCACGTGAACTGGTGCATTCCGCCCCTCGGGGCCCGCGAGCGGTGGTCCGAGCAGCGCGACGGCCACCCGGTCTTCGGGCCCCAATCCCCCATCGCCACGCGCGAAGCGTGCGACGCAGTGGGCGGCCGGTTTCTGCCGCGCATCTTTGGGTGGATGGTCCACGTGAACGCGTTCGCCGGTGACGACCCGCACGTGATCTGGAGCACGGGACACGACCACGGGGAGGGCCACGGCCCGTGACCCGACGGGCCCGGCGCGGTCTGGGCCTCGCACAGCTCATCGCCGTCATGTTCTTCACTGTCTCGGGAGGCCCGTTCGGCCTGGAAGGCTTGGTGGGCGACGTGGGACCGGGCGCCGCCCTCCTTCTGCTCGTCGCGACGCCCCTCCTCTACAGCGTGCCCGAAGCGCTCCTCGTGGGCGAACTGGCGTCGGCGCTTCCGCTCGAAGGCGGCTACTACCAATGGGTCAAGCGCGCCTTCGGTCCGTTCTGGGGCTTCTGGAACGGCTGGTTGTCCTGGACGTACTCGCTCGTCGACATGGCGATCTACCCCGTCCTCTTCCTTCAATACCTCCGGTATTTCACCCCGGCGCTCGGGCGCTTCGAGGGTTGGGTGTTGGCGCTGGGCGTCATCTGGGGCGCCACCTGGCTCAACCTCCGCGGGACCCGTGCGGTGGGGCTCATGTCGGGCTGGTTCGTGGGAGTGGTGCTGCTGCCCTTTGGCGTCTTGACCGTCGCGGCGCTCGCCCTCTGGCTGGGCCGCGCCGCGCCCGCCGCGCTCCCGGTGCGGCCCTTCCACGCGCCGGGCACGTCCTTCTGGGGGGCTCTCGGCATCGGCATCTCACAAAGCGTCTGGAACTACAGCGGCTGGGATAACGCCTCGACGATCAGCGGAGAGATCGAGCAGGCATCGCGCACCTACCCGCGCGCGCTGGGCCGTGCTCTCCCGCTCGTCGCGGGCGTCTATGTCGCGGCCGTTGTCCCCGTCCTCGCGCTGACGGACTGGCGCCGCTGGTCCGACGGCGCATGGCCGGGGCTTGCGGCGTCGATCCTTGGACCGGGGTTCGGGTCCTGGATCGCGTTGGGCGGGATGGCGAGTGCGTTCGCCTTGTTTAGCGCGCTCTTGCTCACCTACTCGCGCATCCCGCTGGTCCTGGCCCAGGACCACCTGTTGCCTCCGGCGCTCGCACGTTGCGACGAGCGGGGGACGCCGCGCCAGGCGGTGATCATCTCGGCGTTGTGCTATTCCGGGTTTGCCCTTCTTTCCTTTGGCGGGCTCCTCGCGGCCGACGTGCTCCTCTACTCCCTCGCGCTCGCCCTTGAGTTCGCGGCCCTCGTGCATCTCCGGCGCGCGGAGCCCGGCCTCGTGGGTGCGTTCCGCGTGCCGGTCGGGCGCGGCGTCCTCGTCGCGCTGGCGACGCTGCCCCTGGGGCTTATTGCCCTCGCCGTCGTTCTCGAGCTCCAGAGCCGGGCTCTCGGGGTCCCAGGGGTCGTCGTAGCCGTGGCGCTCGCCGCGGTGGGGCCCGCCCTCTATCTCCTTCGCACACGGCGTCCGGCCTTCGCCGCCTAACCGCTGCACGAGCCCTTCCAGGGCGCGCTAGATTGTCCTCCCTATGCCCATCGCACACACCCTCGGATTTCCCTCGCTCGGGGCCGACCGGGAGCTCAAGCGGGCCACCGAAGGCTACTGGGGTGGCAAGCTTCCCCTAGAGCGGCTCCTCGCTGTCGGCGCCGACCTCCGAGCGGCACACTGGCAGTTGCAGCACGCGGCTGGTCTCGCGCTCGTTCCGTCGAACGACTTCTCCTTTTACGACCGGATGCTCGACACGTGCGCGCTGGTGGGCGCCGTCCCCGAGCGCTACGGGTGGTCGGGCGGGACGGTGGACCTCGACACGTACTTTGCGATGGCCCGCGGGTCCCAAGGCCGGGGACGCGACGTGACGGCGATGGAGATGACGAAGTGGTTCGATACGAACTACCACTACATCGTGCCGGAGTTCGAGCGCGGCCAGCGCTTCCGTCTCGGGTCGACCAAGCCCGTGGACGAGTTTCGCGAGGCCAAGCTGCTCGGCGTGCCTACGAAGCCCGTGCTCATCGGGCCCGTCACATTCCTTCTGCTCGGGAAGACGCGGTCGGCGGCCTTCGACCGCTTCGAACTCTTGGACGGCCTGCTGCCGATATACGCCGACGTGCTCCGTCGGCTCGTCGAGACGGGCGCGAGCTGGATTCAGATGGACGAGCCCTGCCTCGTGCTCGACCGCACCGACGCCGAGCGGGACGCCTACCGGCGGGCGTACGCGTTCCTGGCCCGGGAAGTCCCGGGCGCGAAGCTGTTCCTCGCGACGTATTTCGCGGGTCTCGAGGACAACCTGAGCACCGCAGCGGCGCTGCCGGTCCAGGGCCTGCACGTCGACCTGGTGCGCGCCCCAGAGCAGCTCGACCAGGTCCTCTCGGCTTGGCCGCGCGGACGCGTTCTCTCGCTCGGCGTGATCGACGGCCGCAACATCTGGAAGGCGGACCTCGAAGCCGCGCTCGCGTTGCTCGAGCGTGCCGCGACCCGGGTGGGCCCGGAGTCGCTGTGGGTTGCCCCCTCCTGTTCGCTCTTACACGTGCCGCGAGATCTCGAGCTCGAAACCAGGCTCGACGCCGAGCTCAAGGGCTGGCTCGCCTACGCGCGCCAGAAGCTTACCGAGGTGACGACCCTCGTCCGGGCGCTCGCGAGCGGGCGCGCCGCAGTCTCAGCGGAGCTCGCCGCGAACCGGCAAGCCCTGGCCGCGCGCCGCGCGTCGCCGCGCATCCATAATCCCGCCGTGAAGACGCGGACGACGGCCGTCGTTGAGCGGGATCTCTCCCGCGCGGCGCCCTTCGCGGCCCGTCGGCCGAAGCAGCTCCGGCTGCCGGTCTTCCCGACCACGACGATCGGGTCGTTCCCACAGACGCCGGAGGTTCGTGCCGCGCGGCGGCGGCTGCACGACGGCAAGCTCACGCCCGCCGAGTACGATGCGTTCATCGAAGAGCAAATCCGCTCTACCATTCGGCTCCAAGAGGACCTGGGCATCGACGTCCTGGTCCACGGCGAGTTTGAGCGCAACGACATGGTGGAGTACTTCGGCGAGCAGCTCCAAGGCTTCGCGTTCACCGAGCATGGGTGGGTCCAGTCCTATGGCAGCCGCTACGTAAAGCCGCCGATCATCTTCGGTGACGTTTCCAGGCCGCGGGCGATGACCGTGCGGTGGAGCGCCTACGCCCAGGCGCAGACCTCGCGCCCGGTCAAGGGCATGCTCACGGGGCCCGTGACGATCCTCCAGTGGTCGTTCGTACGCGACGACCAGCCGCGAGCCGAGACGGCGAAGCAGCTGGCCTTGGCGATCCGGGACGAGGTCGGGGATCTTGAGCGCGCGGGGATCCGGGTCATTCAGATCGACGAGCCCGCGCTCCGCGAGGGGCTGCCGCTGCGGCGACGCGAGTGGGCGGGCTATCTCGAGTGGGCGGTGAATGCGTTCCGACTCGCGACGGCCGGCGTGAAGGACGAGACGCAGATCCACACGCACATGTGCTACAGCGAGTTCAACGACGTCATTCGCGTGATCGAGCGCATGGACGCCGACGCGATCTCGATCGAAAACGCCCGCTCGGGGTCCGAGCTCCTCGAGGGGTTCAGGGGATACCGCTACCCGAACGAGATCGGGCCGGGCGTCTACGACATCCATTCCCCGCGCGTCCCGAGCACGGAGGAGATCGTCGCGGCCGTGAGCCGCATGCGCGAGGTACTCGAAGACAGCCAGATCTGGGTGAACCCGGACTGCGGGCTCAAGACCCGCGGGTGGGAGGAGACGCTGCCCTCCCTCCGGCACATGGTCGACGCCGCGCGCCAGCTTCGCGGCGCGCCGCGGCCGGCCCCGGCAGCGAGCGGACGCGGTTGACCCGTCACCCGTCCGCCCGCCATACTACGCGTAATGCCCCCCGCAGACATCCGGATCACCGCCGAGCCCGTTGACGAGGGCCGCTGCAAGTTCGTCGTCAGCGAGACGTTGTACGCTGGCACGCGGCGCTACACGTCGGCGGCCGAGGCCGAGGAGTCGGCCCTCGCCTCCCGGATCTTCGCCATCCCGGGCGCGGGGGTCGTCGAGGTCACGGTCTCGGACAACGTCGTCACGGTCACGAAGCGGAGTCCAGCGCCCTGGACCGCGACCGGCCGGGCGGTCGGCGGCGCGATCCGCGAGGCCCTCGCGACCGGGGCGCCTCTCGTCGCCGCACGCCAAGCAGCGACTGACGAAGCCCCCGACGATGACGTCCTCTACGAGCGGGTCGCCCAGCTCTTCGAGCGGCAGGTGAACCCGATGGTGGCCCGTCACGGGGGCGTCGTCGAGCTCGTCGACGTCCAGGACGCCGTCGTGATGGTGCGGCTCGGGGGCGGATGCCAGGGCTGCGGCATGGCGGACGTGACGTTGCGGCAGGGCATCGAAGGCATGCTGCGTCGCGACATCCCGGAGATTCAGGGCTTGGTCGACGTCACTGACCACACGGCGGGCTCGAACCCCTACTTCGCCGCCGCCAAGAAGTAGACCTGTCCCTCCCGAGAATCCTGCTGTTGCTACCGTCGACCTCCTACCGGGCGGCGGCGTTCGTCGCGGCCGCCCGTCGGCTCGGTGTGGCGCTCACGGTCGCGTCCGAGCGCCCGAGCACGTTCGAGCAGGCGCTGCCCGAGAACCTGCTCACGCTCAATTTCAGCGATCCGAGCGCCGCGGCGAGGGACGCGGTCACGTTCGCACGTGCTCACCCGGTGGCGGGTGTGGTCGGCGTCGACGACGAAACGGCGGTCGTCGCGGCCGCCATCGCCACGGCCCTGGACGTGCCCGGCAACCGCGTCGCGGCGGCGATGGCCGCCCGTGACAAGCGGCGCCAGCGTGAGCTCCTCGCGGCGGCCGCGGTCCCGGTGCCGCGGTTCGCGAGCTATCCGCGCGACGCGGACCCCCGGCTCGTCGCTGCCGGCGCCCGATACCCTTGCGTTCTCAAGCCGATCGAGCTGTCCGGGTCGCGCGGCGTCATCCGCGCCGACACGGCCGTCGAATTCGAGCGTGCATTCGAGCGGTTGGTCGCGATCCTTCGAACCCCGGAGGTAGATCGGTGTGGCGAGTCGGCGCGCGCCGTACTGGTCGAGGACTTCGTGCCGGGAGCGGAAGTGGCGCTCGAGGGCCTGCTGCATCGGGGGCGGCTCGCCGCCCTTGCGCTCTTCGACAAGCCCGACCCCCTCGATGGCCCCTTTTTCGAGGAGACGATCTACGTCACGCCCTCGCGGCTCCCGGCGGCGGCGCAGAGTGCGCTCATCGCGACGGCGGCGGCGGCGGCGCGCGCGCTAGGTCTCGAGGAGGGGCCGGTCCACGCCGAACTCCGCGTCAATGCGAGCGGGCCCTGGCTCATTGAGCTCGCGGCGCGGCCCATCGGGGGACGCTGCAGCGCGGCACTGCGCTTCACGACGCCAGAAGCGTCCGATCAGATGCTGTCGCTCGAGGAAATCGTGCTGGCGAACGCCCTGAACGCGGGCGTTCGGGCCCCCGCGCGAGAGTCGCTTGCGGCCGGAGTCATGATGATTCCCGTGCCGGGAGCTGGGGAACTGGTGGAGGTGGAAGGAGTGGCGCGCGCGCGGGCGGTGGCGTTCGTCGAAGACGTCGCGATCACTGCCCATCGGGGCCAGCGGCTCGTGCCGCTGCCGGAAGGCAGCGGCTACCCGGGGTTCATCTTCGCCCGCGGTCCCACGCCCGAGGTGGTCGAGGCGGCTCTGCGCGCCGCCCACAGCCACCTCCTGTTTCGACTGACCCGCTAGGAGCGGGACGCCACGGCCACGCACTCGAGCCAGTTGCGTGGCACAGAGGTGAGTCCTGTCTCGTCGAGCGCCCGCTCGAGCCCCTCGCGAAGCGCCGCGGCTCCCTCGGCGAGCGGCACGCCTGGAAGGGCTCCTTCAATGAAGAGGGAGAAGTGTCCGATGTCGTCGAGGCTCTCGGGCGGCAGGTCGACGCGAACGAGCTCGATCGTCGGTCGGTTGAAGCCTTCCTGCACGCAGATAGCCGCGTATTCGTCGGGCGTGAGAAACGCGCGGGCGGTCGCTTTGGCCGCGTGCTGCACCTCGAAGCCTCGTTCGCGCAGCACCTGGACGGCGCGGACCACCCACCGGCGCCAGAATCCGCTCGTGCCATCCACGTAGGCGCCGTTAAAGAACGTAGTGTTGAACGCGAGCACGCCTCCGCGCCGGAGCACGCGGCGGATCTCGGCTAAGACACGCGCCTTGTCGGGAATCAGGTGGATCGCGTTACAGAACACGACCGCGTCGGCCGACGGCACGACGTGCGAGAGTAGCTCGGCGCTCCCTTCGACGAACTCCGCGAACCCCGCCGAGACCGCCACGCGCGCGCGTTCGAGCGCGGACGCGCAGGGGTCGACGCCGATGACCTTCGCGTCGTGCCGCTTTCCGAGCTGGTCGACGATCAGCTGCGTGACCGCGCCAGGCCCGCAGCCCAGGTCGACGATCACGCGGCGGCTCGGGCCGATCACCCGCTTCACAATCCAGCGGTTGACGTCTGTGAAGAAAGGATGGCGGGTAAACGGGGTGAACGAGAACTGATCTGCCTCGGAAGCGTGCCCGGTCATGCCTTCTCCCACCAGACGGTGATCCAACAGGGTCCTCGGCCTGAGAGTCTTGCTCGGGCGAAGACCGCGAGCGGACGGCTCCGAGGGCGTGCCCCGGTCCCGTCGTGGTGCATGCGGTGCATTAAGAGACACGCGACCGCAGGTTCGTCAAGACCTAAGGGCTGACTCTTCGTTTTCGAGAGGTTCAATCCGAACCGGCCGCGAGGTCGTGTACGGTCAAGACCTGTACCACCTTGACCCGCCGTCGGCCGAGGGGGAGGGCCAAGTTCACCGTGGCGCCGTTGCGACACCCGAGGAGGGCTTTGCCGAGCGGCGACGCCATCGAGACCGGGATGTCAGCCTCATCGTCCTCGCTTCCCTCGATGAACTCGCCCAGCGTCAGCGCGTAGGTCTCGCGCTTTTTCGTGTCAAGATCCTCGACGGTGACCCGCGACCCGAAGCCGACCCGATCCTTGGGAATGTCCTGCTCGGACACGCCCGAGAGCTTCGAGAGGCGGAGCCGGAGATGCGACAGCCGGGCCTGGGTGAACTGTTGGCGCTCGAGCGCCGCCTTGTACTCGGAGTTCTCTCGCAGATCACCGTGGGCGCGCGCCTTCTCGATCTCCCGCGGCAGCACGAAGTTGATTTCGTGGTTGAGCCGCTCGACCTCTGCCTGCAGCTTGGCCTTCAGCTCTTCGATCATCGTGTGAGCGAGACAACCTATGGGTTATACTTGGTTTGTGCCACTCAATATTCGAACGTACCACGAGCTGACCGCACCGGACGCCTCGGACTTGCCGGGCCAGATCGGCGCGCAGCGGGCCCGTCTCGCGGCGCGCCTCGCGCACGTGGGGCAGGTGCTCGCCGTCATGAGTGGCAAGGGAGGTGTGGGCAAGAGCTATGTCACCGCACACCTCGCCCGAGGCTTCGCCCGGGCGGGGAAGGCCGTGGGCGTGCTCGACGCCGACTTGAACGGTCCGACCGCGGCGCGCCTGCTCCAGGCCGAGCGGAGCGCGCTCGTGGTCAGCGCGGACGCGGTTTCACCCGCGATGGGCGCCGACGGGGTGCGGGTCGTTTCGATGGATCTGCTACTCGAGGATGGTCGGCCGCTCGCGTTCCGGGGTCCCACCGCGGATCGGTTCATCTGGCGCGGGGCGCTCGAAGCGGCCGCCCTGCGCGAGTTCCTGGCCGACGTGGCGTGGGGCTCGCTCGACGTTCTGCTCATTGATTTGCCTCCGGGCCTCGGGCGTTTCGAGGAGCTCGCGGACCTCCTGACGTCGCCGCCCGCCGTGCTAACCGTGACCATCCCCACCGACGAGTCCCGCGACGCCGTACGACGGGCACTCCGCGCGGCCCAGGAACGCGGGGCGAGCCTTGTAGGGATCGTCGAAAACATGGTGGGCGACGCGTTCCCCGGGGACGCAGGAGAGGCCCTCTCGAGCGAGTTCGGCATTCCGCTTCTCGCGCGGGTGCCGTTTCATCCTGCGCCGGACACCTGGGAGGCGCTCGCCAGGCGCCTATGAAGTTCCTCTGCGTCGAGTGTGACGAGCAGATGGCCTTCGACGACCGCGCCATCCCTGGGGACGGCACGCTCGCGGCGGCGTTCCGCTGCCCGCGCTGCGGCCGCCGCGTGGCGATGCTCACGAACCCGATGGAAACCCAGCTCGTCGCGTCGCTCGGGGTGAAAATCGGCGGCCGTACGATCGACGAGCAGCCGCTTGAGACGATCCGCGGCCAGGTGGCGAGCGGTCGGCCCGACGCCTTCATCGAAGAGCAGGCACCCAGCCGGGTCACCGTCCGCTGGGCCCCCGAGGCCGAAGACCGGCTCGCCCGCGTGCCGGGATTCGTTCGGGGTATGGTGAAGCGCATCTATGCCGATTACGCGCGCGAGCGCGGGATCGAAACGATCACGCCCGCCCTCATGGACACGGCGCGCAGCGAGCTGGGCCTTGAGGGGATGTGAGCAACGTCGTTGAGCGGTTGGTGCATGACCTAAAGGTCTCCATCGACCGCGACCTCTGCGTGGGCTTCGGCGACTGCGTGAAGGAGGCGCCGGAAGGCTTCGCGCTGGACGACGAAACCATCGCCGTCTTCGTCTCGCCTGACGCGGTAGAGCGCGACCGCTTGTTGCGCGCCTGCGACGCGTGCCCGGTGGACGCGATCACGGTGTGGGACGCGTCCGGGCGCCAGCTTGTGCCCGGCCCTGCCGCAAGCACCGCAGATACTTGACAGGCCTCGTCGCTCGGGTCATACTCGCCCCACGTTTTTCTAAAAACCCGACAACTTTGCGGCGGCGTGTCCGCCGTTGCACTCGAGCAGGCGCCGACCCGCGCTCCCCGGTCCATAGGTCAGGGTCTTAAAGCCCGGTGAGGCGATGTGCGCGTGCGCCGCGTGACGAACCTTAGCGCCCGAGGTGCAGGTGTATCGAGAGATCTTCGCCCCTGTCGACAATTCTCAATGCGCCGACTGGGCTGTTGATCGGGCGCTTGAGTTGTGTCGCAAATCGGGTGGTCACGTCACCGGCAACCACGTCTACGCCGCCCGACTCCACGACGTCCGCTTCCGCCAGCTCGAAACGGGCCTCCCCGCCCGGTTCCAGACCGCCGAAGAAATCAAGAAGCAACGCAAGATCCACGACAAGCTGATCGAGAAGGGCCTGCAGCTGATCGCGGACAGCTTCTTGGACCAGTTGGGCAAGCGCTGCGAGGCCGCCGGCGTGCCACTCACGCGCCAGCTGCTCGAGGGGATCAACTACGAAGAGATCGTGAACGAGGTGAACCGCGGCGAGGGGCGGCTCCCCGGTCTGATCGGGTTCGATCCGAACCGCGCGGCGGGCTACGACGGCGGCGCCAAGACGCGGAGCGACGTCCAGGTCGGAGCGAACGGCCGTTTGATCGCCGAGGACGAGGACACGGCCGCGCGGCTCGTCGGGTCGTCCGGGCGCGCGTACGACCTGTTGGCGATCGGCGCTCACGGGCTCGGGCGGCAACCCTTTTCGCAGCTCGGCGGCGTCGTTGCCCGCGTGCTCCGCGACGTCGAGAAGGACGTGCTCATCGTGCGCGACGACCACCCGTTTGAGGGCGGGCGCTTCCTCGTGTGCGTGGACGGGTCCTCCTACAGCTATCGGACCATGCGGATGGCGCTCGAGCTGGCACAGGCCTTCGGCGCCTCGCTCTATGTCTGCAGCGCGTTCGACGTCGAGTACCACCACGTCGTCTTCCACAACATCAAGGACGTCCTCTCCTACCAGGCGTCCAAGGTCTTCAAGTTCGAAGAGCAGGAGGAGCTCCACAACAACATCATCGATAAGGGGCTCCTCAAGCTGTCCCAGGCGAACCTGAAGCGGGCCGAGGTCATGGCTCAGGAGTTCCCCGATGTGCCGATCAAGACCCAGATCCTGATCGGGAAGCCATTTCAGGTCGTGCTGCAGTGGGCGGAGGAGATCAAGCCCTCCTTGCTCGTGCTCGCCCGTCACGGTGCGCACCGTATCGAGGGGACGACGCTCGGGTCGCAGGCCGAGAATCTGGTCCGCCTCGCCTCGTGCAACACGCTCCTCACTGGCACGGTCGGCATCCGGCCCGAAGACATCCCTTGGATCGAGGAAGATGGTCAGGCCGGGTTGCCCTGGGCGCCCGAGGCCGAGGTGCGGATCCTGCGCGTCCCGCCGTTCGCGCAGGGCATCGCCCGCCGCGCGGTGGAGGAGTACCTCCTTGAGCAGACCGGCGGGGTGCCCGGGACCGTCACGAACCGGTGGCTCGACGAGGCGATCAAGAAGCTGCTGCCCACCCACATGCAGCTCATCATGGGGATCGGGACGGCCGAAGAAGTGGCCTTGGCGGAGGTGAAGGCGACGGAACAGCTCAAGGCCACCAAGGTGCAGGGCCATGACGCCGATCCCGAGCCGATCGTGGCCGAGGTGGAGACCCGGTGTCCGGTGACGGGGACCGTGAGTCGCCGTCCGTGGGTACAGGGCGACCCGATCATTTGGACGGAGGACGCCTGGGAGCGCCTGCAGCTCGTGCCGCTCGTCGCGCGTCCCTTGGCGCGCAACACGGTCGAGCGGTTCGCGCGCGACCATAGCATCTGGCGCGTCACGACCGACGTGATGGACGAGAACAAGCAGCAGATGATCGAAGCCGACGAGTTCGACATCGACACGATGATGGTGATGTTCACGGAGCTGCGCGCGAAGCAGATCCGGGCGGAGGCCGAAGGGGGCGACGCGCTGTCGGCCGAAATGCGGGCCTTCATCGAGGACGCGAAGGCGCAAGGCATCACGCGCTGTCCCATCCGCGATCTCGAGGGCAAGATGAGCCAGTGCCCCGTCGACTTCCAAGCCGTCACGCCCGCTGCGGCCAAGGAGGCTATGGAGCGGCTGTTGCAGGAGCAGGCAGGCGACTGATCGTGGACTACGTACCCCACGTCGTCGCGTGGAATCTGACGCGGCGCTGTAACCTCGAGTGCGCCCACTGCTACATCGCCGCGGGGCCGAGCGAGTCCGCCACGGGCGAGCTCGACACGGCGACGTGTCGGCGCATCGTGGACGAGCTCGTGGCGGTGAACCCCGCCCCGCTCCTGATTCTCTCGGGCGGCGAGCCGCTTTTGCGAGAGGACCTGGAGGACATCGCGCGTTACGCGGTCGATCGGGGCGCGACGGTGGTGGTCGGCACGAACGGCACCCTGCTCACGGCGGAGCGGATCGCCGCGCTGCAGGCGGCGGGCGTGAGCGGGGTGGCGGTCTCGGTCGATTCGCTCCGGCCCACCTACCACGACAACTTCCGGCACGGCGACGGCTCGCTGGCCGCGACCCAGGCTGCGCTCGCGCGGCTCCGCGCGGCCCGTCTCGACTTCATCATCCAGACCACGGTGAGCCGCGGCAACCGCACGGAGCTCGGGACCATCGTCGCGTGGGCGGCCGAGCAGGGCGCGGTGTCGTTCAACTGCTATTTCCTCGTCCCCACCGGCCGGGGCGCACGGCTTTCCGACCTCACGCCGGCCGAGTACGAGGGGGTGCTCGCCGACCTCGCTCGCTGGCAGCGCGAATACCGCGGCGTGCTCCTCGTGCGGGCGAAGTGTGCGCCACACTTCATGCGGCACGTCCACGCGCTCGATCCCGAGTCGCCCATCCTGAACTACGAGACGCGCTGTCCGTGCGGCACGCAGTATTGTCGAATCACGCCGGACGGCAAGCTCACGCCGTGTCCGTACTTGCCCGAGGTGGCGGGCGACTTGGGGCAGCAGTCGTTCGGCGAGATCTGGCGCGGGGCGCCGCTCTTTCGCGCGCTGCGCGAGGGACAGCTGGGCGGCAAGTGCGGCGTCTGCGAGTACCGCGCCCTCTGCGGTGGGTGCCGAGCCCGCGCCTTCGCGACCGCGGGCGACGTCCTTGCCTCTGACCCCTCCTGCACTTATGAGCCGCGGCAGGACGCCCCGCTCGTGGTGCCCGAGCGCGCGGTGGCCTACGGTGAGGAATTCCGGCCGGCGCTACGCTGGAGCCCGGAGGCGGAGGCGCGCGTCGCGCGGATTCCGTCGTTCGTGCGCGGCGTCGTGACCCAGCGGGTGGAGGACTGGGCGCGCCGGCACGGCCGGCACATGATCACCACGGAGATGCTGGCGGAGGTGCGGGGCGCCATGCCCATCGACTTCTCGCGGCGCAGACCGTTCTTCGTCACCGACAAGGGATGACCGACCAGGAATGACCCACAACCTACTGCTGGCCCTTCAGGCCGCGGCGGACACGACGAGCGGCTACCGCGAGTTCCCGCTCATCGGGGAGCGGGCAGCCGTGTGGATCGCCGCCCAGGTCCACCTCATGTTCGCGGCGTTCGTGCTCGGCGTGCCGATGTTCGCCGTGGTGGCCGAGGCGATCGGGATATTCGGCGGCGAGGCGAAGTACGACCGGCTCGCCAAGGAATTCACCCGTCTGCTCCTTGTGGCCTACAGCGCGACGGCGATCTGGGGCGCGATCCTCGTCTTCCTGCTCGCCACCTGCTACTCCAAGTTCTGGGCGTACCTGACGGCGGTCTTCGCGCCGTCCATGTGGCTGTACGCGTCGCTCTTCTTCTTCGAATCGTTCACGCTCTACCTGTATTACTACGGCTGGGACCGCTGGCACGAGGGCCGCGCGAAGAAGGTCCACTGGATGCTCGGCATCCTGCTCAACGTGTGGGGCACGACCGTGATGTTCATCGCGAATTCGTGGCTCGCCTACATGACCTCGCCGCCCCGCGACGTCACCCCGACGACCGATCCCACCAAGATCAAGCTGTGGCACGCGACCGTGACGGCGATCTGGATGCCGATCAACATTCACCGCTTGATCGCCAACGTCGTGTTCGGCGGCGCGATCGTCGGCGCCTACGCGAGCTACCGCTTCCTTGCGGCCAAGACCGACGAGGAGCGGGCCCATTACGACTGGATGGGCTACATCGGGAACCTCATCGCCATATCCGCCCTGATCGTGCTGCCGTTCGCCGGCTATTGGCTTGGCCGGGAGATCTACGAGTACGATCAGTCGCAGGGCATCACGATGATGGGCGGGTTTATGGCTTGGCTGTGGGTGATCCAAGCCTTTCTGATCGCCGTTCTGTTCCTCGCCGGGAACTACTACCTCTGGATCGGGATGGGACGCATTCCAGGCACCGAGCGGTTCCGGCCCTACATCAAATACCTGCTGATCGTGATTTTGCTGGGTGCGATCGTCTGGGGCACGCCCCATACGATGATCGCCGACGCCAAGGAACTGGCCGCGATGGGGGGAGCGCACCACCCGGTGCTCGGTGCGCTCGGCGTGATGAGCGCGAAGAACACAGCCGTCAACTTCATGATTCTGACGACGTTCCTGTCATTCCTCCTGTACCGGCGCGGCAACAAGGAGCTCGTCGTCCCCTGGGCCAAGACGGGCACCCTGCTCCAGGGCGCGCTCTTCGCGGTGGCGGCCGCGGTCGTGCTGTTCTTCGGCATCCGTGGCTACTTCGTAGAGACCATCGTGCGCATCGGGTTCAGCGTCTACCAGGTGCTCACGGTGCTCGGCTGCATCCTTTCCGTGACCGTCATCGACGTCCTGCTGAGCCGGGGCGCGCGTTCGGTCGGCGAGATTCAATGGGGCAAGATGCCGGCGCGGTCGCAGTATGCGCTGTTTATTCTCGCGGTGACGTTCACGTGGCTCATGGGCCTCATGGGATTCGCCCGGGCGGGCATTCGCCAGTACTGGCACGTGTGGGAGGTCATGGAGAACACGAGCCCCTACGCCGCGACGCCCGCGCTCGGGTACGCCTCGCGGCTCATCAGTGTGTGCGTGCTGATCTTCCTCTCGCTCGTCGGGTTCGTGTTCTGGCTCGGGGGACTGGCCGAGAAGTCGACATTCGTGCCCTCCGACGCGAAGGGAGGCAAGCATGTGGGTCACTAACCTCAAGATCGCCGGGATCGTCCTCGGGACGCTCCTCGTCTACACGGTGATCTGCAACAAGATTCCGCAACTCGAGTCGAGTGTCCCGCAGAAGCTGGCCCTCGGGGCCAACGCGACGCCCGATGAGCTCGTGGCCGCGGGGGAGCAGCTCTACAACGGGATCGGCAATTGCACCTCGTGCCACGGCCTTGGCGTGCGGGCGCCGAACCTCCTGACCGACGAGAAGGGCGCGGGCCTGATCGGGCAGCGCTGCGGCAAGCGCGAGGCGGGTAAGACCTGCAAGGAGTACCTCTACGAGCGTCTCGATCAGCCGGGCAAGGTGCTGCTGCCGGGTTACCAGCCGATCATGCCGGTGATCACGAAGCAGCTGCCGCCGAATCAGGTCTGGTCGCTCATCGCCTTCCTCGAATCGCAGGGCGGGACGGTCGACGTGACCGGGGCGGACATTGAGGCGTCGGAGAAGGCAGCGGGCGCGACGGGCGGCGGCGCGGCGCCTGCGAGCGCCGGGTTCGCGAGCGGGAGCACCCAGCCCAAGGCGATCATCGACGCGGCGGGGTGCACCACCTGCCATACCATCGACGGCGCGGGTGGAGCCATGGCGCCCGATCTCACCCACGTCGGGAGTCGCCGCGACGCGGCCTCCATCCGGCGCAAGATCCTTGATCCCTCGTCGTCCATCGCGAAAGGCTATGAAAGCTTTGCGGGCGTGATGCCCAAGGACTTCGGGACGAAGATGAACGCGGCGCAGCTCGAGTCGCTCGTGCAATACCTCGCGGGGCACAAATGACCAACCGCCGGTTGCTGGGCCACCCCCTATGGCAGTCCATCGCGATCTACATTGTCGCCTACCTCGTGATCGTGTACGGCATCCCGCACCTCCCCGGCAGCGCGATCGTGCCGAAGAGCGTGGTGCTCGAATACATGATCATGATCCTCGTCGCGCTGCTGCTCTACGTGAGCGCCGACGACGAGCGGTGGGCGGAGTTCCGCGAACCGCTCTACAACATGCTCGTCCAACCGCGCCTCCGGCTCGTGCGCAGCGTCGTGCTGCTCGTCGTGACGCTGCTCGTGGGTTGGATCACGTTCGCCCAGGCGCGGACGACGGTCTCGGCGCCTCCGAACCTGCGCTCGATCCATCCGGCTCCGCCCGATGAGATCAGGTTCCGCGGCCAGTCGATGAAGCTCGCGGGCCTCGCGAACCCGCTGCGGCAGCACCCGGAATCACTTTCGGCCTACACGGCCGAGGGCAAGACGATCTACTACCAGAACTGCCTGCCCTGCCACGGTGACCATTTGGACGGCGGCGGGCACTTCGCCGAGGGCTTCAACCCGCTGCCCGCGAACTTCGAGGACAACGGCACGATCCCCCAGCTCACGGAAAGCTTCGTGTTCTGGCGGGTGGCCAAGGGCGGGCCGGGGCTCCCCCGCGAGGGCACGCCGTGGAACTCGGCGATGCCGCAGTGGGAGGATTTTCTCACCGAGCACCAGATCTGGGCGGTGATTCTCTTCCTCTATGATCAGACCGGATCGAGGCCCCGGACCTGGGAGAAGAGCGAGGGAGGGTCCAAGTGAACCCGAGGATCGGGCTCGCGGTCGCGCTCTGTGTCGCGCCGCTGCAGGCGCTCGCCGCGCAGGACGCCGCGGCGGGCAAGGTGGTCTATACGAAGTGGTGCGCCGGGTGCCACGGCGACCAGGGCGACGGCAAGGGCCCGGGCGCGAACCGGATGCTCCCCCGGCCGCGCGACTTCACGGGCGCCATCTACAAGATCCGGTCCACGGCGAGCGGACAGCTGCCCACCGACGCCGATATCGAGCGCGCGGTCGACGAGGGGCTGATCGGCACGGCCATGCCGGCGTGGAAGAACCGGCTGTCGGACGCCGATCGCCACAACGTCGCCGCCTATCTCAAGAGCTTCTCGAACTTCTTCACCGACACGACGCAGCGACCGGTCGCGTTGCAGTTCTCGGCCGAGCCGTCGGGCGGCACGAGCGCCGAGGCGCTCAAGATAGGGCGCCAGTTCTACGACTCGATCCAGTGCTGGAAATGTCATGGCCATGAGGGTCGTGGCGACGGGCCGTCGGCGCCCGGGCTGCACGACGATCCCGGACAGCCGATCTTCGCCGCCGACCTTCACCAGAACTGGCGCTTCCGCGGCGGCCCGACGACCGAAGATATCTATCACCGCTTGCGGACGGGCCTCGACGGGACGCCGATGCCGTCGTTCTCGGATCTCTTGGACAAGAAGTTCCTGACCGACGAGCAGCTGTGGCGCGTGGCGGAATACGTCCGCAGTCTCTCACCCGCCAAGACGCCCGAGGTGCGCGACGTGATCCACGCGCCGGATATCAAGGGCTCGCTGCCCCTGACCCCGGACGACACGGTGTGGAATCGCGTCGATTCGTACTTCTTCCCGCTCGTGGGCCAGGTGATCGCCAAGGATCGCTGGTTCAACCCCGCGGTGACGGCTATTTGGGTGCAGGCCGTGCACAATGCCGATGCGGTCGCGATGCGGTTTTCGTGGGACGACCGCAGCGAGAGCCCCGACTCGACCTGGACCCAGAAGTTCACGCCTCGCGTGCTCGCGACGATGGCAAGCGATGACTCGACGCCCGAGGCGGTGCAGCCCTGGCCGGACCAGCTCGCGGTGCAATTCCCCGTGAAGATGCCTGAGGGGACGGAGCGGCCCTATTTCCTCATGGGCGCGCCCTCGGGGCCGGTGTATCAATGGCGCTGGACGAGCGCGCCACGCCGGGTCGTCGCGGGTCGCGCCACGGGGCTCGAGCATTTTGACACGCTGGCCGCAGCAGGGGGGTTG
>DATNIM010000098.1:0-2995 GCA_035604455.1 Gemmatimonadales bacterium
ATCATCTTCATCGACGACAAGGCCCGCGGCTTGCATGAGGGGTATCTCGTCACGCCCATCACGAAGTTCGAGCTCATTCTCGGTTTCAACATGGCGGGGGCGATCAAGGCGGTGCTCGCAGGCACCGTGCTGATGACCCTGGGCTCGCTCGTGGCGGGCGTGCCTTCACCCTTTGCGCCCTTCCGACTGGTCCGGCTCTTCGTGGTGATCGCGGCCGCCGCCACGGCCCTCGTGAGCCTGATGTTCCTCATCATGGTGCGGGTGAACGACCCGCTCCTGCCGCGCGCGATCTTCGGCGTCCTGAACACGCTGCTCTGGTTCCCGAGCGGCGCCGTGTACCCCCAACAGGCGTTTCCCGGGTGGATGCGGGCGATCGCCATCGTGGACCCGTTCACCTATGCGGTCCATGCCCTGAAAAGCCTGCTCCTCAAGGACACGGGGTTTGCCGCGATTTGGCCCGATCTCCTCGTCCTTTGCGTATTCGCCGCCGCGACCCTTGCTGCGGCGACGCTCCTCTTCAAGCGCGAGCTATGAGGAAGACGGCGAGGCGCCTCGATCGCACGCCCAAAGCGGTGCAGGCTGGCACTCGTGCCCACCTCCTCGACACGGCGACCAGGCTCTTTGCCGAGCGAGGGTTCTCGGGCGTCACGGTCCGAGACATCTGTCGCGATGCGCATGCCAATGTCGCCGCCGTCAACTACTACTTCGGCGACAAGCTCGGGCTCTACCGGGCCGTGGTGGATCGAGCGATCGCCGTGATGCGAGAAACGAGCGATGCCGCCACTAACCCTGAGGCGCAGGGGCCCGAGGAACGGCTGCGGCATTACGTGCGGATCCACTTCGACCGCCTTGCAAACTCAAAGCTGGGCTGGATTCACAAGTTGATGCAGCACGAGCTCGATCAGCCAACACCAGCGGCCGCGAGGATCGTGGAAGAGGCGATCGAGCCTCGGATCCGCTTCCTCCGCTCGATCGTAGCCGAGCTGCTACAGAGCTCACCCACCGACCCGAGAGTCGCGCGATGCGTCGCGTCCGTGCAGACGCAGTGCCTCTTCTATGCTCGCTTGTACCGGGCTCCCGGGCCGTTTCGCACCGTTGCGTTCCCCGAGCCCACTGCCGACGTCGACGCGCTCGCGGATCACATCGCGGAGTTCTCGCTCGCAGGCATTCACCGCGTTGCAAACGAGGGGCAGTAACGGTGGAGCGCGAACTTGTCGGCGGATGATCGTGCGTGCTCCGCACGCGCCGTTGGGACGGGCCGTCGGCTCTACTTCCGAAGCGCAGCTTTGGACAGGAGGTAATCGGCGACCGGGGCGTCGAATTGCACCGAGTCGATGATGAACTCCGTTCCCTCGCCCTCCTTCAGAACGTCCTTGTACAGCGCGTGTTTCGGCATCCACCGCCCCCCCACTTGGGTGACGTCGCTCATCCGCATGGTCTTCAACAGCCGTCCGCTTTTCGCGTAGAGATCCTCCCGCAAGGGCACATCGCGCTCGGTGTCGACCCAAACCTTGCGGGTGTAGTAGGCCACGCCTTCCTCCTTCGCCGTGAGGTCGAGCACCCAGCAGTTCCGCCCGTCCGCGGTGTCGGTCGCGGACACGGTCGCGACATAGGAGTGCTCGAGTCGCGGGTCCTCCATCGTGTCTTCGTATGAGAGATCCGAGCCCATGACCGATTGCCGGAGCATGTTCCCCGAGATGAGGATGATCCGGTCGGTGCTGGGCGTATACGTCCACAGGTCGTCCCCGAGCTTCAGCATCTTCGTCCCCTTCTCACGCGCGGGGGCGAGGTACTCGGTGAACGCATCCGCCGTCCCTCGCTGCCAGGATTTGGACATGACGGTCCGGGTCTCGCGCCGGCCGTGGATGATCATCTCGGACACGACGATACGCGTGTCTGCGAACATGTTGCGATCGACCTTGCGCAGAACCTCATCCCCGGTCGGTTGCTGCGCCGCGAGTGCGGCCCCGCTGAGCAAGAGGACAGATGCCCACCTCATGCCTCGAGCTCCTTGAAGAGCTGGGACGTCTGGCGGCGATAGATCCCTATACCTGAAACACCTGTGCCAAAGAGCGTGGCGAGGAGACCCGGCAAGAACCCAATCACGAAGGCTGTGGCCGTGACACGCGCCCGGACGACGTCGCTCACCATCATCGTGCTTTTCCGAGTAAACTGGCCGATGTCCACCCCATGGACCTGGAGGGCGTAGGCCCCGGCCAATCCCACCCCGGTCCCGAGCACCGATCCGACCAAACCGATCGCAACGGATTCAAGGAGCATCGCCCGATAGATGTGCCCCTTGTCCTCCCCAAGGGCCAACCGGACGCCTATTTCGCCGTAGCGCCGCAGACTCCCCATCAACCCGGCGTTCCACAGGACAACGGACATCGCGACAATGAAGAAGGCGGTGACGACGTTCAAGGCGAACGTCACATAGTCGAGCAGGTCGGCCAATCCGCTTTGCTCTCGCAACGTACCCATCACCGGGCCGAATTGGTCGGTCGAGCGGTGAGCGGCGTTGAAGAGACTCGTGAGGGAGTCGGCCTGGGCCTCGTGGTCGAGATCGTCGCGGAAGAAACCGAGCAGCTCACCCGCCGTGTTCGGCATGTCGAGCGCCTGCTGCACATCGGCGAGATCGGCGATCATGGCCCCGCGATCCATCGGCCCCACGCCGAATCGAACCGTCCCTACAACGGTGAAGTTGGCGAGGGCCATACTGCCGTGCATGGTGGCGCTGATCAGCGTGGCCACCTGGCCGATCAGAATTCCCAACCGCGTGGCGAGGTCGTCCGAGATCAGGATCTCGCCATGCGCCCGAGGCAAGCGTCCCCGTACAACGGCCGAGCGGAGGTTGAGGATGGTCCATTCCGGGCTGTGCCGTCCCAAAAGGTCGAGACCCATGCCGATCACTGGAGCCTGGGATTTCGTCTCTCCGTGCTCGTCCGGGACGTCGAGCAGGCCACCGAAGCGGATCCTCGGCGTCCAGAGGAGGTCA
>DATNIM010000099.1:0-2789 GCA_035604455.1 Gemmatimonadales bacterium
GCCGACGCCCGGCAGTCGCTGCCCGACTACCTGGACGAGCGGATCAGCAAGAGCATCGGCAAGCCCGTCAAGCCCGACCCGCGCGACGTGAAGGGTTTCGCGGAGTTCTTCGCGCGCCACAAGAATGGGCTCGCCATCGAGCGCGAGGCGGTGAAGGCGCTGAGCTGAACGTTCGTGGGGACCGGGCGGCGGGAGGATCGAGCATGCGACACGCGGAGCTGAGGAAGCGCGTCTGCGAGGCGAACCGCGGCCTCGCGGAGGCGGGCCTGGTGGTGCTGTCGTTCGGCAACGCCAGCGGGATCGATCGCGGTGCCCGAATCGTCGCGATCAAACCGAGCGGCGTGGACTACGCGACGCTTCGCCCCGAGGACATCATCCTCGTCTCCCTCGACGATGGTCGCGTCGTGGAGGGAACCGGACGCCCTTCGTCGGACACGCCCACGCACCTCGTGCTGTATGGCAGCTTCCCGGACGTTGGCGGCGTCGTGCACACGCACTCGGTGCACGCTGCCGCCTGGGCGCAGGCTCGTCGCGAGATCCCGTGTCTGGGGACGACCCATGCGGACCACTTCCACGGCCCGGTGCCCGTCACGCGGTGGCTTACCGACGCGGAGATTCAGACCGACTACGAGGCGCACACCGGGCGCGTCATCGTGGAGCGCTTCGCCGAGTCCGGCATTGATCCGACCGAGGTGCCGGCCTGCCTGGATGCCGGTCACGGGCCGTTCTCCTGGGCCGCAACGCCCCAGGAGGCGCTGGTGAACGCCATCGTGCTGGAACAGATCGCGCTCATGGCAATCCACACCCTGGCGATCGGGCCCGGGACGGGACCGATTCCTCCATCGCTCCTCGACAAGCACTTCAGGCGCAAGCACGGCCCCACCGCCTACTACGGCCAGCCGCGATCCGAAGTCCCAGCGGGCACGTGACGGTGACTGCCCGAGTGCGTCATGGACAGCCACTTCAACCCGCGGTCGAGCCTGATCCACGTTTCTCAGAACCGCTGACCGGTTTCTCCGGCACGGTGAAAGACGGACGCGCCGCAGCGACCGCAGGTGTGGTTCTCCGTGAGCGTGCAGAAGACGGGGCAGAACGATGACTGACCTTGACCGCGGCGACCGGGGGTCGGTTGGCGCGGATTGCCGCTTCGTGCTCGCATCGGCGTCCGGTGTGACCGTTGTCCTGAGCAGCCTTGGCGCCCGCCTGGTCTCGGTCGTTGCGCCGGACCGGCGCAACCAGTTCTCAGACGTGGTGCTCGGCTACGAGTGCAGCGCCCATTACGTTGACAACCAGGACATGTACGTCGGGGCGACGATCGGGCGCGTCGCCCAGCGCATCGGAGGTGCGCGGTTCGCGTTGGAGGGCAGGGAATACCAGTTGGCCGCGAACGAGGGCCGGAACGCGCTCCATGGCGGCGCTACACGCAGCTTTGACAAGGTCTACTGGGCGGCTTCATCTCGGACGGTTCAAGGCGTCTCCGAAGTCGAATTCCACTACACGAGCCCTGATCTCGAAGAGGGTTATCCAGGCCGTCTCGACGTGGACGCAACGTACAGCCTCACCGCCGACGGCGAGCTGTGGATCGGCTACCGGGCCAGAGGCGACCGCGCAACCCCTGTGAACCTGACCAACCACACGTACTGGAATCTCGCGGGGGCAGGGTCTGCTACCATCCTCGATCACGAACTGACCGTGTGGGCCGACCGCTACACACCGACCGACGACGAGTTGATCCCGACCGGGGAGGTGCTTCCCGTGGGGGGAACTCCGCTCGATTTCCGTGTGCCAACCGTGATTGGCGAGCGGATCGGCGCTGTGGAACACACCGCGAGCCGGGGTTACGATCACAACCTCGTTCTCGAGCCCGAGCGGCCGGAGGGCCTCGCTGCCCGGCTCCGACACCCAGCAAGCGGCCGGATCCTCGAGGTGCGGACGAGTCAGCCATGCGTCCAGCTTTACTCGGGCAACCTGATGCATGAGTCGGTTGGCAAGCTCGGACGTCGGTATCCACCCCGGTCCGCACTCTGTCTCGAGCCCGGCGGGTACTCGAACGCGCTCAACCGGCCGAACTTCCCCTCGATCATCCTCGCTGCCGGAGAGACGTACCGGGAAACGACGCGCTATCGATTCCTGACCGACGAGGGCCGAGAGTAGGCCACAGATGCGTTCGCCCGGCGAAGGCGCCGTCCAGTGACCGCCACCAGCAAGCGGGCCAAGGCAGTTCGCCTTCGGCGCCGTAGCTCGGCTATCTTCGCGCAGCCCCACCGGCGGTACAATCCGCTCCTCGACGAGTGGGTTCTGGTGTCTGTGGAACGCACCCGTCGCCCCTGGCAGGGTCGTGAGGAGGCACCACCGCCGGAGCACCTGCCCACCTACGACCCCGCCTGCTATCTCTGCCCCGGCAACGCACGGGCCAGCGGCCAGCGGAATCCCAGGTACGACGAGACGTTCGTGTTCACTAACGACTTCGCCGCCCTGCGCCCCGACGTCTCATCCGAACGTGTGGAACGCGGCCTGCTCCTGGCGGAGGGAGAACCTGGCACGTGCCGCGTCGTCTGCTTCTCGCCCCGGCACGACCTGACCATGTCACGGATGAGCCAGGCCGAGGTACGCGGGATCATCGACGTGTGGGCAAGCCAGTCAGCCGAACTGGGCGCGAAGTACCGCTGGGTGCAGGTGTTCGAGAACCGTGGCGAGACCATGGGCGCGTCGAACCCGCACCCGCACGGCCAGATCTGGGCCGGGACGGCGTTGCCAGTCGAGGGTGCGCGGGAGGACGCGTGCCAGCT
>DATNIM010000100.1:0-89585 GCA_035604455.1 Gemmatimonadales bacterium
CTCTGGCGGCGGTGCCGGGGGGAGGTTCTAATGGCGGTAACGGTCGAGTCTTTCGCCCGTGAGGTCGCGAGCGTGCTTGGAGCCCGGCTCGTGTCCCTCGTGCTGTACGGGTCCGCCGCCCGCGGCGATCCGCCCGTCGGCGCCGACGTCAACACGGTGCTGGTGACCGACGCCGCCGACGAGCCACTGTTCGCGGCGCTCGAACCCGTGGTTCGGCCGTGGGTACGCGCGGGCCATCCGGCACCTCTCATCTTCGCCGAGGCCGAGTGGCGCGAATCGGCAGATGTCTTCGCCATCGAGTTCGAGGAGATGCGCGCCGCGCACCGGCTGCTTTCGGGCCGCGATCTTTTCCACAACCTGGTCGTGCGGCGTGAGGATCTGCGGCGCCAGCTTGAGGCGGAGCTTCGGGGGAAGCTGGTGCGGCTGCGCCAAGCCTACGTGACCTGGCGGAGCGACGGAGCGCAATTGACGCGCGTGGTCTCGCAGACCACGTCCGGGTTGCTGACGATGTTGCGGACCGTCCTCCGGGTCGGCGGCGTGGCGGTGCCTCCCGACCCCGAGGGCGTGGTCCGCGCCGCGGCCGCGTTGGTCGGATTTCCGCCGACCGTGTTTGACGAGCTCGTCGCGCCTGCCCGGAGCGCGCGACTCAAGCTCGGGCCCCGGGACCCCCGGGCCGCGGCATACTTGGACGTCTTGGCCCGAACCGCCGAGTTCGTCGACCGATTGACCTAAAGGGAGCGAGGCACTCGTGAACGTCCGGAGATGGTGGTTCTTGCTCGGGCTCGTCTGCGTGGCGGGCTGCGGCTACAACACGATCCAGACCTACGACGAACAAGTGAACGCGGCCGAGGCGCAGATCAAGGTCCAGCTCCAGCGCCGGGCCGATCTGATCCCCAACCTCGTCGAAACGGTGAAAGGGTATGCGAAGCAGGAGCAGACGGTCTTCGGCGACGTGGCCGACGCCCGCGCGAAGCTGGCCGGGGCCGTGCAGTCGGGCGACCTCCAGCAGATGGCCGCCGCCAACGCGGCGTTGACGGCCCCGTTGGGACGTTTGCTGGCCATCGCGGAAGCCTACCCCCAACTCAAATCGAACGAGAACTTCCGAGCGCTGCAGGACCAGCTCGAGGGCACCGAGAACCGTATCGCTGTGGCACGCCAAGACTACAACGATGCGGTGAACACCTATAACGCCTACATCCGTCGCTTCCCCGCCGTGCTCACGGCGAAGGTCATCGGCAAGGGACCGCGGCCCTACTTCGACCTGCAGATCCCGGGTGCCGCGGAGGCTCCCAAGGTCAACTTCACCCAGCCGTAAGCCTAGTCGACGATGGCGTCGGGGAGGACGAACTTCATGGGGTCGACGGCCTTCCCGTTGACCCAGACCTCGTAGTGAAGATGGGGACCGGTGGCGAGGCCCGTGGCACCCACGAGCGCGATCTTGTCGCCGCGTTTCACGCGCTGCCCGCGAACGACGAGGATCTTGGAGCAATGGGCGTAGCGCGTCATGAGACCGTAGCCGTGGTCGATCGCGAGGAGGTTCCCGTATCCATCCTCCCAGCGGACATCGAGCACGACACCCGCGGCGGGGGCCTCGATCGCCGTCCCGAGGGGCGCGCTCACGTCGATGCCTTCATGCGGCCGCGCGATATGGAGGATTGGGTGGACCCGCTCGGCCGCGAACGCGCTCGACAGCCAGCCCTTGGTGGGCATGATCGAAGGGGTTGCGGCGAAACGCTTCTGATGGCTCGACAGCGAGTCGTAGGCCGTGCTCACCGAATGCGCCAGAATGTCGGCGCGCCGGATCAGGAGGTCCACGTCCACGCGGGCGGCGAGCGCCTCCTGCCCATGAGGCCCTAAGGCCGCGAGCGAGTCGCGCTCCGACCAGGCGCCCGAGGGGCCGCCGATCCCGCCTTGCTGCACGCTGGAGTCAAGCGGTCCCAAGTCCGCGAGAAGCCTGAGCTCCTGTTCGCGTTGGCCGATGGCGGCGATGGTGTCGTTCAGATTCGCTAGGCGGCCGCGCATGCGTTGAATCTCGCCGGCGAGGACGCCGTTCTCAGCTTCGAGCGCGCGGTTGCGGGTGATGTTTATGCCCCGCACGATGGCGGCAAGGCCGAGGACCACGACGAGGATGCCAATCGCGCCGCCGAGGCCGAGGAGCGCCTTCACGACGGTCTGCGACACCTCGACCGCCCGCGACGACCCGGAGCCGTGCGGCACCAACATCAGCGTCCAACGGCGATCAGCGCGTTTGCGCATCGGGACTTGCACCTCGCGGTTCGGGGGCCGCGGTCGGGACCGTCATCTCACGTGGCGACGTCAGGTGTTGCACTACCGTGCTGCCGTCGATCCGGACAGGGCGGTGGTCCGGAAGGGATGTCCATAATAGGTGGCCCGAAAGACCGCGTCAACACGCGGCGAGCGCCGTAAGTCACGCTCTCTTGGGCGGTTGTGCTGCCGGCGCGTCTTTCGGAAAGAGGACGGGCGGCTTCATCACGCGGCGTCCTTCGACTGCCGGCGCCGCGAGCGCTGCCCAGCGCAGCGGCGACTCGAGGCCCAACAGGTCCCAGATGGCGTCCGCGGTCTCTGGCACGAGCGGCTGCGCGAGCACGGCGAGTCGGGCAATGGTGCGCGCCAGGTTCGCAAGGACCGAATCGAGTGCGGCGACGTTGCCGGCACCCGCCAGCTGCCACGGGGCGGTCTCTTCGATGAAGCGATTCGCTTGGGCGGCAAGGCCGACCCACTCGGCCGCCGCGTCCTGGAGGGCGTACTCGTCCATCGCGCGCGTGTACCGAGCGAGCGCCTCTTGGGCGGCCGCCTCAAGCGGCGTGGCATAGCTGACCGGGTCGCCGGGCACGACGCCGTCGCGATAGCGCAGGATCATGGACAAAGAGCGCGAGACCAGGTTGCCCACCGTGTCCGCGAGCTCCGCGGTATAGCGAGCTTCAAAGCGCTCCCAGGTGAAGTCTCCATCGTTTGCGAAGCCGATTTCCCGCAATAGGAAGTACCGTAGCGCGTCCGGGCCGTGACGGGCGATGGCCTCGTCCAGACTGACCGCCGTGCCGGCCGTCTTGCTCAGCTTGGAGCCGCCCCACTGTACGTAGCCATGCGCCCACACGCCGCGAGGGATCGGAAGGTCCGCGGCGAGGAGCATCGCGGGCCAAATGACGCAGTGGAAGCGGGTGATCCCCTTGCCCACGATGTGGAGATCGGCCGGCCAGAGACGCTCGTATCCCGGGTCCGGGAACGTCGCGGCCGTCAGATAGTTGATGAGGGCGTCAAACCACACGTACACGGTCTGGGCCGGGTCTCCGGGAAACGGGATCCCCCAGGCTTGCCGTTGGCGGGAAATCGAAATGTCCTGCAGCCCTGCGGCGAGGAGGCTCAGCACCTCGTTGCGGCGGATCTGTGGCTCTACGCGAAACGCCCCGACTTGGATGCGCTCCATGAGGGCGTTCCGGTAGGCGCTCAGGCGAAAGAAATGATTCCGTTCCTTCGTCGGCACGAGCTCAAGCGAGGGGTGCTCGACGCACCGCCCCTCCACAATCTGCGAGCCGGTCTTGAACTCCTCGCACCCGGTGCAATAGAGACCTTCGTAGTCGGCCTCGTAGAGATCGTCCGGCCGGTGCCGCCGGATGCGCTCGAGGAAGGCGATCACGGCGCGCGTGTGGGCGGGCTCGGTGGTGCGAATCCAGCGATCCTGGCTGCAGTGGAGGCGGCGCCAGTAGTCCGCGAAGGTGTCGGCCATCCGGTCGACCCACGCTTCCGGGGTGACGTGGGCGCGGGCAGCGGACTGGATCACTGATTGGCTGTGCTCGTCCATGCCCATGACGAAGTGGACGGCGTCGCCACGGAGCCGCCGATATCGGGCGATCGCGTCGGCCCCGATCTTCTCGAGCGCGTGCCCGAGGTGCGGGTCACCGTTCGAGTAGTCGATCGCCGTCGTGAGGTAGAACTTCGGCACCGTCACCTGCGGCTCGGTGCAACCGGGCGGCGCACCTACTTCTCGCTCAGGGCGCCCATGGCGAGGTACTTCTGCTCGCGACGCCGCAGGAGTTTGTCGAGCTTGAGCTTGCGCAGCTCGCCCAGGTGGCGCCGCAGCGCGTCGCTGAGAGCGGCGGCGGCGGAGTCCGGGTCCGCGTGCGCCCCGCCGAGCGGTTCCGCGACGATTTCATCGATCACGCCGAGCGACAGCAGGTCGGTGGCTGTGAGCTTCAGCGCCTCCGCGGCGCGCTCGCGCTGGCTCGCGTCCTTCCAGAGAATGGCGGCGCAACCCTCCGGCGAGATCACCGAGTACACCGAGTTCTCGAGCATGATGACGCGGTCGGCGAGGCCGACGGCGAGCGCCCCGCCCGAGCCTCCTTCGCCGATGACGGCCGTGATCGTCGGCGTGCGAAGCGCCGCCATTTCGAGGAGGTTCCGGGCAATCGCCTCGGCCTGACCCCGCTCCTCCGCGCCGAGGCCGGGGTAGGCCCCGGGGGTGTCCACCAGCGTGATAACGGGTGCCCCGAACTTCGCGGCGAGCCGCATGAGGCGAAGCGCCTTGCGGTAGCCCTCCGGATGCGCCATGCCAAAGTTGCGGCGCAGGTTCTCCTTGGTGTCCCGCCCTTTCTGATGGCCGATCACCATGACGCTCGCCCCGTCCAGGCGTGCCCATCCGCCGACGATGGCGGGGTCGTCGCGGTACAGACGGTCCCCGTGAAGCTCGACGAAGTCTGTGAAGACCGTGCGGACGTAGTCGAGCGTGTATGGTCGTTTGGGGTGGCGGGCCACCTGCACGCGCTGCATCGGCGTCAGCGCTCCGTAGATCTCGGCACGGAGCTCGCGCAGCTTGGTCTCGAGCGGCTCCAGCTCCTTCGATACGTCCACGGCGCTTTCGCTGGCCACGCGCTTCAGGTCGTCGATCCGACGCTCGAGTTCGAGGAGCGGCCGTTCAAAATCGAGAGTGTGAGTGATCATCGTGCTCAAGCGGCCTGCAGGGTCACGCGTTCGACACCCACCACGGTGCGGAGGGCGGCGAGCAGTTCGTCGGCGGCGTCAACCCGGAACGTGCGGCTGCGGAGCTCGGCCGTCCCGCCGTTGCCGTCTCCCCACTTGATGACCACGGGCGCGGCCCCCGGGTGGGCCGCGCACAATGCCGCGACGGCGCGCGCCGCGTCGGGCGCGGGGGGATTCGGGAGCGCCCACGACAGAGCCACGGCGATGGCGCCGCTGGGGCGCAGATCGTCGAGCGGTTTGGCCTGCTCGACGATGAACGGCGCGCGGTCCTCACCGCGATCGCGCGCGCTGTAGCCGCCCGTGAACAGCATGGCCTGATCCGCGTGGATCACGTCGTTCAGCTTCGCCCAGGCTTCCGGGAACACAAGGGCGCTCGCCGTGCCGTGGAAGTCTTCCAGGGTGAGGCGTGCGTACTCGGCGCCGGTTTTCTTCGACACCTGCCGCTTCACGGCGGTGACCACCGCCGCGATGCAGACCTTCTGATCGCTCCACGCCTCGAGCGTGGCGGTCGTGCGCGTCCCGAAGAGTCCCGCCTCGACGCGGTAGCGCGCGAGCGGGTGCCCGGAAATGAAGAACCCGAGCACGGCCTTTTCGCGGGTGAGCCGCTCGTGCTCGGACCACGTGGGGACGTTCGGCAGGGTCACCGTCGGTTTACTCACGGAGCCCTCGTCGCCAAACAGTGCGCCCTGTCCCGCCTGGCGGTCCCCCTGGCGCATCTGCGCTTCGGCCAGCGCCCCGTCCAGGGCGGCTTCGAACTGCGCCCGGTGTCCGTTCAGCGAGTCGCACGCGCCCGCCCCGATAAGCGCCTCGAACACCCGCTTGTTGCAGAGCCGCAGGTCGAGCCGGTCGCAGAAGTCCAGCAACGAATCGTACCGGCTGTCGCGCCGGCCTTCGAGAATCGACGCGATGGCGCCCTCCCCGACATTCTTGATCGCGCCCAGCCCGAACCGGATGCGGCGCTCCGAGACCACCGTGAATTTGAAGCCCGATTCGTTCACATCGGGGGGAAGCACTTCCACGCCGAGGTCTCGGGCTTCGGCGATATACTGGACGACTTTGTCGGTATCACCGATCTCCGACGAAAGGAGCGCGGCGAGGAACTCGGCCGGGTAGTGCGCCTTGAGCCACGCGGTCTGGTAGGAGAGCACCGAATACGCGACGGCATGGGACTTGTTGAAGCCGTAGCGGCCGAAGGTTTCGATTTGGGCCGCGATCTCCTCGATGACGCGGCGCTGGTGGCCCAGCGCCACCGCCCGCTCGATGAAACGGCCGAGCTCCTGCTGGATCAGCTCCTTGTCCTTCTTGCCGACCGCCTTGCGGAGTACATCCGCCTCGGCCAGTGAAAAGCCGCCGAGGATGTTCGCGATCCGCATCACCTGTTCCTGATAGGTGATGACGCCGTAGGTGGGCGCGAGGATTTCCTCGAGCGCGGGGTGGGGGTATCGGACGGGCTCGCGGCCGAGCTTCCGGTTGATGAAGACGAGATGCATCCCCGTGTCGAGCGGCCCCGGTCGGAGGAGGGCATTGGCCGCCACGAGGTCGTCGAAGCGGTCACACTTCATGTTCCTCAGACATTCGGTGCCAATCGGGGACTCGAACTGGAACACGCCCGCCGTGCGGCCTGACCGAAGCAGCGCATAGGCGGCGGGGTCTTCCCGGTCGAGCGTGTCCAAATCGAGCGTCACGCCGTGACGCTCCCGGACCGCTTGCACCGCGTCATGAAGGACCGTGAGCGTCTTCAAGCCGAGGATGTCGATCTTCAGCATCCCCACTTTTTCGAGGCTCACCATGTCGTACTGCGTGATGATCGCGTCCGGCTCCTGTGGGGCGACGCATACCGGCACGTAGTCGGTGAGGGGACCGGGCGCGATGACGATCCCCGCGGCGTGTACCGACGCATGCCGTGCCAGACCCTCGATGCGCGTTCCCAGGTCGAGAATCTTGCGGACGCGCTCGTCCTCGCGGGCCAGCGCCGCCAACTCGGGCGACCGCGCCGCCGCTTCGGCCAGCGTCGTGGTAAACCCGGGGGCCGCGGGGATGAGCTTCGTCAACCGATCCACCTCGCTCGGCTCGACGCGCAGGGTTCGCGCCACGTCACGGAACGCCGCTCGGGCCTTGAGGGTCCCGAAGGTGATGATCTGGCCGACGGATTCGCGACCGTATCGCTCCCGGACGTACTGGATGACCTCGCCGCGCCGCTCGAAGCAGAAGTCGAGGTCGATGTCGGGCATCGACACGCGTTCGGGATTCAGAAACCGTTCAAAGAGGAGATCGAACTCGAGCGGATCGACCCTGGTGATGCCCAGGGCGTAGGCGACGAGGGAGCCGGCGGCCGAGCCGCGGCCGGGCCCGACGGGGATCCCCCGCTCCTTCGCGGCGCGGATGAAGTCGTATACGATGAGGAAGTAGCCCGCGTATCCCGTGCGCGTGATGACGTCGAGTTCGTAGGCGAGTCGCGTCTCGACCGGGGCAGGGAGGGGTGAGCCATAACGCGTCGCGGCTCCGGCGCGGGCCAGGTGTACCAAGAGGTCGACGTCGGACGCGAACCCCTCCGGCCGCGGGTATTGCGGCAGAAAGTACCGTTTCTCGAAGTCGAACTCGCAGCGCTCCGCCACCCTGGCCGTTTCGGTGAGCACGTCCGGGCGACCCGGAAACAAGGTCCGCATCTCGCCCTCGGACTTGACGTAGCTCTCCTGCCCGACGAACCGAAAACGATTCGGATCGTCGAGGTCCTTGCCGGTCCCGATGGCGAGCAGGACGTCGTGCGCCTCGGCATCTTCGCGCCGGAGGTAGTGCGCATCGTTCGTGGCGACCACCGGGAGGCCGAGCTCGGCGGCGAGCCGGAACATGCCGTCTGTGACGGTCCGTTCGTCCGGGATGCCGTGATTCTGAACCTCCAGCCAGAAGCGGTCGGCGAAGAGGTGCGCGAACCACTCCGCGCTCGCCTTGGCCTCATCGTAGCGGCCTTGACGCAGGTGCAGGGCGATCTCGCCCGACAGGCACGCGGCGAGGCAGATGAGGCCCTCGTGATGTTGTTCCAGGACTTCGCGATCGATGCGCGGTCGCCGGTAGTAGCCCTCGAGATACCCGATGGACGACAGCTTGACGAGATTCGCATACCCTGTCCGCGTGGCGGCCAGCAGGACAAGGTGCGAGTAATCGGCGGGCGCGCCGGGCAGCCGTTCGCGCCGCCGTCGGCTCCCGAACGCCACGTAGGCCTCGAACCCGAGAATCGGGCGCACGCCGCGGGCCCGTGCGGCTTCGTAGAAGGTCCAGGCGCCGTGCAGGTTCCCGTGATCGGTCAGCGCCAGCGAATCCATGCCGAGGGTGCGCACGTGGTCAAGCAGCTCGGGGATCCGGTTGGCGCCGTCGAGCAGGGAATACTCGCTGTGGGTGTGCAGATGGACGAACGGCATCAGCCTACCGGGCGCGTCGCGCGAGCTCCTCGAACACGCGATCGAGCGGCACGTGCCTGGCCTCGAGGAGCACGACGAGGTGATAGAGGAGGTCCGCGGCCTCGCTCGTCACGCGGTCCTCGTCCTCGTCGAGCGCCGCGACGAGCGTCTCCACGGCTTCCTCGCCGAGCTTCCGCGCGGGCACGGCGGTGCCGCCTTGCAGGAGCGCAGCCGTGTACGACCCCGACGGCAGGGTGCGCGCCCGATCCGCGACCGTCGCGGCGAGGCGCGTGAGCGCGGCGCCGGTGGGCTCGCCGAAGCAGGTCGGCATGCCCGTGTGACAGGCGGGGCCGTCCTGCCGGACTACATACAGCACCGCGTCGCCGTCGCAATCAACACGCACCTCCTCGAGGTGCTGGCGGTGGCCCGACGTTTCACCCTTCCTCCACAGGACGCCCCGGCTGCGGCTGTGGTAGTGAGCCTCGCCTGTCGCCTGTGTCCGCTCGAGCGCTTCACGATCCGCGTATGCAACCATGAGCACGGCCCCTGACACGCTGCTCTGAGCGACGACGGGGACGAGTCCATCGTCCCCGAAGCGTACTGCCTCAATCCAATTCTTGTCGATCACTGTCGCAAGATATCGGCGCGCCCCCTGCATTGTCAAAAGCCCGCGCCAACGGCTAAGTTTGCGCGCCATGCGCTGGGTCGCGGGTCTGTTCGCGCTGTGTTTGGCCATGGCCTGGTTGCATCATCTCACCGCCGCGAGTGCTCTCGACGCGCGGGCCGCCTTCGCACTCGGGTTTCTAGTGATCAGCGCTTGGGTCGCGGGCGAGATCGCCGCGCGCGCACGGCTTCCGCGGCTCACGGGATTTCTGATTCTCGGGTTATGCGTAGGGCCCGCCTGGCTCACCCTCGTTCGGCAGGATGAACTCGACGTGCTCGGATTCGTGGCCCACGCGGCCATCGCGTGGATCGCCTTCGCGGCGGGCCAAGAGTTGGAGCTCACAACACTCCGCGCGGAGCGCCGCGTTCTGAGCCGTTTCGCGGCTGGTACGCTGGCATTCCCCATGCTCGCCGTGGCCGCCGTGGTGCTAAGCGTGGCGCCGTGGTTTCCGCTCACTGCGCATCAAGGCGCGCGTAACGCCGTCGGCGTCGCGCTGACGCTCGGCGCCTGCGCGGCCGCGGCGTCGCCCATCGTCGTCATCAGCGTGTGGGAGGAACTCGGCACCGGGGGCGCGCTGGCGGAGCGCGTACTCCGCGTGGCTGCCGTGAACACCGTCGCGGTCACGGGGCTCCTCACGTTGGTGCTGCTCGCCGCACGTGGTATCGGCAACCCCGGCACGGTCGACGGCGCGGTCGCGCCCGCGTTCGCCGCGCGCGCTGCGGGCGCGCTCGGAGTAGGGGCGGTATTGGGTGTGCTCGCGAGCCGTTACTCCCGAGTGGCCCCTCGCGACGCAATGTTGGTGCTGGTCGGACTCGGGTTCGTCGTCGCCATGGCCCAGAGCGGCCTCGGTCTCGAGCCGACGCTCGTCGCCCTCGCAGCGGGGGTCGCGGCCCGGAACGCAGGTGGCCCCGGGGGCGCGGCGCTGCGCGCAGCCGCAAACCAATCGGCCCTCGTCACTCAGACCGTGTTCTTTGCGTTAGCCGGGGCCGCGCTCCGAGTGGGTGCGCTCGAAGAACTGTGGCCTTGGGTCGTGCTCCTTGCCGGCCTTCGCGTCGTGGCCCTGCGCTACGGGACCTTGTGGGCCGGGCGGAGCGGCGCGGTGGACCTAGCCAGGCGGAGCTGGCTCGGGCTCGTCTCGCAATCGGGAATCGCCATGGCCTTGGCCGCCGCCGCCCGCCGGGCGTTTCCCGCCTGGGGAGTGTCGCTCGAGGCGCTCGTGGCGGGCTGCGTGCTCATCAACGAGCTCGCTGGCCCGCTCTGTCTCTACTGGATACTGCAACGCGAGGGGGTCGGGCGGCCCCAGGCCCTCGACCCGATCGGAGGTCGCGCCGGGCGCGCGCTGGCCGAATGGGTGCCGCGTCCCGCCCGCGGCCGGAGCGTCTTTCCCCGAGGCGCGGGACGAGGGCGTCTCAACGCGGCACCCTAGGGTGGCGTCGCTCAGGGGAGCCGTCGTCCTCCTCGTCGCCGCCCGCGCGCTCGCGGCACAGGGGCTGGGGGGACCGACGCCCCTGCCCGGGTCCACGCGCGATGCGGGCCTGGCGGGGGCAGGCGTCGCCTTGCTCGGCGACGCGGGTGCCCTGTTTGCCAACCCGGCCGGGATCGCGACGATCCGTCGCCTGTCGGTCGAGGCCTCTTATGAGCGCTACCAGGGCGGCGCGGACTTCGGCGCCGGTGCCGTCGCCGTGCGGGTTGGTCCGGTGACGTGGGGCGCCGGTGCGGTCGCGCTCGGACAGCCCGCGGGCGGCGCGACCGGGCCGGCGACCGTTCTTGGCGTCTCGGGGCTCGTGGCGCGGTTTGGGTTGCTCGCGGTGGGCGCCTCACTCAAGTACGCCCAGGAAACCCTCGGCGGAACCACGACGAGCACGGCCGCCGGGGATGTCGGGGCGGCGATCGCGCTGTTCGACATCTTCGCGCTCGGGGTGAGCTCGCAAAACGTCGGCGGAACCTTCCTCGCGCGGTGCACGCGCGCAGGGTTCACGATGAACTTCGTCGACCCCCAGGGGACGGCCCGGCTTCTCACGACTATTGAAGGACAGTGGGTTGCGGGTCTCAACTCCGTCCTCGTGGTCGGGGCCGAGGGGGGCATCGTGGCCGGCGGCATCGGACTCGTCGCTCGGGTGGGTGCACGTGGCCAGGCCGCCTCGACGACCGCGCAGGCCATCACGTTGGGAGCCGGTGTGGAACTCGGCCGCCTACACTTGGACTACGCCTACGACGGGTACGCGGCGCCCGACGCGCCGCGCCACCGCGTGGGGTTGCGGTGGTCGCCATGATCGAGCGACACGGACCACACTGGTGGCGGATCGTGGGGCGCGTGCTCGGAGCCGCCGCGCTCGGGGTGCCCGTCCTCGCAGCCGCGCTGCTCGTCGTGAGTTCGGAGGCGCGCTATCTCGCGCGAGGCGCCCTTGAGGAGGGGCGGATCCTTCTCAAGCGGCGCTCCATCGCCGCCCTCGTGACCGATCCGCGGACCCCGCCCGCGCTCAGACAGCGCCTCGCGCTTGTGCTCGCTGCTCGGGCCTATGCGGCTGACTCCTTGCGCCTCTCCGCGGGCGACACCTACACGACGTACGCGGACATCGGCCAGGACACGCTCGTTCTCGTCCTCTCCGCCAGCCGGGCAGACCGCCTCCGCGAGTATACGTGGACCTATCCCATTGTCGGGGTCGTGCCGTACAAGGGGTTCTTCGATTTTTCGGCCGCCCGTGCGGCGGCCGCAGCCCTCACCGACCAAGGCTACGACACCTACCTCCGGCCGGCTTCGGCGTTCTCCACGCTCGGGTACTTCAGCGACCCGCTGTTGTCGTCGGCCGTCCGACGGGACACGATGGAGCTTGTGGCGACCGTCATCCACGAGCTCACCCACAACACACTCTACGTGAAGAGTCAAACGGCGTTCAACGAAAGCTTTGCAGACTTTGTCGGATATCGCGGGGCTGAGGCGTTCTTCCGCTCGCGGGGGGATTCGATCGACGCGGGCCGCGCCGCGGCGCGGTGGCGGGACGAGCGGACGCTGGACGTCTTTTACGCGGAGCTCGCTCGCCGGCTCGACTCCGTGTATGCCGGCAACGTGTCTGGCACGGCGCTCGCGCGCGCCCGGGCCACGCTCTTCGGGTGGGCGCGTTCCCAACTCGCAGGGGCGGTCGGCCAGGCCCTTGAGACCTACGACTGGCGCTGGTTTGCGACCGAGCCGCTCAACAACGCGGTTGTGATCGCTGAACGCCTCTACCGAACGAACCTCAACCTCTTCGACGAGCTGTATCTGCAGAGCGGCGCCGATATCGCGGAGACGGTTCGAGCGATCGAAGTGCGGATCTTCACGCGCCCGGGCGACGATCCCTATGCGGCCTTGTACTCACGGCCGGGCATGCCCCCCGACTGACCGGCTCTAGTTGCCCCGCAGCCGCTCCGCTTCGGCGACGCGCTGCAGGGCGATCGCGTACGCGGCGGTTCGGAACGTCGTGCCGCGTTGTCGCGCGAGATCGCGCACGCTCGCGTAGGCGCGGGTGATCGTGGCCTGCAGTTCTCGGTTCACCTGTTCATGCGTCCATCGGTACTGCTGGAGATTTTGGGCCCACTCGTAGTAGCTCACCGTGACACCACCAGCGTTCGCCAGGAAGTCGGGGATCACCGGGATGCCGCGCTCTGCGAGGATCAGGTCGGCGGTCGGCGTGGTGGGCTCGTTGGCGGCTTCGACGACCACGCGGCAATCGATGAGCCGCGCGTTGTGCTCCTTCGTGATCACGCCGCCCAAGGCCGCCGGCACGAGCCAGTCGCACGGAACCGCCCATAACTCGTCGCGCGTGATGGCACGGCCGCCGGCCCAACTCGAGACGGGCCGGCCCCCCGCGGTGTGTGCCATGAGGCCCGGGACGTCGAGGCCGTTCTCGTTGACGATCCCGCCGTCGATGTCGGACACGGCGACAACGCGCGCACCCGCCTCCGCGGCCAGGAGGCGGGCCAGATGGCCGCCCACATTCCCGAATCCCTGAATGACGACCCGGCCGCCTGCGAGCGGCACTCCGAAGTCGCGTCCGAACTCCCTCATGACGTACATGACGCCCCGTCCGGTGGCCTCCTCCCGTCCGAGGGAGCCGCCGAGCGAGAGCGGCTTCCCGGTGACCGCCGCTGGTGTGTAGCCGTGCCGGCTCGAGTATTCGTCCAGCACCCAGGCCATCACCTGCGCATTGGTGTTGACATCGGGCGCCGGAACGTCGCGATAGGGGCCGAGGACGATGGAAATCCGCTGGGTAAACCGCCGCGTGAGACGTTCCAGCTCGAGTTTCGAGAGCCGGCGCGGGTCCACCGTGACGCCGCCTTTGGCGCCACCGAAGGGAATGTCCATCAGGGCCGTCTTCCAGGTCATGATCGTGGCGAGCCCGAGGATTTCGTCGTGGTCCGCATCCGGGTGGTAGCGGATGCCGCCCTTGCACGGCCCCCGGGCGCCGTTGTGTTGGATGCGGTACCCGGTGAAGACCTCGATCCGCCCGTCGTCCATGCGCACGGGCACTTCGACCTGGACTTCGCGGAATGGCGCCATGAGAATGCGCCGCATGTAGGATTCCAGGCCGATGATGTTGGCGGCGCGGTCGAACTGAGTTTCGGCTATGGACTTCCCCGACATCGTCACGCGCGCCGGGCGCGCGGGCGCGGTCATGGCGGGGCGGACTCCTAGGCGGGGTCGGGGGGTGTGGTGCGCGGCCGCAGTCGGCGGCCGGCCAGTCGGCTGGCGGGATGCTGCGCTTGGGTCAGGGCCTCGGCCAAATCAGGCGCGAGAGACCGCCGCCCACGTCCGTCCGCAAGCGCACCGATCACGTCCGCGCCGGAGTCAGGGGCTGAGCCGATCAGCCCCTCCAGTGCGAAGACGAGGCCGCCGCGCGCTCGCACGGCGGCCACGGTGTCCGAGATGTCGGCTTCCAGCGGCGCGCGGGTCGCGACGACGAGTGGGCACCGCTCCGGATCGGCGTCCGCAGCTGCGGTCGGCGTGCCGAACGAGGCCGCCAGCTCGCCCCACCCCGCGGGGGGCGCATCAAGAGCGATCACTTGCCCAAACACCCACCCCGCATCTGAGGCCAGTTCCGTGAACGCCCTGAGGAGCGCGGGGTCTGTGGGCGGCGCTGGGGAGGGGACGGAGGCGAGGACGACCGCCCCGGTCTCGGCGAACACGCGTTGCGCCAGGCCCAGGTCGTCCGGCTTGCGAGGGGCGTAGAGGGCGAACCGGCGGGTCGCTAGAATCTCGCGCTCCGCCGCGTCCCGGATCTCCTGTTGTTCCGTGGCTTGGGCAGCGCCTTCGAACGCAACCTCGGCCGCTTGGTAGCGGCCGGCGTCCCGGAGAATCCGGCCTCGCAGCCGCAGCGTCTCGGTGTGAGGCTCGAGGGCAAAGGCCCGGTCGAGGGCGAGCAGCGCCCGGTTCGGGTCACCCAACCGATAGGCGGCGTAGCCCAGCTCGTGCCACGCGAGGGCGAGATCCGGATCGCCCTCGAGGGCACGCTCCAGCGCCGTGAGCGCCTCGCGATAACGGCCGAGTTCTACAAGGGCGGCGGCCTGGAGGGTGAAGGGAAAGGCGGTCGCGCCGAACTGCCCGAGGGCGCCTTCGGCGAGCGCCAGGGCGTCGGCCGCGCGGTTGTGCCGCCGCAGCAGTTCGAAGCACTCGGCCCATCCCTCTTTCAACTCTGGCCGGGCGGCCAGCACGCTTCGATAGGCGGCCTCCGCGTCTGCGACACGCCCCTCCTGTGCGAGCCAGCGGGCTCGTGCGATCGCCCGCTCGCTCGGCGCGTCGGGAAACAAATCGAAGGACGCGGTCGTCCGCATGGCGCGAATATATCCGTCGCGTGGTCGCTGGCTAGCCGCTGCCGTAGGTCCTAGATTCCCGCGCGATGAACCACGAGCAGCTGCTCCGCGAACTCGAAGAGTTTCTGCGCATCCCCTCCGTGTCGACGCTGTCGGCGCACGACGCCGACTGCCGCGCGGCAGCGGAGTGGGTGGCCGGCGCGTTACGTCGGCTCGGGTGCAGCGACGTGCAGCTCGTCGGTCACGACCGCCATCCTGTCGTGTGGGGCGTCGGGCCTCACGTTCCCGGTGCCCCGACCCTCCTCATCTATGGACACTATGACGTGCAGCCTCCTGACCCACTCGACGAGTGGGTCACCCCACCGTTTGAGCCCGCGGTTCGGGGCGGCAAACTGTTCGCGCGCGGCGCGGCCGACGATAAGGGTCAGGTGTTCTGTCTCCTCACCGCGGCCAAGAGTCCCCCGATCAACCTGCGGTTCTTGATCGAGGGAGAGGAGGAGTTCGGCAGCTCCGTGCTCTTCGACTTGCTGCAGCGCGAGCCTGAGCGCGCACGCGCCGACGCGATCCTCATCGCCGACATGGCGTACGTCGCTCCCGGCTGGCCCGCGGTCTACACAACGCTGCGCGGCATCTGCTACGCGGAGATCACCGTGCGGACGGCGCGAACGGACCTCCACTCTGGCGAATTCGGCGGTGCCGCACCGAACGCGCACGAGGAGCTCGTGCGCCTGCTGGCCCGGCTGAAGACGCCCGACGGGCGCATTCGGATTCCGGGTCTCTACGCGGCCGTGCGGCGACCGTCGCGACGCGAACTCGCCGCGTGGAAACGCCTCCCGTTCCGTGAGGCCGACTTCCGGAAGAACCGGGTGCAGGCGAAGGCGCTGACCGGCCTCAAGCGGCACTCCGTGCTCGAGCGGTTGTGGGCGCTGCCGACGTTCGAGATCCACGGCATTCGCGGCGGTTTCACGGGCGAGGGCGCGAAGACCGTCATTCCCGCCGAGGCGACCGCCAAGGTCAGTTTGCGCCTGGTCCCTGACCAGCGTCTCAAGGTGGTGGAGCAACAGCTCGCGCGCGCCGTGCGCCAAGCCGCGCCCAAGTACGCGAGCGCGAGCGTGCGGTTTCTGCACGGCGCCGAACCCGCCCAGATGAACTTGGAGGATCCGGTCTACGGGCTCTTGGATCAGGCGTTCCGCCACGTCGTGGGTCGGGGCACCGTGCCGGTGCGCGCCGGCGGCTCGATTCCCGTCGTCACGGCGCTGGCACGAGGCGGCGCGCCCGTGATTCTGACGGGCATCGGCCTCCCCGACGATCGTCTCCACGCCCCGAATGAAAAGCTCGACGTCCAACAGCTCTGGGACGGCGTGGGGGTGTTCCGGCGGTTCTTCGAACTATTCGGTGGGCGAGGGCGCTAGCGGCTGACGTCCCTTGCTCCGGCTCCGGAGCCGGTTGATCTCATGTTGCGTGAGCGCGCGGCCCCCGTAGCGCTCTTCCCGCCACGGGTCGCCCCGCATGTGGTAGCCGTTCTGCTCCCAGAAGCCGGGTACGTCCTCCGCCTCGAGCGAGAACCCGCGCACCCATTTCGCGCTCTTCCAGAAATAGAGATGGGGGACGAGGAGCCGGGCCGGCCCGCCGTGCTCCGGCGTGAGCGCGATGCCGTCGTGCCGGAGTGCGATGAGGTTGTCCGGACGGTCGAGGTCTGAAAGCGGGAGGTTCGTCGTAAACCCCTGCTCCGCGAGGACCAGGGCGTACGCGGCGCTGGGCTGTACCGCGGCGCGCTCGAGCAACAGCTGCACTGGCACGCCCTCGAACGCGTTGTCGAGGCGGCTCCAGCGTGTGACGCAATGGATGTCGCAGCGCACGGTGCGCCGCGGGAGCTCCAACAGCTCGTCGTAGGTGATCCGGTAGGGGTTCGCGACGAGGCCCGAGACCTCGAAGGTCCACGTGCGCGTGTCCACGGACGGGACGTCGCCATAGTGGAGGACCGGCCACTTCGCGGTGACCACCTGCCCGGGGGGGACCCGGTCGCGGCCGTCCGGCCCGGACAGGGCCGTCACGCGGAGCGGCGGGTCGCGCGGTCGTCGTACGCGGTGAGCCCAAACCCATCCTCGAAGGCGCGGACCACGGCCGCGATCGCCCGCTCACCGAGATCGGGCGCGGCGGCGCGTCCGTCGAGCCCGAGTTCCCGCGCGACGGACGTCATCTCCACATCCCTGATCCCGCACGGCACGATGCGCGCGAATTCCCCGAGCTCGGTCGTCACGTTCAGCGCGAAGCCGTGCCAGGTCACCCATTGGCGCACGTGGACCCCGAGGCTTGCGATCTTGCGCTCGGCGGTCCACACCCCGGTATAGCCGGGCTCGCGCTTCGCCGAGACCCCGAGCGCAGCGAGCGCGGCGATGAGGACTTCTTCGAGCGTGCGCAAATACCAGTGCAGGTCGCGCCGGTGCCGCGCGAGATCGAGGATCGGATACCCCACGAGTTGCCCCGGTCCGTGAAAGGTCACGTCACCGCCGCGCTCCACTTCGACGATCTGGATGCCCTCGGCGTGCACGATGTGGTCCGGCCGCGCCGCCCGACCAAGGGTCAGAACCGGCGGATGCTCGAGCAGCAGCAGGGTGTCATGGCTGAGGTGCCCCGCGATACGCGCCGTGGCGAGTTCGCGTTGCCAGGCGAGCGCGTCTTGATAGTCCACGGTCCCCGCGTGCAGCACCCTGAGGAGGCGCGTCACTCGCCGCCCCCTCCTAGCGCGTCGTCCCGGCTCCCGCGCGCCGCCCACAGGCTCGCAGCGGCCCCGCCGAGGAGCGCAACCACCGCCCACGCGACGAGACAAGCGAGACCGAAGAACCGGTCGAGCGGCCAGGCGAGGAACCCCACGAGCACGGCGCCGAAGGCCGACATTACGCCGATGACCCCGCGCTGCCACACGTTGTCGAGACCGCGGCTCCGGCGCCAGCCGAAGGTCGCGGCGAGGGCGAGCCCCAGAAGCGTCGCGACGAGCACCGGGTCGGCGGCGCTCTCCTCGTACGTGACGGCGGCCACGCGGTGCTCGAGCGCCCGAACGATCACGAGGCCGGCGACGATGGTGCCGCCGCCGAGGCCGGTACCGCAGGCGAGAGCGCCGAGCCCGATCGCAAGGGGGTCCTTCACAGGTGGATCACGCGGCCGAGGGAGTCCAGTGCGGCTTCCGCCACGGCCTCCGAGAGGGTGGGGTGGGCGTGGATCGCGAGTTCGACCTCTTCCACCGTGTACTCGTTCTCGCGCGCCACGACGAGCTCGTGGATCAGCTCCGATGCGCGGCTCCCTACGATGTGCGCCCCGACAATTTCGCCGTACTTCGTATCGCGGATCACTTTCACGAAGCCTTCTGTCTCACCGCTCGTTCTCGCGCGCCCGTTCGCCGAAAAGGGGAAGCGCCCGACGCTGTACGCCAACCCGCGCTCCTTGGCCTGCGCCTCGGTGAGCCCGATGCTTGCCACCTCCGGACTGCAGTAGGTGACGTTCGGCACGTTGTCGTACCGAATCGGATGCGGCTCGAGGCCTGCGATGCGCTCGACCGCGTTGATGCCTTCTCGACTGCCCTTGTGTGCGAGCATCGGGGGCCCGGCGACGTCGCCGATCGCGTAGACCCCGGGGGCGGTCGTCTCGAGGTATTGATTGACCTTCACGAAGCCGCGGTCCGTGAGCTCCACCCCCGCCTCGGGGAGGCCGTCCGAATTCGGTGCACGCCCCGTTGCCACGAGCACGGCCGCCGCTTCCACGGTGCGCGGAGTGCCGCCGGTCGGCGTGACGTCGAGTGTTACCGACGCGGTCTCGACGACGGTCCGCGAGACCGTCGCGCCGGTCACGATCTCGATCTTGCGCTTGCGATAGCTCCGCGTCAGCGCCTCGGAACTCTCCGCGTCCTCAAGCGGCAGCACTCGGGGCAGCGCTTCGATGATCGTCACCCGTGTGCCGAACGCGTTGAAGATGTCGGCGAACTCCATGCCGACCGCCCCAGCGCCGATGATGGCGAGCGAGGGGGGGGCGTGATCCAAGAACAGTGCTTCATCCGAGGACAACACCGTGGTTCCGTTCAGCGCCAGGCCGGCTTGCGGTAGCCCCTTGACCCGGGAGCCTGTGGCGAGCACGACGCCGCGGCGGGCTTCATAGATGTCGCTCCCTACTTGGACCCGCCGGCCGGGCAGCAGCACGCCCGTGCCCTTCACGACCGTGATCTTGTTTTTCTTCATCAGGAACTCGACGCCCTTCGAGTTCTGCTCGCTAACGCGACGGGACCGTGTCATGGCTACCCGGTAGTCGGTCTTCACTCCCTCTGCGGTGACGCCGAATTCCGCCGCGTCGCGGACCGCCATGACCAATGAGGCCGACGCGAGGAGCGCCTTGGTCGGGATGCAGCCGATATTCACGCACACCCCGCCGAGCTTGTCGCGCTCGACGACGGCGGTCGCGAGGCCGAGCTGCGCCGCCCGGATCGCCGCGACATAGCCCGCTGGCCCGCCGCCCACCACGATGACATCAAACGAGTTTGCCACGACACCTCCGGCCGCGCGCCGCGGCCCCTGGTTCACAGCATGGCGAGGGGATTTTCGAGCATCTCCTTCAGGGTTTTCAAGAACGCCGCGCCGCTCGCGCCGTCGATCACGCGGTGATCGCAGCTGAGCGTTGTCCGGAGGCGCTGTCGCGGGACGACCTGCCCGTCGACGACCGCGGGTTTCGCGAGGACCGAGCCCACGGCCAGGATTCCCGCCTCAGGCGGGTTGATCACCGCCCCGAACTGGTCGATGTCGAACATACCGAGGTTTGAGACGGAGAACGTGGCGCCCGTGTACTCGGCTGGCTGCAGCCGCCGGGCACGCGCGCGCTCGGCGAGCGCCTTTGCCTCGTTACCGATTTCGGCGAGCGACTTGCGGTCCGCATGCCGGATGACGGGCGTGATCAAGCCGTCCTCGACCGCGACCGCCATGCCGAGGTGGACGTCGCGCCAGTAGCGGATGTGGTCGCCAACAAACCACGCGTTGCACGCGCGGTGTCGGGTGAGGGCGGCCGCGGTGGCTTTGAGCACGATGTCATTCACGCTCACGCGGTCTTCCGGGGTTCGTCGCGCGTTCAGCGCGGCCCGCGCCTCCATCGCCCGCTCCATGTCGACCTCGACCGTCAGGAAGAAGTGGGGAATCGGGCCGAGCGATGCGGCGAGGCGCTGCACGATGACCTTGCGCATCTGGGTGAGTGGCACGTCTTCGTAACCCCCCTCGGGAGCGAGCGGCGCGGGGGTCGCGGGCAGCGCCCCGGCCCCGAGTGTCACGGGCCGGCTTGGCGGAGGAGGCGAGAGGGGCGCCTCGCGCGCCTTGTCGAGGTCCCGCCGCACAACGCGGCCGCCGGGGCCCGAGCCGGACACGACTTTGAGATCCACGCCCGCTTCCTGCGCGATACGACGCGCGAGAGGTGACGCGCGGACGCGAGCGCGGGCACCGGGTGGCGCTTCGGTCGACAGGGGCTGTGGCGAACGCTCGGGCGCAGGCGCTGGTGAGCGCACGGCCTCGCTCGGCGCGGCGGCCCGGTCGACTGGGAGCGAGGGTGCAGGGGGAGATGGAGGCGGAGACGAGGGCGACCCCGGTTCCTCTCCCGGGACCGCAATCGCCGCGATTTCCCGGCCCACCGGCACGGTGGTCCCCTCGGCCGCTGACACGTTCGTGAGCACGCCGTCCGCGCGCGCCACGAGCTCCATGATCGCCTTGTCGGTCTCGATCTCGGCCAGCGTCTCGCCCGCGCGCACGGAGTCTCCCGCATGCCTGTGCCACTTCACGACGCGCCCCTCCTCCATCGTGGGGGAGAGCGCCTCCATGAACACCTTGACCGGCATGGGTCAGTCGAGGTACAGCACGCGCCGCGTTGCGGCGAGAATCTTTTCGGGCGACGGCTTCGCGGCGCGCTCGAGGTGTTTGTTGTAGGGCATCGGCACGTCCGCTTGGGTGACGCGGAGGACCGGGGCGTCCAGCGAGTCGAAAGCCTCACGCTGGATGATGTCGACGACCTGGGCGCCGATCCCCGCGTGGGGCCAGCCCTCTTCGACCACGACGCACCGGTTCGTCTTGGAGACGGAAGCGATGATCGTCGCGTCGTCGAGCGGCCGGAGGGAGCGGAGGTCCACGACCTCCGCGCTCACCCCGAGCTCGCCGGCGAGCAGCTCCGCGGCCTTGAGCGCCGGAGCGACCGTCTTCGAATGGCAGACGAGCGTGACATCGGTTCCTGGCCGCTTCACGTCCGCCGACCCGATGGGTACGAGATGCTCCCCCTCCGGGACCTCGCCCTTCGTGTTGTAGAGCATCTCGCCCTCGAGCACGATGACGGGGTTGTTGTCCCGGATCGCCGACTTGAGGAGCCCTTTGGCGTCGGCCGGCGTCGCCGGGCTTACGACCTTGAGACCCGGGATGTGCGCGAGCCAGGCGTCCCAAGCCTGCGAGTGTTGGGCGGCCAGTTGCAACGCCGCGCCGTTCGGGCCGCGGAACACGATCGGCACCGGGATCTGCCCGCCCGACATATAGAATATCTTGGCCGCCGAATTGACGATCTGGTCCAGCGCGAGCAGGGCGAAGTTCCAGGTCATGAACTCGACCACGGGTCGGAGGCCCGCCATCGCGGCGCCCACGCCGACGCCCGCGAATCCGAGCTCGGCGATCGGTGTGTCGAGGACCCGCATCGGGCCGAACTCCTCGAGCAGTCCACGGCTGACCTTGTAGGCTCCCTGATAGACGCCCACTTCCTCCCCGAGCACAAAGACGCTCGCGTCGCGCTGCATCTCCTCGCGCAGCGCCTGATTCAGCGCGTCCCGATAAGTGAGGGTGGCCATCAGTCGGCGAGCACGTGGGCGAACAGTTCGGTCGGGTCCGGGTCGGGGCTGCCGTCTGCGTACTTCACGGCGGCTTCGACTTCCGCTCGCACGGCGGCGTCGAGTTCGTCCAGGGCCGCCTGATCGATCGCTCCGGTGTCTTTCAGTCGGTGCGCCAGCTGCGTGATAGGGTCGCGCTTCTTCTGCTCCTCGACCTCATCCTTGGTCCGATAGACGCCGTACAACGGGTCCGACATGGAGTGGCCCATGTAGCGGTAGGTACGGACCTCGAGGAGCGTGGGGTGGCCGCGGCGCGCCCGCGCGACCGCGCGCTCGGTGGCGTCGAGCACGGTGAGCACGTCCATCCCGTTCACGAGCTCCGCCGCCATGTCGTAGCTACAGGCGTGTTCCACGACGTCGGTGACCGCGGCGACGCGCTCGAAGGCCGTCCCCATGCCGTAGCGGTTGTTCTCGCAGATGAACACGACGGGGAGTTTCCACACGGAGGCCATGTTCAGGGCCTCGTGGAACGCCCCGATGTTCACGGCGGCTTCTCCGAAGAAGCAGAGGCACACCTGGGTACCCTGGCGGTACTTGATGGCGTAGCCGATGCCCGTGGCGAGCGGGAGGTGGCCGCCAACGATCGCGTGGCCACCCAGGAAACCGCGGGAGGCGTCGAAGAGGTGCATCGAGCCGCCCTTGCCCTTCGAGCAGCCGGTCGCCTTCCCGAACAACTCTGCCATGACGGCGCGGGCGGGGACACCGCGGACCAGGGCTTGAGCGTGCTCGCGGTAGGAGCAGAGGATGTAGTCGTCGGGTTGGAGCGTCGCGAGGGCCCCGACGGCGACGGCTTCCTGGCCGACATAGAGGTGACAGAACCCGCCGATCTTCCCCAACGCATACGCCTCTGCCGCCTTCTCCTCGAAGCGGCGCACGAGCAACATCTCCCGGAGCAAGCGGCGCTCGCGTTCGAGCTGGGCGTCACCCTGCGGGGCCTGCGTCATTTTGGTGGCCACTGGGACGCTCTACGCCGACCGCGCTGCACGGTCGACCTGCTCCCACGCATGGTAGCTCGATCGGACGAGCGGCCCGGCCTCGACGTGGAGGTAGCCCAGTGCGCGACCAAACCGCGCGAGTTCGGCGAACTCCTCCGGCGTGTAGTAACGCGCGACAGGCAAATGGTTGGTGGAGGGCCGCAGATACTGGCCTAGCGTCAGGATGTCGACCCCCTCCGCGCGCAGGTCCTGCATCGCGCCGCGAAGTTCGTCCCACTCCTCGCCCAACCCGCACATGATCCCGGACTTGGTCAAGAGATCCGGCGCCCATCGCTTCGCCCGACCCAACAGCTCGAGCGCGCGCCCGTAGCGCCCGCCTGGGCGCGCCAGGCGGTACAAGCGCTCAACGGTCTCGAGGTTGTGGTTCAGGATGTCGGGCTGGGCTTCTACAATGAGGCGCAGCGCCTCGGGCCGCCCCTGAAAGTCGGGCACGAGCAGCTCAACCGACGCTCCCGGCGTGCGGCGGCGGATCGCGCCGACCGACGCCGCAAACACCTCCGCCCCGCCGTTCGGGAGGTCGTCCCGATCCACGCTCGTGATGACCACGTGACGGAGCCCCAGGCGCTCGACCGCCTGCGCCAGCCGCTCGGGTTCCTCCGCGTCCAAGGGCCCCGGGGTCCCGTGCTCGACCGCGCAGTAGGCACAGTTTCTGGTGCAACGAGCGCCCAGGATCATAAACGTCGCCGCCCGGTGCTCCCAGCATTCCCCCACGTTAGGGCAATGCGCCTCTTCGCAGACTGTATGGAGGGTGAGCTCTCGCAGCAGGGCGCGCACGGCCACGTAGTTCGGACCGCCGGGCGCTTGTACTTTGAGCCAGCCAGGCTTGCGAGCCGGCAAGGTGCGGGGAGCGAGTTGCACGAGGGATGCCGGCATGCTGATCCTTGGGGCGGCTCGGGGGGAAGATACCCGCTCCCCAACGGGTGGGGTAGCAGGATACGACGGGCGGGTTCAACCGGGTGGTTGATCGCTGCCGTCGTTACTCGCCTGCTGCGGGTCGGTCCTCGCGCTTCGCCGACTTGGGCGGCGCTTCCCGCCATCGTGGCGTCCGGGCCGCCACGGCGTCACGTCGACCGTCGTGGACCCCGTGCTCACGAGGTCCCCGATCACCTCGCCCGTTAGGGCCGCGAGGAGCACGCCGTTGCGCCCGTGCCCGGTCGCGTACCACAGGCTGCTCACGTCTGGATCCTGCCCGACAAAGGGGGCCCCGTCCGGCGTGACGGGCCGCAGACCGGCCCACATGCGCAGAACCGGTTGCGGCTCAAGCGCGGGCATCAGGCGGACTGCGCTGCGGAAGATCTGCGCCAGCCCCTCATTTGTGACGCGGCATTCGAAGCCGGCATGCTCCATCGTGCTGCCCAGGACTGCCTCCTCGCCCCGGGCCAGCACGTAGCAGTGGTCGTAATAGAGGATTGCGCGGGCGTGGCGATCGGGCCAAGCGGTCGCCGCGAGTTGGCCCCGTACCGGCTCCACCGTGAGCGGTCGAGGCAGCCCCGAGAGTCCCGGGGACCACGCGCCCGCGGCGACAACCACGTGCTCGCTCGCTACGGCCTCCGTCGCACTGATCACTCCGGTCGCCCGACCGCCTTCCGTGGTCACGCCCGTCACGCGCTCCATCACGAGGACCGCCCCCAAGCGTCTTGCGTCCGCCAGCAACGCCCGCGTGAGGGCCTGCGGGTCGAGGGCGCCGTCCTCGGGTGCGAACAGCGCTCCCCGGCACTCGGGGGCCATCCCTTCCCACCGCTCGGCGACCTCGCCCGCGCCAAGCCAGTCGCAACGGAGGCCCGCTTGTCGTTGCGCGGCGACACTTGTTTTCAGTCGGTGCTCGCTCGCCTCATCAAACGCCAGCGACGCGATCCCCGAGCGCCACAGCCCGACGTCGATGCCGGTAGCGTCCAGCAAGGTCGGGGCGAGGGCGTCGTAGAGGTCGCGGGCCCGCAGGCTGAGACTGAGCGCATCCTCACCCGCCGGCTCGATTTGCGCCGCGAGCATGCCGGCGGAGGCGGGGGACGCGGCGGCGACGTCCGGGCCGGGCTCGAAGACCGCGACGGCGAGACCACGCAGCGCCGCTGCGCGAGCGCAGGCCGCCCCGATCACCCCCCCGCCGATAACGGCGACATCACACCGTTTCATCAGTTGGCGGACGTGAAACTCACCGCCACCTGTGCCCGTAGGACAGTGTGGGAGGGTTCAGCAGAGGACACCATGTTCCGCAATCTCATCGGGTTCGCCGTCTTCGCTATCGTAGCCTGGCTCGTTTTGCGCGTCGCCTTCGGGCTGCTCAGCGGCCTCATCGGCCTCGCCGTGATGCTGCTGTGGCTCGCGGCGATCGGGTTCGGCCTTTACCTGGTCCTTCGCCTCATCAGCCCCACAACTGCCGACCGAGTCCGCGAGTTGATTCGTGGCAAGGGTCGACCGGCAGGCGCGTAGGCCGATCGCCCCTGTAAGTCCGGCATGCCGCGCACCCCAGTCGGCCGAGTGCGCGCCCTAGCGTTCATCCAGCCTCGTCAACACGGCCCACGCGAGCAGGGGAATGAGGATTTCGTGGTGCCCGGTGATCTGGACGCCGCGTCCGCCCTCGAGGGTGGGGCGTTCGACCACGTTCACCCGCGGGCGATAGTGCCGCTGCATGTCGCAATCGCAGGCGGTAAACCGCGCGGGTTTGCCGTCGTGCAGATTGCGCGCGATGGAGAGCGCCTTCAAAAACACCTCGGGCATGACGACGGCGCTTCCCAGGTTCAGGACGACGCCGCCGTCGTCGAGGGCTGGCAGCGAAGCGGCGAGACGCCGGAAATCGCGGTGGCTTGTGGCGCCGAGGGCCGCGCCGTCGGCGCTTGGGTGCTGGTGGATGATCTCGGCGCCGATCGTGACGTGCACTGTGACCGGCACCCCGAGCCGGGCGCACGCCACGAGCACCGAGACATCGGGCGCTGTGAGGTTGGCCCGGCGCGCGAGGGCTGTAGCCAGGGCCTCACCCGTGCCCTGATCGTTCCGGGCCCCGGCGGCAATGGCTCCGTTCATGTCGCGTCCCGTTTCGTCGGCCATGCCGAACGTCCCGTCTCGCAAGCCTGCGCCCACGTCCTCGCTCGTGCCCCCGTAGGCGGCGAGCTCGAAATCGTGGATCGCGGCGCTCCCGTTCATCGCCACGTGGGTGATCACGCGACGCCCTAGGAGCTCGATCAGCACGGGGCCGACGCCGACCTTGATGACGTGCCCGCCGAGCATGACGACAACGCCCCGCCGGCCCGCGGCGGTGACCAGCTGGTCCACGACAAAGCGCAGATCGCGCGCGGCCAGCACGTCGGGCAGGCTCTGCCAGAACGCACGGAAGCTGTCATCGGCGTTCCGCGCGTGGGCGAGCACCGGGGGCGACACACGGTGCGCGCGGTCGGTCACCGAGACCGTCCGCACCTTCGCGAGATCGGCCTCGCGATACTCCGTCATGGGCGGTCAGGCTCCGAGAACTCCTTCAGTTTGAGCGTCACGGTGCCGAAGGAGAACTTGGATTGCAGCGCGAGAAGGAGTCGTTCGGGAGAGTCCGATAGCCACATACGGGCTTCCGCCCGCTCGGCGAAGATCCCTCCGCCGTTAGGAATCTTGGGGCTCAAGACCACCGCGTTCCAATCGTGACCGGCCACATTCACGCGTTCGTGCCCCAATACGTCGACCACGACGGGGTTGCGCTCCGGCCGGAAATAGCGGCGGTACTCGTAGTGCTGGCCCACCTGGAGGGGAACCGTGCGGATCCAGTACAGGAATGCCGTGTCGTCGAGCGGGTTGGCGACCGTGGCTCGAGCGGAGTCGTGCCCGCTCTCCTGGTAGACCCCTGAGTCCGGGAAGATCTCGAAGCGGTTCTCCCAGAACTTCCCCTTCTCGTGGGTCTCGTTCCAGTAGCGCCGCGAAACGAAGTCCGATTGCCCGACCCAGGAATCGAGCGTCTGGTCGAGCTTGTACCACAGCGCACTGCCCTGGATATGGAAGCGGAAATGGACGGTCTGGGTGCCGCGCACCGTGTCGAGGCCGACGACCTGGAGGGACGCCTCGCCCACCGTGATCACCCCGTAGCGCGCGGCATAGACCAGGCGCTCGCCGACTGGGAAGGGCACGGGTTCGGTCGCCGGGACGAGTGTGGCGGCTCCGCTTTGCGCCGGGCGATGCGCCACGGGCGGCGCGAAGGCAAGGAGCGCGGCCAGGGGAAGGGTGCGAAGCGTCTTGCGGGCCCGCCACGCGGACACGAGCTGTCGCCAGAGCGGGGTGCGTAGCGGGCGCTGCACGAGATCGTAGCGCACGACGCCTCGGAACGTCTCGATGCGCCGCGCAAAGGGAGCGAGGCGGGCAAGAAGCTCTGCGTTGGCGGACCACCCGCTCGTCGTCAGGAGCACACCATCCCGGCGCTGGGCTTGGCGCCACACGGCCAGTCGCAGCGCTACGAAACCGGACGCGGAGTCGCGCACGCCCGGCACGCGCAGCAACCAACGGCCGGCCCGCCGTGCCCAGCGCAGGGCCGCGGGCGGTTCGCCCTCGACGTCGAGGAGCTCGGCCACGACCACGTCGGCGCCCGACTCGAGGTGGCGCACCATCTCCACCATAGCGTCCGGCGGATGGCTGAAATCGGCGTGCAGCGTGATGGCGCAGTCCCGGCGGGGACGGTCGGTACGCTGCAGGGCGAGACCGAGCAGCTCCTCGAGGCTCGCGGTGTAACCCCGGCGTTCCGCGTGCGTGATCACGGTCATGGGCAGGACTTTCGCATACGACGCGAGGAGCTCCGCGCTGCCGTCGGCGGAACCGTCGTCGCATACGAGCAGGTGATATTCGCGGGGGAACCCGGCGAACACCTGCCGCACCTTCCACAGCACGAGCCCGACCGTGTGGGCTTCGTTATGCACGGGAATGCACACGTAGATCATGAGGCCAATCTAGACGTATGGCCGACGCGCGGCCAAGCGAGTCACGCGGGGCGCGGTGCGACCCGGGCCAGTACGCGCCGGAGCTCGTCCAGAGTGAAGGGTTTCTTCAAGTAGGGGCGGCCCAGGCCTTCGAGGAAGTGCAGCGTGTCGCCGCGCACCGTGTCGCCCGTCGCGAACACGATCCGGGCGGCGGCGATGGGGTGCTCGTGTGTGAGGCGGTGGTACATCTCGCGCCCGCCGACATGGGGCATCCGCAGATCGCAAATGATGACATCGAAGGGCTCGCCAAGCGCGCGTTCGCAGGCGTGCGCTCCATCCGTCGCCACGTCGACGGTGTGGCCCCAGCTCTCGAGGGTGGAGCGCATGTAGTACAGGATGTGCGGTTCGTCATCCACGACGAGCACCCGGAGCGGGTGCGGGTCGCGCGCGGGTTCCACGGGGGCGCTCACGCGGACGCCGGCGGCGGCGCCGGGTAGTTCCACCGTGAACGTGGCGCCGGCGCCCGAGCGGGTCTCGAGCGTCAACCGACCGCCGTGCTCCTTCACGATGCCTTGGCAAATGGAGAGCCCAAGGCCTGTGCCCTGGCCCTCTCCCTTCGTCGTGAAAAAGGGCTCGAAGACGCGCGCGACGAAGTCGTCCGGAATCCCGGGCCCCGTATCCGTCACGCTGACCGCGACCCCGTCGAGCCAGCGGCGCGCGCCGACTGTGATGCGACCCGGGCGATGCTCGCCCGCGATCGCCTGGGCCGCGTTGGCAATGAGGTTGACGAACACCTGCTGAATCTGGTTCGCGTTGATTTCAAGGTTCGGCAGCCCGTCCTCGATCTCGAGCGTGGCGCTCACGTGGTGCGCGAGCAACTCGTTGTGGAGGAGGGCGAGGGTCGAGTCGAGGACCGGCTTGAGGTCCTGAACCTTGCGGCCGCCTTCCTGGCTGCGGGCGAACGACAACAGGTTCTTCACGATGGTGGCCGCGCGCTCTGCTTCCTGGCGGATGACGTGCAGCGGTTCGCTAAGCGCCGCCGGTACCTCCCCGGTCTCCGCGAGGAAATCCGATAGCCCCACGACGGAGGCGAGCGGATTGTTGAGATCGTGGGCGACCCCGGCGATCAACTGGCCGATGGCCGACATCTTCTCCGACTGGATCAGTTGGTCCTGGAGCTGGCGCTTTTCCGTCTGGTCCTCGAAGACGAGCACGGCCGCCCCCGCGTCCGCGAGGGCGATCACCGTGCACAAGAGGGTCCGTTCTCCGGCTCGCAGCTCGATCGGGGCCGGATGCTGCGCGCGCTCAGCGACCGCCCGGCCCACGGGGTCCACCCAGGCGGGCGGCAGGAGGTCGAGCCACGGTCGGCCGGGGAGTCCCGTGACCGGCGTCCGGACGAGGTCGGCGAACACCCGGTTGGCGCGGCGCACCACACCCTGGGCGTCGATGATGCAGATCGCCTGTGTGATCGCGTCCACGGTCTCTTCCCAGGAGCGTTTGGCGCTCGAGAGGAGCTCGAGGAGGCGCGCGTTCTCGAGTGCGATTGTCGCTTGGGCGACCGCCGCGCGCACGACCGTCAGGGCGGCGGGTGAGAAGGCCCCGGCGCGCCGGGCGGTGAGCGACACGGCGCCGATCGGGCGTCCGGCCGCCGCGAGCGGAGCGCCGATCCAGGCCGCCGGCTCGTCGCGGCCGAGCGCGACGCCGAGCTCCCTGGCGCGTGCCGCCACGTCTCGCTCGAACAGGAGCGGCCCCGATCGGAGCGCGAGCTGGATCAAGGGGTCGTCCGTCGCGGCGGGCTCGGCCGCGGAATCCGACGCCACGGCGAGGCGGCTCGTGTCGGCGTCGAGGAGGACCACGATCAGGCGGTCGGGTGCGAGCAGCTCCGTCAGGGCCCGGGCGAGCAGCTCCACGGCCGTCGCCGGCCGAAAGGCTCCGGCCAGCTCTTGGGACAGTTGTGTGAGGCGACCAAGCAGCGCAGGGCTTGCGGTCGCTCTCGTGGTGGTCTCGCTCACTGGTCTCGCCGACTGCGCCCCCGACCGATCACCGAGTCCATCTCAGTTCACAGCCGCGGCAAACGTGCGGAACAGCGCCCCCTCCCCCTCATCTTCGGGGTGCCACTGCACGGCCATCGTCCACGTGGCCTCCGTGCCCTCGACCGCCTCGATGACGCCGTCCGGTGCCCACGCGCTCGCGCGCAGTCTTGGCGCCAAGTCGCGGATCGCCTGGTGGTGGCGACTGTTGACCGTGGTCTCGGCAACGCCGAGCGCCGTCCTCATGGAGGAGGCGGCCGCAATCCGCAGGGCATGTTGGGCGGTGTCCGCGTGATCGATCGGTCCCGGGCGCTCGCTTGGGAGATCCTGGTAGAGGGTCCCGCCGAGCGCGACGTTCAAGATCTGAAGACCGCGACAAATGCCCAGCACGGGGATCCCCCGCTCGCTGGCCGCGCCGATCAGCGCCACCTCGAGTGCATCGCGCACGGGGTCGGTTTCTTCGAGCTTCGGGTGCGGGGGGGCTCCGTAGAGCCCGGGGGCGACGTCCTCGCCGCCGGTGAGCACGAGCCCCGAAACGCGTGCGAGCGCGGCCGCCCCCTCGGCGGGATCGAGCGTCGCCGGCACGACGAGTGGCACGAGACCAGCACGTCGGACCGCGGCCAGGTACGCGTCGTTCAGCACGAGACGGGCGCGGCCCTCGATGGTCGTCAGGCGGGCGGTCACGGCCACGACGCGGTTCATCGGGGGGGGACGGGCGGCCCCAGTAGGGGGCAACGGGGGTTGCTGACGCCCGCCCACGAGACGCGCACGCCGACCAAGGGAATACTGCGATCGACCCCCGTCACGGACCCCAACACCGGGTCGCCGCGCGCGGCCTCGGATTCGTAGATGAGCACTCCTTGGGCACGCTCCGTCGAGTCGTCGACCACGAGGAGCCCGTAGCCGCCGGGCGCCGCCGGGAACCCGAGCCCTTGGTATCCCATCACGAGCGTGTGCGCGCTGTCGGCTCGCGCGATGAGGACGGTGCCTTGGTCCGGCTGGCCCACGACCCGCGCCGGCAGCGTCGGCGATAAACCCCGCGGAGGCTCGGTGAGGACGGCAGAGGGATTGATCAGCTGCTGTTGGATGAGCGTCGGGCCCACGACCTGCGCGAGGCCGCACGTCGGGGAATGTGCTCCGCGCTCCCCAGCGCAATTGAGCGCCGACCAAGCACCGAACGCCCAGATCCACGTGCGCAGACCGCCGGCTCTCGGTACGCTGAGCATGCGACGCGCGGCTCGCCGCATGCGGGTTGTCGCGCCGGTCCGAGGTCCGGTCATGCGGGCCAATCTAATACCGGGAGCGGGACACCCGCGTCGCGCTCAGCTTGACCGTGGTTCTGGGTGGCATAACCTTTCCGAGTGTGAGGCGGCCTCGAAGAGTTCGAGCAGAGCGTTCGGCGAGGCGCCGATAACGTGAACCGCTTCCCGCCGTTGGCCGGTCGACCTAGCCGCTCCACCGCGGTCCGGGCCGGCGACCCGTATCCTTTGCTCGCTCGAGCCCCTTGATCCGACGGATCGGCCGGCTCCGCGCCGCTGTCGACAAGGCCGCGTCGACCGAGGCTCTCCAGGAACTCGCGCACCGGCTCCGGGAGGCTGTCGTCGACGCCATCGCCGGGGTGGCCGAGCTACGCGCGGCGCGTGAGCGAACGGAGGCCGCGCTCGCGATGCAGCGCCGGCAACGTGCCGAGGCCGAGCGGCGCGGGCGACTCGCCCGCGACATCCAGGACTCAGAGACCGCGGAGATCGCCGCGCGCTTCGCCGCGAAGCATGCCGAGCAGGTGGTGCGGCTCGAACAGCAGGCGCTGAGTACCGAGCGGGCGCTTGTTGGCGCCATGCGAGAACTCGACGAACTCCGCAGCGAGCTCGTCCGCGCCGAGCGTGACGGCCCGGCAAGCGCGGCTGAACGCAGCGCCGAGCGGGCGTGGCGCGCGCTCCGAGCCGGCAGGGACGTCCCGGAGGGCGACATGCCCGGCGCGGTTCCCGAGGCCGAGCGCAAGCTCGCGAAAGAAGCCGCTGTGGAACAGCAACTCCGCGAACTCAAGCAGCGTCTGAGGCCATGAGAACGCGACCCCACGCGTCCGACGACTCGGGGCCCGCAAGCCGCCGCCGGCGGTCCGGTCCCCGGCCGACCCGCGCGAACCGCACCACCCGGGAGGCACGATGGAGATCAAGCGCGACCGCATGGTCTCGCTCGGCTATGGCCGGTATTGGCGGTCCGATCGCATCCTCGGTCTGATGCCGATCGAGGACGAGCGCGGGCCCCGGCGTCGGACGAACGTGTTCGTGGAGGGACGTCCCGACCCGATCGTGGCTTCGCGGACCGAGCAGGGCATTCTCGACGACATGGCTGCGGATCCCGCCCAAACACACGTCTTGCGCGAGAGTGTTGTAGAGCTGATGGCCGCGTTCCACGAGTTCTCCCCGGTGCTGCGCCGCGCCCTCCAACGCGAACACCACTTCGATGTGGAGCGCTGGGAGGCGCGGCTCGCCCAGACTCTGCGCCCGTCGTCGGCGCCTGAGACTGGGGAGCAAAGCGAACTGTTTGACTGACACGACAGGGTCGGCGCCGGTCGGGCCCGGCACGACCCGCGGATGGTTCGGCCACCCCCGCGGGCTCTCCACGCTCTTCTTCACGGAGATGTGGGAGCGCTTCAGCTACTACGGCATGCGGGCGTTCCTCATTCTCTACATGACGGCGCCGCTCGTGGCGGGAGGTCTCGGATTCGACGTACGGCGCGCCGGTTCCGTCTACGGGACCTACACGAGCAGCGCCTGGGCGGCGACCGTGTTGGGCGGCTTCATCGCGGACCGGGGGCTTGGGCAATACGCGAGCGTGCTCGTGGGCGGGATCATCATCGCCCTCGGACACTTCACCCTGGCCTTCCGCACTCTGCCTTTTTTCTATACCGGGCTCGCACTGATCGTGGTCGGCACGGGACTCCTCAAGCCAAACGTGAGCACGCTCGTCGGATCTCTGTACGACTCCGCCGATGCCCGGCGGGACGCCGGATTCTCGATCTATTACATGGGCATCAACCTGGGGGCCGCGCTCGGACCCCTTGTGGCAGGGTGGTTTGCGCAACAGGTGAACTGGCACCTGGGATTCGCCTGCGCCGGGATTGGGATGACGCTGGGGCTGATGCAGTACGTGCTGGGGAAGCGATACCTCGCCCCGCCCTTCACCCGCCTCAGGCCCCAAGCCCCGAGCGCCCGCGTTGCACTGGGACCCGGGGCCGCGACTCGGGCGCCGCTCGGGTTCAGCCGTGACGAATGGCGACGCATCGGGGCGATGGTCGTGTTTTTTTGCTTTGCGACGTTCTTCTGGGCCGCCTACGAGCAGGCGGGCTCGACCTTAAACCTGTTCGGGGACCGCTTTACAAGGCTCTCCCTGGCGGGCGTGGCGTTCCCGTCGAGCTGGTTTGTTGCCGTGCAAGCGATTTTCGTGATTCTCCTCGCGCCCGTCTTCGCGTGGCTGTGGGTCCGCCTCGGCCACCACGAGCCGTCGAGCCCGGCCAAGTTCGCTCTCGGGCTCTTGTTTATCGGCCTGTCGTTCCTCTTGCTCATTCCAGCGGCGCACCTCGCCCAGGGTCTGGGCCTGCGCGTAAGCCCGTGGTGGCTTATTGGGTGCTACTTCGTGCAGGAGCTGGGTGAGCTCAGCCTGTCGCCGGTCGGTCTCTCGGTCTTCACGAAGCTCGCCCCGGCGAGGATCGTGGGCATGATGATGGGGGTGTGGTTTCTCGCTGACGCCCTGGGCAACAAGATCGCAGGCTGGACGGCCGGTCTCTTCACGTCCGTGCCGCTGACCGAGCTCTTCGGAGCCGTCGCGGCCGTGTGTCTTGGGGCGGCGGCGGCCATGGTGGTGCTGATCCGTCCGGTGCGAGGCCTGATGGGCGGCGTCCGCTGAGGTCGGCCCTCAGTTGAAGCGCGTCGTCCGCCACAGGAGGTAGCCCGTCCCGACGAGCAGGGCCAGCATGGCGGCGACGAGCCCCGTGAACGCGGTCCACCCGAGCGCAACCGCCGGTCGGCGCGCGAGGAGTCCGAGGCCCACGAACACAGCGGACGCGGAGCCAACGATCAGCCAATCGACCGGGCGGCGACCACGCGTCGCTGAGGCGGCCGCTTCCCCCCTGAGACCAGCTCGCACGTAGGCCGGGTCCACGTGGTAGCGCGTTTGCTCCCGTCGCGCCGCGGCTTCCCAGGCGCTCCGTTCGGTCGCGCCGGCGGCCGCGCTCGCAATCGCGACCGCGCCCGCCGCCATGACGAGGGACCCGCCGATGACCTCGGCATAGCGTTCCACCCCGCTCCCGCGAAGCTCGCCGAACACGAACAGGCCCCAGAGGAGTCCCCACAGCTGATTCGTGTTTGAGAGCGGGATCCCGCGGCTGATTCCCACGTATTTCGCCGCGTATTGCTGGAACAGGTCGCCCACCACCCACACGAAGCCGCCGCACAGCAACCAGAAGAGGGCCGCGCGCGCCTCGACCAGGTCCCGCGCCAGGGTTGCAAGCCCGCCTTCCTGCGCCATCGCGACCGCCGTCATCGTGACAAGCTCCCCGACTGAGAAGAACGTGACGAAGGACAGCGGGTTCATCCCAGTCAGGTAGGCCTTCCGGTATGGGATGTACATCGTGCCCCACAGCACTCCGGCTCCGAGCGCCGCGGTCACTCCCCGCCACGCGTGTCCACCCGTCGTCGCGCGAGTTGAGGCCACAGCGAGGGCCGTCCCCCCGAGAAACATGAGCGCCGCCCCGCCGAGGACGGCGAACCATTGCGCCCGTCGTGCTCCGCGCAACTCGTTGAAGAGAACGATACCCCACACGATCCCGAGCAGGCTGTTGGCATTCCACAGCGGGAACGCGATGCTCAGCCCGATGTCTCTGATCGCGAAGATGGTGAGCGTATTCGCGACCGCCCACAGGCCGCCGGCAAGCAACGCCCAGACCACGAGGTGCGGCGCTTCGCGGACGTCGGTCCCGACCCCCGCGGTGCCACGTACGAGCGCCGGGACGCTCCAGCGGGCTACGAACACGCCGAGCACCATCGCAAGCGAGACGACCACCGGCGGCAGGGCGAGCGACGCGAGCTTCGTCGGGGCTTCGGCCGCCCCGAGCCACGCCCCCGCGGCAAACCCGCTCGCCACCCCTGCCAGGTACAGGCGGCGCACGCGCTCCGGCCCGAGAGCGCCCGTCACCGGATCCAGCGCAGCAACAGCAGCCCGGCGAGCAGCACGCCCAGTGGGACCCAGAACTGCACGTCGGTAAGCACTGCGCGCCACTCCGTGCGCTTCAGTCCCACGAGAGGTCGCTCACGTCCGCGAGAGTGTGTCCGCCGAGGCGATCGGTCTCCGCCCCCATGCCAACGGCCACGATGGGGTGGGGCGCGTTCCCGAACGCGCGACGGTAGTCGGCGAACGGGTCGTGGCTCTCGAGGTACCAGGATCCATTGGCGTCTTCGGACCGTCGGCACACGACGACCGCTCGGCGCCCGGCGTGGGGACTTAAGAACACGTCCCCGATCGGTTCGCCGTTCCCCCACGTGTACGCGAGCGTCCTCCCGTCGTCGAAGGCCACCACGACGAGCGCCGGGGCGTCGTCGCGCGCGGGGTCGCGAAGCCTCGCCCCCGCCACCGGCGTCGAGGTGCGCCAGCGCCACGACAGGGCCGCTCCTTGTTCGCTGGGCGCGAGTGACCTCCGCAATCGGTATATGGCCGTCCCCCCTGTGCCACTGGCCTCGATCTCGAGCGTGTGCTCCCGCGTGACCCGAAACGCCGGAAGCTCGGCGCGCGGGGCTCGGGTGAGGAGCCACGGGGGCGGTACCCCCCGACCCGGGGAAATGAGGGCGAGGTTCGTCAAGGTCTGCACCGCCAGCCACACGTGGATCATGGGAGCGGCTCCGTCGCGAAATGACATGCCGCCGTGTGGCCCGCCGCAACCTCGCGCAGCGCGGGGCGCTCGGTTCGGCAGCGCTCGTCTTTGCGCGGGTGGGGGCAGCGCGGATGGAACGGACAGCCGGCCGGAGGCGCGAATGGCGAAGGCGGGTCGCCCGCGAGAGGGATCCGTGATCGGCGGCTGGTCGGGTCGGGCACCGGCACGGCCGACAGGAGAGCGGCCGTGTAGGGATGCCGCGGGGTGCTGTAGAGTGTCGCGGCGGGAGCGCGCTCGACGAGCCGCCCGAGGTACATCACCGCCACGTCGTCGGCGACCTGCTTCACCACGGCGAGGTCATGTGCGATAAACAGGTACGTCAAGCCGCGTCGCTGCTGCAGGTCGACGAGGAGGTTCAGGACCTGGGCCTGGATCGACACGTCGAGCGCGCTCACCGGCTCGTCGAGCACGAGGAACTTGGGCTCAACCGACAGAGCGCGCGCAATGCCAACGCGCTGCCGTTGGCCGCCGGACAGTTCGTGCGGGAAGTGACTCGCGAAGCTGGCGTCGAGACCCACCTCTTCGAGCAGCGCGTCCACCCGCCGCGACCGTTCAGCGGGGGCCGCAAGGCGATGGATCGCAAGCGGCTCGGCGAGCGCTTGGCGGACGGTCATCCGCGGATTCAGGGCCCCGTAGGGGTCTTGGAAGACGATCTGCATGCGACGGCGGGCCAAGCGAAGCTCCGCCCGCCCCAATCCCCGCACGTCCAGTCCATCCACGGTGATGCTGCCCGCGTCCGGCTCCACGAGCCGCAGCACGCTGCGGCCTACCGTCGACTTCCCGCACCCCGATTCGCCCACCAGCCCCAGGGTCTGGGCCGGCCCGATCGTGAACGACACGCCGTCAACGGCCCGTACCGCCGGCCGGGACTGCCCAAACCCGCGCAGCGTCGGGGACGCCGGAAACTGCTTGGCCAGCCCGTCGACGCTCACGAGCGGCGCGGTCATGCGGGTCGGGCCCGTCGCTCCGGCTCCACGAGGAGCCAGCAACGCGCTACATGCGTATCGGGCCCGGTGACGTCGCCGTCCCCGAGGCCCGGGTCCTCGGCGCGACAGCGCTCCCAGGCGTACGGGCACCGTGGGTGAAACCGACAGCCCCCGGGCCAAGCCGTGGCCGAGGGCACTTGGCCGGGGATGCTGGGCAGCCGGCGGCGCGGCGTGTCGAGCCGCGGCACCGACGCGAGCAAGCCCTCGGTGTAGGGGTGCAAGGGTCGGGAGAAAAGTTCGGCGGTCGGTGCGGCCTCGACCACTTGACCCGCGTACATGACGAGCACGCGGTCGACCGCGCCCGCCACGACGCCCAGGTCGTGGGTCACGAGGAGGACCGCCATCCCGAGCTCGTCCTGCAAATGGTCGAGCAGCTCCAGAATCTGGGCTTGAATCGTGACGTCGAGTGCGGTGGTGGGCTCATCGGCGATGAGGATCTTCGGTCGGCAGGCCAAGGCCATCGCGATCATCACCCGCTGACGCATGCCCCCCGAGAGCTCGTGGGGATAGGCGTCGGCGCGCACGGCTGGGTCGGGAATGCCCACCAGCTGTAACAGCTCGACGGTGCGTGCGCGCGCCGCGCGCCGCGACGCGCGCTCGTGGACGATGACCGTCTCGGCGATCTGCGCGCCGACCGTGAGCACCGGGTTGAGGGACGTCATGGGTTCCTGGAAGATGATCGCCACCTCGCCCCCCCGCAGGGCCTGGAGATCTCGTGGGGGCAGGGCGAGGACGTTGCGGCCTTCAAATTCGATCAGGCTTCCCGGGAGGATGTGTCCGGGCGGCTCGGTGATCAGCCGGAGGAGCGAGAGCGCCGTCGTCGTTTTGCCACATCCGGACTCGCCCACGACGCCGAGCGTCTCGCCCGCATAGAGGTCAAAGGAGACCCCGTCCACGGCGCGCGCGGTGCCCGACCCGCGCTCGGTCACGAAATACGTGCGGAGATCGCGTACCCGCAGCAGGAGCTCGCTCACCGAGCAGCCCGGCGCGGATTCAGGGCATCGAGCAGCGCGTCCCCCACGGCGTTCAACGCCATGACGACGAGCCCGATCGCCAAGCCCGGGAAGAGGGTTGTCCACGGGGCCGTCGCGAGTTGTGGCGCGCCGTCGGCGATCATGTTGCCCCAACTGGGTAGGGGAGGCGGCACCCCGATCCCCAGAAAGGACAAGCCCGCCTCGAGGAGCATGACGTTGCCGATCCCGAGAGCCGCCGACACGACGATCGGGGCGACCACGTTCGGTAGCACGTGTCGGAAGAGGATCCTCGGCGTACCCGCGCCAAGCGCGCGCGCGGCGACCACGAACTCGCGCTCGCGCAGCGACAGCACCTCGCCGCGCACGAGACGGCTCGTGCCGAACCACCCGGTGAGGCCGATCACGAGCACGAGCACCCCGAGGGGGAGGCGCTCCCAGATGGCAATTGCCACGAGCAGCAGGAACATCCGCGGGACCGCGAGCCCCACGTCGACCACGCGCATGAGCACCGCGTCCACGCCACCTCGCAGGTAGCCCGCCATCGCGCCGACGGTACTTCCCACAGTGACCGCCACGAGCATCGCCAGCGCGCCAACCGCGAGCGACACTCGGGATCCGTAGACCAGCCGGCTCCACACGTCACGGCTGTAGAGGTCGGTGCCGAGCGGGTGTACCCAGGAGGGCGGTTGGTTCTTCAATGCCACGATGTCGAGCGTCGTCGAGGGCCCGTAGGGTGCCGTCCACGGTGCGGCCAGCGCGAGAGCGATGAAGAAGACCAGTACGAAGAGGCCCCAGGACGCCGCTTGCTGTCCGAAGAAGCGACGGCCCGTGGAGCTTCCCTTCGCCCGTCGTCGGGTTTCTTCCACGGTCAAAAACGCGAGCGCGAGCGCACCGATGATGGCGAGAGTCGCGCGGAGGTTCACGCGCGGTGCACCCGGATGCGGGGGTCCACGACCGCGTACAACAAGTCTGCGACCAGGTTCCCGAGCACGACCATGACGGTCGCGCCCAGGGTAGCCGCGAGCACTACCGGATAATCGCGGCGGAAGATTGCATCGGCGGCGAGCTTCCCCATGCCCGGCCACGCGAACACGGACTCGACGAGCACGGCCCCCGTCAACAGAAACGGGAGCGACAGGCCGAACAGGGTGACGAGCGGCAGCACCGCGTTCCGCAGTGCGTGTCGCAGGATGACGAGCCGCTCCGGCAGACCCTTGGCGCGGGCCGTGCGGATGTAGTCCTGGGCCAGGACCTCGAGCACCGCCGCGCGCTCGTAGCGGGCCGTGCTCGCCGCACCGACGCATCCGAGCGTCAACGCCGGCAGCGTGAGGTGCCACAGGCGGTCGACGATGCGCGCCCCGAGCGGGAGCGTCGGGTAGAGGACTGGGTCGACGACGCCCCCGATGGGGAACCAGTGCAACCCTTCGCCGAACACGAGGAGACTGAGGAGCCCGAGCCAAAACGTCGGGACCGATCCCAAGAACAGCGTCCCGTAGCCGAGCGCGATGTCGGGCAACCGGTGGGTGCGAACTGCTTGATAGACGCCGAGGGCGAGACCGAGGACAAGATCGAGGAGCAAGGCCGTGCCCGCGAGCACGAGGGTATTCGGAATGGCGTCGGCGAGGGCGTCGGCGACGGGCCGGTGGAGGGCGAAGGATTCGCCGAAGTTTCCCCGCGCGAGCGCCGCGACATACTTCGCGTACTGGACAGGCAGCGGTTGGTCGAGGCCGAACTCGGCCCGCAGGCGGGCGACCACGGCCGGGTCCATGGGTGTCTCCACTCCGGGGAGGAACGGCACCCCCGGAGCGAGGTGCAGGAGCAGGAACATCGTGGTGACAACGGCGACAACGATGGCGGCCGAGGCGGCAATGCGCCGCACCAGCCATAGGGCCACTAGCGTTCCACCCGATCGCGGGCGATCAACTGGTCCGGCGGGATGCGCCAGGAGTGTACCGAGGCCCACCACGAGTCGGGCCGCACCGTGACGTTCGCGACCCGCCGGTCCACGGCCGCCACGTTCTGCGTCGCGAACAGGAAGATCGCCGGCGCGTCCATGTTGACCTCCTCGATCGCGGCGCGCCACGCGCGGCGCGCGTTGTCCCGGTCGAAGGTCGCGGTCGCTTCCTCCACCAGCCGATCAAACGTCGCACTCGAATAGTGGAGAAAGTTCGAGCGTCCGATCCCCGCCGTCGTCCACTCCTGGTTGATCCCGGAGGACGGCGAGGGGTCTGTGTTCCAGGTCTGGATGAGAGCGTCGAACTGGCCCGCGGCCGCACGCTCGCTGAAGACACTGAACTCGACCTCGTCGATCTCCATGTCGACGCCGATGCGGTGAAACTCGTCCTGTAATAGCCGCGCGTACTGGCGGCGCACCCCGCTCGTCGTCGGTACGAGCACCCGGAATCGGAAGGGGACCCCGCCGCGATTCCGGATCCCGTCGCGGTCCCGGGTGCCCCAGCCACGGGCCGCGAGCAGCCGGGCGGCCTGGAGCGTGTCGTACGGGAGCTCACGGATCGCGGGGTCCCAGATCCACCACAGCTGCGACATGGGTCCGGGCGGGACGCTCGCGTAGTTGCCGAACACGCTTTGCACGAGCCGCGTCCGGTCGACGGCCATCGCCAGGGCACGTCGCACGTCGCGGTCGCCGAAGAGCGGGTGGGGAGTCCCGGCGTTTCCGGGGGCGGTGAGGTTGAACCCCAGGTAGGCGTATGCCGATCCCCGATAGGGGTAGGTCGCCAGGCGCGGCGTCGCCTGGACCCGCTTCACGTTGTCGGGGGTGACGAGCACTTCGAGCGCGTCGGCTTCGCCCGCCACGAGCTGGGTGACGGCGACCTGCAGGTCGGGCGTAAACCGCCAGATGAGGCGACGAATCGCAGGGCGGCCGAGGAAGAACGTGGAGTCGGCGACGAGCTCAAGGCTCTCGCCCGCGCGCCACGACCGGAAGCGATAGGGTCCGTCGCCCACGGGCGCCCGCCCAAACGCCGCACTCCGCCACTGATCGGTCGGGACGTCGCGCAGCAGGTGGCCGGGCAAGACGCGCATCTGATAGATGGCGTCGTAAAACATCTCCGGATAGCGGCGCTGGAAGTGGAACACCGCCGTCAGGGAGTCAGCGGCGGTCACCCCGGTGATCCAGCGCAGCGCCGTCCGGTATGGCGAGTTCACCTGGGGATCGGTATACGCGGCGAACGTGAACGCGACGTCGCTTGCCGTGACGGGTTGTCCGTCCTGCCAGCGGGCGCGAGGATCGAGGTGAAAGACGAGAGTCAGCGAATCCCGCCATTCCCACCGCTCCGCGAGGTCGGGGCGGAAGTCCGTGTCGCCGATCGTGTTCGTCGAGGGACCGAGATCCGCGAGCTTGAGGAAGACTTGATCGCTGACGTCGCGGGCGACGGCGGCCTGGAGGACCGGGGGCAACAGGGTTTCGGGTTCGCCGGCGGACACGAACACCAGTGTGCCGCAAAAGTCGCCGCTGCACCCCGGGGGACGGTTGCACGCGACGAGCGCGAGGCCCGCGCACGCGAGCCGAGCGATCCGCATCGGCCCTAACATTGTGCGGGGCACCTAGCGACGCCAGGTCCAGGTCGGGTCGCGGAACGGCGCGGTGAGCGCGGGTGGAGGCGGACGGGTCGCGACGGCGCGGGCGACGTCGCAGGCGAACGCCGCGCTCACGGATGCGGCGACCTCGTCAAAGGCGACGGCGCGTCCCAGCACGGCCGTGAGATTGGTCTCGGTTCCCACGGGCTCCCCCGCGAGGCGATACACGAGCGCCTGTGACCCCGCGAGGAGAATCGAGCCGTGTTGCAGGAACGCGTCTCCGCGGCGGACCTGAGCCGACCCGACGACTTTGCGGCCATGGACCAGGACTTCGCCGCCGACGCTCGATCCGAAGCATGGCGTAGCGCGGAGCGGGCCCATCGGCCGCGCCGGCGCGAGTGTCGCCGGCGCTCCAAGCGCCCGCAGCGCGGCCGCCAGGCGCGCATGGATCGCCGCGTAACTCTCGCGGAGGGACCCGAACGCGGCGATGGGCGCGGCGACTGCGTAGGTCAACTCGTGTTCATGCCAGACCGCTCGTCCGCCAGTCGGACGCCGCACGACATCGACGGACAACGCCGCGATCTCCGATCGGTCATAGCGGCGGGTAGGCTCGTTGCGACCGAGCGACAGAGCCGCCGGGCGAAAGCGGTAGAGGCGCAGCATGGCCGGCCCCCCCGCTGCGACCGACTCGAGGAGCGCCTGATCCGCTGCCATGTTCTCTGCGCCGGGTTGGCCGTCGCGATCGACGATGAGCTGCCAGGTAAGCGTTTCGGCGGGAAGCTCCGCGAGCTCAGCCGGCGGTGACGGCATACGCTTCGATCGGCGGGCACACGCATACGAGATGCCGATCCCCGTAAGCGCCGTCGACGCGGCTGACCGCCGGCCAGACCTTGCGCTGCCGGGTGGCCGCCGTGGGAAACGCCGCCCGCTCCCGGGGGTAGGGCCGGTCCCAGGCGTCGCGCAGGACATCCTCCAGTGCGTGCGGGGCGTTGCGCAGCAGGTTGTTGTCCCGCGGCATCCGCCCCTGCTCGATCTCCCGGATCTCTTCCCGGATCGCGATCATCGCGTCGCAGAAGCGGTCCAGCTCGGCGCGAGGCTCGCTCTCCGTCGGCTCGATCATCAGTGTCCCGGCGACGGGGAACGACACGGTAGGCGGATGAAAGCCATAGTCGATGAGGCGTTTCGCGATGTCCTCCACCTCGACGCCCGCCGACGCCTTGAAGGGTCGGGTGTCGACGATGCATTCGTGCGCCACGAGACCGTGCTGGCCCGAGTAGAGAAGCTCGTAGTGGCCCGCCAGGCGCCGCGCCAAGTAGTTGGCGTTGAGAATCGCCACCTTCGTCGCCTGTGCGAGACCTTCCTGTCCCATGGCCGCGATGTACGCCCAGGAAATCGGCAGAATCCAGGGGCTGCCCCACGGCGCGGCGGACACGGTGCCGCACGAGGCCGACCGACCGAGCGGGACGACCGGGTGGTCCGGCAAGAATGGGCCGAGGTGGGGCGCGACGCAGATCGGCCCCATGCCCGGGCCGCCGCCGCCGTGGGGAATGCAGAACGTCTTGTGAAGGTTCAGGTGACAGACGTCCGCCCCGAAATCCCCCGGGCGGCACAGCCCCACCTGGGCGTTCATGTTCGCGCCGTCGAGATAGACCTGACCCCCATGCTCGTGCACGACTGCGCAGATCTCTCGAATCGATCCCTCGAAGACGCCGTGCGTCGACGGGTAGGTGACCATGAGCGCACCGAGCGTGTCGCGGTGCGCCGCGGCCTTCGCCTGCAGGTCGGCCACGTCGACGTTCCCTCGCGCATCCGTTTGCACCACGACAACCTGCATTCCGGCCATGACGGCGCTCGCGGGGTTCGTGCCGTGTGCTGAATTCGGAATGAGACAGGTCGTCCGATGGCCGGCACCGCGCGCGGCGTGATAAGCGCGGATGACGAGCAGCCCTGCGAACTCGCCTTGCGCGCCCGAGTTGGGTTGCAACGACACATGCGGCAGGCCCGTGATCTCGGCCAGCTGCTGCTCGAGTTGTCGGAACAGCGTTTGGTACCCTTGGGCCTGCTCCCGCGGAGCGAACGGGTGCAGACGGTTCCACTCCCGCCACGACAGCGGCACCATCTCAAACGTGGCGTTCAGCTTCATGGTGCACGACCCAAGCGGAATCATCGCGGCCGTCAAGGACAGATCGCGCGCTTCGAGGCCCTTGATGTAGCGAAGCATCTCCGTTTCCGAGCGATGTTGATGGAAGACGGGGTGCTCGAGATAGGTCGATTGGCGACGCAGCCCGCCCGGGATAGCGCTCGCTGGTGCTGAGCCGTCCTCGATCCCCGGGGCGGCCCCGTTTCGCGCGAAGACCGCGACGAGGTCGGCCACGTCGCTCAGGGTCGTGGTCTCGGACAACGCGATGCCGAGCTGCGATCCGTCGAGCTGGCGGAGGTTGATCCGCCGTTTGCGGGCGGTCTCGAGGACGCGGGGCAGCTCCGACGCCTCGACGGCGACGCACAAGGTGTCGAAATAGGCGTTGTGGACGATGCGGTACCCGAGCCGCTGGAGGGCTGCCGCCAGCATCGTCGCGAGCGTGTGGACGCGTTCCGCGATGCGGCGCAGTCCTTCTGGGCCGTGGTACACCGCGTACATGCTCGCCACCACCGCGAGCAGGACCTGAGCGGTGCAGACGTTGCTCGTGGCCTTCTCCCGGCGGATATGTTGCTCGCGGGTCTGCAGGGCCATCCGGAGCGCAAACCGTCCGGCGGCGTCGCGCGACACGCCGATGATGCGGCCGGGCAGATGTCGCTTGTAGCTCTCGCGGGTGGCAAAGAACGCCGCGTGGGGCCCGCCATAGCCCATGGGCACCCCGAAGCGCTGGCTCGATCCGACCGCGATATCGGCACCCCACTCCCCGGGCGGGGCGAGCAGCGTGAGCGCGAGCAGATCGGTGGCGACCGTCACGACGGCTCCGGCGGCGTGGGCGGCCTCGCAAAGTTGGCGGAAGTCCTTCACCTCGCCGTCGCTCGCCGGGTACTGCAACAACGCCCCGATCACACCGGAGCCGAAACGGAACCGGTCTGGATCGTCGACGACGACTTTGATGCCGCGCACCTCGGCGCGCGTCCGCACTACGGCGATCGTCTGCGGATGACACCCCGCGGCCACGTAGTACGTCATCGGCCCGTCGTGGGTCGTCACCGCCTCGGTGAGGTGCAGCGCCTCGGCGGCCGCCGTGGCTTCGTCCAGCAGGGAGGCGTTTGCCACCTCCAGGCCCGTCAAGTCGGACACGACGGTCTGGAAGTTGAGCAACGCCTCGAGGCGACCCTGGGCGATCTCCGGTTGGTAGGGCGTATACGCCGTGTACCAGCCGGGATTTTCGAGCACGTTGCGCTGGATGACGGGCGGCGTGAAGGTGGGGTAGTACCCCATCCCGATAAACGACCGGTACACCTCGTTCTGTGCGGCGAGGCTACGGAGTGCTAAGAGCGCCTCTCGTTCGCTGAGCCCGGACGGCAGCGCCAGTGGCCGGGGCAGCCGGATGTCGGTCGGAACGACTGCATCAATCAACTCGTCGAGCGACCCGAACCCAAGCGTCGCGGTCATCTCGGCTATGTCCGACGGGCGCGGGCCGATGTGCCGCGACACAAACGAGTCGGGGGCTAGCGCCGCGAGCGGAGGTTTGGGCATGGGACTGGGTTGTCGAGGGGACGCCCCCGGGAGGTTTCCCGACCCGGCGGGTTACTCGCCAATGTGTTGCTTGTAGGCTGCGCTGCCGAGCAGAGTCTTGAGGTCAGCGGGATCCTTCACGCGCAGCTTGATCATCCAGCCACCCCCATAGGGATCGCGATTGACCAAGCCCGGGTCGCTCTCGAGCGCGCCGTTTACCTCGACGACCGTGCCGGCGAGCGGGGCGTAGAGGTCCGACACGGCTTTCACGGCTTCAATGGTCCCGAACGAGTCCCCGCCCCCGAACGCCACTCCCGTCTTGGGGAGATCGAGGTACACGACATCCCCGAGCTCGCCTTGGGCGTAGTCGGTGACGCCCACCTGCACGACGGTGGGATCTGACGTCTTCCTGACGTATTCGTGCTCGTTGGTGTAGAGCAGATCCTCGGGGATCGTAGACATGCGAGTCGGCGCTATGCTCGAGGTGATGCGGACGGGGCGAAGGTTACCGGGGCCAGGAACGTGTGTCAAGACAACGTGTTGTGCGTGGGAAACAGATCGGCGCGCGGGCGATCGCCCACCGCGCCTTCCTCCGCCAGGGCAAGACGCCCACCGTCCCAGGGTCGGAGATCGAGCCGTGCGGCGACCGGGTCCGGACCCGGGGTCAGGTACAAGAGGACACCCGGTCGCCCCGCCTCGAGCCACGCTTTGCGCGCGAGCGACGCGGCGCGCGCGGACGCGAGCGCGACACCCGGTCGCAACGCGGCGAAGCGCGCCACGAGCGCGCGGCCGCGGGCTCGCTCGACGCGCACGCCGCCTTCCGCGTACCGCCGACCAATGGGGCCGAACTCAGCCGGGTCGTCCGCGGCGTCCGCCGTCGCGAGCAACAGAATACTCCCTGGCGGCGGCCCCGCGGCGGCGCGGCGGCGAACCTCCTGGAACACAGCGCGGGCTTGGGATTCAAGCTCGGCCAGCGAGCCCGCGTTCGTAATAATGAAGTGACTGCGCTCCCGCTTGCGCTCACTAGGCATCTGGGCGGCCATCAGCCGCGCGGCATCTTCCGCGCTCAAGCCCCGGGTCGCCTGCAGGCGCTGACCCCGCAGGTCCGGGGGCGCCTCGACTAGGACGACCACATCGAAGCGCCGAGGATCGAGCACCTCGAAGAGAAGCGGGATGTCGTTCACAACGAGCGCGTCGCCGCGGCTCCGGGCTTCGCGCACCAGGGCGTCGCGGCGTTCCTGCACTGCCGGATGGACGATCGCGTTCAGGGCCTGCAGCGCGGCCTCATCGCCCATGACCTTCGAGCGAAGCGCCGCGCGATCAAGAGTCCCATCCCCGGTCAGGACGTCGGCCCCGAATCGCCGGACGATCGCCGCGAGCACCTCAGACCCCGGAGCCTCGGCCGCGCGCGCGAGCTCGTCGGCGTCGACCACTGTGGCCCCCCACTCGCGGAACCAGGAGACCACCGTCGACTTCCCGGCCGCGACGTTCCCCGTCACGACGGCGTTCAACACCGGGCGGTCCCCCACCCGGGCGGAGGGCGGGTGCCCGGGTCGCCCGTCCGACCGCAAGCCGCCAGATCGGCCGCCCCACCCAGGACGGCACCGCGACGCGAACCGGGATGCTCATCGCTCCCGACTGGGCGCGGCCCAGGGCCCGGGGCCGCTGACTTACGTACGGAGAAGGGGGGCGGGGTTCGGTATAGAAGGATCGAACACGCGTCCTGGGCGTCCCGACGGGCCAAGGGCGTCCCTCGGCCTGCCCTCGACCCCCCCAGAAGTGCCGGTATCTTGCGGTTTTTCGGGGGATGTCTCAATATGGTGCCCAAGTTATGCGGGTTTTCGGGGCCATACCCCGAAAAATGGCCCCAAATCAGGGCTTTTAGACTACCCCTCACAAGGAGTGCACCGTGAACAAAGCCGAGCTGACCACCTCGTTGGCCACCCGGACGAAGATGTCCAAGGCCGAGGCCGGTCGGGCGATCGAGGCCCTGTTCGACGACAAGGGCATCATCGCTGTCGAGCTGAAGAAGGGTGCCAAGGTGCAGATCACCGGATTCGGGAACTTCGAGGCGCGCAAGCGCGCCGCGCGGCAGGGGCGCAATCCGAAGACGGGCGAGATGATCACCATCAAGGCGTCCATTGCGCCGGCGTTTCGCGCGGGGAAGCAGTTGAAGATGGCGGTGAATACCAAGAAGTAGCCGTCGGTCGCCTTTCAAGCGGGCCGCAACCGGCTCGCGCTCGTCACGGGCCGCTCCGCTGAGCGGCCCGTCAGCGTTTCGTGGGCAAAGCTCCTCGGCGCGGTCGCTTGGTCTCCTCGGCACGGTCCTCGCGCGCTTCGACACGTCGACCTCGGATCGTCACCCGGTTCAAGCCGCGCAACGCACGGGCCCCCGCGTCCGCAGCCACGTCGACGACGGCAAACGAGTCATGCAAGTCGATTCGTCCGATCTCCGTTGTGGCGAGCCCGACCTCTCGGGTGAGGGCTCCGACGAGATCCTTCGCTCTGGCGCCATCCTTCGTTCCGATCTTGACGAAGAGCCGGCACCAAGCCGGTGTGGCGTGCGCCTCGTGCTCAGGGACCTGCTGTCTCGCGGGGGTCTCCAACAGCCCGAGCAGCGCAGCGGCGACTTCCGCCGGATCGTACCGATCGAACAGCGGTCCGAGCAGCAGTAAACCCGCGTCCGACGTGCCGGCGTCAATTCGCGCGGCAATCTGCACCCGGAGAGCCGCGGCGCGATCCTTGGACTGATCGGGGGCCGGCGAGACACGCAACGGCGTGAGCGGCGCGGCGATCGACCGCGCGTAGCCGAGCTGGCCCGCCGTGGGAAAGAGGACGGGCTTTCCGAGGAGGGACAACGCGGCGAATTCGTCGCGCGTCGGGAGCCTCAGACACAGCACGCCATCAGGCGGCGCATCCGGCTGCTCAATCGGTCCCCCGTCCCAAATCATCGGATGGTCCAGATCGAGCGCGTCCACCGCGGCACGCGCCGCCGCTGGCCGGTTCGCCGTCGCCGTCACGGCGAAGGCAGCCGGTCCTACCGCGGGCAGCGGCTCGGCGTCACTCGCCGGTGCAGGGCCGAGGACTTCGGCCCGATAAGCATGACGAGCGAGAAACTCCTTCAGGCTTGATGGGTTCCAACTCAAGACCACGCGGCGAGCCGTCCGGGCGTCGCCGAGCAGCGCTTCGAGCGCCTCGCTTCGGCCGGCGGCTACGAGCTGCTCGGGCCACGCGAGGACAATGGTGCCAACGGCGTCCCACTTGAGGGCGGATTGTGCGGTGAGCGCGAGCAGGTCGTCGGCGCTCCCTGAAACCAGGTCCACGGGGCGGTTGCGGAGGCGCTGGAGCGCCCGGCTAACGCTGTCGACGGCGTAGGCCCGGATCCCCGGAACGACACCGATCCACTCCGCCGCGCTTGAGGCGTCCGTGCACACGACGATCGTGGCCTGGGTCCCGTCACCGTGCGGGAGTCCGAGCAATGACCAGAGGACACCGGCCTGGGCCGGGTCGGGCGGCATCACCACAATCACGGGTCGCCCGCGCGCCAGCGCGGCGCGACCCTCGTCTAGCGTGCTCACAGAACCTCGGTTGTCAAAGGGCGGTACCGGGGCGCATCCTACCATTGCGGTCGCCGACGGGCAATCGGCAACCCCACGCCACGCAGTTGCGCCCGGCGTCCGGTTGTGACTAATTCCGGCACAGTTCCCCGAAGCCGCGCGAGCCCATGAGTTCAGGCCTTTCCCCGAACCTACAGCACCTCGAGACCTCCGCGACGATCGCCATCTCGCAGGAGGCGAAGCGTCGCAAAGCGGCTGGCGAAGACGTCATCGATCTCGGTGCCGGCGAGCCCGATTTCCCGACGCCTTCGATTCCGGCCGAGGCCGGGGTCCGAGCCATTCGGGACGGCAAGACGCACTACCCCGCGAACGAAGGGATTCTTGAGCTTCGGGCGGCTGCCGCGCAGCGGCTCTCGCTGTTGTCCAATGGGCGGGCCGTCAACGCCGACAACATCGTCATCTCCAACGGCTCCAAGCAGTCCTTGTTTAACGTCTGCTTCGCGCTGTTCGGCCCCGGCGACGTCGTGGCCATCCCCGCACCTGCATGGGTGTCGTACCCACAGATCATTCACCTGGCCCGGGCGCGCCCTGTGCTCGTGCCTGGCGACGCCGAGTGGGGACTGAAGGTGGGGGTGCGGGATCTCGAACGCGTGGTGCCAGGAGCGCAGGGGCTCATCTTGTGCTCCCCCTGCAATCCCACAGGGGCCGTGTACACGCTCGCCGAGTTGCGGGCGATCGCTCAGTGGGCGGTGGAGCGGAAGGTCTGGGTGATCGCGGACGAGATCTATCGCCGAATCCACTATGGTCCCGGACCCGCACCGTCCTTCCTCGATCTCCCGGACGAGCTCCTCGAGCGGGTCGTGGTGATCTACGGTGTGAGCAAGGCGTATGCGATGACGGGTTGGAGGATCGGAATCGCGCTCGCGCCCTCGAAGATCGCGAAAGCCATGGCGGCGCTCCAATCCCACACGACGACGGGGGCGAACCATCCCGCCCAGTATGCGGCGGCCGCCGCGCTCGGAGACGAGCGCGTGGAGCAGGACGTGTCACGGATGGTGAGCGAGTTCCGGAAGCGACGCGAACTCGTCGTCGAACGGTTCCGGCGAGACCTGCCGGGCGTCGAGTTCGTCGACCCGCTTGGGGCCTTCTACTTCTTCTTCCGCGTCGACTCCCTCGGCGCCCTGAGCGGCACTGAGTTTTGTACGCAGCTCATCACCAACACGGGCGTGGCCCTGGTCCCGGGCGCCGCGTTCGGCGACGATCGCTACGTGCGGCTCTCCTACGCCGCTGCCACCGCGGATCTTGAGCGCGCCCTGGATCGCATCGTGGGGTTCGCGAAAAAGCTCGGCGACTAGCCGTCGGGCCACTGCGCGTCACGCTGGCCGCGCTTCCCGGGGGCGTCTATATTTGGCGCCCTCGCGAATCTCCCGGAAGGTTTGCCTCCCGATGAATTTCGAAACGCGCATCGAGCCGCTCCAGGGTGCCCTCCCCAAGGTCAGTTATCGCTGGGACCCCGAGACCGACATCCTCTCCGTGGCGTGCAAGGGGGGGACGGCTGCAGACGGGTTGACAGGCACCGTCGATCTGGAGGGCGCGGACGGGTCGTTCGTGGTCATCGACGTAGCGGGCGGATGCGTGCACGGCGTGGACGTGGTCTCCTGGCCCGATGATGTCCGCACGGTGGACCTCGAGACGCCGGCCGCCGCCAAGGAAGGCCGCGTCGTCTTCCCCACACGTCGTTCCCAGCCCGGGGTGGCCGCCGTCGAGGTGGACGCGTCGCTCACAGTCGAGAAGGACCAAGCCGAGTCCGTCTTCCATCTGCGCATCGGTCGAACCCGGGCCGTCACTGTGGTCCGGGTCGGCGACCGACTGCTTCTCGAGGTGGACAAGCAGTCGCGCCTCGCGGGCCTGTGGTTCCTCGACGTGCCGCCGTTCCCCAACGTCGAGGCCACCGGCTGACCTTACGGCCGCGTTTGTGAACGACCCTTTGCCGCGGCTGAGCGGCGCGTCGGAGCCCGTGAAGTACGACCTCCTCGTCGAGCGGGTCCCCAACGTGTGGTGGGGCGATGCCGGCCCCCTCGTCGGCCTCCATGAGCTGAACACCGTGCGGGTCGAGTACTTTCGGAGCGCGTTGGGAGGATTCGGCGGCAAGCGGGTTCTGGACATTGGGTGCGGCGGCGGGATTCTCGCCGAGGCGCTCGCCCGGGAAGGCGCCCTGATCACCGGAATCGACCCGTCTGAACGCACCGTGGGCGTGGCCCGCGAGCACGCGGCGCGCTCCAAATTGTCGATCGACTACCGAGTGGCGACGGCGGAATCGGTGGACGAGACGGCGTTCGCAGCCCCGTTTGATGTCGTTTTTGCGGTGGATGTCCTGGAGCACGTCGAGGACCTCGACCGCAGTCTGGAGAACATCGCCGGGCTGCTTGGCCCCGGGGGGGCGCTCGGGTTTCTCACGCACAACCGGACGCTCGCCGCGTTCCTCCAGCTCATCTGGGATGAGGAGTACGTGCGCCACTCGATGCCCGAGGGCTTCCACGATTTCCGCCGCTTCATCACGCCGGTCGAGCTCACGGAGAAGTTGGAGAGCCTTGGGATGGTCGTTCAAGACGTGAAGGGTATCGCGCGAGACGCGGACCGCCGCGTGGTCGTCGACGACACCACCGTCACGTATATCGGCTGGGCTCTGCGCACGCGTTAGCCCCGCTCGCAGCCGTCTTCCCGCTTACCTTAATGACACGTCGATGAACACTTGTTCGGCTCCGTTACCCCCAGCGCGCTCGCCGGGGCCGCGCCGATGACGTCCACACGACCCGCTCGGGTCGGCCACGTTGTCGCCACGGAACGCAGGCCCGCGACGCCCCATCAGTTCCAGTTCTGGACCGCGACGACGACACCCGTCGGCATTGGCGCCATTGTGCGGGTCGACGCCGAGGCTGCGGGGGTTCCGCCCCGCACGGTCTACGGCGTCGTGACCGACGGCTCGGCCTACACGCGCGAGACGTCGGAAGGCGTGATCCCGGGCGCGGACTCGCCCGGTCCCGCGCGCGAGGTGTGGATCTGGACCGCCGCCGTCCTCCGCCAGGAGCCGGCCGAGCCCCTCCAACCCGTGCCCATCGGGCCGGTGTTCGTGGCGGACGACGCGGATGTCATGCGCGCGCTGCGCATGGAAGCCTACGTCGGGGGTGCCCGACCGAGCGGGATTCCGATCGGCCTGTACACGGCGGGCGGCCTCGAAGCGCCCGTGTGCGTGGACGCAGAATTCCTGCTCGGTCCGGAGGCTGCGCACCTGAACATCTCCGGCGTCTCGGGGCTCGCCACCAAGACGAGCGCGGTCGAGTTCGTGCTCGCGTCGGTGTTCCAGCATTTTCCGGCCCACAAGGGCCGAGTGGCGGCCGTGTGCTTCAACGTGAAGGGGCCGGACCTGTGCTTCCTCGACCGCGCGGGCCCGCTCGATGACGCCGACCGTCGCCGCTACGCACGCCTCGGCGTCACCCCCGAGCCGTTCGCACGCGTCCGCTACTACGCGCCCTTCAAGGCCGACGGCGTCAATCTCAATACCCTGCGGACACACCCCGACCTTGTGGGGGCCGTGGCGCCACTCGTGTGGGGCTTGGCGGAAGTCCTCGCCTTCGCCGAGGTCTTGTTGAATCGGGACGACATCGACGCCAAGGCCGACGCGTTCATCGACTTCCTCGCAGACCGCGTCGTCGGCCAGCAGTTCGACGACGGCTTCGGGCGCGTGCATCGGGTGCAGACGTTCGCCGACCTGGAGGCGCTCTTCCGATCCATCTTCGACGGCGTCGAAGCGAGCAGCCGCGCCGACGTGTGGCGGACGCATCACATCGCGACGATCCGCAAGGTCCGGAACCGGCTCTCCAACGTGTCGACCCGCTGCAAGGGGCTCGTGACCGACGACGGCCCGTCGAGCGACCTCCCGTGGGGGGCGTTCGAGGACCGCACGGTCTACGTGATCGACCTCGCCAACGTCGATCCGCTGGGTCAAGACCTCGTGTTCGCGCGGGTAGTGTCCGAATTGCGGGAGCACCTGGAGCGGCGGGACCTGGGCGTCGACGCGGTCGTCGTCTTTGCCGACGAACTGAACAAGTACGCGCCGGCCGACGAACCGGAGTCGTACGTGACCAAGATGCTGCTGGACATCTCCGAACGGGGTCGCTATCTGGGGCTCGTGCTGTTCGGCGCCGAGCAGTTTCGCTCCCAGGTGCACCGCCGGGTCAGCGGCAATGCCGCCACGACGCTGTTCGGCCGGATGGACTACGACGAGCTCGCGACGCCCGGCTATCAGGTGCTGTCACCGGCCACGAAGGTCAAGCTGGCCACGCTGCCGGTGGGTGAGCTCATGGTGCGCCACCCCCATTTCACGCACCCCGTATTCGTCCAGTTTCCCCGGCCGGCCGTGCTCCGCGGCCGGGACGGAGTGGAGCGCTTCCCCCCGGCTCCGGACCTCGCCTTCGAGGACGCGGTGGTGCGGCAGCTCGTGCGCTTGGACCGGGGCATTCGGCCGAACCACGTGAAGGACCTGATCGCGGACCGCGCCCCGGATGACGTCCGGCGGGCGCTCGGCGCGGCCCGGCGCGCCGGCGCGAGCGATCCGCTCGCCGTGTTCAGTCGCGAGCTCGGGAGGCGGGTGGTCAGGGAGGCCGGGCGTCCGCGCATCGACCCGGTGCCCCCGCTCGCCCCGATTTCGGACGAACCCTACTGAGGATCTCGACCCACGGCGCTCGATCTGTGAGTTCGCGCAAGTGAAAATCGCCCACCTCGCCGACCTGCACCTCGGCTTCCGGCAGTTCGACCGGCAAACCCCCCGCGGCGGCAATCAGCGCGAAGCGGACGTCGCCGAGGTGTTTCGCCGGGCGGTAGACGACGTCATCGCGCAGCGCCCGGACCTGATCCTTTGCGCCGGCGACATCTTTCACTCCGTCCGACCGCCCAACCCGGCCATTCTCTTTCTGTTCCAGCAGATCCAGCGCCTGCGGGCGAGCCTGCCCGCGACGCCGATCGTGATGATCGCCGGCGAGCACGACACCCCGCGCTCGGCCGACACGGTCACGATCCTGCGTCTCTATGAGGCGCTGGGGGTCGAAGTCGCGGCCGATGAAGCCCGGCGTCTCAACTTCCCGGCGCTCGACTGCTCGGTGCTCGCGGTTCCGCACCAGGCCCTCGCGCGCGCCGACCGGCCTGCGCTCAGGCCCCAGGGCGGGACCACCTTCAACATCCTCGTTGCGCACGGGGACCTGCCGGGCCTTGGTGAAGAACGCGGTACCACGGAGTACGGCGGTGCCGCGCTGACCATGGCCGAGCTCGGCGCTGCGCAGTGGGACTACGTGGCGCTCGGGCACTATCACGTCGCCCATCAGGTGGAGGCCAACACGTGGTACGCCGGCAGCCTCGAGTACGTCACGCCGAACCCTTGGGGGCAGCTGCAGGACGAAAAAGAGTACGGGGTTGCGGGGAAGGGCTATCTCCTCGTGCATCTCCCCGGGGCGCGCGTCGAATGGCGACGCGTCGCCCTGGCGCGCCGTCACATCGATCTGCCGTTCATCGAGGGAAAGGGCCTGCCTCCGGGCGAGCTCGACCACCGGATCGCGTCGGCCGTAGCGGCCGCCCAGCCGGCGATTGACGGTCAAGTGGTGCGGCAGCTCGTCTTCGACGTCACTCGCGACACCGCCAGAGACTTGGATCACGCGCTGATCCGTGCCTACAAGGCGCGGGCGCTTCACTTCCAGCTCGACCTGCGGCGTCCGGCTGACACCCCGGGCGCCGCGGCGGCGGTCGCGAGCAGGCGGCAACCGCTACCCGTCCTGGTGCGCGAGTTCCTCGAGCACCGGCCACTCGACGCGGACATCGATCGGGCGGAGTTCACCGCGCTCGGCGTGGAGTATGTCGAGCGTGCCGGGCGCGAGGACGTGGGCTGATGGAGCTGCATCGCCTTCGGCTCGTCAATTTCCGCCAGCACGAGCGCACCGAGCTCGAGTTCGGCCCTGGGATCACCGGGATCATCGGGCCCAACGGATCCGGGAAGACGACGATCCTCGAAGGGATCGCGTGGGCCTTGTATGGCGCCCAGGCCGTCCGCGGGGACAGGGATTCCATTCGGCGCTTGACCGCACCCGGGCGGGCCAACGTCGAAGTGGAGCTCGAATTCCGCCTGGGGGCGCACGAGTACCGGGTCGTCCGGACGCTGTCGAGCGCCACGCTCCATCAGGACGGCGGGCTCGTCGCGAACTCGCTCAAGGTCGTCACCGACAAGCTCGAGCGCAGCCTCGGTATGACGCACGCCGAGTTCTTCAACACCTACTTCACGAGCCAGAAGGAGTTGAAAGTCATGGCCGGGCTGCGCCGCTCGGAGCGCGCGGCGTTCCTGTCCCAGGTGCTGGGCTATGAGCGCCTGCGGCTTGCCCAGGATGCGGTCCGCGAGGAGCGCAACACGCTCGCGGCCGAGCTCCGCGCGCTCGAGGCGGCGTTGCCCGATTCGGAAGCACTCGCGGCCGCTCGCCGGGACGCCGAGGCGCGGTTAGCCGCCGCGCACCGCGCGGTCGAGGGCGCGGAGGCCGCGCGCAAGGCCGCCCAGGACGCCGTCCGCCGGGAGGAACCGCGCTGGCAGGAATGGGTCGCCCGCCGCGAGCGCACTTTGTCCCTCGACGGGGAACGACGAATGGCCCTCCAGGCGGTGGAGCTGCGGCGGCAGGACTTCCAGCGGCTTGATCGAGAGCTGGCCGAGGCGCTTCAGGCGCGCGAGCAGTGGAAGCGCGTGACCGCGGAGCTGAGCCCCCTCGGGCGGCTGCGTCAGGAGCTGGTCGCACTCGAGCAGCTGCAGCGGGACGCGTCGGCCCGGCGCGCGGAGCTCGCGCAGCTCGACGAGCTCGCCCTCACGGTCACCCATCTCGAGCGGCGCCTCAGCGAGTTGGCCGACACGGGCACGGCGCTCGAGGCGGCGGAACGGGATGCCGGGGCGCTGGCGGAGGCACTCGAGGCGGCGGAGCTTACGGCGGAAGAGGAGCGGGGGACCTGGGTCCGAGAACGCGAGTATGCGAAGAACCGGCGGACCGAGCTCTTGCGTCAGTACGACGAGGTGAAGGAGCAACGCGACAAGATCGCCCAGCTCGGCCCCGAGGGCGAATGCCCGACCTGCCGGCGCCCCCTCGGCGTCGAACACGACGCGGTGCTCGGCATCCTCGACCGGCAGTTGCAGGCGATCGTGGACGACGGGAAGTACTTTCGCCAGCGGGTCGAGCAGCTCGCCGACACGCCGGCCGCGGTCGTGGCGGCCGACCGGCGGCGCGACGCCTTGCGGGAAGACAGTCGGCGCGTGATTGCCCGAGCGGGTGAGGTCCGCGCGCAAGCTGAGGAGGGGACCCGCGCGACCAACGAGCTCGGCACGGCTCGAACGCGCGCGGCGGCGCTCGAGCGTCAGGTGGCGACGAGACCGTCCGGCTACGACGCGGACCGACACGACGCGGTGCGGGCTGACCTCGTCAAGCTTGAGCCTGTGGCGCTGGAGGCTGCTGCCCTGGAGGAGCGCGCCCAGCGCGCCGAGGGTCTGGTGACGGAGGCGGAGCTCGCCGAGCGCACGCTGTCGCAGGCGGAGCAGCGGGTCCGCACTCTCAGCGACGCCCTGGCCGCGGAAGGATTCTCCGAGGAGCGATATCGCTTGGCGAAGGATCGCTATGATCGCGCGCTCGGCACGCTCCGCGAAGCGGAGCTCGCGCTCGTCGAGGTGCGCGGCGAATGGACGCGCGCCGAGAGCGACGTGGCGGACGCGGGCCGGCGCGCGGAGGCCCGCGCGGCGCAGGAGCGCTACGCCACGGCGCGTCGGATGCGCCTGCGGTTGCACAACGACCTCGATCGCGCGTTTTCGGACCTCCGCGCTGAGCTGAACGCGGCGATGCGCCCGGAGATCGGCGAGCTGGGCTCGAGCTTTCTCGCGGATCTGACGGATGGTCGCTACGACGAGCTCGAGCTGAACGAGGACTACGACATTACAGTCGTCGCGGACGGCGTCCCGAAGCCCGTCATCTCCGGCGGAGAAGAGGACCTTGCGAATCTGGTGCTGCGCCTGGCGATCTCGCAGATGATTGCTGAGCGCGCGGGGCAGCCCCTCTCGCTGCTCGTGCTCGACGAGATTTTCGGCTCGCTCGACGAGGTGCGGCGCCAGCACGTCGTTGGGCTGCTACGGCGGCTCGCCGACCGTTTTCCGCAAGTCATTCTCATTACCCACATCGAGCAGGTACGCGACGGTGTCGACCGCGTCTTCCGCGTGACCTACGACTCGGCGCGCGGGACGAGTGTGGTCCAGGACGATCCAGTCGTCCCAGGAGCAGCGGATGCGGGCGTGGCTGCCTGAGCGTCACGTGGTCGGGCCCGAGCGCCCGGGCGACGCCGATATCGAACCGTTGAACCGCGTGTTCGCAGACGCGTTTACGGACCGCTACCGGCGAGACGGCCTGGTCGGCGTTCGAGTGCCGCAGCTCAATCCGGAGGTCTGGCGCTACGCCCTGCTCGACGCGGGCGACGGGGCGATGATCTGGCGGGACGAGGCTGGCCAGGTGGCGGCGTTCAACATCGCGCATCGCTCGGGGTCGGAGGGATGGATGGGGCCGCTCGCCGTCCGCCCCGACCGCCAGGGCGCCGGGACCGGCAAGCTGATCGTGCAGGCGGCGGTCGATTGGCTCATCGCGCGCGGCGCCTCGACCATCGGGCTTGAGACCATGCCCCGCACGGTCGAGAACATCGGGTTCTACGCTCGCCTCGGGTTCCTCCCCGGGCATCTCACGGTGACCATGACCAGGGACATCGGCGCGCGCGGCCACCCGCTGCCTGCCTTGTTATCGCAGCGTGGACGGGATGCGCACCAGGCAGCGGCGCTGGCGGCGAGCAGGCTCGTGACCGAGCTCGTGCCCGGACCGGACTTTACGCGAGAGATCCTGCTCACGGCCGAACTCGCGCTCGGCGACACCACGCTCGTGGACGGGCCGAACGGCCTCGACGCGGTGGTGCTGTGGCATTCGGTGCCGCTCGCCGAGGGCCGGCCGCGGGACGAGTTGCGCGTCCTCAAACTGGCGGCCCGCGACGAACAGGCCCTCGTCGCGGCGCTCGCCGCCACCGAGGGCGCGGCGGCCGGCGCGGGCATTCGCCGGGTCGCGGTGCGCTGCCAGACGCGCTCCGCCGGCGCGTTCCGCGTCCTGGTCGAACGTGGGTACCGCGTCCGCTGGACCGATCTCCGCATGACGCTTGAGGGCTACCCCGAGCCCGAACCGCGAGACGGGGTCGTCTTTTCGAACTGGGAGATATGAGTCGGATCCAGGTGTGAAGGTCGGGCTGGTGGTGTTTGCCGCGACCTATCTCCTGATCGCGCTACAGCGCGTCCCGTTGCTTCAGCTCAACCGACCGGCGGCGGCTCTCCTCGGCGCTGTGGCCATGGTTGTGTGCGGCGGACTCACGCTTCGAGACGCGTACGCCGCCATCGACTTTGACGTGCTCGTGTTCCTCCTCGGTCTCATGCTCATCGTCGGGTATCTCGAAGTGGGCCGCTCGTTCGAGTGGGCAGCGCAGGAGATGCTTCGTCGCGCCATAACCCCGCCGAGACTTCTCGCCGCCGTGGTCGTGGGCGGAGGCGTACTGTCCGCGCTGTTCGTGAACGACACGGTGTGCCTCGTGCTCACGCCCATCCTGCTCGGTGCGCTAGGTCCCATGCGCGTGCGGCCACATCCCTACCTGATCGGGCTCGCCATGGCCTCGAACGTGGGCTCGGTCATGTCGGTGACCGGCAACCCCCAGAACATGCTCGTTGGGATCTGGAGCGGCACGAGCTTCGGCGCGTTCCTGATGCACATGCTCCCCGTGGGGCTCGGCGGTCTCGCGGTCACCTACCTCTATCTCCGGTGGGCGTTCGCGGCCGAGCTCGCGACGCCGTTCGGTGCGGCGTTGGCGCCCGTCCCCGTCACCGTCGATCGTCCTCTCGTCGCTAAGGGCCTCATCATGTTTGCCCTCGCCGCCGGAGCCTGGCTCGCGGGGGGCTCTTTGCCGCTCGTCGCGATTACCGCCGGGGCGGTCATGGTGGCGATCGCCGGGCGGGACCCGGCCTACGCGATCGATCGCGTGGAGTGGTCGCTGCTCCTCTTCTTCGCCTCCCTCTTCGTGGTCATGCGGGGATTCGAGGCGACCGGTGCCGTGCGCTGGCTCGATGCGCACGCGCTGGCCCTCGTCGGGGCGGGGTCGGTGTGGCGGACCGCGGTCGTCGTGAGCGGCGCCCTCACCGTGCTGTCGAACCTCATCTCGAACGTGCCCGCCGTCATCCTCTGGCGGACGACCGTGCCGCAGCTGCCGAAGGCGGACCTCGCCTGGCGGGTCGTCGCGATGAGCTCCACGTTCGCCGGGAACCTCGTCCTCATCGGATCGATGGCGAATCTGATCGTGGCGGAGCGAGCCGGTCGACGCGGGGTGCGGATCGGGTTCGGGGAGTATGCGCGCGTGGGCGTGCCGGTCACGCTGCTCACGCTCACTTGGGGCGTCGTCGTCCTCGTGTTGACGGGTTAGCGGCTACCACACCTCGGCACGAACGCTGTCGGCCCGCACCATAGAGTCGCCGGCTGCGCACCCGAACGCGCGCGCGAACGCTGGGAGGTTCGAAAGGGGCCCGTTGACGCGCCAGCGCGGGGGGGAGTGGGGGTCGGTGAGGGCGCGCAGTCGCAGGACTTCGGGGCGCGTGAGGCTGCGCCACCCCTGGGCGTAGCCCAGGAAGAATCGCTGCTCCGGCGTAAAGCCGTCGATGACGGTGCGCGGATGGGTCGCGAGCCACCGCTCGAGGGCGTCGAACGCGATCGACAGGCCGCCGAGGTCGGCGATGTTTTCACCCAGCGTCAGGGCGCCGTTGACGTGGAACGTGTCCACCACGAGGTACCCGTCGAACTGCGCCACGACGCGCGCGGCGCGGGCCGTGAAGCGCCGCGCGTCGTCGAGCGTCCACCAGTTGTGCAGGTTCCCGCCCGCGTCGTACTGACGGCCCTGATCATCGAAGCCGTGCGTCATCTCGTGCCCGATGATCGCGCCGATCGCCCCGTAGTTCACCGCCTCGTCCGCCTCGGGGTCGAAGTAGGGCGGCCGCAGGATCCCCGCGGGAAACGTGATTTCGTTGTTGGTGGGGCTGTAGTACGCGTTCACCGTCGGGGCCGTCATGAACCACTCCCCGCGGTCGACCGGCGCGCCGATCTTGGCGCGTTGTCGCGCCGCCTCGAAGGCGCGCGCACGCAGCACGTTCACGCCATAGGGGTTGGATTGCTGCACGACGAGCGCCGTATAGTCGCGCCACTTGTCGGGATAGCCGATCTGCTTCGCGAGCGCGCTCAGCTTGACGACGGCCCGGGCTTTGGTCGAGTCGCCGAGCCACGCGAGTTGCCGGATGTGGCTGGCGAAGGCCGATTGCAGGTTGTTGACGATTTCGAGGACGCGGGCTTTGGAGGCGGCCGGGAATTCACGGGCCACGTAGGCCTGGCCCAGGGCTTCGCCGAGGGCGTGATCGGTAGCTGCGGCGCAGCGCTTCCACCGGGGGAGCGGCGTAACCACGCCTTCGAGGCTGCTCTGGAAGCGGAAGTGCTCGTCGAAGAACGCCGCGCTGAGGGAGGGCGCGAGCTGGTCCGCCAGGTGCCAGCGGAAATAGGCGCGCCAAGTGTCGAGCGACGCCGTCGCGATCTGGGCGTTCACCTGCCGCAGGAACGCGGGCTGTGACACGTCGAGGGTCGCGCCCGGCGCGGCTAGGCTCGGTACGCCGAGCGCGGCGAAGAACGCCGGCCACGCGATGGCCGGTGCGATGGCCGCGAGGTCGGGAACGGTCAACTTGTGATAGACCGCCGCCGGATCGCGCTGTGCCGTGAGCGTCATCGAGGACTCGGCTAGGGCGGTCTCCAACGCGAGGACCCGGTCGGCCTCCTGCCGGGCGGCCGGCGGGGCGGTGCCGACCAATGCCAGCGTGCGCGCTACGTGGGCCACGTAGGACTGACGGAGCGAGTCCGACGCAGGATCGGTCTTGAGGTAGTAATCCCGGTCGGGCAAGCCGAGCCCCGATTGGTAGAGCTGGCCGATGTTGCGCGTGCTTTGCTTGGGGTCGGCCTCGGACGAGAAGTAGAACGGCGCGAAGATCCCCACCTGGAGCAGGCGGGCGATCTCCGCTTGCACGTCGTCCTTCGTCGCGATCGCCGCGATGTCGCGGAGCGCGCCGGCGATCGGCTCCGACCCGGCGCGGTCGACGGCAACGGAATCCATGCAGCTGCCGTAGAACGCGCCCACCCTTTGCGCGGCCGAATCGCGCGCGGTGTCTCCGGCGGCCGCCGCCGCGTCCAACACCTCCCGCAGGGCATCGTTGTTACGGTCGACGAGTTCCCGGGCGGCCCCGATGTTCGTGTAGGCCGGCGGGATCGTGGCGGACTTGAGCCACGCGCCGTTTGCGAACTCGAAGAAGTCGCGGCACGGCGCGCATGTCGTGTCCATGTTGCTACGGGCGACGCCGTGCTGCGCGGCGAGCGTTCCGGTGACCGCGGTCGAGACCGCGAGAACCGCAGGGAAGACCCAGCGCCACACCCGCATGGCGCTCGCTAGGACAGGAACTTCGGCGCGCCCGTGAGAATGCGGCGCGCGAACAGAATGGTGGCGATCGCCCAGAGCGCTTGTACGGGTCCGCTCCCCTGGTGAGCACCGAAGACGAGCCCGAGCCACGCTGCCAACGCGACGAGCGCACCGACGAGAGTAAGGTTCATCATGCGATCCGGTTAGAGTCGTCTTGACGTCCCTGCGTTCCAGTGTATCCTAAGGCCGTTGGGGGACGGAGAGCCCAATTATTGAGCCAACAGCTCGATCGTGGCTCCAAATACTGTAACCAATGTCATGCCCCGCGTGCGGGGAAGGCAAACGCTATGGTGAGGGGACCAGTCATTACTTTCGGGCTTCAATAATCCTCTTCGTTCCCTTCAGTGATCGGCCGGGTCGCGCTCAGCGGACCCGGCCTTCTGTTGATCGGCAGCCCGTGTCTCACCCCGCTTGAAGGCTCGTTGCGCGACCAGGCGGACCGCGAGCACTGCGAGCCCACCCCCGTAGGTGTACGCGACGGCGGGGCGGAGTGCCGGAACCGCGACCTCCACCACCCACAAGCCGAAGAGGCCGGCCGCCGCTCCCGCGCCGAACGCCCCTGACGCGAGCAGCGCGACACCCACCGCCGTCTGCAGGAGTGCGAGGAGGACTTCCAGGCGTTGCGCCGCGTCGAGCGCGAACGACCCCCAGGTCCCGAACGCTCGCCAGTGGGCGAAGCCGAAGACGATGGGAATCGTGCCAGCGAGAACGGTCCACTGGTTGACGTTGCTCGCCACGAGATTCATGAGGGCCATGGGCCCCGTGGCCTCCCGCCTCGCCCAGGCGACGCTAGACACGAGTTCGGGCACTTCGGTGAGCACGGGCGCCAGCCATTGCACGACGAGAAACGGGGCGATGCCGAGCACCGCGGCGACCGCGAGCATCGACGTGAAGAAGGGGCGCACCGTTGCTGCGAGCAGCGCCGTTCCTGCGAGGCACACGGTGCCGATCCGCACGTGGCGGCGCCACCCCGTGGTGGCGAGCGTCCACCGCGCCACGGCGGAGATGGGCACTGCACTCTCCTTGGGTGGCGTGCGCGCCGCGAAAATGAGGTAACCCACATAGCACGCCACGAGGACCGCCGCGTCGGTGGCGGTGAGGGATCCCTTGACGAGAACAACGGCGAAATACGCGAGCGGGGGAACGAGCGCCGCCACGCCCACCGCGTCCTCGCCCGTCAGCGTGAGGGCGCGAAGGGCCGGAAGACGGCGGCGCCAGCGAGCGGTCGCCTGGACGACGTAGACGAGCGGCCAGCCGAGGCCCACGAGCAGCCGAATCGCTCCGGTGAGATTGGCGATCGCGAGCGACGCCCGAGCTGGGTCTTCGCCCGCGCGCCAGGCGATCACCGCTTCCACGCCGAATTCCGGAAGGGTCTGGAGCCAGGCGAGCAACGCGAGCGCGAGGCCGCGCCCGAGCACGCTTTGCGCGGCCTCGGCGCCCCACGTGACGAGGAACGCCGATGCGAGCAGGGCGGGACACGTCCACAACGCGGGCCAGGCTCCCGCGCCCGAGAGGGAAGCGAGTACCTTTAGACGCACGGGCGGCGAAGATAGTCCCGCCCCGGAGGGCCAACAAGCATGCCGCGTTGCGTCATCACACGCCGGGTTCACTTCAGCGCCGCCCATCGGCTCCACAACCCGAGTCTGTCGGCGGCGGAGAACGAGGCCACGTTTGGCCTGTGCAACAATCCGAACTACCACGGCCACAACTACAACCTCGACATCTCGGTCGAAGGGGACATCGATCCGGTGACCGGCTATGTCATGGACCTTGAGCGCCTGCACGACGTCGCTACCGAGTGCCTCGTGCGGCATGTGGACCACAAGAACCTGAATCTCGACGTGCCCTGGTTCGCCACCCTGAACCCGACCGCCGAGAACATCGCCGTCGTTTGCTGGCGCGTCCTTGAGCCGGCCGTGCGACCGGTGACTCTCAAACGGGTTCGGCTCTGGGAAACGGAGCGGACCTTCGTGGACTACGATGGCACCTGATCAGGCAAAGCCGGCGAGCCTTCACGGCCTCTACGGCTCCGAGGCGTCGCCCCGGGCCGAGGGCGGCCCCACGGCGTTCGAGGCCCTCATCCGGCAGATGTTGGAACAGTTGGGCGAAGACCCCGAGCGCGAGGGGTTACGCCAAACCCCGGCGCGCGTCGAGACGTCGTTGCGCTGGCTCACGCGGGGCTATGGGATTTCCGTCGCGGACGTCATCGGCGACGCGCTGTACACGGAACGCCACGACAACCTCGTGTGCGTGCGGGACATCGAGGTGTACTCGCTCTGCGAGCACCACATGCTGCCGTTCTTCGGGCGCGCGCACGTGGCCTACCTCCCGAACGGTCGGCTCGTCGGGCTCTCGAAGATTCCGCGGGTGATCGAAGTGTTCGCGCGACGCTTTCAGTTGCAGGAGCGCCTCACGGATCAGGTGGCTGACGCGCTGATGGAGGTGCTCGAGCCGCGCGGCGTGGGCGTGGTGATCGAGGCCTACCACCTGTGCATGATGATGCGCGGCGTGGAAAAGCAGAACTCGAAGACGGTGACGAGTGCGTTGCGGGGCGCGTTGCTCGACGATGGCCGTACGCGGGAGGAGTTCTTGCGCCTCGTGCACGGCGCGCGCGGCACGGTGGAGTGACGGGCGCACCCCCGCTCGGCGGGAAGGTGGCCCTCGTAACCGGCGCCTCGCGCGGCATCGGGTTCGCCGTCGCCGCGGGCCTCCGCGCGGCGGGCGCGCACGTGGTCCGGCTGGCGCGCACCCTGGAGGATCGTTCCGAGGTCGGCGAGACCGACGTCGCCTGCGACGTCACGGATCCGGTGGCCGTGGAGCGCGCCCTGCGTCGGGTGCTCGCGGGGCCCGGGGTCCCCGACATCCTCGTCAACAACGCAGGCATCTTCGCGATCAAGTCCATCGAGCAGACGACCGCGGAGGAGTTCGGCCGCACGCTGAGCACCAACCTCACGGGCTGCTTTCTCGTGACGCGAGCGTTCTTGCCGGTAATGCGGGCGCGAGGGAATGGACACCTCGTCACCATCGGTAGCGTGTCGGACCACGTGGCGTTCCCCGGGTCGAGTGCCTACGCGGCGAGCAAGTACGGACTGCGCGGGCTCCACGAGGTAGCCGCCGCGGAGCTCGCCGGGACCGGAATCCGGACGACGCTTGTGTCCCCGGGACCCGTGGACACCGACATCTGGAATCCCATCGCCCCCGACGGGCGACCCGGGTTCACCAAGCGCCGGGACATGCTTCAGGCGGAAGACGTGGCCGACGCCGTCGTGTTTGCGGTGACCCGGCCCTCGCGCGTGGACGTCTCCGAGCTGCGCCTCGTGCCCTCGGGCTATCAAGCCCGCTGACGAGCGTCGCGGCGCCGCCGCGGATCCGAGCCTATGCATATCGAGTTGACTGAGATGTTGCAGTGCCCCGCGCCCCATCCGCCCGAGGGGCTCGTGCTCTCGACCGGGACGATGCGCGGCCGGCGCGTGGTCTCGGGGCTCGTCGGGTGTCCCGCGTGTCGTCGCGAGTATCCGCTCGTGGACGGCGTGGTGCTGTTTGGCGAGTCGCCATCCGCCCCGGCTGAGGCGCCCGCGCCCGACCCCGTGGCGCTCCAAGCGCTGCTCGACGTCGACGGTCCCGGCGGGTTCATCGTTTTGGTGGGTGCCGCGGTCCGCGACGCGACGGAGCTCGCGGCACGGCTGGACGGCGTCCACTTCGTCGGTGTCAATCCGCCGAGCGGTGTTCGCGAGTCGCCTGTCCTGAGCTTGCTGCGCGCGCCGGCGTCCATCCCGCTGCGAGCGCGCATCGCGCGAGGCGTGATCCTGGGCGCCGAGGCGGGCGACCCTCCCTGGCTGTCGGAAGCCGAGCGCGTCCTGCTTCCCGGGAGGCGCTTGGTGATCGAGCGCGAGGCACCCGAGGCGCCGTCCGGAGTGCGCCGGCTCGCCGCGGGGGACGGGTTGTGGGTGGGGGAAAAAGCCTAGGGCGTCAGACCCCCGGCGGCCTCGCCGTCGGCGTAGAGCTCGTCTACCAGGGCTTTGTAGTGCTGCTCCACGGCGCGCCGTTTGACCTTGAGGGTGGGCGTCAATTCCCCCGCCTCGATGGTGAAGTCGCGCTCCAAGAGCGCCACCCGCTTCGGCATTTCGAACTTGGCCCGGTCGTGCAACGAGCCCATCACTTCGCGCTCCATCTTGGCGTGCGCGTCCGGGAGGGCGATGAGCTCGGCGTGGGAGCCGAACGCGAGCCGGCGCTCGCGCGCCCAGCGCTCGAGCTGCTGGAAGTTCGGGACGACAAGCATGACCGGAAACCGGCGCCGGTCCCCGAGCATGACGGCGTTCAGCACGAACTTGCTCGCCTTGACGAGGTTCTCAATCGGTTGCGGGGCGATGTTCTTGCCCCCGGCTGTGACGATCAGGTCCTTCTTCCGGTCCGTGATCTTGAGGTACCCGTCGGCGTCGAGCTCGCCGACGTCTCCCGTGTGGAACCAGCCCTCGGCATCGATCGCCTCGCGGGTGGCCTGGGGCTGATTGTAGTACCCGAGCATGACGCCTGGCCCCTTGGTGAGGATCTCGCCGTCCGCGGCGATCCGCAGCTCGACCTCGGGGATGGCCTGGCCGACCGTGCCGATCTTGATGCGGTCGAGCGGATTGATCGTGAGCACGGGGGACGTCTCCGTCAGACCGTAGCCCTCCACCACAGGCAGCCCCGCTGCGAACATGAACTTCGCAATGTTGGGGGCGAGGGGCGCGCCCCCGGACACGAAGAGCCGCACCCGGCCGCCGGTGCGCGCGCGGAGCTTCGCGAACACGAGACGGTCCGCGAGCGCGTGCCGGAGAGCGACCCGGGGGGGCGGGCGGAGTCCGGCGAGGCGGTAGGTCGCCCAGGCGTCTCCCGCGCGGGCCGCCCAGTGGAAGATCCGGTTCTTCACGCGACCCCCGGCATGCGCCTGTTCGACGACCGCCGCATGGATCTTCTCGTAGAACCGAGGGACCGACAACACCACCGTCGGTCGGATTTCGAGCAGGTTCTGCCGGACGAGGTCGAAGGACTCGGCGTAGTTGATGACCACTCCCGCGTGGAACATCGTGTACGCCACCATCCGCTCGAAGACATGGGACAACGGGAGCATGGAGAGGCATTCATCGGTGTCGCCGATTGCGATCACCTGCCGCGACGCCATGATATTCGACCACAGGTTCTGATGGGACAGCATCACGCCCTTGGGGTCACCGGTCGTGCCCGAGGTGTAAATGAGCGTCGCCACGTCAGTCGGGTCGGCCGCGACCGCGTCGGCCTGAAACGCGGGATAGCGTGGCACGGCGGCGAGTCCCAGCGTCTCGAGATCGGCAAACCGCCGCACGCCGTCCGGCGCCTCGTCGAAGGCGATGATGTGACGCAAGGCGGGGAGCGCGCTCCGGACCGACAGGACCTTCTCCACCTGAGCGTTCGTCGAGCAGAACACCGCCACGGCTTCCGAGTCCCGGAGGATATACTCGACCTGCTTGGGGGGGAGCGTCGGATAGATGGGGACGTCTGCGGCGCGCGAGCACAAACAGGCATAGTCGGTCAGCGCCCACTCGGGCCGGTTTTCCGAAAGAATCGCGACGCGATCGCCGGCCTGCACACCAAGCTCGCGCAGCGCCAGCGCGTGGGCGCGGACGCGCTCCGCGACCGTGTCGTGGGAGAGCGTTTCCCACCGGCCACCGATCTTGTGCCGCAGCGCGGGCCGAGGGCCGAACCGAGCAACGGCGTCGAAGAACAGACCGGTCAGTGTGCCGGCGGTCATGGCGCCAGGTGCACGACGAAGCTCACCGGCGACCCGGCGAGCGGCGTGCCGACCGCCCGTTGCGCTCGGGCGGTCACGACGATTGAGTCGGGGAGGGTGCCGCCTCCGAGGTAGCGGACTTGGATCGCCGCGAGGCCGCTCGAATTCGTGGAGAGCGTATCGACCGTCACGCCCGTGTGCGTCGTGTCGCTCGTGACGAGGACCGCGCCCGCGCCGGGCGGGGCGCCCGTGAGCGCGAAGGTGACGGGGCGGCCGACCAATCCTGCCACGGTCGGCGGGTTCGAGGCGACGGTTATGGACGCCACCTCGACCTCAAGCGAGTCGGACAGCGAGTCGCCGGACCCGACCGACACCGTGTCCACAAGGGGACTCAACGCGACGAGCGTATCGGCCGCTGCCGTGACCGTGATCAGGATTGGCGCGCTGCGAAGACTCCCCATCCACGCCTGAAGGTTCGTCGTTCCGGACCCGCGGCCCGTGAAGGTGCCGCGCGTGCTGTCCACCACCGCGAGCACCGTCGTATCGAAGCTCGCCCAATACACGACGGCCCCGAGCGTGTCCCCGGGAAACGAGTCGCCGCCGGCTGTGTGGAGGATCGCGCGGGCACGGAGTGTGTCGGTCGCTTCGACCGAATCGTTCACCACGACCTCGAGCGCGATGACGCGACTCAGGTCAGGCGCGAACAACTGGCACGCTCCTATTCCCCCGGCGATGACCGACCCTGCTAACAGCGCGCTGCTGACGAGGCGCCAACCGCTCAGGGCGCCTCCGCCGAGACGGCTTGGGGTGGGCCCGCCCCGAGGTCGCGCAACGCCTGCGTCGCGTGCTCGATCCATTTCTGAGCGTCAGGCCCTTTCGGGGGGTGTGCGAGAAACTCCTTCAGGTGCTGCTCGGCGCCGTCGGGGTCGCCTCGCTTGAGCAGCAGAAACGCTAGTCCGTAGTGCGCGCCCGCGAGCTGCGGCTCGACTTCGAGGGCGCGCCGATAGTGACGGATTGCTTCATCGAAGCGACGCGTCTTGGTGAGGGCGATCGCCATGTTCTGCAGGATGCGCGCGTCGTTCGGATGATCGCGAAGGGCGAGGCGATACGAGGTGAGCGCGCCGTCGAAGTCTCCCTGCCGCTCGAGCGCCAGCGCCTCATTGAGGTAGTCGAGGCGTCGCGGTGTGAGTTCCTCACCTCCGGAGCGACCGAAGAGTCGGCGCCAAAGACTCATGCGCCGAAAATAGCTTGCGGCCTCGTCGTTTTGCAATGTAGCTTGCAAACCCATGCCCTATTCGCCGCCGCCACCAGGCCCACCGAAGCCGCCCGCGTCCCGGAACACGTTCAGCACTCGTCCCGGACGCAAACCCGCTCACGGGGTCTTGCAGGTCGACTGGCCGTTCTTCGGCGAGTTGTGCCGTGCGCTCGCGCTTCGGATTTTCCGGGAGTACGATCCCGAGCTCGTGATCGGAATCGCTAAGGCCGGCGTTATTCCCGGCGCCGTGGTCGCGAGCATTCTGCAGCGCGACTTCGCCTCGATCGCCATCACCCGGGAGGCGAGCGGCCTGCGGCCCACCGTGATCGCAGGGCCGTCGCGGATCGTCACGGCCAAGCGGGTCGTCATTGTCGACGAGACCTGTGATACCGGCGACACGATGAAGCTCGCGCTCGCCGCCGTGCGAGAGCTCAAGCCAGCCTCCGTGAAGACGGCGGTGTCGTTTCGGACGGGAGACTACAAGCCCGACTTCTACGCGCTCGAGAGCGACAACTTCATCATCCTGCCCTGGGACCGCGAGGTCATCGTGAACGGGGAAATCGTGGTGCGTCCCGACTACGCGGAAAAGCTCCGAGAACTAGCGGAGTGAGAGACCGCCTGACCGCCGCGGTCCGTCGTGCCCCTGCCGAATTCACGGAACTTCGCCTCGAAACCAGCTGGACCACCGCCGTCACCTTCCGCGGCCGACACCTCGAAAACGCGACGGCGAGCGTCGATGAGGGAGGGTGCGTCCGGGCGCTCAATCGCGGCTGCGGGTGGGGGGTGGCCTCGTTCACCTCGCTCGACGCCTTGCCCCAGATGGCGCAGCGGGCCAATGAACTGTCACGTGCGCTCCGCCTAGACCGGCCAATCGAACTTGCGGAGGTGCCCCCTCACGAGGCCGACGTGGACGCGGGCCTGGACGGGGATGTCCGCGGGATCGGCCTCGAGGAAAAAACCCGGCTGCTTGAGGCGTACAACGGGGCGATGCTCAGCGTGGGCGGCATCGTCGATACCGTCGGGAGCTATCGCGACAGCGTCACCGAGTATTGGTACCTCAACTCCGAGGGCACCACGCTCCACGAGCTCCGTCCCGAAGTCACGCTCTCCGGTAGCGCCATCGCCCGCCGGGACGACGTGATCGAGAGGGGCTTGGCGTCGATCGGTCTCCGCCGCGGCTGGCGCAGCGCGCAGGGCCATGAAGGGGAATTCCGGGCGGCCGCCGAGCGGGCGGCCGCGCTGCTCACGGCGCCGCGCATCCGCGGCGGCGCGTATCCTGTCGTCCTTGACCCCGAGCTGGCCGGCGTGTTCATCCACGAGGCGTTTGGGCATCTCTCGGAGGCCGACTTCGTCTTCGAGAACCCGCAGGCGCGTGAGATGATGACCCTCGGTCGTCGGTTCGGCACGCCACTTTTGAACGTCGGGGACAACGGCGCCGCGCCGGGGCTCCGTGGCACGCTGCCGTTCGACGATGAGGGGACGCCGACCCAGGACACGCCCCTCATCCGCGACGGAGTGCTCGTCGGCCGCCTGCACTCGCGGGAAACCGCGGCCGCGATGGGCGAACGGCCGACCGGGAACGCGCGCGCCATCTCGTTCCGGCACCCGCCCATCGTGCGCATGACGAACACCTACATCGGAAACGGCCGGGGCAGCTTCGCCGACTTAATCGCCGGCATCCGGCTCGGCGTCTACGCCTGCGGTGCGTTCGGTGGGCAGACCATGCTCGAGAACTTCTCGTTCACGGCGGCGCACGGCCGGATGATCCGCGATGGCCAGCTCGCCGAGCTCGTCAAGGACGTGGTCCTCGCCGGCAACCTCTTCCAGACCCTAGATCGCATCGAACACATCGCGGGCGACTTTCAGTGGACACAGATGGGCGGCGGCTGCGGCAAGGGCGGGCAGTTCCCGCTGCCCGTCACCGAGGGCGCGCCGCACGTCCGCATCGAGGAGGCCTTGATCGGGGGCGACGTGCCGCAATGATCGAGCGGTGGCTCGATGCGGCTCAGCGGGCTGGCGCGCAGCAGGCAGATGGGTGGTGGCACCGCGCGGAGCGTACGGTCGTCAGCTTCGAGTGGGGCCGACTGAAGGCCGCGAGTGTTGGCGAAGAAGCGGGCGTGAACCTGCGGGTGCTCTCGCAAGGGCGGGTGGGTGTGGCGGGCTCGACCGTTCTCCATGACGGCCCCGACGACCTGACTGCCCGGGCCCTCGCCTCCGCCGCGCTCGGCGAGCGCTTCGGGCTCGAGTTCCCGGGCCCGTGCACGCCGGCCGTGGTCTCGACCTTCTCCGCGCCTGCGGCGGAGGCGTCCCTAGACCACCTCGTCGGCATCGGCCGAGAAGTGGTCGAGCGGCTCGCGCGCGACGGATGTCAGGTGAACGTCACCGTCGAGCGCGAAGTGACCGAAACCGAGTTCGGGAACACCGCCGGTGCCGCGGGCACCTACCAGGCGACAGCCGTCGCCGTCAGCGCGGACGTCTGGCGGATCGCGGGCGACGACGTGCTCACCGTGGCCGACGGGATCGACGACACGGGTGTGCCAGATGCCTCCGCCTTGTCCGCGCTCGTGCAGTCGATCGACGAGCGGTTGCGCCGGGCGGAGGTGGTCGTGGCGCCTCCCGAAGGCGGGTTGCCCGTGGTCTTTACGCCAGCCGGCCTAGCGGCGGTGCTCTTGCCCATTACGCAGGCCCTGTCTGGGAAGGCCGTCCTCCAGGGCGTCTCCCCCCTGGCGGGGAGGGTTGGCGAGCGGGTGTTCGACGCGGCCTTCTCGGTCACCGACGACCCGACGCGTGCGGGCCGCCCCGCCTCCCGGCCTTTCGACGACGAGGGTGTCGCCTCGCGCCCGACCCCGTTAGTTGAGGCGGGCACCGTGCGAGGATTCATTTTTGACCTGGAGACCGCGGCGCGGGCCAAGGCGACGAGCACGGGCCATGGCCACCGCGACATCTTCGGGAAACCAGCTCCCGGGTTCACGAACCTCGTGGTGGGTCGAGACGACGGCACCCCTGACGGTGCCCTCGGTGGTCAGCTCCTCGGTCCCATTGTCGATGGCCTGCTGGTCGACGACCTCATCGGCGTCGGACAGGGGAACGTCGCCGGAGGCGCGTTCAGCCACCCGGTGGCGTTGGCGTACCGGGTCGTGCGGGGTGAGATCGCCGGGCGGGTGAAGGACGCGGCGGTGGCGGGGAACAGCTACGATCTGCTGAAGCGGATCGGCGGAATCGGTCGGGACCGGCGCTGGTACGGCCGCCGTCTCACGCCCTCGCTGCTGTTCGACGGCGTGAGCGTCGCGCGACGCTAGGCGCCGAACGCGTCGGTGTAGGGACGACCCTGGCTGACGTGGTCGTAGACGGCGTTCAGGGTGTCCGGCGACGCCGACAGGAATCGGCAGCGCGCATCGTCCTTGCTGCGGCACTCCACCTCGAGCACGGCAACCGGCTCGCCCGAGAGGCGGCCCAGGAAGTCGGCGAGCATTCCTGATGTAAAGAAGCACATCGGGGTCTCGGCGGACCCCGGCTCCGCCTCCACCCAATCGGCGCTGTCCATGGCGAGCGCCGCGGCTCCCAGCGGGCCCACCGTTAGCGAGCCCCACCCGGTCGACTCAAAGAAGGAAGAGAGAATGGTGGACAGTCGGGCCGCATCGAGGTTCTGCGGTTCGGGCACGCCGGTTTCCGCGGCGACCCACCCGCAAAAGGCCTGGTAGATCCCCTCGCCGGCGGCGAACCCGGCTTCTTGAAGAATCCCGACCGCGTGGTCGGCCGCGTCCCGCAGGAGGCTTTGGCGGAGTTGGGGCAGGGCGCCGCGCCCGATGGTTACTGCGTCGCGCGGGGGCCGGGCGATGCTCATATGGGACAGCAACTTAGGGTCAGTGGCGCGCGCGGCGCAAGAGTTCCCCCTCGTCGATCACCGGAATACCGAGCGCTGTGGCCCGGGCGAGCTTGGACCCCGCGTCGGCTCCGGCGACCAGGGCCGTCGTGCGCTTGGACACGTGGTCGGTCACGCGGCCCCCCGCCGCCTCAATGAGCGCGATCGCGTCGGGGCGGGTGAGCGACGGCAGGGTACCGGTGATCACGTAGGACTGCCCGGCGAGCGGCCCGGCCGTGGACAGGGGTTCGGAGAGGGAGAGACCGAGCTTTTCGAGCCGGTCGATCAGCTTTCGGTTGGTCGGGTCTGCGCAGAACCCAGCCACGGCCGTGGCGATTGTCGGCCCCACGCCCGGAAGCTCCGCGATCGCCTCCGCGGGTGCTCGCGCCAGGGCCCGGAGCGTCCCGTATTGGCGGGCGAGGACCTTCGCGCTCTGGGAGCCGACGTGGCGGATCCCGAGCGCGCCGAGGACGAGCGAGAGGGGTTGGGCCTTGGAAGCCGTGATCGCCGCCACGAGCTGTTCCGCCGATCGCTCCGCGAACCCCTCCAGGGTGACGAGGTTCGCCGGTCGCAGCTCGTACAAGTCGGCGACGTCAGCGATGCGTTCCGCGTCGAGCAGCGCCTGGACGCGCTCGTAGCCGAGCCCGCGAATGTCCATCACCGCCGCGAAGTGCACGATGCTTTCGCGGATCCGACCGGGGCAGGAGACGTTCGGGCAGTACACCATCACCTCGTCCTCCGGACGCTCGACTCGCGCTCGGCAGATCGGGCACCGGCTCGGCATCTCGAAGGGTCGTTCGGCTCCGGTGCGGCGCTCGCGCACGGGCCCGAGCACCTGCGGGATCACTTCGCCCGCGCGCGTGACCTCCACCCAGTCGCCGATCCGGATGTCTTTCGCGGCGACAAGATCGGCGTTGTGGAGCGTCGCGGTTGAGACCGTGACGCCTCCAATCTCGACGGGCGTGAGCACCGCGTAGGGGTTCAGCGCGCCCGTGCGGCCCACGTTCAGTCGGATGTCTTCGAGCCGTGTCACCTGAACCTCGGGCGCGAACTTCCGCGCGACGGCCCACCGCGGCTCCCGGTTCCCCACCGTGCCGAGCTCGGCATGTAAGGCGAGGCGGTCCACCTTCACCACGACGCCGTCGGCCCCGTAATCGAGCGTCGGCAGAACTTGCTCGAGCGTGGCGATCGCGGCATGGGCGCTGACGAGGTCGGGCACGAGCTCGTAGTGCGGCTCGAGCGGGAACCCCCAGCTCGCGAGCTTCGCGAGCACGGCCGACTGCGTCGGGGCCGGGAGGGCGGGACCCGGCACCTCGACCTGAAAGCAGAAGATCCGGAGCCCGCGGTGCCTGGTGACTGCCGGGTCAAGCTGGCGCAGCGACCCTGCCGCGGCGTTGCGAGGGTTGGCCAGCGGCGGCTCGCCTGCCGCCTCGCGCTCCTCGTTCAGGGCGGCGAAGCGCGACTTTGGGAGGTACACCTCGCCGCGGACCTCCATCAGGGGCGGCCAGCCTTTGCCCTGCAGCCGCAGCGGCACGTCGAGCACGGTCCGGAGGTTCACCGTGACGTCCTCGCCTTCGAGGCCGTTCCCCCGCGTCGCGCCGGTCACGAAGATGCCGTCCTCATAGGTCAGGCTCACCGCGGCGCCGTCGATCTTCACCTCGAGCGCGTAGCCGCTGGTCCGGGACTCGGGCACGAGCCGCGCGTTACGTTCCTCCCACGACTGCAGCGCCGCCTCGTCGAACGCGTTGGCGAGCGACAGCATGGGTGCGACGTGGCGGTGCTTCCGGAAGCTCGTGGCAGGCGGAGCGCCCACCCGGAGGGTGGGGCTGTCGGGTCGGCGCAGTTCGGGATGTTGCTCTTCGAGGTCGCGGAGTTCGGCGAGCAGCCGGTCGTATTCGGCGTCGGACAGCTCCGGCCGATCGAGTACGTAGTATGCGTGGTTCGCCCGTTCCAGGAGCCGCGCGAGCTCGGCGGCTCGTGCGGCGAGCCGCGTCACCGCCCCTTGGCTTCTTCCTGGATGACGGCCATGGCGACGCCCACGAGTCGGTCGAGCTCGTCGGTGCTCGCGCGCGGCAGCAGCCCTTCGGCCCACGCGCCCTCCCGGACGCCGAAGGCGTCGAGCAGGCGCCGCAGGAATCCGAGCAGCGCCACGCGCTCGAGCTCCATGCGTCGCACTCCCTCGCCGGCCTCGTGCTGGCGCTGCGCGAGGCGCTCGTAGCGATGGGCGTTGCGGAGCGCTTGGGCGGTCAGCGAGGCCACGACCTGCACGAACCGGACGTCCTCGTCGGAAAAGGTCGGCCCGTCGCGGAACGTGCGCAGGAAAATCGCGCCGATCGCCACTCCCCGCCACGTGATCGGCACGACGGTAATCGACTTGACGTTCCGGTGCACGAGCTCGCTCTTCACATGGCGGAGGCTCGGATCGTTCGCCGCGTCGGGAATGAACACGGTTTCACCGCCCTGCATCGCCCGGCGCAACTCTGGATAGCGCTCCAAGTCGACGACGTAGTTGCGGATTGTCGGATCCTCGTAGGACGCGACGAGGCGGACGGAGCGGCCGCCGCGCTCGGCAAGAAAGATCGAGCAGCGGTCCAGACCGAAGGCCTCCCCCAGCTTGCGGGCGATGGCTTGGAGGATGTCGATGAAATGCAGCGAGGTCGACACCTCTTTGAGGATCTCGATGACGGCGAGCAGGTGCTTGCGCTCGCGCTCGAGCTCTCCGACGCGGGCCGCGAGCCGCTCGGCTTCGGCGTGCGTCAGCTCCGACGAGATTGACATGGCGAAGTTTGCGTTATCGGCGGACGACCCGTCAAGCCGTTGCCGCCTCTGCGGCCGCCGGATAGCTTCGGACCCGCGGTCGTCCGGGTTCGGGGCGCCGCGTCACGAGCGATCCCGTTTGCCGTGGAGCTGCTCGAGCAGCGCGGCCGCGCGCTCGCGGTAGGGGCCGTCCAGCACGTCCGTCGCTGGGAGCCAGCGGATCGTGTCTAGTTGAGCGCGCGCAGCGGCGTACTGCCCCACGTCGTTGTCGATTTCGGCGAGCTCGAGGCGGTGAAAGATGTAGCCGGGGCGCAGCGCGACCGCCCGCTCGAGGTCGCGCCGGGCGTCCGTCCAGGTCGCGCGGTCGAGGAACCCCGCACCGAACAACGCCTTGGCGAAGAACCGCTGAAACGACGACAGGCGCAGCACCTCGGCGTGCCACGCTCCCAGCACGTGATACGCGACGTCGCTTGTCGAGTCTAGGGCGATCGCCCGGGAGGCCTCGTCGTAGATCACCTGGGCGAACCGGACGCGCTCCTTGCCGCCGCGCGTCCGCGAGAGCCGGCCCAGGGCCTGCGCGAGCATGGCGTGCCCTTCGGCCCGGTTCGGGGCCACAGTGGTCGCCCGCTCGGCGAGGACGCGCGCCGCGAGGTACAGGCTGTCGCGGCGCCGCCGCAGGGTATCCGGGTGATCGTCGATTTGCTTCGCGATGTTGATGATCGACCGCGAGGCCTTCCACAGGGCCTCAAACGTAGTCGAATCCAGGGAGAGGGCGGTCTGATAGTGGCGCAGGGCAGTGGCGGGGTCGAGCGCCGCCTCTAGACTGTCACCCGTCGCGATTTCCTGGGCGATCGTCTGTCCCGCGAGGGGGCGGATCGCAAGGAGCGCGAGCCCGAGGATCGTGAGTCGCATCACACCATAGGGAGCGAGGAGGCCCGTCAATGCTGGTCGCGCCGATGATCGAACGCAAGCGCGACGGAGGCGCGCTCACGCCCGAGGAGTGGTCGGCGCTGGTCGCCGCCTACACCGACGGTCGCGTGCCCGACTATCAGATGGCAGCGCTCCTCATGGCCGTCGTGTTTCGCGGATTGGACCGGCAAGAGCTCGCCGCGCTGACCGACGCCTTGCTCGCCTCCGGCCAGCGGCTCTCGTTCGAGGGATGGCCGACCCCCCGGGTGGACAAGCACTCCACCGGCGGTGTCGGAGACAAGGTCTCCCTCGTGCTCACTCCCCTGGTCGCCGCCTGCGGCGTGGCGGTGCCCATGATGGCGGGCCGGGGCCTCGGGCACACCGGCGGCACGCTCGACAAACTCGAAGCGATCCCCGGCTTCCGCACGGCTCTGTCGCTCGCCGAGGCGAAAGCGCAAGTGCTGCGCCTCGGGTGTGTCATGATGGGCCCGACCCCCGAAGTCGCGCCGGCGGACGGTCGCCTGTACGCGCTCCGCGACGTCACGGCCACGGTCGAGGCCGTCCCCCTCATCGCCGCGTCGATCATGTCAAAGAAGCTGGCCGAGGGCCTCACGGCCCTGGTTCTCGACGTCAAACGGGGGAGCGGCGCGTTCCTGCCGGAGCGCGAGCAGGCGCTCGAGCTGGCGAGCACGATGATCGGCCTTGGTGCCGATCGCGCCTGCCCCACGGTGGCCCTAGTGACGGCGATGGATCGCCCCCTCGGGCGCGCGTGCGGCAACGCCCTCGAAACGGAGGAAGCGATCCTCGCCTTGCGGGGCGAGGGTCCGCCGGACCTCATGGCGCTCACCTACGCGCTCGGCATCGAGATGCTGCTCGCCGCCGGGGTCGAGCGCACGAGTTCACGGGCCCGCAAGCGCCTCGAGAACGCCCTCGGCTCCGGGCTCGCCGCCGAGAAGTTCGAGCAGCTCGTCGAAGCACAGGGCGGGAACCCCCGCGTCGTCGAAGACCCCGCCGTGCTCCCCCAGGCCGAGGCCGTGGAGGTCTACGCCGCGCCGCGGACCGGCGTCGTCGCCCGGATAGAACCCCGGATCATCGGGCGCGCCATCACGGCGATGGGTGGTGGCCGGCGTCGCCTCGAGGACACGGTGGATCCCACCGTTGGGTTCGTGGTGTCGGTGAAGCCGGGCGACAAGGTACTGGCGGGGGAGCCCATCGTCTCGGTGTACGCGCGGGATTCGGCCGGGGTCGAGCTCGGGTGCGCGGCCCTGCGAGACGCGATCACCATCGCCGATCGGGCTGCGGCGTCGCTGCCGCTCGTCTCGCACCGCGTTTCCGTTCACGGCGTGGAGGAATTCACGCCCCCGCAGGGGAAGAAGGGGAAGGCGGCCTCACGCTGACGCCCGCCGCTCGGGCGCGGGATTACGCCCCGAGCGGGGGCCCGGGCCAGGGATCGGCGTCGTTGGGCGGCGCGGCTCGGGCCTCGGCTTCGGCGCGCTCAAGGACCGCGTAGTCGATGGGGCGGTCGACCCGGCGGTGGACGGTCGGTTCGGGGGTTTCGTCCCGCACGGCAAGCAGCCAGACCAGAACGCCCAAGAGCAGGGCGCCGAGGGCGAGGGTGGCCACCGCGCTACGCCCCAACCATGGCCGTCAGACGTCCAAGTTTCGGACGAACTTCGCGTTGGTCTCGATGAACCTGCGCCGGGGCTCCACTTCGTCGCCCATGAGGATCTCGAAGAGCTCCGATGCCTGCACCGCGTCCTCCATGGTCACCTTGAGGAGCGTACGCTTGGCCGGGTCCATCGTGGTGGACCGTAGCTGCTCGGGGTTCATCTCGCCGAGTCCCTTGTAGCGCTGGACGAGGATGCTGCCGGTGGATTCCCCCCCGTTCGTGAGTCGCTTCACGTAGCCGTCGCGATCCTTCTCGTCGTAGGCGTAGAACTCCTCTTTCCCCTTCGCGACGCGGTAGAGCGGCGGCTGCGCGATGTACACGTATCCCGCGTCGATGAGCTGCTTCATCTCCTTGTAGAAGAAGGTGAGGAGCAGCGTGCGGATGTGCGCCCCATCGACGTCCGCGTCGGTCATGATGATGATCTTGTGGTAGCGCGCGTCGTCGATGCTGAAGTCCTCGCCGATGCCTGTGCCGACCGCCGTGATGATCGTGCGGATCTCCTCGTTCCCCAGGACCCGGTCGATGCGGGCCCTCTGGACGTTCAGGATCTTCCCGCGCAGCGGCAGGATCGCCTGGAAGCTCCGATCCCGTCCCTGCTTGGCGGAGCCCCCGGCCGAATCGCCCTCAACCAGGTACACCTCGCACAGCTGAGGGTCGGTGAGCGAGCAGTCGGCCAGTTTCCCGGGCAGGAGGCCCCCGTCGAGAGCGTTCTTGCGTCGCACGAGCTCTCGTGCCTTGCGCGCGGCCTCGCGCGCGCGCGCCGCGCTGACCGCCTTGGCGATGATCGTCCGAGCGACGCTCGGGTTCTTGTCCAGGAACCCGCTCAAGGCGTCGTTCACCACGCTCTTGACGATGCCCTCGACCTCTGAGTTGCCGAGCTTGGTCTTGGTCTGACCCTCGAATTGGGGATCGCGAACTTTGACGTGCAGCACGCACGTGAGGCCTTCCCGGATGTCGTCCCCGGTGAGCGTGAAGTCCTCTTTCTTGAGCAGGCCGTCCTTCTTCGCCCACTCGTTGATCGTGCGCGTCAGGGCGGCCTTGAAGCCCGTGAGGTGGGTGCCCCCCTCGTGCGTGTTGATGTTGTTGACGAACGAGAACGTGTTCTCGTTGTAGCCCTCGTCGTATTGGATGGCGCCTTCCACCTCGACGCCGTCCCGTGTCGCCTCGAACACGATCGGCTTCGCGTGCAGCGGCTTCCTGTTGCCGAGGAGCCAGCGCACGAATTCGGCGAGGCCGCCCTTGTAGATGAAGGTCTCTTCCTTCAGTTGTCCGGCGCGTTCGTCCTTGAGCGTGATCGTGAGGCCGCGGTTGAGGAACGCGAGCTCGCGCAGCCGGTTCGCCAGGGTGGCGTAGTCGAAGCGTGTCTCGGTGAAGATCGACGAGTCGGGCTTGAACCAGACCGTCGTCCCCGTTCCCTTGGCTTTGCCCGTCGTCGCGAGCCGCTGCCGCGTCTCGCCGCGCTCGAACGCCATGTGATGCCGCTTGCCGTCGCGGTCGACCCACACCTCGAGCTTCTCCGAGAGAGCATTGACCACGGACACGCCCACGCCGTGCAACCCGCCCGAGACCTTGTAGGTGCTTTTGTCGAACTTGCCGCCGGCGTGCAGGACCGTGAGCGCCACCTCGACGCCGGGCTTCTTCTCCGTCTTGTGGATGTCGACTGGGATTCCGCGGCCGTTGTCGACCACGGTGACCGAGTTGTCCGGGTGGATCGTGACGTCGATGCGTGTGGCGAAGCCGGCCAGCGCCTCGTCGACCGAGTTGTCAACGACCTCGTAGACAAGATGGTGCAGCCCCCGGGCCGAGATGGAGCCGATGTACATCGCCGGCCGGCGGCGCACCGCTTCCAGACCCTTGAGGACCTGGATGGCGTCGGCCTGATAGTCACCGTTGGTCTTTGGTTTCGCCGAAGCGGCTTTCGCGTTTGCCATGCTGTCCTAGAGTGAGAGCAACCAGCGGATCCCGCGAATGCGGCCCGCGCCGCGCCCGGCGTTCACGCGGGCCATGATGTCCGGCGTCAGCAGCTGGAGCTCGTTCATCCACGGGCTCGTCGCGACCCGAACGAACAACGTGCCGTCCGGCGTCACGCTGTCTGCGCGGGTGACCGCTGCGATCTGAGGGCCCACCAGTTCGGACCAAGCCGCCACGACCGCCGCCTGTTCGATGCGACGCCCGAAGCTCGCGCGCGCAAGGTACGCCCGGAGTATTTCGCCGACTGCGGTCGGCCTATTTCGACGGTCTGCGCTCACCTGATCTCCGCCCCGCTGAAACGTGCTCGGAACGTCCCATGACGCGTGGCGGCGGGCGCCGCAAGGGTTCCTGAGGGACCTTCCAACATACCCTGAAGTCGTTGTCAGGTCAAGACTTACTCTGATACGGCACCCACCCGGGCGCCTCCCGAACGCCGGTTGGGTTTGGTGCGTCGCTCGACCGCGACCAGGGCCGCCTGCGACCAGGTTTTTCGGCCCAGTTATTCCTCCACGGGCTGACGGTCCTCGCTCACGCCTCGGCCCGCGAAGAGGCGCGACGGGCAACGGCCGCGACGCTCGGTGGGGTATAGGTTTGACGCCGTGCCCGTCCCACCGATCGCCTGGACACAGACTTACGCCGTGCGGATCCTCGACCAGCGCCTCTTGCCGGGTGAGCGGGTCGAGAGAGACTTGGAAACGGCCCACGCCGCGGCCGACGCCATTCGGACACTCGCCGTCCGGGGTGCGCCGCTCATCGGTATCGCGGCAGCGATGGGGTTGGTCGCGGGCCTGCGTGCGCACCGGCACGACGCGCGCGAGGCCTTCCTCGACGCCCAGGCCCGTTTGACCCGGCTCCTTGAGGCGGCCCGCCCCACCGCTGTGAACCTGCGCTGGGCCTTGGAACGGCAACGCCGCGCCACACTCGCCACGCCCGGGGAGGGGGAAGCCTTATGGCAGTACCTGCGCGCCGAGGCGTCGGCCATCTTGGCCGAGGATGCCCTGACCTGTAGGCGAATCGGCGAGGCGGGCCTCGCGCTCGTGCCGGATGGAGCCCGCGTGCTCACCCACTGCAATGCGGGCGCGTTGGCGACGGCCGGTATCGGCACGGCCCTCGCGCCCGTGTACGCGGCCCACGAAGCGGGACGGCGGGTGCACGTTTTCGTCGATGAAACGCGGCCCCTGCTGCAGGGCTCGCGCCTCACGGCGTGGGAGCTCACTGAGCGCGGGGTCCCGTGCACGGTGATCGTCGACGGGGCCGCTGGTTCGCTGCTCGCACGCCGCCGCGTGGATGTGGTGCTCGTCGGGGCCGACCGTATTGTCGCGAACGGCGATTTCGCAAACAAGATCGGCACCTATTCGCTGGCGGTACTCGCGGCGCACCATGACGTGCCGTTCTATTGCGCCGCGCCGTGGTCGACGATTGACACCTCGATGCCCGACGGCGCCGGGATCCCGATCGAGGCCCGCGCGCCGAGCGAGCTCGGGTGCTGGGAAGGTCGCGCCTGCGTCCCCGCGGCGGCCGAGATCGAGAACCCCGCGTTTGACGTGACGCCGGCGCGCTACGTCGCGGCGTACGTGACCGAACGCGGCCTGCTGCGGCCGCCGTTCACCTCATGAGCGCCGTTCTCGCCCTCGATCAAGGCACGACGGGATCAACCGCGCTTGTCGTCGCGGAGGACGGCCGCATCCTCGGCCGGGGCTATCGCGAGATTCGCCAGCATTTCCCCGCCCCCGGCGAGGTCGAACACGACGCGGATGACCTGTTTGCCGCGACGGTCGAGGCCGGTCGTGAGGCGCTCGCGCAGGCCCGTGTGGAGCCCGTCGCCCTGGGCATCACGAACCAGCGGGAGACCGTGTGCGCCTGGGAGCGCGCGACGGGCCGCGCCGTGCACCGGGCGATCGTCTGGCAGGACCGTCGCACCGCGAGGCGCTGCCAGGAACTCGCACGTGCGGGCCGTGGGCCGTCGATTCGCGAGCGGACGGGCCTCATCCTCGACCCGTACTTCTCGGCGACCAAGATCGAGTGGATGCTCGAGCACGTCCCCGGACTCGCCCGGCGCGTCGCGGAAGGCGAGGTCGTGTTCGGAACGGTCGACACCTGGCTCGTGCATCGCTTCACCGGCGGGCGGGCGTATCTGACCGATCACACGAACGCGTCCCGGACGATGCTGTACAACCTCGACACGAGCGCCTGGGACGACGACCTGCTGGCCCTCTTCGGCGCGCCGCGGCATGCCCTCCCCGACGTTCTCCCCTCGAGCGGCGCCTTTGGCTCTTGCGATGCGGCGCACTTCGGTGTAGAGCTCCCGATCACTGGGGTCGTGGGCGATCAGCAGGGTGCGTTGTATGGGCAGGGCTGCTTCGTGGCCGGCGAGGCGAAGAACACCTACGGCACCGGCGCCTTCCTGCTCCTCCACACCGGGGCTCGGCGCGCCAAGTCGACCCACGGCATGCTCGTCACGGTCGCGTGTGGATCACGGGGCGAGCCGCAGTATGCGCTTGAGGGCAGCGTCTTCATCGCGGGTGCGGCGATCCAGTGGTTGCGCGACGGTCTCGGACTGATCACGACGGCCGCGGAGTCCGAGGTGCTCGCGCGGTCCGTGCCGGATACGGGCGGCGTCGCTTTTGTCCCGGCGTTCGTGGGGCTCGGGGCGCCCCACTGGGAGCCGCGCGCCCGCGGTACGATCACGGGGCTCACGCGGGGCACGACGCGCGCCCACCTGGTGCGCGCCGCGCTCGAGGCAATGGCGTTCAGCACCAAGGATGTGCTCGACGCGATGACGGCCGACGCGCGGCTCTCCCTCTCGGCGCTCCAAGTCGACGGGGGGGCCGCGGCGAACGACTGGCTGATGGAGTTCCAGGCGGACGTGCTCGGGGTGCCGGTCGCGCGCCCCGACGTGGTGGAAACGACCGCGCTCGGCGTCGCCGGACTCGCAGGGCTCGCCGCGGGCGTGTGGCGCACTCCCGCGGACTTCCTCGCGGGACGCTCGTTCCGACGGTTTGATCCCCGCGAGCGCGGCGCCGCCCGGGAGGCCGCCGACTGGCGCCGGGCCGTGCAAACCGCGCTCCAGTGGGCGGCGACCGAGCCCGAGGCGCCCCGGGCGTAGGCCCAGGCGGGTCACCCTTCCCGGCCACCCGGACCCCCGCTGGAGCAAATGGACCGGATCGACTGTATAATTAAAGACTATGAAAATGAGCGCCGGAGCTAAATTCGCGCTTGGCGCCCTGATGATCGTCGGCTCGGTCGGCTATCTCATGGCGTCGGGCATCAAGCAGACGGGGCAGTACTTCCTGACCCCAGGCGAGCTGTCCCGCAAGATCGCGGACGACCCTTCCTTTTATAACACGGGCATGAAGGTCGGGGCCCACGTCGTTCGGGGGACCGTGTCGCGCGATGTCGCGAGCCAAACGTTGCGGTTTCAGATCAGCGACGGCACGGCCAACTATCCGGTTGTGTTCCACGGGTTGCCGCCCGATACCTTCAACGACTCTGTCGAGGTGGTTGTCGAGGGTCGCCTGAAGTCCGACGGTGTGATTTACGCAACCAACGTCCTGGCCAAGTGCGGTTCGCGCTACGAAGCTGTTCCGAAGGCCTAAATGACAATTCTCGGCACGCTTGCCCTGTGGGTGGCATTCCTCTTGGCCATCTTCGGGGCCGTGGTCGGGTTCCTTGGAGGATGGAAGGACCGAGCTGATCTCAAGCGAAGCGCCCGCAACGCGGTCTTCGCGATGTTCGGGGCGATGGCCACGGCCGTCTTCGCCCTCGAGTGGGCGCTGTTCCACCACGATTTCAACGTCGAGTACGTCGCCGCCTACACCAGCCGTAACCTGCCGATCTTCTATACCTGGTCGGCTCTGTACGCCGGGCAGAAGGGCAGCCTGCTGTTCTGGGCGACGGTCCTCTCGCTCTTCGGGTCTCTTGCGCAGCTGCTGACCGCGCCGCGGCACCGGGTGTACCTGCCCTACGTGACGGGGGTCGTTTCCACGGTCGCCGCGTTCTTCATCCTCGTGATGCTGGCTGCGGCGAACCCGTTCGACCGCCTGGCGTACACGCCGCTCGACGGCGGGGGGCTGAACCCCCAGCTCCAGAACCCCGGGATGGTGTTCCACCCGCCGATGCTCTACCTCGGCTACATCTCGATGACCATCCCGTTCGCGTTTGCGATCGCCGCGCTGCTCTCCCGGCGCCTCGACTCGGACTGGCTGGTGGCCATCCGGAAGTGGACGCTCGTCTCCTGGCTCTTCCTCTCCATCGGCCTCGTGCTCGGCATGTGGTGGGCGTATGTGGAGCTCGGCTGGGGCGGGTACTGGGCCTGGGACCCCGTGGAGAACGCGGCACTCCTTCCGTGGCTCACGATGACGGCCTTCCTCCACTCGGTCATGATTCAAGAGAAGCGGGGGATGCTGAAGAAGTGGAACCTCGCCCTGGTCATCGGGTCGTGGCTCCTGTCGATCATGGGCACGTTCATCACGCGGTCCGGCGTCATCTCGAGCGTCCACTCGTTCACGCAGTCGAGCGTCGGGTACTACTTCCTCGTCTTCCTGGTCGGCGCGGCCATCGCGAGCTTCACGTTGTACGCCCGGCGCCTGCCGCTCCTCGAGGCCGAGTCGCGCCTTGAGTCCATGGTGAGCCGCGAGGCGACCTTCCTCTTCAATAACCTGCTCTTCGTGGGCATCGCGTTTTCCGTCCTGTGGGGCACGCTCTTCCCCATTCTGTCGGAGGCGGTGGAGGGCACCAAGGTCACGGTGGGGCCGCCTTTCTTCAATCAGGTGAATATCCCGCTCGGCCTCGGGCTGCTCGCCTTGACGGGCATCGGCCCCTTGATCGCGTGGCGGCGTGCGTCGCTCCCGAATCTCCGCCGCCAGTTCGCCGTCCCGGTGACGGCGGGCGTGTTCGCCATGCTGCTGCTCCTCGTGATCGGCATGCGGGACCTGTCGCCGATGCTCACGGTCGGGATCGGCAGCTTCGTCGTGGCCACGGTCATCCAGGAGTTCGTGCGTGGGACGCGGGCCCGTCACCGTCAGTACGGCGAGGCAACCGCCCTCGCCCTGGCGCGGCTCGTCGCCCGGAACCGGCGACGCTACGGCGGCTACGTCGTGCACGCGGGCATCGTGGTCCTGTTCATCGCGTTCGCGGGCATGGCGTTCAAGACCGAGACGGAGGCCACGCTGCGCCCGGGCGAATCGGCCACCGTGAAGAGCCCGTACGGGTGGACCTACACATTCACGCACCTGGGAATCTCGCAGTACGATCAGCTCAATCGCCAAGTGACGGCCGCGACCATCGAGATCCGGCGCAACGGCAAGCGGGTGGGCCTGCTCACGACCGAGAAGCGCCAGCACGTCGACGGGCTCGGGCGCCCGACGTTCCAGCCCTCGACCGCGGTCGGCATTCGGAGCGACCCGCTTGAGGACCTCTACGTTGTACTCGGCGGCGTGGTGAACGGAACCGAGCAGGCGGTGCTGCGGTTCACCATCAACCCGCTCGTGTGGTGGGTCTGGTACGGGGGCATGATCGTGGTGCTTGGTGGTCTCATCGTCATGTGGCCGGGCGGCACGCCCGCGGTGAAGCGGACGCAGGCGGGGTACGCGGTCCGGTTGGTGGCGGAGAAATGATCCTGCGGCCTTCCCTCGCCCGCGTCGCGGTCCTTGCCCTCGCGTGCGCGCTCCTCGGCGGAGTCGCGCCACTCGGCGCGCAGACTCGCGACTCCCTCGCGGGCAGCGGGCCGGGCGGCACTCTGTGGGATCCGAACCGCGTCGGTCGTCCGCTCGAGCCCATCACGGCCGCCGACAACGACGCGGCCATTCAGGTGATCGAAAAGCGGCTGCGGTGCACCTGCAGCTGCAACCAGGACGTCTACACCTGCCGCACGACCGACTTCTCGTGCACGACCAGCCCGACCATGCATCGCCACGTCCAGGCGCTCGCGAGCCGGGGGCTGATCGGGCAGCAGATCGTTGACAGCTTTGTGCAGGAGGACGGGATCGCTGTGTTGATGGCGCCGCCGGCCCACGGGTTCAACCTCGCCGGGTATTTCACGCCGGGGCTCGTCATCCTCGCCGCGGGCGTCTTGCTCGTACTGGCGCTACGGCGCTGGTCCGGCGACGCAGCTCCCGCTCCCGCGCCGGCCGCTCCGGCCGATGCCTCGCCCGAAGAACTCGAGCGCTTGCGGCGCGAGCTCGCGCAGTTCACCGACTAACTCCCTCGTGGCCGAATTCATCGTAGGCGTGCTGCTTGTGGCAGCCGCCGTGGCTTGGGTGCTCTACCCGGTTTTCCGGCCCGATACCGCGGCGCGCGTGCCGTCCACTCCTGAGGTCATCGACCTCGAGGACGATCTGTCGCCGCGCGCGGTTGCGTTCGGGGCCCTGCGGGAAATCGAGTTCGACCGCGCGACGGGCAAGCTCTCCGACGCGGATTATGACGACTTGCATCGGAAGTACACCGCCGAGGCGCTCGCCTCGATGCGGGCTGAGACCGCGGACCAGCCGAAGCCACGCGTGGCCGCAAGACCGGCGGCTGCCGGCCCCCCCGAGGCTGGACCCGCCGTGTGTCCGGTGCACGGCCCCCGGCCGGAGCCCGACGCCGCATTCTGTTCGGAGTGTGGCCGCCGGCTCGGCGCCCAGGGGGCCTATTGCGCGCGCTGCGGGACGTCGCTTGAGGTGGACGCGCGCTACTGTCACGCGTGCGGCGCCCGTAGCGCCGCCTAGAACTCGTAGCGCTCGACGCGCGCCAGCCCGATGCGCAGCGGTACGATCGTCGCGGCCGCGCATATCCCCGCCGCCACCACGAAGGCTCCCACAATCCGCGCGTTGATCCTGATCGGCCGGCCCGTGTACAGTGAGTTGAGGTAGGCCGAGACCGGGCCGCTCAGCACCACGATCACCGCCACGAGCACCACGATCGTGGCCATCATGAACACGAGCCCGCCGAACGACGTAGGAATCTGAGCGGCGTTCTCGGTTTCGAAGCGCGGATACACCGCCCCGAACCCGAGGGCCATAGCGGCGATGGCGAGCGTCAGGCCGACGATCGCGGCGAGGCTGACGGCCATCATGAACGGCGGCACTCGCAGGAGCAGGTTCGTGGCCCCGGTCAGCGCGAGCGCGAGGACGAGCAGCGGCGCGGTCCCGACCCAGTATTTGGACCACAGCAGGGTGCGGAGATCGAGGGGGCTCGACCGCAGCAGCCACATGTGCCGGCCCTCGAGGGAGACCGCGGGGAAGATGAAGCGCGCGGCGATCGACGCCAGCACGAACCCCGAGAGACCGAGGTTCAGGAAGGCCACGAGCGTCACGTAGAACCGCGGAATTTGCTCGCCCGAGAAGAGCGGCAGTGCCTTCACGTTGAACACGTACACGACCACGAGGACGGCGAGCAGGATCAGCTGGCTCCATTGGGTCGCGTCGCGGAAGAACAGCTTCACGTCCTTGAGGACGAACTCGCGTTTCGCCACGGGCAGCGGGCGCAGCAACGTGCCGACCGCCCATCCCCACACGCCTCCGCGCACGAACCGCTCGGCCCCCTCCTGAGCTTTGGTGTACCCCTGCGCATAGAGCCGCGCGTGCAGGAACGCGCCGATCGTCACGAGCGCCGCCGCCGTCGACCACAGGAGCACGAGGGGCAGCATGTCGAGCGGTCCGTGCAGGAACGTCATGATGGCCTGCGAGGCCCATTCGCTCGGCAGGAAGGGTGAGGTCGGCGTCCGGAGCACGGCGATGAAGTCGAGGAGGTTGCGAAACCCTTCCGGACGGGCGAGCCGCTCGGGCCGCACGAGTCGCAGCACGAGCACCACGCCTGCGGCGGCGCCCAGGGCGATGACCGACAGGAGGTCTCGAGTCCGGCGGGCGGGAAAGAGATTGACGAGGACCAGGGTGATCGCGCTGCCGAGAACCGCGGGCACGACGAGCAGCGGCAGGATCGTCACGACCGCATACGGGGCGAACCACCACCCCCCGTGATAGATCACCCCATACGCGGCGAGGATCGGGACCGCCATGAGGGCCACCATCCAGGAGGAGTCGACTAACGTCTCGCCGAGCTTCGCCAGATAGAAGCGGAGCCAGTCCACCGGGGCGGTGATGAGCAAGTCGAGGTCGCGCGCGAGAAAGAAGCTCGACAGCGCGGTAACGACGTTCGAGAGGACGAGCATCGAGACGAACGACAGCAGCATGAGACCGAGGAGCTTCCCGGCGAGCAGCGGGCCGAGCTCTTCGACGCCGCGGAAGTACTTGAGGATTCGGTAGAGCACTCCGAAGGCGGCGACCCAGAACAGCGCCCCTACGAGCGCGAGCCCGAGCGGTCGCCCCCAGCCTTCGTCCCGCGTTTCCCGGAGTCGTTGGAGCAGCGTGCGCCACTTGGGCTCGAGCACGCGGACCAGGGACGGCTGGCTCACGGGGCGTCCCCGAGCACCTCGGCGAGTTCGTGGGCCTCAACGCCGCCCGTCAGCCGCAGGAACAGTTCCTCGAGGCTCACGTTGCCGGCCGCCGTCTGGCGGCGGAGCTCATCCATCGTGCCGCACGCCGCGATCTTGCCCCGCTGAATGATGGCGATGCGATCGCACATCGCTTCGGCGATTTCCAACGTGTGCGTGCTCATGAGCACTGTACCGCCGCGGCGCGTGAATTGACGGAAGATGTCCTTGAGGAGGCGTGCGGCCTTCGGATCGAGCCCGACCATGGGCTCGTCCACGACGATGCAGGCAGGGCGATGGATCAGGGCGCTCGAGATGATGAGCTTCTGGCGCATGCCGTGGCTATACGCCTCGACGAGCTCATCGCGCCAACTCGTCAGCTCGAACACCTCGAGGAGCTCGGCGATGCGGCGCTCCACGATGTCCCCCTCCTGTCCGTAGAGCCCGGCGACGAAGCGCAGGAACTCGGCGCCCGTGAGCTTTTCGTACACGAACGGCCGGTCGGGGATGAACCCGAGCCGCTGCTTGGCCACCAGGGGGGCTTGGTGCACGTCCGCGTCGCCCAGAAAGACGCGGCCGGCGCTCGGCCGGAGGATCCCGGCGATCATCCGCAGCGTCGTCGTCTTGCCGGCGCCGTTCGGTCCGAGGAGACCGAACAGCTCGCCGGGCTCGATCGCGAGCGAGATGTCGTCGACCGCGACGAAACTCCCGTAGAGCTTGGTGAGCGTTTCCAGCCGAATCATAGAATGTCCAATCCCACGCGTCCGATCACGCGGACGAGCTCGAACGGATCCGCAAACGCCCCGACCGCGAATCGCACGTGGCCCGCGTCCGCGGGCATCTGGTCGAGCAAGGGGTCGACCGCCACCCACGCGCCGAGGTACACCTCGGCCCAAGCGTGATAGTAAAAGCGTCCGTGCTCGTCGAGGAGGCCCGCCGCGGCGCGCGCCGGCAGGCCGAGCGCGCGCGCGAGGGACACGTACAGGGCGACCGCCTCGTTGCAATCCCCCGGTTGCCCGGCGAGCGCGGCGAGCGCGACCGGCAGGGGCGTTCCGACACCGGGGTGCACGTGGTGGGACACCCAGTCGAGGAGCAGGCGAGCCGCGCGGCCTGGATCGGTCTCGCGGCCGAGAAGCGTCCGAGCCTGTGCGACCACGCTCGGGGCCGCGCTCGGAATCAAGGGCTCGGGCGTAAGCCACGGCGCGAGGCCAGGCGGTGGCGCCGGCAGCTTGTAGGTGGCGGTGAGCGCGTCCGTATCCTCGCGGCGGACGACCAGCGTGTCGCCGCGCAGCTCCTGGCGGCCGCCGGCGAGCGTCAGCCGGTTGAGGTCGAGGCGACGGACGCGGAGCCGCAATTCGGCCGAGCCCGAGCCCGTCGGCGTCAGGCCGGCCTCCCGCGCGGTGGACGCGAGCACCGTGTCGCGCCGCGAGGCAACGGCCCGGGGTGGGTGCGCGCGGAAGTTGTCGTACGCGATCTCGTAGGCTGAGCGGGTCCAGCCGAACCCGGCGGGACTGAGCGCGGCCACGAGGCGGCCGTCGGCGTCGACCCAGGTGCGCGTTGTGCGCCCGGCCGCGAGCTCATCGATCTCGAAGGAGCGCACGGTGTCGAGACGAGCGGCCGTCCAGGCCATGGTGGTCGAATCAAATCCCGCGCTGTCGGTCACCACGAACGTCGTCTCGGCCGCGATCGTCGCCGCCACGTCGCGCGCGCTGAGGGTCAGGGGGTCGAACACGAGCATCGAAACGGAACGGCCCGTTTTCAGGGCGCCGCCGAGCGCGAGCCGCAGCGGGAGCACGCTCGGGAGAACAAGCGGCTGATGCAGGGTGACCCGCGTCGACTGGGTGAGCGGTCCGGCGCTGACCGTCAGGATGAGCACGGAGTCGCCGGTCACGGCGCCGTGGGCCGTGAGGTGCCGGTTGTCGACGTCGAGGACGACGTCGAGCGTGTCGAGACGCAACGCGCGGTTGACGATGGCGCTCGTGCGGGCGCGCGCGTGCGTCACGCGCGCCCCGGCGGGCATGCTGAGCAGCAGGAGATCGGTTATCCGCAGGCGGGGCCCGAGCGTGTCCCACGTGGTGGACGCCATGCCGACCTGTT
>DATNIM010000101.1:0-13589 GCA_035604455.1 Gemmatimonadales bacterium
CACTGGTTGCGACCCCACTCGCGGGCCAAGGCGTGCTCGTCGCACCGCACGCGGTTTATATCGATCACGCGCGGCGGACCGGGGTGCTCACGCTCTACAATCCGAACCCGGACCCGGCCGAGGTGAGCATCTCGACGGCCTTCGGATACCCGGTCACCGACTCGCTCGGGCACTTTGCGCTCAGGACTCCGGATCAGCCGGATTCAGCGCACCCGTCCGCCGCCACGTGGATCCAGGCCTACCCACGACGGCTCCTCATCGCGCCCCTTGAACGGCAAACGGTCCGGCTCTTGGCGACCCCGCCATCGGGGCTGCCCGACGGGGAGTACTGGGCCCGCCTGATCATCACGGCCCGCGGTGGCAAGTTGCCCGTCGCTTCGACTGGCGACACGGCGACCGTGCGGGTGCAGCTCGATCTCGTCGTCAACACGAACATCGGGATCTCATACCGGAAGGGCCCGATGACGACGGGCCTCGCGGTCTCTCAGCTGAGGACGCGGACCGCGGGCGATTCGCTCCAGGTCTGGAGCCACTTGGAGCGCCAGGGCACCGCCGCCTACGTCGGGACCGCCCATGTCGCTCTCGTGGATTCGGCCGGCCAGATCAAACGCGTGGTCTCCGCACCGATCGCGGTGTACGTGACGATGGACCCCTGCTACGCCCTGTCCACTGCGGGGCTCCCGCCCGGCCGCTATCGGATCCGCTACGAGTTCCTGACGCAGCGGGACGACCTGGACCCCTCGGTCGTGTTGCGCGCCCCCCCGGTGCGTGACTCGCTGGACGTTCATGTCCCATGAACGCGCACGCCGGGACCGCAGCGCTTCGTCGAAGCTTCGGCTGGGCCGCGCCTCTGATCGTGGGGCTGGCCCTGACGGGGTGCCATAAGGCAGAGGGCGCGGTCGCAGGACTCGCGTTCATGGTGTCCCGCGCAGTGCACGCTGCGGACTCAGGTCCCGCTTCCACAACGGCTCATCGGACGATCCCGCGTGTCGTGGCCGCTCGTGGCCACGCACAGCGGGGGCACACGGTAGAAACCCCGGGACACCCGGCGCCGCCTCCGACACCCGCGGCCGCGGCAGCGCCTGCTGGTCCGGCGGAGCCTGCAATCGTGGCACCGCCCGCAACCGCATCAACTGCCTCGACGCCGAGCCTGGCAGCCACACCAGGTCCGCTCTCACGCGAGTCGCAAGCTCCGGCGCCAACCCCAGCGCCCGCTCGAGCTGAACCGGTTGTCCTGACACCGTCCGTCCCGGACGCAGGTCCCGGCACGTTCAGCGCCTGGGCGGGCGCTGACTCCGCCGAACAGGTGCTCGTCGAGCTTCAAATCGACCACGCCACCAGTCGGACCGTCATCGCGTATCGTCGCGGCGCTGACGCCCTGATCCCGGTGACCGCACTGCTCGACCTCGGGGAGCAAGGGTTCCGCCGCGATCCGGGGGGCCGGATCGAAGCCACGATGGGGGTCGGCCGAATCCCGCTCGTCATCGACCCCGCGCGCGACACAATGCGCCTCGGCCTGCGTGGCGTCGCGCTGCCCGCCGCCGACCGGGTCGTCACCGACAGCGAGACCTATGTCCCCGCCTCGTCCGTCGCGACGCTCTTCGATACCAAAATCCTGGTCAACTGGCAGGACCTCACGGTGACCTTCATGGACGCCGACAAGCTGCCCATCGGCCTCAGACTCGAGCGTGAGACCGCGCAGGAGGCCTTCAACCGTCGTCGGGCGGCGGAACTCGAACGGCCGCTCGCACTCGGGGCCGAGCACCCGACCTGGGACGGGCTCGTGGTCGACTACTCAGTGCTCGCCGCCGGACAGCAGCCACTCGCCGGCGGGGGCTACACGCTGGGGGTCGGCGCGAATGTGCTCGGCGGCTCGCTCGCCGTGGGCGCGCAGAGCGTAGGGCCGACGGGGGCAGGCCAGGCCGAGGGCACGGGGTCGTGGACTGGCGTGTGGGAGGACCAGCGCTGGCTCAAGGAAGTGCGGCTGGGCGACGGCTACGCGACCGGACCCGAAACGCGGCCGGAGCGCGGCGTCATGTTGACCAACGCACCCTACCTCCGGCCGTCCCTCCTCGGCGCGGCAGCGTACGCCGGCCGCTTGGACTCAGGTTGGACGGTCGAGGCCTACAGCGCGGGCCGGCTCGTGGCCATCGACTCCACCGATCCACGCGGCGCGTTTGCCATCAACCTGCCGGTGAGCTACGGCGAGAATCCGGTCGATTTCCTCGCCTACGGGCCGGGCGGCCAGATCATGCAGTTCAATCAGACCTACCGGACGCTGAACGACCAGCTGCCGCTGCACGATTTCGAGTACGGCCTCACGCTGGGGCAATGCCCGGCGCCCGCCCTCAACTGTCGGGCCACCAGCAACCTCGACCTGCACTACGGGGCGACCGAACGGCTCACCCTTCGCGCGGGGCTCGACCAGTTCTGGCGGGACAGCCTGTCGGACCGGACATACCCGTATGTCACGGTGCTGTACGCACCCATCAACGCCGTGGCACTCGATCTCGCCGGCATCGGCAACTCGGCCGCCACGGCGAGCGTGCAATTCGAGCCGTCGCTCAACCTCCAGGCCACGGCGAGTTATACCGCGTACACCACCGACAGCGCTCCTGCGTTGCCGGTCGCCGGATTGCGGTCGATGTGGGCCGCGAGCGTGTTCCTCCGTCCGATTCCTTCGGCCGGGTTCTTCTTCTTCAACGCACAGGCGACCGGAACGACGACGACGAGCGGGACCATCACGAACGAAATACTGCAAGGCTCCGTGCAGGCGCATGAAGTCCGCCTGGAGCCCTATGTGCGGTTCCAGGAGAACGCTGCACCCGCGAGCCCGACCGCCACGGGGTCCTACGTCGGCCTCGACGCGTTCGTCCTCCCGCACCCGCAGTTTGGACAGATCCTCGGCGCCGTGTGGCTGCGGCTCCATCTCGAGCAACAGCTCGCCGGCGCATTCCAGGCGTTCCAGCTGTACCTCGACCGCCCGCTGTCAGCCGGCCTGCGCGTGGAACTCGGGATCGGTCAGCAGATTGGCACGCCGGGCATGACCCTCACCGCGGCACTCACGAGCAATCTGCCGTCGGCGCGCGCGATCACGTCCGTCACGAGACCTGCCGTGGGGCCCGCGACGGCCTCCCAGTACATCCAGGGCTCGGTGCTGTGGGACCGCACCAACGGCTCCGTGCGCTACGCGCCTGGGCCCTCGCTCGAGCGGTCTGGCCTCACCGGGCGCGTGTTCATCGACGAGAACGGCAACGGCCGCTGGGACCCGGGTGAGCCAGTGGTCGGGGGCGTGCGCGTCCTCGTGAGCAACAGCAGCGCGATCTCCGACTCGACGGGCGCCTACCGCGTGTGGGACCTGACCCCGTTCGACACGGTGACCGTAATGGTCGACTCGCTCTCGCTCGACTCTCCGCTGCTCGTGCCGGCCTTCACCGCGGTGACGCTCGTGCTCGGGCCCAACCGGTTCCGGACGGTCGACGTTCCGCTCGAGCGGGCCGGGGTGGTGGAGGGACAGGTCTTGGAGGAGACGCCGAGCGGGCCCGTCGGCGTGCCGAGCCTACCGCTTATCCTCGTCAACCGCCGCACGGGCTCGCAGCGCCGCCTCGGGACCTTCAGCGACGGTGCGTTCTACGTCCTCGGGGTCGTGCCTGGTGATTACGAGCTACGAGTCGACGACCGCGCGCTCAAGGGACTCCACATGGCCGCCGCGCCGCTCCACTTCACCGCGTCGACCGCCGCGAACGGCGGCGGGGCCTCCGGGCTCGAGCTCGTCCTCACGCCGGCGCCGGGCGGTAAATAGACCCGGCCGACGCGGGACCGCGCTGGAGGGCCCGCCAGAGTCGGTAGCCAGTCCGCGCAGACGCTGCGGCGCAGCCGTGGCGGCAGCGCACGAGCCGTGACGCACCCGCCGCGGCCCGGGCAGGCGGTTGCCCCAGCTCGGTACGGATCTCTTCGGTCAAGAGGTGGCCCGCCAAACGGGGCCACCGTCCCCCCCAGCGAAAGACGCCGAGGCGCCACCGCAGGCTCCCCTCCAGGTTGAACGACCGCGCGCGTCCGAGCGCATTGGGAATGGTCCTGCCCCCGAGCGTCGCCGCTGCCGCGAGCCAGCCGAGCATCGTGTCGCGATCGTCTATTTCGGACGACTCGAGCCGTCGCCCAATCTCCGCCCAGTCGATGCCGTCGCTCGCCGCGAGAATCACGGCCGCGTCCTGGAAATAGCGGAGCCGGAAGCCCATTTCGTAGAGCTCGTGTTCGCGCGCGGCGTGCGTCACGCTATGCCACAGGAGCTCCGTGGGTGCGGGGACTCGGACGTCGAGGCCGCTCCACCGCAGCACCCGCGCATCCCCGCTCGAGCGGCGCCAGGCTTCCTCCGGCCTGACAAGGCGGGACGTCGACGTATGGATCTCGACGGCGACGCGGGCCGGCCCGAGCAGGGGGGGCAGGTGGTGCGGTTGTCCAGCGGCCTCTGGCGACGGCTGTGACGACACCGCGTGATAGCCCGCCTGGGCGAGACTCTGCCAAACCCCCGGCGCATCGGCGGCAGGCACGAGAAGATCCACATCGCTCGTCGCGCGGGCGTCACTGTAGGGGTAGAGGGTCGACGCGGCGCGGCGCGCCACTCCTTTGATCAGGATGGTCGGGACGCCGGCACTTTCGAGCCGCCGGAGGATCGTTTCGGCTTCGGCATCGACGCGCAGGTTCTGCGCGGCCTCGCGTCTGGCCGCCCGCTCGAGCGACCGCGCGAAAGCGCGCGGCAATGCGTCGAGCACACCGGGCCCCCGCAGCCGCTGGTAGAGCCACAACGTGCACCCCTCGAACGCCGCGAGTTCGAGCAGGCCGCCGAGCGCCGTGCCTGGCCAGGCGGCTCGCAGCCGCTCGGGATCAGGATCCGCTCCCAGTTGCAGCGTCTCGAGCAGGAGCGCAGCCGTGTTCACGTCAGGGCCGCGGCTCGGGGAATCGCGCGATCACCGTGTGTTGGGCGGCGGGATGCGGCTGTGGTTCGAGGTAGGGCTCGCCCTCGCGGACGAGCCACGCGTGCGCCGCGAGCGCCCCAACCCCGTCGCGCCGGACACCGACCCAGAGTTCGACCGGCCGGCCGGCGCGCCGCAGCAGGTGAAACAGCACGGCCGAGCGCCGCAGACACGTATGGCGCCAGGGCCCGGGGAGCCCTCGGAGGATGCGATCGACCAGGGCGGCGAGCGCTGCGTCATCTACGGGGTTTGTCGCCGAGCCCGCGGGCAAGGTCCCCAAATGGCTCGCGAGCCAGCGAAACGAAACAAGATTCAAGAGCGGGGGAATGACCGCGGCACACGCCGCCGTCCGCACTCGCCAGGCAAGCGGCACTCCCGCGCCACTCACGCGCCTTCCTCAAACACCACGTCGGCCTTGCGGCAGCGCTCGAGAAAGGTCTGGACGGTCGTCACCGCGTGTTCCTCAGTCAGCTCATAACGCTCGAGGAGGAACGCCTCGAGCTCCTGCGCCGTGCGGGGCGCCGCGAGATACTCAAGGAGCGCGAGCGCACTCTCACTCACCGTGTAGTAGCGGCGCGTGCCGAGGTGGAGCAGCACCCCTTCGTTCTCGAGCGCCGCGACGCGCACGCTATCGCCACGCCGGTAGCGCGCGCTCATCCGAGCGGGGCCTCGAGGCGCTCCGGGTGCGCAAAGAGATCCGAGCCCAAGGTCACCCGATACGCCGGCGCTTGGGCCGCCAGCCGAGTCAACAGATCGAGATGCTCCTGGGCGAGCTCAGGCTCAAGCAGCACCCACGCCGACCACCGCACCAGCCGTGTCAGCGCGTCCCCGGCACCCAACCGCTCGACCTCGGTCCGCTCCCCGCCAATCGAGGGGAACAAGATGAGATCCGGCTCGACACGTTGAGCCCACCGGGCGCCGAGCTCCTCGGGCCAGAACCCCATCTTGCCCCGTCGCTCGAGGAACGCGCCGCCCGTGCACTGGAGCAGCGCTTGGCCCTCCGGCCGCAGGGCGATGGGGCCCCGATACGCCTGGACCGCCACCCGCTGGCCCGGGGCGAGAAACGCCATGTCGTCCGTTCCCACGCTCCATCCGCGGGAGGCGAGCCAAGCGGTGGTCGTCGACTTGCCGGCCCGCGCGTTCCCCGCGAGAAGCCACCCGCGGCCGCGAGGGTCGATCGCCGTCGCCGCGTGCACGTGGTGCCAGCCTGCCCGACGGAGCAGGAAGATCAGGACCGTCGTGAGAAACGTGTTCTGGCATTCCTCGAGGCGGGCCACCGCGGCGGGCGAGAGGAGTACGGTCGCACAGGACGATCCCAGAGAGAGCTCGGCCACAGCCGGCGCCTGCCGCCAGGAGATCTGCACACCGCCCTGCCGGCCGCCCGAGCGGATTTCCACGCCGGGCTGCTCGAAGAGTTGACCCTCGCGCGAGTGGAGGGCGGGACGTTCGACGACGCGCACGTCGAGCGTTACTGCGCGGGGGGGGTGCAGCCGCCCACCGGCCACCCACGCGGCGAGCTGCGTTTCGACCGCCGGGTCGTCGCAGCGGATGCCGAGATTCGATTGGTTCGGGGTCGTCACCACAGGATCATAAATCCGGCGCGCCAGAACGGTCCAACCGTCCTGGCGCGTCGCCCGCAAAAGTGAGAGGAAGGGGCCTACCGCGCCCCACCTCAGCCACCCTTACGTCTAGGTAGCTCCGCCGCCGCCGCCGCCCGACGTCAGAGTCACGTCGGCGAGTGATGCTTCCTCCACGAGGCTCGGTTCGCTGAATGGTCTCTTGGCAACTTCGCTCATCTGCACCTCCTGGTCCGACTAGGGTGAACAACGCAAGCACTCGCGTCGCAAGATTTATACCCATCAAACCCTAGCGTTCCCGTTGCCGCGACGGTGGTTACAGCTGCTTGCCCACGCCGCCTTGGTGCGTCTTCGCCACATCCCGGCTGCCTGTTCCGACGAGCAACACCTCTGCGCATCACCGCGGCACGAGCTGCTGCCAGTACGTGGCGACGTTAAAGCCCGTCGGATCAATCTCGTAGTAATGCCCCCGCGCGAAGTGTCCCGTCGTCGGGAAGTACGGCGGCGGCGACGTCGCGGCGCAGGCGTTGTAGGAGTACTGCTTGACGTAGCCTGTGCCCCCGGTCGTCCCGACCGCACCGCGCTGGTACTGGATCACGCCGCCGTTCAGGTACAGACACCCCCGCCCTGAGGTCGACGCCCCGCACGTCTCGCTGGCCGTGGGGCCTTGGCCGTAGTTCTGCACCGTGAAGCTCGACTCGGCGAGCACGACGGCCTGAATCTGGATCCCCGACGCGGGGCCCCAAAGCACGGGAGACCCGGAGCCGCTTGCCGCCGTGATCGGGTCCTTGAGGAGGTTGTCGGCCACGATCACGTTCTTCGCGCTGAAGAGCCCGAGCATGTCGTTGGCGGCCGACGCGCACGACACCGCGCCGGGCGTCGTCACGTCCGTGATGTCCGACGCAACGATGATGTTGTCGGTCGCCGCGACCGTGACCTGCCCATGGAACACGCCGCTCACCGCCACGCGCCCCGTCACGTAGACCACCCCGCGGAACGCCGTGTTCAAGACGGGGTTGATCGGCCACAGGTAATTCGCATCGCCGACCTGGGTCTTGCTCGGCGACGTGCCGCGCGCCGCGGTGACGAGCGGGCTCACCGTCCCGGGCCAGGGGAGCCAGTGGCCGAGCGAGTCGCTCGCGAGGAACGCCCCATGCCCCGTGAGGGTGTCGTTCGGGTTGATCGTCGTCGTCCAGTCGTTCAGGATCGGGTTGCCGCCGAGGTAGCACTGCCGGTTCGTCCCCGACGTGATGGCCGAGCTCTGCTGGTCACCCCCGCTCGTGGGGTGGTGCCGGAAGATCTTGAAGTAGGTGTGCGTCCCGGCGAGCACGTGCCCGCAGTTCCACTCCTTGTTCAGACCACCATTCGCGCTGTAGCTCGTGGTATCGCCCGTGACCCACCACGCGTTGGACGTGGAGTTCACCTGATAGACCCGCATGAACCCTTCGTTCGGGTCGGTCGTGTTGCCGTCGCCGTTCAGATCGACCGAGACGAACTCGATTCGCGTCGTGGCCTGATCGGGAGCTGCGCCAGACGTGGTGCCCGTGATGCTGGTCTGGCCCGCCGTCCCTTGCGTCTGAAGCTTCGTGAGCGAGGCGAGCGTGGGAAACGCGATCGGGGCCGCGTTCTGGGTGTAGCCGGCCTTGAAGGTGCCGTAGGAGGTCCCGCTGATCGTCTTCGCGCTGGTCACGGGACCCCAGAAGGTGGCACCGCTGCTGTTGATGGTGATCGCGTCGTTGCTGAAGAGCGGTCCGTGAATCTGGTCGCCGTTCGCGAACACGATCGCGCCCTCGATGTTCGTGAAGTAGGCGTACTTCGCGAAGCTCGCCTGATACATCTCGCCCCGCCGGATCACCTGGTCCCCTTGCCCGTCCTGCACGACGACGATGGCGCTTCCGAACACGCCGAACTGGCCGGTCGTCACACCCGTCGGCCCAAGGTAGGTCCAGCGCTTGACGTTCGGGATCACGCTGCCGTCGGCGGCGTATACGGTAACCCCGTTTTCGATCACGCTGTAGTTGCTGTCGGGATAGATGGCACTGTTCCCGTTCAGCGACGAGCGCACCTGCTCGATGCCCGCGTCCGCCACGGTCTCGAGAGTGCTTTGCCGCGCGTGGTACTTGTTGACGAGCGTGGAGCCCGACGTGAGCAGGGCGGCGCCCGCCGCGATCGCGGCGATGGCCAGCACGACCAGCAGCACCACCACCAGCGCAATGCCGCGTTCGGTCGGTCGCGAATCAGGACGGTGCATCATGACGACATCTCCTTACTAAGGAACGGCGACCAGATTGCTCGTGGCCGTCGTGGACAACGACGGAGTGCAATCCTCAGCCGCCAGGTTGTAGTAGTACGACGTGCCGTGCGCGACGTTCAGGTCCATGTAGGTGTAGCTCGCCTGCCCGGCGGGGACGTTCACATACGGGTCGCCCCAGCTCGTGTCCGTGGTCGTCCGCCGCCACACCACGTACTGCTCCACGGTCTTTTGCCCACCCGCGTCGTCGGTGGCCGGCGCCCAGGTGACCTGGACGGCCGGCTGGCCTGCCTGCGTCGTGGCCAGAGCGGCGGGGGTGACCCCGAGCACCGGGGGGTTACCGCAGAACGCCTGGTTCACAAGCCCGACATTCGGGAGCCGGATGATCCGGCTGATTTGCTGCGTGCGCTGCTGGCCGCCCGTCTCGCCGTTGGTCACGGTGAAGTTCACGCGGATCGACGTGATGCTGTCGATGCGGGCTGCGGTCCCCGTGTCGGCCGGCGACAGGTGCAGCGCGACCGAGTGAATGAGGGGCAGCTGCGCCGTGGGTACGAGCGTTAGCGACGGCGTCACATTCGGAGGCTGGTTCATCTCGTAATACTGGAAGAAGTTGACGCCCGCCGTTGGCTGCAGGTAGCGCGACACGACCTCGGCCGTCGTGTTATTCACCTTGCGCATCAACACGTAGTCGCCGGCGTTGCTCGAATCGGGCTCGAAGTAGAAGATGATCGTCTCCGCCGGACTGTCGACGCCACCCGTGATGTAGGACGTCTCCGGGTACTGATAGGCCGTCAGGGGGATCGTGATCCTGCCGCTCGTGAGCATCCCCTGGACCGCGCTATCAGGCGCGTCCGGGTTGTAGTAGACGGCGACGACGTCGCCCGGAGTGTTGGTCCAGTAATTCGCGTTGAACGCCACGACGTTCGTCCCCGCGTAAATGATCTGGGGCTGCTGCGCCGTCGTGCCCGCGCCGGCCGTGCGGAGGTCCTTCTCCAACACGTTCAGCGCGTAACGGAAGTTCTGGTACATCCCGACCCGCTGTTTGCCCAGGGTAAAGCTCTGGCTCTGGGCGCGCAGGAACGCGAGCGCGCCCGCCATCACGAAGGAGAACACGAACAGCGCGAGCAGGAGCTCGATCAGCGTCATGCCGCGCTCGGTCCGGCGAACGGGAATCGTCATGGGGCCGCCACGATGGTCGTGCGCGAGACCGTGGTCGAAATCCCCGGCCCGGTCACCTGCACGGTGAAGATCTTATAGTTGGTAGTCGCAGTCGAATCGTGGACCGCAGTCGTCTTGCGCTGCACCCCCGGCAGACTGGGGAAGCTCGATTCCGTGCCCACGTAGAGGCTGTCGAGATGCCCGTAGTTCGGGTCGCTGCGGATCTGATCGATCCGGTCCATCGCGAGCTCGATTGCGGCCTCCGACCGCTGACTCGTCGCGGTCGTGTTCGTGGCCTTCCCGGTCATCACGACGAACTGCACCATGACGGCCATGAGGATGACCAAGGCGACCATGACTTCGATGAGGGTGAATCCCCGGCGCGTAGTCATGTCAGAAGGCCCTCTGCCAGCCGCTCGTGGTGCTGTAGCGGTACCAGGACGCGCGCCCCGTGGCCACGTCCACATAGATGGCGCGCGCATCCTGCGTGTAGACGCTGGACGTGGTGGCGCGGGTCGAGGTGAGATAGAACCCTTGCGACTCGCTCGCGCTGCCGTCGCGATGGAAGACCATCGCGGGGTAGCCCTCTTCGGTCACGGTGAAGCCGATCGGCCCCGACCCGATGGACGCCATCGCCGGGGCGGACCCGCGCCCGAACACGATGTGCTCGCCCAGCGGCATCGCGCGCAACCGCTCCCCCGCATCGACGACGCCGTTGTTGTTGGCATCGTCGTGGATCCAGAGCTCGTTGCGCGCCTGATCGCACATCACGATGACATCGTGCTGCTGGGTGATCGCCTGCCGCTCAACCGCGAGCAGCGTGAGCCCCACGCCCTCCATGGAGCTCTCGATCTGGTAGTGCTCCCAGTCGATGGTCGGCGCCGCGATGGCCAAGACGAGTCCCGCGATGACGAGTACGACCATCATCTCGACCAGCGTCACACCGCGTTGGAGAACCCGCATTTCAACCTCCCTTTTCCGAGATCCCACATAGGCATACCCCATGCCGACAGCTAACACGTTGTGGATATTGAGATTACCTTCGAGAAGCTCGGCTCCAGACCGCGCAAATCCGTGCACGCGCGCAAGTGTTTGCACTCACTCTATGCCGAACTGCTTCAACTTGTAGAACAGCGTCCGGAGGCTGATGCCCAGCAGTTGCGCGGCCTCCCGCCGGTTGCCACGGGCGGCGGCGATGCCCTGAGCGATCGCCCGGCGCTCGGCCGCTTCCACGGCTTGGGCGAGCGTTTCGCTCCTTCCTCCTGAATCCGAGCCCGTTGTACCAACGGTCCGCACCTGAAAGTGCTCGGGCGCAAGCACCGTCGCGTCCGACAAGACCGCGGCCCGCTCCACGGCGTGCTCGAGTTCGCGGACGTTGCCCGGCCAGTCCGCCCGCTCGAGCCATTCGAGTGCGCCGTCCGTGAGCGTCAGCGGCCGCCCGAGGCGCTTCGACAGGCGGGCGGCGAAGTGGCGCGCCAGCGGCGCGATGTCGGCGCGGCGCTCGGAGAGGGGAGGCAGGTGGAAGGTCACGACGTTCAGGCGGTCGTAGAGATCGCTCCGAAACCGGCCAGCGGCCACCTCGCTCGCCAAGTCTCGCGCCGTCGCGGTAATGAGACGGACGTCGACGGGACGCGTGCGGCTGTCACCGACCCGCCGGAGTTCGTGCTCCTGGAGCACGCGGAGAAGCTTGGCCTGAAGGGGGAGCGGCAGTTCACCGATTTCGTCGAGCAAGAGGGTGCCACCGGCCGCCTGCTCGAACAGCCCGGGCCGGTCGCTCGTGGCCCCGGTAAACGCCCCTCGCGTGTGGCCGAAGAGCTCGGACTCAAGCAGGGTTTCGGGAATCGCGGCGCAATTCACCGCGACAAACGGGCCGTCGGATCGGGGGCTCGCTCGGTGTATGGCTTGGGCGATCATCTCCTTGCCGGTACCGCGGGCGCCGGTCACAAGGACCGTCGTCGGATGTGCGGCGACGCGGGCGACCAACGCGAGGGCGTCCTTCATGGCGGAGCTCTCGGCCACGAGCGCTCGGGCGGCGGGCGTGGCGTCGAGCTGGGCGCGGAGCGTTGCCACAACGAGCCGCAGGCGCTCGCGTTCTTCCGCTTTGCGCAGGGTGAAGAGCACTTCGTCGGGGCGGAACGGTTTGGCGATGTAGTCGTAGGCGCCTTCCTTGATCGCGGCGAGCGCCGCCTCCTCACCCCCGTAGGCGCTCATCATGACGACGAGGGCGGTCCCGCCCTGCGCCTTGTAGGCTCGCAGAAACGCCAGGCCGTCCATGCCGGTCATGCGAACGTCGCACAGAATCAGGTCGAAGGAGTCCCCCAAGGCGCGCTTGAGCGCGGCCGCTCCATCGAGCTCCCCCGTGACCTCGTAGCCCGCGTCCGCGAGGAGCAGCCCGAGCGCTTGGCGCAGACCCGGGTCGTCGTCGACGACGAGCACGCGCTTCACGGGCGACGCGGGACCGCGTCCGCCCTGGGGAAGAACATCTTGAACGCCGCGCCCCCTTCCCGAGCTTCGTCCACCCACACCACACCGCCCATGTCGTCCACGATGCGAGCGACGATCGCGAGGCCGAGTCCGGTGCCCTTCCCGACCTTGCTCGTCACGAAGGGCTCGAAGATCCGCTCGCGCTCCTCCGGCGCGACGCCCGGCCCAGAGTCGGCGACGAAGAGGAGCGCGCCCGGTGCCCCAGGGGCGAAGTCGACGCGACCGGGACGCCGGCGTGCGATGCGCGGAAACGCCGCGTCCATCGCGTCGCTCTCGCGGCGCAGCGCCCACCGCCCGGGCTCGTAGGCCCACGGCCGTCCCCCGAGCACGATGACGCCGCCCGAGGAGACAGCGTCCACGGCGTTCAGCACGAGGTTAACGACCACCTGCTCGAGGAGATGCGAGCGGCCGCGGATCGCCGGCAGATCCGGAGCGAGGTCGACCCGGGTCTCTACATGCCGTAGGACCCCTTGAGATTCAAGGAGCGCTTGCGCAGCCCGAAGGACCGCGCCTGGGTCGACGGGGGCGAGCGTCTCCTCCCGCGGCCGGGCGTAGTCGAGGAGGCTTCGCACGATGCGGTCGATGCGATCGATCTCGCGACGGAGGCCGGCCAGCACCTCCCCGTCGACACCTCGTCGACGGAGGACGTCGGTGTAGGTGCCGATCGCGCCGAGGGGGTTACCGATCTCATGCGCAACGCCGGCCGCTAAGAGCCCGAGGCTTGCGAGCTTCTCCGAGCGCACGACCTGGCTTTGCGCGTCCAGCAAGTGATCGGTCATGCGATTCAGTCGCGTCGCGAGCATCTGGAAGTCCTGCGTCTCCGCATCGGGCGCCCGGGCCGCGAAGTCGCCGCTCGCCACGGCGTCGGCAACGGCGACGAGCCGCTCGACCGGCCGTAGGATGTGCCGGTTCACGAGGTAGCGTCCGAACAGCACGAATACTACGACGTCGAGCGGCACAACGGTGAGCGTCATGACCAGCGCCCGTTCGGGGGCGACGGTCGACACCACGGAGACGGTGACGACGCCGAGCGTCAAGGCCGCCGCCGCCAGGAACGCGAGATTGACGAGGAGCTCCGTCCGGAGCGAGGGTTTTCTGGCCATGCCCCTCCATTCCTAACCAAAAGAAAGCGGCGGGGAAGACCCC
>DATNIM010000102.1:0-4648 GCA_035604455.1 Gemmatimonadales bacterium
GGCCGGCGTGCGGAACCTGGAGCGGGAGATCGCGACGATCTGCCGCAAGATCGCGCGCGAGGTGGCCGAGGGTGAGGCGACGGCGGTGAAGGTCACGACGCATAACGTGCACAAGTTCCTCGGCCCCACGAAGTTCCACTATGGGACCGCGGAGAAAGAGGACGAGATCGGCGCCTCGACCGGGCTGGTCTACACCGAACAGGGCGGGGACATCATTACTGTCGAGGCGACGTTGCTTCGCGGCGACGGCAAGCTGTCGCTGACCGGACAGCTCGGCGAGGTCATGAAGGAATCCGCCCAGGCGGCGTTCAGCTACGTGCGGGCGCGGGCGCGACGGCTGGGGGCGGACGATACGTTCGCGTCGCGGTACGACGTGCACATCCACGTGCCGGCCGGGGCGGTGCCGAAGGACGGGCCGTCGGCCGGGATCACGATGGCCACCGCGATCGCGTCGTCGCTGACCAGCCGACCGGTGCGGAGCGACATCGCCATGACCGGCGAGATCACGCTCCGGGGCAAGGTGCTGCCGATCGGCGGGATGAAGGAGAAAGTGATCGCCGCGCACCGGGCGGGGATCAAGACGGTGATTCTGCCGAGGGAGAACGAGAAAGACCTGCACGAGATCCCGGCCAACGTCCGGAAGAAGCTCCGGTTCGTGTTCGTGGAGCACATGGACCAGGTGCTCGAGGCGGCCCTCGGGGAGCCGGTGGGGCTCCCGGTGCTCACCCCGTCGCCGCCCAGCGAGGTGCACCGGTCTCAGCCATCGATCCAGGCATAGGCGAGGCGACACGGAAGGCGGGCGGGGCGCCCCACGCGGGGTGGCCCCGCCCGCGTTGTGCACGGGAGGCGCGGTGGAACACGTCATCCGGGTCGAGGACCTGAGGAAGCGCTTCGGGACGATCGAGGCCGTCGCCGGGGTGACGTTTGACGTGCGCCCCGGTGAGGTGTTTGGCTTCCTCGGTCCAAACGGCGCGGGCAAAACGACGACGATCAAGATCCTGGCGACGCTGCTCCGCCCCAGCGCGGGCCGCGTGTGGCTCGCCGGCCACGACGTCGTGCGGGAACCGACCCTGGTCCGTCAGGCGATCGGGATCGTGTTTCAGGATCCGAGCCTCGACACCCGGTTGACGGCGGAGCTCAACCTGCGGTTCCATGCGATGCTCTACGGGGTGCCGGCGTCCGTCGCCGAGCGGCGGATCGACGAGGTGCTCGCGATCGTCGAGCTGTCCGACCGGCGGCGCGCGCGGGTCAGCACGTTCTCCGGCGGGATGAAGCGGCGGCTGGAGATCGCCCGCGGACTGCTGCACACGCCCCGGGTGCTGTTTTTGGACGAGCCGACGGTCGGGCTGGACCTGCAGACGCGGAGTCGGATCTGGGAGTACGTGCTGGCGCTGCGGCGGCGCGAGGGGATTACCGTTTTCATGACGACCCACTACATTTCTTAAGGCATGTCAACCCCCCAGATTGGCCGAAGAGCTGTACTCAGTGGCTGGTCGCCGCCGAATGGATTTGATCTGCCTCCTGCGACCGAATAGAATGTGTGCGGGAGGAAGGAGACGGTCTCCGTGAGGAGCGCGTCGCGCTGCCTCGATGAGCGTCTGTGGAGACGTTTCGCTTCCTCCTGTTGCTCGTGCGCCGCGCGGCCCGGATCTCCGCAGGTACCTGGTACTGGGTCTTGACAATGGTCCGCGCCTCGGCCGCGCTGACCTCGCGCCCGTCCACGTCCTGCAGGACGTAGTCGCGCTGTTCCGTGAGCACCGCGTGGATGCGAGACGCCAGGTGGCTCATCACGGCGCCGACCGCCTTGTAGTGCGGCTTGCCTTTGTGCACCATCTGGTCGAAGTAAATCTTGGCCAGCTGCGGATCCCATTGCCGGGCAGTCTCGGCGGCCTGGTAGAGAGCAAGCTTCACGCGCTTTGGCCCGGCTTTGGTCATCGGGAGGCCCTTCGCCTCGCTGTCGGCGGATTCCGCCGCATGGGGCACGACCCCGGTCCAGCCGCGAAAGGCCGCCTGGTTTTGGAAGCGTTGCGGCGTACCTACGGCGGCGAGCATCGTGGGCGCGGTGACAACGCCCAGGCCAGGCATCGTGCCCAGGTGGTCTTGAGGCGCGACCTCTTCATACCGGCGCGCGATGGCGGACTCAAGCGCTTTCACTTCCTGCTCCTCCACATCCATCAGGTGCAACTCGCGCGCCACCTCGTCGTGGAGGTCGTCGAAGAAAACCTCGGTCACCAGGCCCGCCTTTACGATGGGGCCATAGAGCCGCGTGAGCTGCGCGCAGGCGGTGCGCAACCGCGGAATGACTGCTTCGGGAGGCTCCTTCCGCGAAGGCTTGCCCTGCAAGGCTTTGCGCAGCACAGCTTCATCCTGGCTGCTCAAGGCAACGGGATTCAACGATACCGTCAGCACTGCACGAAACGTCGATTCCCAGGGCTTGCCCGTGGCAGCCATCAGCCCCGGTAGATATCCACCGACCACCGCTTGGAGGCGGTTCTTCCGTGCGGTGAGAGACTCGACCAGGCGTGCGCGCTGGCGCGTCATCCGATCCAACCCCCGCAGTGTCGCCGGCGGCAGGTCAACCGCATAGAGCGTCTCAGGATCGACCAAGGGCATCTTCGCCAAGGTAAGCGAGTCGAGGCGATCGGACTTCGCGTCCTGCTTCAGATACCGGCGCAGGGCTGCCACCTTGCTCGTCTTGATGCGCACGATTTTGACATCGGGCAGCTGCGCGCGCAGATAGAGGCACGGGAGCAGCCACGCCAACCCGGTGGGTTCCATGACCACGGTGGGAGCGCCGTGCGCTGGATCGAGTGTGCGGATCCGCTGCTCGAGCTTCAACAAACCCGCCGATGAAGAGTCGAACGAGAAGCGCTGCGCCAATTGTCCCGTCGCGTCGAGGACAGTGCAATCATGAGCGCCGTTGATGCTGAGATCGATGCCGATGCTAGAGCCGAGCACGCACATCCCTCCCGTCGCAAGTGTCGAGCCAGCGACAGCCGTCAAGATCAATCCCCGGGCCCCAGCGTTGCCGTTTGGCATCCGGGGCCGTGGCACACAGACCACGCCCCACTTTCTCTAATCGGGTCCTCCCCGGGGACAGCGCAATGTAGCGGACGAGGCAGCCCGTAGGCTCCTCACTATCGTTTGCGTCATCCCTGGCCCGCAGGGAGGACCCTTCCTCGATGCCATCCGGTCCCCCTCCTCGCTCACCGATGAGGGGCCGCGTTCAACATACAACATCGAAGAGTCCGAGCACTGCGACCGGATCGCGATCATCGACCACGGGCAGATCGTCGCGCTTGACACCCCGGAGGCGCTGAAGCGGCAGGTCGGCGGGGACGTAATCACGATCGGGTCGGCCGACGCCGCCGGCCTCGCCGCCGCGATCCGGGAGCGGTTCGGCGGCGACCCCCGCGTGACCGATGGACACGTCGTCCTGGAGCGCGTCGGCGGGGCGGAGTTCGTCCCGCGCGTCGCGGAGGCGTTCCCGGGCCTGATCGCCTCGGTGGCGGTCCCGCGGCCGACCCTCGACGACGTGTTTCTGAAGCTGACCGGGCGGGCGATTCGGTCCGAGGCCGCCTCGGCCGCCGACCAACTCCGGCTGATGGCCAGAGGGTGGGGGCGGCGCTAGTGGCGCAGGTGGTGTCGGTGACGCCCAGGGCGCGCGGGGTTCGCCGGGAGCTCGTCGCGGCGTACGCGATCTGGCTGCGGGAGCTCACCCGGTTCCTCTCCGAGCGGACGCGCATCGTGGGCGCGCTCGGCCAGCCGCTCATCTACCTGATCGTCATGGGCACGGGGTTTGGCGCGACGTTTCGGTCGACCGCGGTGCCGGGCGGGTTCAGCTACCTGGTGTTCATGTTCCCGGGTGTGCTGGGGATGACGGTGCTGTTCACGTCGCTGTTCTCGGCGATCTCCGTGATCTGGGACCGCGAGTTCGGCTTCCTGAAGGAGATCCTGGTCGCCCCGGTGTCCCGCGCGAGCATCGTCGCGGGGAAGGTGGTGGGCGGCGCGACCGTGGCGATGCTCCAGGGCCTCATCCTGCTCGCGCTCGCGCCGCTCGTTGGCGTCCGATTGAGCCCGGTGGAGGTTCTGCAACTGTGCCTGGTGATGGTGCTCGTGGCCTCGGCGTTGACCAGCCTGGGCCTCGCGATCGCGTCGCGGATGTCCACGATGGAGGGGTTCCAGGTCATCATGAACTTCCTCGTCGTGCCGATGTGGCTCCTCTCCGGGGCGTTCTTCCCGATGCGCGGGCTGCCGGCCTGGATGGCCATGCTCGTGCGGGTGGACCCCTTGACGTACGCGGTGGACGCATTGCGAGGGGTGATCTACGCTGGGTCCCCGCTGGCCGGGGTCCTGGTGGTGCACCCCTTCGCCGTCGACCTCGCGGTGATCGCTGGCGTGCTCGCCGCGGCGTTTGGGCTGGCACTGGCGACGTTCCGATCGCGTGAGGACTAGCCCGGAGCGGACGCACCGCCGCGCGGCGGCGCAGGGTCGGGAGAGGCAGGCCGGCCACGCGCCGCGTTCGGAGGCGCCGAGGACGAACATCACGTCCGCGCTGCATCAGGTGACGGTGAGAGCGCGTCCCAGCACGGCGCTCCGAGAGGGCCGCGGGCGACGACGGGTGGGTTGACGGGCCACGACGTCTCCC
>DATNIM010000103.1:0-12229 GCA_035604455.1 Gemmatimonadales bacterium
GGGCTCGCTCAACGCCGTGAAGGCCTCGAGGGCGTCGAGCACCCGCGGATCGTGCTGTCCAGCGAGCGCGCGCAAAGCGTTCGCCCGCAGCCTGAGCGACTGTCCCGGCGTGGCGGCCTCGAGCAGCGTCGGCAAGGCGCCCGCGCCCTCCGCCCGAGCGATGATGTGAAGTGCGCGTGCCCGGACGACGTCGCTTGGGTCCCCAGCATAGGCCGTCCTCGCCGCCGCGCTCGCGCCTTGCGGGTCCAGGGAATCGAGGGTCACGAGGGCCTGGGCTCTGACCCCTGAGTCGGGGTCGCGGAGCGCCGAGCGAACGACCACGAGCGTCGCGCGGGAGGAATCCGTACCGAGCTGGGCGATTGCGCGGCGCCGCAGGAACGGGTCGTGCTCGTTCAGCGCGATCAAGTGACGGGCCGCTACGGCGGCGCTGTCCGTCGCCCCGGCCAGGGCCTCGAGTGCCCAGAGCCGCCCCGAAAAGTCGAGATCATGCTCCGCCATGGCTCCGAGCTCCGCTGTCGTCATATCGCTCGTCACGACGCCGAGCAGCCAGCCTCCTTCGTCGAACCGCAGCGCGAGCGGCTCCGACGGGAGCGGGATCGAGAAGGCCTCACTCGCGCGGGAGACGGTGATCGTGCGGCGCACCACCGAGTCACGCGTCGTGATCCGCACGGTGACAGGGAATCGGAACAGGGGGTGACGCGCGTCAACGGGCTGCGTCTGCGCTACCGAGAGCGCGAGCACCCGAGCGCTCGGGTCCCACCGGCGCGCAAAGCGCACCCGCGGGTAGCCGATGCCGTAGGCCCACTGATCGAAAAACCAGCCGAGGTCGCAGCGGCACGTCTTTTCGAACGCGTTGGCGAAATCAGCGGTCGTCACCGGCTGAAAGGCGTTGTCGGCGAGGAAACGGTGCATCCCGGCCCAGAAAAGCGAGTCGCCGAGGAGATGGCGGAGCTGGTGCGCGACCTGGGCGCCCTTCGGGTAGACGTGACCGCTGAAGAACAGGGCGACCGGGTCGTTGCCTTCGTATTCACCCCACACGAGCGGCCGCTCCTGGCCGAGGTCTGCGTCCATGGCCTCGCGTTGCTGTTGCCACCACTCGAGCTCGGCCGCGTCGAGTCCCCGCGTCTTTTCGAGCTGCACGGACTCGAGGTAGGTGGCGAGTCCCTCGTTGAGCCAGATGTCGGCCCACTCCGCGGTGGTCGTCAGGTCGCCTACCCACTGGTGCGCGAGTTCGTGGGCGACGAGATCGCGCCCGTCGCTTTCGGGTTCGTCGGCCGCCGAATGCAGCGCGAGGTCGGTCTGGGTGGTCGCCGTGACGTTCTCCATGCCCCCGTAGGTGAAGTCCGGCACCGTGACCTGGTCGTACTTCGCCCAGGGGAACGGGATCCCGAGGAGTCGCGAATAGAGCTCGATCATAGCGGGCGTCTCCGCGAACGTGCGCCACGCGGCGGGGACGGTGTCAGGGTAGACCCAGTAGTCGACCGGAACGCCGCGCCACTGGTCGTGCAGCACCGTGAAGGGTCCGACGACCACGGAGTAGAGATAAGTCGACGCCGGCTTATCCTGGACCCAATGCCAGACCTGCTGGGCGCCGCCGTTTACCGGGGTCACGTCGGCCAGGCGCCCGTTCGAGAGGACCTTGAGGCCCGAGTCCGCGGTGACGAGGAACTCCCAGGTAGTCTTGTTGTCGGGCGCGTTGAACGTCGGCACCCAGGCCGCGACCTCGATCGTCTCGCCCTGCGACCACACAACGTTCCGGCGGGGGACGAAATAGATGCCGCGCTCGGGGGTTCCGTGGTAGCGCAGGGTGAAGGCGACTGTGTCGCCTGTGTGTCCTCCGGGAAGGAAGACGGTCACGTGGGTACTGTCGGCGCTGAAGTGGAGCGGGTGTCCGGACAGATCCGTGGCTTGGTCGATCGTGAGGTGATCGGCGTCGAGGCGGAGCGTGTCTGAGGGCCCAAGGAGCACCGCCCGCGTCGTCACGTCGGCCGCAAGCGTCCGATGCGCTACGTCGAAGCGCAACGCGATTCGCTGGTGGACGAGGTGGTAGGGGCGGGGAGCCGCGGGCCAGGCGCGAGGGGGCTTATAGGGCCCGAACGTCGGGGGGTGTTGGGCTTGAACGGGCGTGATCCACGCGGCGGCTAGCGCCGTCCACACCGAGCAGAAGCGCAGCATCCGGTTCCTCCTGAAATTGTCCCAGCGCGGGGGTGCGGGCGGGATCGGGGCGGCTGTGGTCTGACCGCCGGGTGCTCCGGGTGTCTAGGTCCCGGGCCCCGCAGGGGCCCCGGTGGCGTCGACTGCCTCGCGGTGGAATGCGTCGAGGTTCTTCGCGTGCTCGTCATACTCGGGCAGCTTACGGGCCCGCTCCCCTGCCTCATGCTTCAGGAAGTCGCGGTAGGCCTGCAGTGCTCCTCGCGAGTCCTTCTTCGCTTCGAGGGCGCGTGCGCGGAGCATGAACCCGAATAGGTGCGTCGCCGCGACCTGGCGGATGGAATCGGCCTGCGCGAGCGCCGCCGCCGCGTCCCCGCCCGTCAGCTCGAGGACGCCCACGTGGTAGCGGGCGTCGACGTTCAGGTTCGGCAGCATGGCGTAGGCCTGCAGCGCCATGGGCAGAAAGAAGTCCGCGCTGTCGGGCTTTCCCGCGGCGTGGAGGGCCATGACGCGGTTATAGAGCCTCGTCGCCCGCTCTTCGGGGCTCATTTGGCTGATGTCGGGAGGCATGCCCCCCCCACCGCCCATCATCGGTGCCACCGGGGCCCCCGCGGGTTCTGCGGTCGGCGCGCCGTCCCCCGTGCTCCGACCCACGCGCATCAGGACCACCGCGACCAGAGCGCCGAGCGCGATGCCGGCCACCGCCCAGGGTAGGCCGGCCTGCCAACCGGTGGCCGTCTGGGCCCCTCCCACCCGGGCCCCGCATTTGTGGCAAAAGCGGGCTGTTGGGTTGAGGGGCGCTCCGCAGGTGTGACAGTTCATGGTGGAGGACAATGTAATCGTCGCGCGCGAGCGTTGAAGGTCTTGGTCGGCCGCGATACCTTCAGCGGACCGACCACAGGAGTTTCTCGATGGGTAAGGGTGATCAGCGGACGAAGCGTGGCAAGATCTTTCGCGGGACCTACGGCAACACCCGCCTTCGGAAGAAGCGCACCGCGGCGACGCCGCCACCGGAACGGCCCGCTCGGCCCGCGCCCCCCCCGCGTCCGCCCGCAGGCGGGTGACGCGCGCCGCTCTTGCACTCTGCGAGAGCCCTTCCAATACTAGGGGCCTGCGCCCTGGGGACCTAGGCCCACCCCAATCACGCTAACAAATTGGCGCATTTTTACTTAGCCGGGGTCGTCTCGGCCGGGTCTTGGAGCTTCTCGCGACGCGATTGAGGCCGACGTGCGCTGGTTCTGGAGCCGGGACGCCGCCGCTGTAATTCCCACCCCGCAGAGCCTGCTTCGGTCGATCTACGTCGGCCGGCTATGCGTGGCCGCCGCGATCTATCTGTCGGCCGCGCTCAAGTTCAACGTCGCGGGTCCGCTTGACCTCCTGCTGACGTCCTCCGTCCTCCTCGCGACCGTCGCGGTGGACGTCGCCTCGTATTGGCACACGCATCTCCGCGGGCGAGCTCCGAGCCTCACCTTCCTCTACGCCCAGGCGATTTTCGACGTCGTCCTGATCACGATGGTGGTTCACATCACCGGTGGGCCGCTGAGCGATTTCACCCCGCTCTACGTCCCCCTAATCGCCGTGACGGCGGTGCTGCTGCCGGCCGGGAGCACGGCGCTCATTACGGCCCTGGTGGGCATCGTGTATTCGGCCGACGTCATTTTCGGACACCGCACGCCGCTGACGCCCAGTATCGGCATCCAGCTCGGGATCTTTGCCGGGGTGGCGGTGGTGACGGCGTACTTCGCCAGCCGCGTCCCCATGATCGGGGCCGAGCGCGAGGCGTTGGCCGGCGAGCTACGCCGCGCCCGGATCGAGGCGGACGATGTGCTGCAGAACATTCCGACCGGCGTAGTCACCGTGGACGGCGACGGCCGACTCCTCTACTGCAACACGGCGGCGGAATCGATTCTAGGATTTCGCGCACGCGACTGGGGGATTCGCCCCATCATGCCCGAGTTCGCGCGTGTCGCGCCCGAGTTCTGGGCGGCGCTCACCGCGACCGCCCGCCGCGGCGTGCGCGCGATGCGCGTCGAGGCCACCGTGCATCGCCCGGACCGGACGTTCCCGATCGGGCTCACGACCAACACACTGGCGCCCGCGCCGAACGCGTCCCCCCGGGTCACGGCGATTTTCACCGACATCTCCGATTCGAAGCGCCTCGCCGAGCTGCACCTCCGTGCCGCCCGTCTCGAGGGCGTTGCCGAGTTGTCGGCGAGCCTTGCCCACGAGATCAAGAACCCCCTCGCGTCGATCCGTTCGTCCGTCGAGCAGCTCGCGCGGGCGAAGCGCGCGGACGCGGACGAGCGGTTCCTCGCCGGCCTCATCGTGCGTGAGAGCGATCGGCTGTCGCGGTTGCTGTCGGAGTTTCTCGATTTCTCGAGAGTCCGCGTGACCGAGTGTCGGCCCCTCGACCTCCGTGACGTCGTGTCCGCCTCGATCCGCCTCGTGCGACAGCACACGGACTGTCCCGCCGACGCGCGAATCGATCTCGTGGGCGAGCCGACGGTGATGGAAGGGGACGAAGACCTGCTTCACCGCGTCGTTTCGAACCTCATTCTCAACGCCCTCCAGGCGAGTGGCGTCGGTGCGCGGGTGATGGTGACGGTGGGCCAGGCCGTCTCGTCCGAGATCCCGAGTGGAGCGGGGATCGAGAGCCCCGTGTTCCTCCGGGTAGCGGACAACGGCCCCGGGATCCCCGACGCCGTGCGGGAGCGGCTGTTCGAGCCGTTCGTCACCGGTCGCGCGGGAGGCACGGGTCTCGGACTCGCCATCGTGCAGCGCGCCGTCGACGCGCACCGGGGCATCGTGCTCGTGGACACGGCCGCTGGCCAGGGCACGACGTTCACCGTCTATTTCCCGTCCGCACGGCGGAAGGAAGAAGCAGCGTGAGTCAGGCCCCTTCGATTCTCATCGTGGACGACGAGCAGGGCATTCTCGACACCCTCCGGATCCTGCTCAAGAACGAGGGGTTCGATATCACGACGGCCCAGGGAGGGAAGGCCGGTTTGGAGCACCTGCGGGCGTCGGCCCCGGACATCGTGCTGACCGACATCAAGATGCCGGGCGTTACTGGCATCGACATCCTCGCCGCCGTGAAGGAGCAAGACCCCGAGACCCCGGTCATTCTCATGACCGCCCAGGCCTCGCTGCAAAGCGCGATCCAGGCCGTCAATGAAGGTGCCTTTCATTACGTCCAGAAGCCCTTTTCCAACGATGAGATCGTGGCCCTGTGTCGGCGCGCGGCCGAGGTGCGTCAACTCAAGGCTGAGAACAAGCAGCTCCGCCAGGAGATCCGCCGCCGGGAGCGGTCGGGCCTCGTGCGGCCCCTCGGGAAGTCGCGTTCGTTCGAGGAGGTGCTTCGTCTCGTCGAGCAGGTCGCCCCGACCGAGAGCACGGTTCTCATCCAGGGCGAGTCGGGCACGGGGAAAGAGGTGATCGCGCGCTACATCCACGAGCTCTCGACGCGGGCGGACGGATCGTTCCTGTCGTTGAACTGCGGGGCGTTGCCCGAGAGCCTCCTCGAATCGGAGCTCTTCGGGCACGTGAAAGGCTCGTTCACGGGTGCCGTTCGCGACAAGCAGGGTCTCTTTGCCGCGGCTCGCGGCGGCACGTTCTTCCTTGACGAGATCGGCGAGATGTCGCCTGCCACGCAGGTCAAACTGCTTCGGGTCCTGCAGGAGCGGGAGGCGATACCAGTCGGCGGCACGGAGGCGATCCCGGTGGACGTCCGTGTCGTGGCGGCCACCAACCGGAACCTCGAGGACGACATCAAGCGGGGCCGATTCCGCAGCGATCTCTACTACCGGCTGAACGTGATCGCGATCAATCTGCCGCCGCTGCGGGAGCGGCGGGACGACATCGCGATTTTCGTCTCGGCCTTCCTCGACCGGATCGCCGTCGAGCGGAGCGAACCGCCCAAGCGCCTTGACGCTGAAGCCCTGGAAGCCGTGATGCACTACGACTGGCCGGGCAACGTCCGGGAGCTCGAGAACGCGCTCGAGCGGGCCGTCGTGCTGACGAAGAGCGAGACGATCGACCGGGCGGCGATGCCTGACCGGGTCACCGAGCGGCGCGCCGAGCCGGTCGTGGCGGAACGGCAGCACGTGAACCCGACGCTCGACGTGATCGAGCAGGCCTACATCCGCTGGGTCCTTGATAACGAAGGGGGCAACAAGACCCGCGCCGCTGAGGTGCTCGGCATCGACCCTTCCACGCTGTATCGCAAGCTCAGCCGTTACGACGGGACCGAGAAGCCGGGACCTGAGCCTTGAAGGTGTCCGTTGTCGTACCGATCTACAACGAGGTGTCTACGATCGAACGCGTGGTCGAGCGCGTGCGCAGCGTGCCGTTGACCGTGGAGATCATCGCGGTGGACGACGGTTCGCGCGACGGATCGGGCGCGGTGCTGGACAAGCTGTACGAGACCGGCCGGGTCGACCGCGTGGAACGCCATGCGCAAAACCGCGGGAAGGGTGCCGCCATTCGATCCGGCATCGCCTGCGCGACCGGCGATGTCATCGTCGTCCAGGATGCCGATCTCGAGTACGACCCTGTCGAGCTTCCCACATTGCTCGAACCAATCCAGGCTGGGAAGGCAGACGCAGTCTACGGCTCGCGCTTTCAGGGGGGACCGCACCGCGTGCTCTATTTTTGGCACTCGGTTGGCAACCAGGTGATCACCCTCCTCTCCAACATGTTCACGAACTTGAACCTGACCGACGTCGAGACGTGCTACAAGCTCGTACGGGCGGATTTCATGAAGCGGCTCCCGCTGACGGCCGACCGGTTCGGGTTCGAGGTCGAGGTCACCGCGCGCTTGGCGCAGGCGGGTGCGCGGATGTGGGAGCTGCCGATCTCATACTCCGGGCGTACCTACGCGGAGGGCAAGAAGATCACGTGGCGTGACGGGGTCGCCGCCCTGGTCCACATCGTTCGCTACAACGTATTCCCGCCGGCCGGGGCGTGGCGGGCTCCCTGACGCCACGTCGCGCGGCGGGGCTCGCCGGCCTCGTCGCGCTTGCCGGCGGTGCGGTCGCCCTTAATCACAACATCGTTGGGGTCTATTACGACGATGGCTTATACGCCGGCCTCGCCTGGGCGCTGGGGCACGGCCGGGGCTTCGTCTACCCCAACCTTCCCGGCACCCCCGCAGCGATTCACTACCCGCCGGCCTATCCTCTCATGCTCGCGCCCCTGTTCGGCGCGCTGTCCGTTCCCACGGCGGTGTTTGCGGGCAAAGTCGTGAACCTGCTCTGCGCGGCCCTCGCCACGGCACTGCTCGTCTGGCATGCCGCGCGGCAGGACTTAATCGGCAAGGGCGTCACGCGTTGGCTCGCGGTCGTACTCGGCGCCGCGGCGGCAGTCGCCATCCCCTGGCTGTCGATCCTGACGACGCTCATGTCGGAGCCCCTGTTTGCGCTGCTCACGAGCATTGCGGTGATCCTTGGCGACCGCGCGCCGCCCGAGCTCGGGAGCCGTGGCGCCGCGTTGGCCGCGGGCGCGACGGCCGCCGCCGCGTCGCTCGTGCGCACGATCGGCATCGCTCTGTGCGTCGGTGTCGTCGTGCAGGTGTGGCGGAATACCAGGAGCCGCGGTCCCCGAGCGGCGGGGATCGCCGTCGCTTGGGCTGCGAGCCCGTGTCTCGTCGCGGCCGTGGGATGGGCATGGTGGGTGCGAGCTCACCGCGGGGGTCTCGACCCTCTCCTCGCCTCAGACTACGGCTCCTACCTGTCGCTTCTGTCGACCGTAAGCCTCGGCTCGGTCCTGCGCGGGCTCGCCGACTTGCCCCGCCCGCTCGCAGTGCTGACGCTGAACTGGGCGCCGAACTACTTCCTCTATTACCTGTGTGGGGTGCCCGCGATCGTCGTGGGGGTGTGCGGGTTGTGGCAACTCGCGCGGACCTCGGTGATCGGCGGCACGTTGGTCGCATATCTCGCCGTGCTCGCGCTGTGGCCCGTGCCGCCAGACCGCTTCCTGTGGGCCGTCCTGCCCTGGCTCGCCATCGCTTGGGCCACCGGTGCGGCCGCACACTGGCGAGCGACATGGTGGCGGACCCCGGTCCTGGCCCTCGCCGCCGTGCTCGGTTTCGGGTTCGTTCGCTACCAGGTGCGCGGCTTCGCTGGCCGGTGGTGGGAACGCGCAGGAGCGCAAGTCGCGGCGGAGTTTCCCGCGGTGCTCGCGCACGTGGATTCCCTGCCGTCCGACGCGGTGATCGCCACCGATCACGAGCCCCTGGTCTGGCTCTACACTGGTCGCCGGGCGGTACCGTTCTACATCTATGCGATCCATGGACGCACCGTCTTCGAGCCGCCGGTAGACGTGCACCGCGCGTATCTCGAGCGCCAGGGCGTCACGTACGTCTTGGCGGGGGGCGGCGACCTGCGGGGCAGCGAGGAGCTCGAACGGTTGCGTGACTCCTACCCGGGCTGGCTCCGTCTCGTCGGACGCTGGACCGACGGACGCACACTCTACGCGGTGCAGCGTGCACCTTAGGGGCCGCGTTGCCGAGTGGCGCCCTTACGCGGTCGTGGGCGCATGCGCGGTCGTCGTGTACCTCGGCGCTCTGTGGAACCAATGGGCGTGGGATGACGTGCCCATCATTTACTACAACCCGCTGCTGCTCTCCCGGAGTGCCTTTTGGCGGACATTCGCGGCTCCCTACTGGCCGGCACAGATGGGCGGCGGACTCTACCGGCCGCTCACGATCGCGAGTTACGCCATCGATGTGCGGACCGGGGCCGTCGCTTGGTTTCACGCCGTGAATCTCTGCTGGCATGCGGGCGCGAGCATCGCCCTCGCGGTGCTCGCGCGGCGGTGGGGCGGCGACCGAGCGGCCTACGTCGCGGGGATCCTGTTTGCGGTCCACCCGGTTCACGTGGAAGCGGTCGCCAACATCGTCGGCCGAGCCGAGCTGATGACCGCACTCTTTGCGATCCTCGCGGTCTACGCGGCCCTCGTCACGGATTCGGTGTGGTGGAGTCTCGCGGCGTTCGCGTGCAGCGTCCTCAGCAAGGAAAACGGCGCCGTCGTCCCCGGGCTCGTGGTGTGGGGATGGCTGCTGGGACTGGGCCGGCCCACCGGGCGCCGCATGGCCGCATACGTGGGCGGCTGGGTCACGGTCGGGCTCGTTTACGGGATCGTTCGCTGGACCGTCTTGCATCCGTTCGCGCGCATTGAGAGCATCGCGGCCGTGTTCGTTGGCGCGAGCGCTGTGGACGTGCGCTTGACGGCCGTAGCGGCCCTGGCGGACGTCGCGCGGCTCTTCGTATTTCCACTCGCCTTGCGGGTAGACTATTCGCCGGCCGAGCGCACGCTGGTCAGCGCCATCTCCGATCCGCGTTTCTTGACGGGGGCCGCATGCTTCGGGGCCTGGATCGCGCTCATCGGGTTCGCGATCCGTCACAACCGCCGCGTCGAAGCGTTCGGCTTGGGTTGGATCGGGATCGCGCTGCTGCCGGTCGCGAACCTCCTGTTCCCGATCGGCGTGCTCGTGGCGGAACGCACGCTCTATCTGCCGAGTGCAGGGTTGGCGCTGGCGGTGGGTGTCGCCCTGCCCGACGTTGCCCCACGCCGCTGGCCCGTGATCCTCGCTCTCCTTGGGGTCGCCGGGGCCGCCCGCACCGCCGCGCGGGTCCCCGTCTGGCGGGACGATCAGACCGTCATCATGAGCGAGCTCGAGGACTCGCCGCGTTCCTTCGACGGACCGGCGCGGATGGTGGGCATCTACCTCCGCGGGCACGAGACCGCGAAGGCGGTCGAGGCGTTCCGGGTGGCGCGCGGGATCTACGACCGGCTGCCGTGGCTCTTCATGTGGGGTGCCGACGCCGGGTTTGCGAACGGCAATCCGACCCTCGCCGACTCGTGCCTCGTGCAGCTCGAGCGGCTCTGCAGGGGCTGCGACTACTACTACCGCCTCGAGGCGACGGTCGCACGGAACCGCGGCGACAGCGCGGTCTCTGACTCCTTGCTCACGCACCTGCCACCGCCCGTGCACTAAGCGTCGCTTCGCGACGTTTCGCCCGCGGGCGACGTTCCATCATGGTACGCCATAGGGTCTTGCGAGGAACGAGGGGGTCTTGCAGAACGCGTCCTTCAGGAGCCCGGAAGGGCTCCCCTCGTCGGCCCTTCCATCATCATAACAACATACGAAACAGCGTGTTACGGCGCTAACTCCCCGCTGGGCACGAGCCTTGCCCCTTTGGGGGGGTGAGCCGTCATGACCCCTGCTCCCGGCCTCACGGGTAGCGGACCAACAGGAGGTAGTGCGATGAACCGGAAGGGCTTTACGCTGATCGAACTGTTGATCGTGGTCGTGATCATCGGCATCCTCGCGGCGATCGCGATTCCCAAGTTCGCGAACACGAAGCAGAAGGCGTACATCGCGTCGATGAAGTCCGATCTGCGGAACCTCGTGACGGCGGAAGAGGCGTACTTCGCGGACTCCGTGAAGTACAGCACCACCATCTCCTGCGCGAACCCGCCGGTAGCGGGCACGGTCCAGTGGTGCGCGACCGTTGGCAACACGCTCGGGGCGGTGACGATCGGGACCGGCACGCAGGCAGGGTGGACCGCCGGGATTACGAATCTGAACACCGTGACGAGCTGCGCGATTTACATCGGGCAGATCACGCCGGCCGCTCCGGCCACGGCGAGCTCGTCCGAGGGTGCACCGGTTTGCCAGTAAGCTGAAGAAGGGTGTAAGGCGGGCGGGGGGACGTGTTCCCCCGCCGTTCGCCTCTGCGGTGAAGGCCGTCTCGCATCGCGGAGTCGGGTGGTGGTGGAGGCAACGGAGATCCGCTGACCGGCCAGTAAGGGTTGGTGGGGGCGGGCGAGTCCTTGGGAGGGCCAGGGTCGCTGCTTGACGGAAACGCCGTCACTCTCGGGCAGGTGGCAGTCACTTCTAGGAGGGCACATGAATCGCAAGGGCTTTACCCTGATCGAACTGTTGATCGTGGTCGTGATTATCGGCATCCTCGCGGCGATCGCGATTCCCAAGTTCGCGAACACGAAGCAGAAGGCGTACATCGCGTCGATGAAGTCCGATCTGCGGAACCTCGTGACGGCGGAAGAGGCGTACTTTGCGGACTCCGTGAAGTACAGCTCGACCATCTCCTGCGCGAACCCGCCGGTAGCGGGCACGGTCCAGTGGTGCCCGACCGTTGGCAACACGCTCGGGGCGGTGACGATCGGGACCGGCACGCAGGCGGGGTGGACGACGAACATCACGAATCTGAACACGGTGACGAGCTGTGGGATTTACATCGGGTCGATCACGCCGACGGCTCCGGCTACGGCGAGTTCGTCCGAGGGCGCACCGGTTTGCCAGTAAGGTAGGCTGAAAGGAATGACGTTCGGCGGGGGGGGAAATCTTCCCCCCCCGCTCTTTCAGTTTGAGCGAGGCCGTCTCGCGACGCGGAATGCTTGGGTGGCCTGGGTGGGGCAGATGCGGTACATCCGCCGCGGCACGGGGCTTGGTGAAACGGCGCGCAGGCCGAGGGCCTCGAGGGCTCGCGCCAGTGCAAGTCCCTGGTTCAGAACCGATTGGGGGAGCGAGCTAGGGCCGCTTCCTGACGCAGCGAAAGCCGTCACTCGTAGGCAGTAGCCGTCAACGTCGAGGAGGACAGATGAACCGCAAGGGCTTTACGCTCATCGAGCTCTTGATCGTGGTTGTCATCATCGGCATTCTCGCCGCAATCGCGATTCCCAAGTTCGCAAACACGAAACAGAAGGCGTACATCGCATCGATGAAGTCCGATCTGCGCAACCTGGTGACAGCGGAGGAGGCCTACTTCGCCGACTCCGTGAAGTACAGCACCACCATCTCGTGCGCGAACCCACCGGTGGCGGGCACGGTCCAGTGGTGCCCGACCGTTGGCAACACGCTCGGGACGGTGACGATCGGGACCGGCACGCAGGCCGGGTGGACGTCGCACATCACGAACCTGAACACCACGGTGAGCTGCGGGATCTACATCGGGTCGATCACGCCGGCCGCACCGGCGACGGCGAGCTCCTCAGAGGGAGCCCCGGTTTGCCAATAACGGCGGCATAGTCTGGGCTGTCGAAGCGGCGGGGGCTT
>DATNIM010000104.1:0-8474 GCA_035604455.1 Gemmatimonadales bacterium
GCACTTAATGCGTTAGCTACGGCACCGCAGGGGTCAACACCCGCGACACCTAGTGCCCATCGTTTACGGCGTGGACTACCAGGGTATCTAATCCTGTTTGCTCCCCACGCTGTCGCGCCTCAGCGTCAGCAACGGCCCAGCAGAACGCCTTCGCCACCGGTATTCTTCCCGATATCTACGCATTCCACCGCTACACCGGGAATTCCATCTGCCTCTACCGTGCTCGAGCCCGCCAGTCTTGCCGGCAGCCCCGGAGTTGAGCCCCGGGATTTCACCAGCAACTTAACGAACCGCCTACGCGCCCTTTACGCCCAGTGATTCCGGACAACGCTCGCACCCTCCGTATTACCGCGGCTGCTGGCACGGAGTTAGCCGGTGCTTCCTCACCCGGTACCGTCACAGGAGATAAATCTCCTCGTTCGTCCCGGGCAACAGTGGTTTACACCCCGAAGGGCGTCATCCCACACGCGGCGTCGCTGCGTCAGCCTTTCGGCCATTGCGCAATATTCCCCACTGCTGCCTCCCGTAGGAGTCTGGGCCGTGTCTCAGTCCCAATGTGGCTGGCCATCCTCTCAGACCAGCTACCCGTCGTAGCCTTGGTGGGCCGTTACCCCGCCAACTAGCTGATAGGTCGCGAGTCCCTCCGCCGGCGCAACCTTGCGGCTGCTTTGCTCGCACCGGGATGCCCCAGCACGAGCGAATGCGGTATTACCCGGCCGTTGGGCCGGCTATCCCCCACCGTCGGACAAGTTCCTCACGCGTTACGCACCCATCTGCCACTGAACCGGAGTTGCCCCCGATCCCGTTCGACTTGCATGTGTTAGGCACGCCGCCAGCGTTCGTCCTGAGCCAGGATCAAACTCTCCAATGAATGAGAAGTTCGAAATAGCTCGAACCGAACGACTGTAATCCATCGTCCGAATCACAATCAGAGTTGAAACCCCTCGCGGCACGCGTCTGACACGCGCACCGCTCAATCGGGGCCGCACTCCACACGCTCGATCATCGGTTGTCAAAGAGCAGCTCGCACCATAGCACGCGGGGGAATTCAGGACCCCGCTGCTAGGCAGATTGTAACGTTACCCAGCTGCCATGAGGTGAGTCAAGGGGGGCCAGCACTTGCAGATACGCCCCCGCATCCGGGGAGCTCGTTACAATCGCCGGCTAGTCGCTCGCGGGCTCGGCCGCGACCGCGCCAAACACGCCCCGCGCCGGGCGGCGCACGAGCCAGGTCTGGAGTTCGTCGAGATAGGTGTAGAACACGGGCGTCACGTATAGCGTGACGAGCTGCGAAAACGCGAGCCCTCCCACGACCGCGACACCGAGCGGCCGCCGCGTGGCGGCGCCCGCGCCCCACCCGACCGCGATCGGCAACGCGCCCATCAGCGCCGCCATCGTGGTCATCATGATCGGCCGGAACCGCACGCGTGCCGCTTCGAGAATCGCCTCCGCGGGCCCGCGCCCGCCGCGCTCCGCCTCGAGCGCGAAGTCGATCATCATGATCGCGTTCTTCTTCACGATCCCGATCAGCATGATGATGCCGACAAAGCCGTACATGTCGAGGTCGAGATGACAGGCGAGCAAGGTCACGAGCGCCCCGAACCCGGCGAACGGCAGCCCCGAGAGAATCGTGATGGGATGGATGTAGCTCTCGTACAGCACCCCGAGGATGATGTAGATGACGAAGATCGCGAGCACGAGGAGCAGGACCATGCCCTGCTGCGTCGTCACGAACGCCTCGGCGGTCCCCGAGAACGCGCCCTCGACGGCCGGCGGTAACGCACGCGCCTCCTGATCCACGGCGGCGAGGGCCGTGCCGAGAGCCACCCCGGGGGCGAGATCGAACGACACGGTGACCGACGGCAGCTGACCGGAATGGTTCACGGTCACGGGACCCACGCTGTTCTCGAACGTCGCCACCGCGCTGAGCGGCACCACGGGCCCGCCCGCGCTCCGCACCCAGAGACTGCCGAGCGACTGCACGTCCGCCTGGAACTGCGGCAGGAGCTCCATCACGACCCAGTACTCGTTCGTGGGCGTGTAGATCGTCGAGACCTGCCGCTGCCCGAACGCGTCGAACAGCGTGTTCTCGATCTCGGTCGCCGTGACCCCAAGCTGCCCGGCGTGCTCGCGATCGATCGCCACGGTCACCTGCGGGTTTTCGATCAACAAGTCACTCGTCACGTCGGTGAGCACCGGGACCTGCCGCAACCGGGCCTCGAGCGCGCGGGCCGCGGTGTTCAGCGTCGTGATGTCGCCCGATTGGAGCGTGTACTGGTAGAGGCTCTTCGACGTGAGCCCGCCGATCGAGATCGCGGGCGGGTTCTGGACGTACGTGGTGATGTCGGGCACGCTGAGCGCCGTCTCGGCCAGGTCGCGCGCGATGGCGTCGGCGTTGCGCCGGCGCTCCCCGATTGGCCGCAGCGCGATCGTCATCTGCCCCTGGTTGGCCGCGGCCGTCGTGCCGACGGCGGACGTGACGGCGAGCACGTCGGGGTCGCGGGCGAGCACGCTCGCGACCTGCTGCTGGCGCGCGACCAGGACGTCGTAGGAGACGCCCTCGCTCGCTTCGGTCGTGGCGATGAGCTGGCCCGTGTCGTCGCTGGGGAAGAGCCCCTTCGGCGTGACCCAGAAGAGCCAGGCCGTCGCGACGAGGATCACGCCCGAGAAGACGAGCGTGCCCACGCGATGCGCCATCACCCACTCGAGGCTCCGGGCGTACGCCCCAAGCCAACGATCGTAGACGCGTTCCGTCACCAGGTAGAGCGCCCCGTGCGAGCGCCCGTGGTCGGAGCGCAGGAACCGGCTCGAGAGCATCGGCGTGAGCGTGAGCGAGACGAACCCGGACACGAGGATCGAGACGCCGATCGTCACCGCGAACTCGTGGAACAGCTTTCCGATGATGCCGCCCATGAAGAGGATCGGGATGAAGACGGCGGCGAGCGAGAGCGTCATCGAAAGGATCGTGAATCCCACCTCGGCCGCGCCGTCCAAGGCCGCCTGCAGGGCCGGTTTTCCCATTTCCATGTGGCGGACGATGTTCTCGAGCATCACGATCGCATCGTCCACGACGAACCCGACCGCGAGCGTCAGGGCCATGAGCGACAGGTTGTCGAGGCTGTAGTTGAGCAGGTACATCACCGAGAAGGTCCCGATGATGGACATCGGGAGCGCCAAGCTCGGAATCACCGTGGCGGACAGGTTCCTGAGGAACAGGAAGATCACGAGCACGACGAGGAACAGCGTGAGCTCGAGGGTGAATGTGACGTCGTGCACCGACTCCTGGATCGTGGTCGAGCGGTCGAACAGCGTGGCCACGTGGACGGAGGACGGGATCGAGCTCTGCAGGCTCGCGAGGGCGCCTCGCACGCGCTGGGCCACGGCGACCGTGTTCGTCCCGGGCTGCCGCTGGATGGCGAGCACGATCGACGGGGCGCCGTTGTACCAGCTCGCGGTCTTGTTGTTCTGCACGTCGTCGATCACGCGGCCGAGCTCGCGCAGGCGCACGGGGGCGCCGTTGCGGTAGGCTACGATGAGGTCGCGGAACGCGTTCGCGTCCGCGAGCTGCCCCGTGGCCTCGAGCGTGAGCGCGGTCTTGGGTCCCCACAGCACGCCGGTCGGGAGATTCACGTTTTCGCTCCCGATCGCCGTCGCCACGTCCTCAAGTGCCAGGTTCCGGGACGCGAGCTCCGCCGGGTCGAGCTGGACGCGCACGGCGTATTTCTGCGTCCCGTAGACGAGCACCTGGGCAACGCCGCTCACCATCGAGAGGTGCTGCGCGATCGTCGTTTCCCCGTACTCGTCGAGCGTCGAGAGCGGCAGGACGTCCGACGTGAGGGCGAGCGTGAGGATGGGGGCGTCGGCCGGGTTGCTCTTCTGATAGGACGGCGGATAGATGCCCTGCGGCAGCGTGCGCAGCGTCTGGGTGATCGCCGCCTGCACGTCCTGCGCGGCGGCGTCGATGTCGCGGTCCAGGGCGAACTGGATGACGATCTGCGTCTGCCCGAGGCTCGACGTCGACGTCATGTTGTCGATGCCGGCGATGGTCGAGAACTGCTTCTCGAGCGGCGTGGCCACGGTCGCGGCCATGGTCTCGGGGCTGCCGCCGGGGAGCACGGCCGTCACCGTGATCGTCGGGAAGTCGACGTTGGGCAGGTCGCTCGCCGGGAGGCGCCGGTAGGCGACGATGCCGAAGAACAGGATCGCGACCATGACGAGCGACGTCATGACCGGCCGGCGGATGTAGAGCGCGGTGAAGTTCATGGCCGGGACTCAGCGGGGTCGAGCCGCGCCCGCCACCGCGCGGGGAGCGCGCTCAGCCACGTCTGGAGATCGTCGAAATAGGTGTAGAACACGGGCGTCACGTACAGCGTGACGATCTGCGACACCGCGAGCCCGCCCACCACGGCCACCCCAAGCGGCCGGCGCGAGGCCCCGCTCGCCCCGATCCCGATCGCGATCGGCAGCGTCCCCGCGATCGCCGCCACCGTCGTCATCATGATCGGCCGGAACCGCACCGCCGCGGCCTTCGTGATCGCCTCGGCCGGCGTCGTGTGTGCTTGCCGCTCCGTTTGGACCGCGAAGTCGATCATCATGATGGCGTTCTTCTTCACGATGCCGATCAGCATGATGACGCCGACGTACCCGTAGACATCGAGCTCGACCCCCGTCACGAACAGCGCGAGCAGCGCCCCGAACGCGGCAAAGGGCAGGCCGGTGAGGATCGTGATCGGGTGGATGAAGCTCTCGTAGAGGATCCCGAGGATCACGTAAATCACGAAGATCGTAATAAGGAGAAGCATGCCGAGCCCCTGCTGCGACGACACGAACGCCTGCGCCGTCCCCGAGAACCCGGTCGTGATACGGTTGAGCAGCACCGTGCGCGCGATCTTCGTAATCGCCGTGACGGCGTCCCCGAGCGACTGGTTCGCGGCGAGGTTGAAGGAGAGGGTGACCGAGGGAAACTGCCCCGAGTGGTTCACCGAGAGCGGACCCACGCCGGTCTCGAAATCCGCGACCGCGCGGAGCGGGACGAGGTGACCGTTCGTCCCGGGCACGTACAACCGCCCCAACGCGGCCGCGTCGAGCTGCGCGCCGGGCTCGACCTCGAGCAGCACCCAGTACTCGTTCGAACTCGTGTAGATGGTCGAGACCTGCTGTTCGTTGTAGGCGTTGGCGAGCGCGGCCTCAAGCCCAGCCGAGGTCACCCCGAGCGCGGCCGCCCGGTCCCGGTCGAGCCGCACCGTGACCTGGGGGTTCGCGTTCAGGAGATCAGTCGTCACGGCCGTGACCGTCGGCAGCTCGCGGAGCCGGGCGAGGAGCTGCTGCGAGCCCTGGTAGAGCGCCGTCAGGTCGTTCCCCTGGAGCGTGAACTGGTACTGGCTCTTCGACCCCCGTCCCCCGATGCGGATCGCCGGGGGGTTCTGGATATAGACGTTGAGCCCGGGGATGTGGCCGAGCGCGCGGGAGAGCTCGAGCACCATGGCGTCGGCCGACGGCCGCCGCCCAGCTGGCTTGAGGGCGATGAAGAAACTCCCCTGGTTCGCCGCACCCACCGCGCCGCCCGACCCGACCGACGACATGAACCCCGCCACGTTCGTATCGCGGGCCAGGGCGGCCGCCGCGAGCTGTTGCAAACGGACCATTTCCGCGAACGACGTGCCCTGGGCCGCTTCGGTTGTCCCTTGCAGGAGCCCGGTGTCGCTGCTCGGGAAGAGCCCCTTCGGGATGACGATGAAGAGTGCGGTCGTGCCGGCAAGAATCCCAGCTGAGAACAGGAGCGTGAGCGGCCGGTGGCCCATCACCCAGTCCAAGCTCCGGCGATAGCTCCCGAGCACCCGCTCGAAGAAACGCTCGCCCGCGTTGAACCAGCGGCCGTGCGCGATCTCGGTCATGGGACGCAAGAGCCTGCTGCACAACATCGGGGTGAGCGTCAAGGACACGAACCCGGACACGACGATCGCCGCCCCGATCGTGATCGCAAACTCGCGAAACAGGCGCCCGATGATCCCGCCCATGAAGAGCAGCGGAATGAATACCGCGGCGAGCGAGAGCGTCATCGAGACGATCGTGAAGCTCACCTCGGCAGCGCCTTCGAGCGCGGCGACCATGGGCGGCTGCCCGGCCTCGAGGTGCCGCACGACGTTTTCGAGCATGACGATCGCGTCGTCAACCACGAACCCCACGGCGAGGGTGAGGGCCATCAGGGACAGCGTATCCAGGCTGAACCCCAGGAGCGCCATCACCGAGAACGTGCCGACCACGGCCATGGGCAAGGTGAGGCTCGGGATCAGCGTCGCGACCAGGTTACGAAGGAAGAGAAAGATCACGAGCACGACGAGCGACAGCGCGAGCACGAGCGACGTCTTCACGTCACGCACCGAGCTCTCGATCGGGACCGAGCGGTCGTAGCGCACGTTGACGCGCACGGTGGGCGGCAGGATCCGCTCGATGTCGCCCAACACCGCCTTCACCGCGGCCGCCACGGCGACCGTGTTGGTGCCCGGTTGGCGCTGGACCGCGAGCACGATCGCCCGATTGGCGTTGTACCAGCTCGCCGCTTTGTTGTTCTGCACGTCGTCCAGGACCTCCCCCAGATCGCCCAGGTGCACCGGGGCGCCGTGCTGGTAGGCGACGACGAGCGAGCGGAACTGGGCGGCATTGAGCAGCTGCCCTGTGGCGGCGATGGTGAGGGTCTGGTTGGGGCCGTAGAGGACCCCGGTCGGCTCGAGGACGTTCTGGGCCTGGATCGCCCTGGCGACCTGGTTGATCCCTAACCCCCGGTTCGCGAGCCGGTCGGGGTTCACCTGCACCCGCACCGCGTACTTCTGGGCACCGTAGACGGCGACCTGGGCCACCCCGTCCACCATCGAGAGCCGCTGCGCGATGGTCGTTTCGGCGTACTCGTCAAGCGTGTACAGGGGCAGCACGGAGGAGGTGAGCGCGAGCATCAGGATCGGAGCGGCCGACGGATCCTGCTTCCGATAGGCCGGCGGGATGATGTTCGGGGGCAGGCTCGCGAGCGTCTGCGAGATGGCGGCGTTCACGTCCTGCGCCGCGGCGTCGATGTCGCGGTCGAGCGAGAACTGGAGCGTGATCTGCGTGCTGCCGAGCGCGCTCGTCGACGTGATATTGTCGATCCCCGCGATCGCGGAGAATGCCTTTTCGAGCGGCGTCGCGACCGTCGCGGCCATCGTCTCGGGACTGGCGCCGCTCAGGTTCGCGGAAACCGAGATCGTCGGGAAATCGACCACCGGGAGGTCGCTCACCGGAAGCTTCGGGTAGGCGACGATGCCAAACACAAGGATCCCGATCATGAGCAGCGATGTCATGACCGGGCGGCGGATGAAGAGACTCGTGAAGCTCATGTCACGGGCCGCGCGGCGGCTCCGCTACTGCTTGTGGTGACCGTGCTGGCCTGCGCCACGGGCGGAATCAGCCCCGGCGAGCGTGACGGCGGCTCCCGGGGTGAGCCGCGATTGGCCGGCGACCACCACCCGGTCGCCCAGGCGCACGCCCGACGCCACCACCGTAACCCCGCCCGCGGCCCGTTCGATCACGACCGACCGGGTCTGCGCCGTGCCCGTCGAATCGACCACGTAGACGTAACTGCCCTGCTGGCCCGCTTGGATCGCGGGCGTAGGGACCACGAGCGCATTCTGCTCGGTGTACATGAGCAGTGAGACCGTGACAAACTGCCCCGGCCACAAGCTGCGGTCGCTGTTCGGGAAGATCGCCTTGAGCATGATCGTCCCCGTCGTCGTGTCCACGGCGTTGTCGATGAACGACAGGCTGCCGGAGTGGTCGTCGGCCCGGCCCGGGGCAGCGGGCGCGGGCCCACTCACCGGATCGGCGCCCTGCCCCGCACCGGCGCCTGACCCCGCCTCGGCGGGCAGAGGGACCACGCCCGACACGACCGTGACGGGCAACCCGCCGTTCCGCCCGTAGTGCAGCAGCAGGGGCAGCTCGTTTGCCGGCACGGCGAACCGCACGAGGATGGGCGCCATTTCATTGATGAGGACGAGCGTCGGCGCCGCGGCCGAATGCACCACGTTGCCCTCGCGCACGAGCACGCCGCCCGTGCGCCCGCCGATGGGCGCGCGAATCGTGGTGCGATCGAGGTTTACGGCGGCGGCCGCGACCGCAGCCCGGTCCGCCTGGACCGTGGAGAGCGCGGCGGCCTCGGTGGCCCGCTGCTGCTCAGCTTCTTCGTGCGTGACGTACCCGCCCTGCTCGAGCTGGTCATAGCGGACAGCCTCACGGGTCGCATTCTCAGCCGTGGCGCTGTCGCGAGCGAGGGTCGCAACCGCCTGGTCGTAGGCGGCGCGGTAGGGCACCGGATCGATCTCGAACAGCTCCTGACCGGCTCGAACCTCCTGGCCCTCGCGAAAGTTGACGTGCGCGATGATGCCGTCGACCTGCGGCGCCACAGCGGCGGTTTGGACGGGAGTCACCGTGCCCGTCGCGACGATCGT
>DATNIM010000105.1:0-2726 GCA_035604455.1 Gemmatimonadales bacterium
TGAGACGGCCCCACTCGCGCGCCGTGTCCTGCACGGCGCGCTCGACCGCCGGCCCGTCCGTGACGTCGAAGCAGCAGATCCGCGCGCGGCGTCCCGCCTCCCCGATGGCACGCGCCGTCATCTCGAGGTCCGCGTGGCGCGCCTCGATATCGCACACCGCCACGTCCGCGCCGGCCTCGGCCAGGGCCAGCGCCATCGAGTAGCCGAGCCCCCCGATCGACGCGCCGGTGACGATCGCGGTCTTCCCTGTCACTTTACCCATAACTTGGCCGCAAGAGGAAGCATAAGTTGGCCGCTGCTGTCTAGTGGACTTTCGCAGTTCCCGGGCGTTCTCCTGAGACTGCATAGACAGATTTACGCGGCCTGCGCAAGGATCTCGATGAGACCGTGTGTGATTTTTAGCGAGAGCATTCCCGAACTGGAGTGCGGGAAAATCCGTTCGCGCCACAGGGTACGGCGGAGCGCGGCCAGCGCATCAACAAAGGACGGTGTGCACTTCTTCGGGTACCACGGCAAGGTGGGCCACGACGGTTTCGTTCCGTACACCTTGAGGTACCATAGCCACACAGCGGCGTAGATCCAGAACGAGAGCGCCGCGGCACGCTCGGGCCCATCGTCTTTCCAGGTTTGCGGGTCTTCCCCGCCGAGGGCCTGTTTCGTTGCTCGGATTGTATCTTCGATGGACCACCGGCCAGAGTACTGGCTCGCCACCGCCGCAGGGCCCGCGCTCAGATCGGTCGTGAAGAAGAAATCATCCGGCTGTTTGCCCACGGGGTCGCGGACGATCACGAGCAACACCACCCGCTGGGGGCAGACGTGGTACCACAGCACGGAGCGACAGAGCAGCAGCCGGTCAACGGGCTTGCCGCGGACGTTGATGGTCGTCGGGACCCACCCGTGGGTCGTCCGCCGGGCCAGCTGCTCCGGCGAGGGGAGACGAGGCCCCTTCTTCCGCGGCCGGCCGCGCTGCCCCCGCTTCCGTGGAGGCGGCGGCAGGTACAACGCGGCGTCGCGCCGCATCCGCGAGGTGACGTGGGTCCGCAGGAGCGCTTCGCCGGCGAGGGCTGCGTATGCCCCATCGCACGTGAGCGCGAAGTGCCGGTCTGGGAGCCAGGTCGCGAGCTCACGGAGCATCGCGGCCCCCAACGCCAAGTGCGACGGCCCGCCCTTGCGGTAGATGCGGACATTGACGGGCAGTCCCAGCGGTTCGCCGCCCCACGGCGGCGTGATGCGGACCGTCAAGACCACCACGTTGAGGCCCAAGGCGTAGACGACGTTCCGCGCGGTCGACCGGATGGGATCGCGGAAGATGCCGGCCCCCGCGATCTTGCGCCCCGCCTTGTGGAAGAGCGTGTCATCCAAGTCGACCAGCAGCACCCCGATCGGCGCGAGCTTCGTCACGAGGAGCCCGACCAGCGTGCGCCACAGCTCGGTCATCGTCCACGCCCCGGCGCGGAAGAAGCGATGGTAAGCATCATGGGCGTGCGCCCCTTCAGGATCGGCCACCCCGATCATCCGCGTCACGGTGCGGCGGCCAGGGCAGAGCACCCATGCCGAGACGAGGGTCTGGAAGAGGACAAAGCTGGGCTGAGTAAAGACCGTCACGCATGCCCCCAGCAAGGTCTCCCATGGCCCGAGGCTGCTCATCAGCCTCGCAACCGTTCGGCGGCCTTCTCACGTTCCACCCGCTGGCGAAACGTGGTGAGCCCCGCAAGCGCCTGCTGGGCGAGTGCAGTCCGGGCGCGCTTGTACCGGATGAGCGCGGCCTTGACCACCGGGACGTCCTGCGGCCTGAGCGTGAGGATCTTCGCGGCGCCGGCGACCTTGTAGGCAAGCGCCGGCGTTTCATGGAGCGCGCCGCGGGCACACCGGCAGGTCGGCTTGCCGCACTTGCGCCGTAGCGTCAGCAGGGTGCCGCGGAGCACGAGCGGAGCGGGGGGCGAGGTCCGTACGCGAGGCATATGGCATCCCTCCCTTGTCTATCTGTTACCTCTAAGTATAACAGATAGAACAGCGGGATACACCCCAATTCTGCTTGGCACGCGTTTGCTCGTGGGTTAGGCGGTCAGACTGCGAGGGAAGAGATAGAGCTCATTCTTGCAGGCAAAAAGTGCGAAAGTCCACTCCTAACCAACTTGGATCAAGGCGGGGCCAAATCTTGACGTCAGATTCTCGATGCCGTGTGACGTGACGATAAGGTTATCCTCGAGATGAAACCCCGCACCACGGCCCGCTCCAGCCACAGGTTCAATGGCGAGAACCATCCCCGGTTCAAGGAACGTCCTGTCCAACGCGGTCACATAGGGTCTCTCTTGGAGACCGAGACCCAGTCCGTGTCCAAGGCGCACAACGGGAACTAGCTCATGCCTCCGAAATGCCTTCGCGTAGACTGCCCATAGCTCGGCGACAGACACACCTGGTCGGATCGTCGCTTCGACGACGCTGAGCGTCTCCTGCATTTGAGACCACACGTCCCGCTGGCGTTGGGAGGGTGGCCCGACGACCACCGTTCTTCCGGTATCGGCGAGATACCCGCTCACCGAGACAAACACGTCGATCTTAACGAGGTCACCGCGACGCAGCCGATGAGAACTGGGACGAGGATTTGCAAAAATCGCGCGCGCGCCAGCGGCCACCTGCGCCATCAAGACTGCCTCCGCTCCATGGCCTAACGCGTGCGCCACGAGGAGGCGTGCGAGTTCACGCTCGGTCACTCCCTCGCGCAC
>DATNIM010000106.1:0-2907 GCA_035604455.1 Gemmatimonadales bacterium
GCGGAGGCGGCGCTCGCTTCGTGGAAGAGGAGCCCCGCGGGGCCCGCGGGGGATGCGCTCGTCGCCGCGCTCGGCACCCTGGGCTCCGAGCTCGGGAGCCACCTCGACGTGGAGGACGCCGAGATCCTCCCGCTCGCCGCCGATCACCTGACGGAAGCCGAGTGGGGATCCCTGCCGGGCCACGCCATGTCGCGATTCACGGGCGACAAGTGGATGATCATCGGGCTCGTGCGCGAGCACATGAGCGAATCGCAGCGCGCGCACATGCTCGCGGGCATGCCGCCGGCGGGCCGGGAGATGTGGCTGACCACCGGAGCCCGCGCGTTCGACGACTTCACCGCGAGCCTCCCGCGCTCCTGACGTCTGGCGACACCTGGCCGCTGGAAACATGCGCCCCCGCGCGACGGGGACTCGATTGATTCCAACTTGGTCCGCGGTTCCAGCTTGAACGGAACCGCGACGGACTTGCCGGTAAGTCGCTGTATGTGGCTTGCCCGAACCCGCTACGACGGCCTTCTCGCCCGCAACCACTTCGCCGAGCACCGAGGCCGACGCGCTACCCGCGACGCCTCACGGACCCTCCAGGAGCACCTGCGCCAACAGCACCACGAGGCCGATGACGCCGACCGCGAACGCTCTGCCGACCCCGCCCTCTGGCTCCGCCAGGCTCTCGACCTCATCGCCCTGCAATGGCTCCCCAGCGCCGGGCACCTGCTGTTCGACGGCGACGGCCTCGGCGTTGGCTGGATGCGCGGCGCGCTCGACCTGCTGCTCCGCCGTCACGGAGGCGCGGCCACCGACGACATCGCAGCCGGCGTGCTCGGCCAGTTCCGACTGTCCTGCCTCCCCTCGCTCGGGAACGACGGCATCCACGCCGTCGCGCTCCTCCTCGAACGCGAACTCGCCCAAGCCCATGCTCGACACCAACCTGACCTTGCGCACGATCCCGCCCGCGCTATACCCCGCGCCATCGGGCTTTCTACGCGCTCGACCCCTCCAGATCCTTTGCGGGATTAGGCGGCAAGACGTTGGGGATCAACACAGTTAGGTCGTGCCTGCGTTGCAGGGCAGCGTTGCGGAACATGGCCAAGCGCACGCGCACGTTCCTCGACCACGACGCCCGGGTGATCCCCACGCACTTTCCCCGTCTGATGACGGAGGTGGCGGTGGAGCAGGGCGCCGACCGCGCAGTTCTGCTGCACGGGACGGGGATCAATCCCGCGATGTTCGAGAGCCCGGACGCCCGCATCTCGGCTCGCCAGTACGCGCGACTCGCAAGGAACGCGCTTCGGCTCACCGGCAACTCCGGCTTCGGCATCGACCTCGGCCGTCGAGTGCAGCTCTCCAACCTAGGCATGCTGGGGCTAGCCGCGATGAGCAGTCCGGATGCAAAGGCGGCTCTGGAACTGGGTATACGGTACTATCGATTGATTGCGCCCTTCTGGGACCTGTCGCTGGACTTCGAGGGGAAAGTCGTCCTGGTGACCGCCCGGGAGGCGATCTCGCTTCACCCTCTGCATGTGGTGGCCACGGAGGTCCTCCTCGTCACGTTTCTGGGTCTCAGCCGCGCGCTGCTCGGAAGGGATGTGCCCTGTCGCGAGGTGAGGCTGGACTATCCCGAGCCGCCGCACGCCGCGCGCTACGCGGAGATCGCAGGAACCGGGCCCATTCTCTTCGGACAACCTGTTATCCAGATCGTCATCGACGCTGCGATCCTAGGCCAGAAGATCTCTTCGTCCGATCCGGTTACTGCGCGGGTGGCCGAGCGCGAGTGCGCGACGAACCTTTTGCCGGGCGTTTCTTCCGAGGGGCTCCTTGCCAAGGTTCGCCGAATCCTCGAGGCCAAGCCGGGACGATATCCTGGCCCGGAAGAGGTCGCGGATGCGCTTCAGACGAGCCCCCGGACGCTGCGGCGCAGCCTCGACGAGATGGACACGTCGTATCAGTCGCTGGTGGACGTGGTTCGGTGCAAGCACGCTACCGACCTGCTGACCGGCACGGACATGAGCATCAACGAGATCGCCGAGCGCCTTGGATTCTCGGAGGGCCGGGCCCTGAGGCGGGCCTTCAAGCGCTGGACCGGATCGACCGCCGACAAGTATCGACGGGAAAAGGGAATGGCGCCATCCAGTGGGCGCACGCATCGGTGAACGACCTGCGAGGGACCGGAGCACCCGCTCAGAACGTGACTTCGACGTTTCCTGTGAACAGGCCATTGCGTGTACAGCCCGCCCCCGTTCTCCTCGGCCGTCGGGTACACGTAGGGGACCCCGCTCGGGGTCGACGCGAGCGTGTTCGCCGTGGTGCTCACGTTGTCCGCGTCGGGGTGCCCGCGATGCCACATCACGCGCACGCAGCATCACGTCGGAAGCTCACTCTCCGGCAGCAGTGCTAGGCTCCTTCGGCGCACCCGCCAAACGCGATGAAGCGGTATCGGGGTGCAGGCATCACCGAGTGGCGCCGTCAGGGAGACCAGTATGGCTGCGGTCCGCGCTCAGTCGAGGACCGCCCCGGCCATGCACCCTGACCGGGAGCGGCCGGTCGCACGAATGACGAAACCGTGGGCGCTCCCGAACCGGGCGATCGACCTTACCGTCACCGCGGGTCACTAGCATTGGCCATCGCGGTCCTTGACCGGGTCCGCTGGCGGCTCATACACACTTGCTTCTACTGGCTGCTACTGGCGCGACGTCCAAGGGAGATCGCAATGCGTTCATCGTGGGCCTTCGGTTTGGCGGTGCCATTGACGTGGATCGCCGCTTGCGGGAGCAGCAGCAAGGGCTTTGGCCAAGGCGGTCCAGGTGGCCCCGGCGAGGACGGCGGCAACGACGACGGCGGGGTCGTCTTCGTCCCGACCCCGGACGACGCAGCCCTGATGCTCAACACCGACGCCGACATGCAAGGCGG
>DATNIM010000107.1:0-10261 GCA_035604455.1 Gemmatimonadales bacterium
GTGGGCCTCGGCGTCTTTCACCATCCGGTCGATGTCCTTGTCCCCGAGACCCGAGGAGGCTTCGATCCGGATCTTCTGCTCCTTGCCCGTCGCCTTGTCCTTCGCCGAGACGTGCAAGATCCCGTTCGCGTCGATGTCGAAGGTCACTTCGACCTGCGGCACCCCGCGGGGAGCCGGCGGGATCCCGGTCAGCTGGAACTTGCCGATCGTCCGGTTGTCGAGCGCCATTTGCCGCTCGCCCTGGAGCACGTGGATCTCGACGGTCGTCTGTCCATCTTCGGCCGTCGAAAACACCTCGGACTTCTTCGTGGGGATCGTCGTGTTGCGCTGGATCAGAACCGTCGTCACGCCGCCCAGCGTCTCGATCCCGAGAGACAAGGGCGTCACGTCGAGGAGCAGCACGTCCTTCACCTCGCCGGCGAGCACGCCACCCTGGATCGCAGCGCCGATCGCCACGACTTCGTCCGGGTTCACGCCCTTATGGGGCTCTTTCCCGAAGAACTTCTGGACGATCTCCTGGACTTTGGGCATCCGCGTCTGACCACCCACGAGAATGACCTCGTCGATGGCGTCAGGCTGGAGGCCGGCGTCCTTGAGCGCTTGCTGCATCGGCGGGATCGTGCGCTGCACGAGATCGTCGACCAGCTGCTCGAGCTTCGCCCGGGTGAGCGAGATCGTCAGGTGTTTGGGGCCGGACTGGTCCGCCGTGATGAACGGCAGATTGATCTCCGTTTGCATCACGGTGGACAACTCCATCTTTGCCTTCTCCGCGGCCTCCTTGAGCCGCTGGAGTGCCATGGGATCTTTCGACAGGTCGATCCCCTGGTCGCGCTTGAACTCAGCGACGAGCCAGTCGATGATCCGCGCGTCGAAGTCGTCGCCGCCCAGGTGCGTGTCGCCGTTCGTGGACTTCACCTCGAACACGCCCTCGGCGAGCTCGAGCACCGAGATGTCGTAGGTCCCGCCGCCGAGATCGTACACGGCGACCTTCTCTTCCTTCTTCTTTTCAAGTCCGTATGCCAGGGCCGAGGCCGTGGGCTCGTTGATGATCCGCACGACGTCCAAGCCCGCGATCTTGCCGGCGTCCTTGGTCGCCTGGCGCTGCGCGTCATTGAAGTAGGCGGGTACCGTGACGACCGCTTTCTCGACCTTGTGGCCCAGATAGTCTTCGGCCGTCTGCTTCATCTTTTGCAGGATCATGGCCGAGATCTCAGGGGGCGTATAGCGCTTGCCCCCGATGTCCACCGCGGCGAGGCCGTTCGGGCCATCGACCAGGCGGTAGGGAACGCGCTTACTCTCCTCGACCACTTCGGGCATGCGCCGCCCCATGAAACGCTTGATCGAGAACACGGTGTTCTGCGGGTTCGTGACGGCCTGGCGCTTGGCCACCTGGCCTACCAGCCGCTCGCCGTCTTTCGTGAACGCGACGACGGAAGGGGTGACCCGCCCGCCCTCGGCGTTCGGGATGACCACCGGATCGCCGCCCTCCATGACGGCGACGACCGAGTTCGTTGTCCCCAGATCGATCCCGATAATCTTTTCAGCCATCGGTAGTGACTCCTTACGTACGTTCAGAATGATGCCGTGAGTTGCCTGAGCGTTGCTAGGGGCAAAGAGCATGCCGCATAAAGGTGCCAGTATGGCAGGCTTCGGTCGCGCGACGACGGCGCCCGCTGGCCGCCGAGGCTAGATTGCTGCCCCGTGTTTCCATATAAGGTCGACCGTCCGCGGGTCTCGCCGCCCGTCGTCACGTTGGGCCTGATCGCCTTGAACGTGCTGGCGTGGCTTGTTCTCGAAGGTGGCGGGTTTGGGGACGCGCTCCCGAGCGCTGTCTGCCAGCTCGGTCTCATTCCTGGCGAGGTGCTTGGCCTCCTCAAGCTGGGGACGCGTGTGCCGCTCGGCCCCGGCACGGCGTGCGTGATCGGCGCGCCGCATTACCTCACCGTTCTCACCTCGATGTTCATGCACGGGGGCTGGTTACACCTCATCGGCAACATGTGGTTCTTGTGGCTCTTCGGGACGGACATCGAGGGCTCGACAGGACACGCCCGCTTCCTGGTGTTCTATCTCCTTTGCGGCATCGTGGCGGCGGCGACGCAGGTCTTGGTCGACCCGCATTCGGGTGTACCCATGGTCGGGGCGTCGGGCGCGATCAGCGGCGTCATGGGCGCCTACATCCTCTTGTATCCCCGCAGCCGGGTGCACACGCTCCTCACCCTCGGCTTCTTCGTGACGACAGTGACCCTGCCGGCCTATGTGATGCTCGGGTATTGGTTTTTGTTGCAGCTCCTGCTTGGAACGGTGGGCTTGGTGGCACCGGCGGGCGGGGGGGTCGCCGTGTGGGCCCACGTGGGCGGGTTCCTCACGGGGCTCGGGCTCATCCGGGTATTTCTTGATCCCGGGCTCGTGGCGCTGCGCGTGACGAGCCGCGACCCATGGGAGGGGCGCTAGAGCTGCTCGGCGTGGTGCTTGATCGTCTTGCCCTCGACCAGGAACACCACGTCTTCCGCGATGTTCGTCGCCAAGTCGGCGACCCGCTCGAGGTTGCGGCTGACGAGGAGCAGCTCGATCGCGGTGCCGATGACGTGCGTGTCCTCCATCATATGCGTCAGCAGGATCCGGAACACCGAGTCGTTGAGCGAATCCACGGAGTCGTCGCGGCGGCAAATTTCGCGTCCGAGCGCCGAGTCGCCGCGCACGAACGCGTCGAGAGCCCCCGACAGCATCGCCCGGGCCTGGCGCGCCATCTCGAGGATCTCGGGCTCGGGCGTGACGAGACGGGCCGCCGTGAGGCGCTCGGCCGACTGCGCGATGTTCACGGCGTGGTCCCCCACGCGCTCCAAGTCGTTCGCGATCTTCATCGCGGACATGAGGAGCCGCAGGTCACGCGCCATAGGCTGCTGCGTGGCCAGCAGGTCGATGACGATCTCCTCGATCTCGAGCTCCAGGGCGTCGACGGTGCGGTCGCCCGAGATCACCTCCGCGGCGAGCGTGCCGTCGCGGCGGAGCAGGGCGTCGATCGCCTTCTCGAGGGCGTCCTGAGCCTCCCCCGACATGGTCAGGAGCTTCTCCTTGAGGTCGGAGAGCATGTCGTGGAAGTGCCGATGTGCCGGCGTGGGGGTGGGCGTGGCGCTCATCCGAACCGTCCCGTGATGTAGGCCTCCGTGTGTTCGTCACGGGGGCTCGTGAACAGCTGACGCGTGTCGCCGAACTCCACCAGGCGTCCGAGCAGGAAAAACCCGGTCAAGTCCGACACGCGCGCGGCCTGCTGCATGTTATGCGTCACAATCACGATGGCATAGGTCTGCTTGAGCTCGACGATGAGCTCTTCGATATGCTGGGTCGAACCGGGATCCAGGGCCGAGCAGGGCTCGTCGAGGAGGAGCACGTCGGGCTCGTTGGCCAGGGTGCGCGCGATGCAGAGCCGCTGCTGTTGTCCGCCCGAGAGGCTCGTTCCGGGTTCGGTGAGGCGATCCTTCACCTCATCCCACAGCGCCGCGCGCCGCAGTGCACGCTCGACGCGCTCGGGAAGCTCGCGTTCGGGCGCGAGGCCGTTCAGCCGAGGCCCATACGCCACGTTGTCGAAGATGGACTTCGGAAACGGGTTCGGGCGCTGGAACACCATGCCGATCTGGCGCCGGAGCGCCACGGGATCGCTCCCCCGCGCGAAGAGGGACACGCCCTCGAGGAGGATCTCGCCGTCGTGACGGGTCCGCGGGATCAGTTCGTTCAGCCGGTTCAGCGACCGCAGGAATGTGCTCTTCCCGCAGCCAGAGGGGCCGATGAGCGCCGTGACGGCGCGCCGCGGGATGCTGAAGGTGACGTTGTAGAGCGCCTGGGTTGCGCCATACCAGAAATTGAACGCGCGCACGTCCAAAATCGGCGAGCTCGCGGACGGACTCGGGCTCTGCGAAGCCGCCGCATGGGCGACTTGGGGTGTGGGCGGGCTCGGGCGCACCGACGTATCGGTCAACCGAACCTGCCCGTGAGATATTCCTCCGTGCGGGCCACTTTGGGCTTCGTGAACATCTCCTTCGTCACGCCGAGCTCCACGAGCTCCCCGAGATAAAAGAAGGCCGTGAAGTCGGACACGCGCGCGGCCTGCTGCATGTTGTGGGTCACGATCACTATAGTGTAGCGCTGCTTCAATTCGATACAGAGCTCCTCGATGCGCTGCGTCCCCCCCGGGTCGAGGGCTGCGGTGGGCTCGTCGAGGAGCAGGACCTCGGGCTCCGGCGCGATCGCCCGGGCGACGCAGAGCCGTTGCTGTTGGCCGCCGGAAAGCGCGGTCGCGCTCCTCTTGAGACGATCCTTCACTTCATCCCACAGCGCGGCCCGCCGCAGCGCCTGCTCCACGGCGTGCGCCGTTTCCGCATGCGATCCGTGACCGTTGACGCGGAGGCCCGCCGCGACGTTTTCGAAGATCGACATCATCGGGAACGGCGTCGGGCGTTGGAACACCATGCCGATCCGACGGCGCAGCACGACCGGATCCAAGTCGCCCTCGTAGATATCCTGGCCGTCGAGCACGACTTTTCCCGTGACCCAGCCGCCTTCGGACAGTTCATGCATCCTGTTCAGGCAGCGGAGGTACGTGCTCTTGCCGCATCCCGACGGGCCGATCATCGCGGTGACCGTGCGGGGCGCAAACCGAATGGAGATCTCCTTGACGACCGCGCGGCGGCCGTAGAGGGCTGTAAGCCGGACGGTCTCGAGGCTGTGGTCGGCGGCGGGCTTTGTCATTGGCGCTGCCGCATCGCGATGCGGGCCGCGGCGCCGAGCACGAGCACCAAGCCCATCAGGACGAGCGCGGCTGCCCACGCCAGCCGGTGCCACTCTTCAAACGGGCCCGTCGCGTAGGAGAAGATCTGGAGCGAGAGCGTTTGCATCGGTTCGAGGACGCTCGTCGAGAAGTTGAGATTGCCGAGCGCCGTGAATAGCAGGGGCGCCGTCTCGCCCGCGATGCGGGCGATACCGACGAGGCACCCGGTCACGATCCCGGCGAGCGCCGTTCGGGCGACGATACTGAGCGACGTGCGCCACCGCGGGTAGCCCAACGCCAGCGCCGCTTCCCGCAGCGAGTGCGGGACGAGCCGTACCATTTCCTCCGTGGTGCGGGCGATCATCGGTACCATCAGGACGGCAAGCGCGACCCCACCCGCCAACGCGGAGAAGTGCCCCATCGGTTTCACGAGCCAGGTCCAGGCGAAGACGCCAATCACGATGGATGGCGTCCCATTCAGGACGTCCGCCACGAAGCGGACCACCCACCCGAGACGCCCGTTCCCATATTCCGCGAGGTACAAGCCCGCTCCGATGCCGACTGGCAGCCCCACGAGCGCCGCGAGGCCCACGATGATGAGCGTCCCGACGATGGCGTTCGCCACGCCACCGCCCGTCTGGCCCGCGGGTACGGGATCCTTGATGAAGAAGTTCAAGTCGAGGGACGACGCGCCTTTGATGACCAGGTTCGCGAGGATCAGGAACAGGGCGAGACAGGCGAGCGCGGACAGCAGCGCCACGACCCCGGTCATGAGGCCGCTCACGAAGTGACGGCGGATCTGCCGCAGGTTCACAGGGCGCGGCTCCCGGCCGCTGTGCCCTTCGCCACCCGCCAGATAAGCAGGCGCGCGAACGCGTTGACGACGACCGTGATGGCGAACAGCACGAGCCCGACCTCAAACAGCGCCGACAGGTACAGGTTTGTCGTCGCTTCGCTAAACTCGTTCGCGATGGCGGCGGCCATGGTGTACGCGGGTGCGAGCACGGAGACCCCAATGTCGTGCCGGTTCCCGATGACCATCGTCACGGCCATCGTTTCCCCAAGGGCCCGCCCGAGGCCCAGGATGGTGGCCCCTATCACCCCCGGCCGGCCGTAAGGCAGAACCGCCGTCCAGACGGCCTCCCAGCGAGTGGCGCCCATCCCAAGCGCGGCCTCGCGCTGCGCCGACGGCACCGCGAGCAGGACCTCTCGCGACACCGCCGCGATGTAGGGGACGATCATGATCGCGAGGATGATTCCGGCCGCGAGAAGCGAGCTCCCGTAGAACACGCCGCGAAAGAGCGGCGTCCACCCCAGGACCGCCCGGAGCGGGGGGACGACGTAGTTCCGGAGGAACGGAATGAGGACGAAGATGCCCCACAGTCCGTAGACCACGCTCGGGATCGCCGCGAGCATCTCGACCACGAACGCGACCGGTTGCCGCAGCCACTTGGGTGCGAACTCCGTGAGGTAGATCGCCACGCCCAGGGAGAGCGGCACCGCGATGACCAGGGCCAAGAGCGACGAGGCGAGCGTGCCGAAGATCATCGGCGCGGCCCCGAAGGTGCCGGCCACGGGGTCCCAGTCCGATCCCCAGAGGAAGTGCAGCCCAAAGCGCTGGATCGATGGCCACGAGCTGCGCACGAGCAGCGCGAGCAGCACGAGGAGCAGCCCTGGCAGGGCCAGCGCGAGCACGGTCAAGAGGACGTAGTAAACGCGGTCGCCCACGTTCACGCCGGCGCGGTTTTTCCACGTGGGCTCTTGGGGACCCGGGAGGTCCTCCGCCGGGGCGGGGACCGGTTCGAGTGGGAGGGTGGTCATGGCGCGCGGAAAACGTATCCGGCATTTGTCACGGGGCTGTAACGGGGCGCCCGCTCAAAAAAAGCCCCCGCGGGCGAGGGACACCGCGCGGGGGCTCGAGCCAGCAGCCCGGAAGAGGGAGCCGGACTGCCGTCTAGTCACTCCAGACGGGTTTGCCGCCGACCGTGATGCTCTTCAAGCGCGCCTCGATCCAGGGGCGCAACTCGGTCGGCAGTGGTGCATAGCCCAGCGGGACGGCGCGGGCCTGACCCTCGGTCTCCGCCCACCACACGAACTTGATCAACGCCTCGGTTTTCGCCGCGTCGGTGTACGTCTTGTGGAGCAGGAGATACGTCATCGAGCAGATGGGATAGCTGTCCTTGCCATCCGCGTCCGTGATCGACACGCGGAAGTCCGTGGTCGGGCTCATCATTTTGAGGGCGCCTGCGAAGGCCGCCGTCGTCGCCGCCAAGGTCGGTGTGACGAAAATGCCGGCCTTGTTGCGCAACATCGCGTACGGCAACTTGTTCGCCATCGCGTACCCGAGTTCGATGTAGCCGATAGCGCCTGGTGTCTGCGCGACTGTCGCAGACACGCCCTCGTTGCCCTTGCCGCCGAGACCCACCGGCCAGTTCACCGAGGTGCCTTTCCCCACTTTACTCGCCCACTCAGGGCTCACCTTCGTGAGGTAGTCGGTGAAGATGTAGGTCGTGCCTGAGCCGTCCGAGCGGTGCACGACAACGATGTCCGCATCAGGTAGGGTGACACCCGGGTTCACCGCGGCGATGCTCGGGTCGCTCCACTTTGTGACCTTGCCCAGGAAGATGTTGGCGACCACGTCGGGTGTGAGCCGGAGAGCTGCCGTGAGTCCGGGAACGGTATACGTAACGACGTCTGCGCCCAGGACGGTGGGTATGTGGAGCACGTTGCCCTGAATGGCGGCGATGGCCGAGTCCTTCATCGGTGCGTCGGACCCGCCGAAATCCACCGTGCCATCCGAGAACTGCCGGATGCCGCCGCCCGACCCAATCGATTGATAGTTGAGCTGGACGTCGCTGTGGTCCTTGTTGTACGTCAACATCCAGTCCTGATAGATGATGTTCGGAAACGTGGCGCCGGCGCCGTTCAGCTTGACTTGCGCCGCCGCAGGAGCGGCGAGCGCAAGGACGGCGGCGAGCGTGCACAGGCGTGATCCAGTCATCGATGTTCCTCGCGTGTTCGAATGGGAGACGATCTCTCTGGACTCTGTTTGCCCCTTAGGGCAGGACGTAGCGGAACGAGGTGAAGAACATGTTGTTCATGGCCTCTGGGGCTGCCGTGGTACCGGCTGCGGCCCCGACCCCGGGCCACGTATAGCGGATCAGATACGAGTATTGCAGGCCCCATTGGAGCGTCCCGCTCGGGCCTTTGAGCAGACGATGCCAGAACCCGATTGAGCCTTCCACGATGTTCTTCGTGTCGCCGGTGCAGCTGCCGAGCGCTCCAACCGCGTAGTTACCGGTCGGCAGCGTCTCCGTACCGCAGGCGCCGTTGGCGAACAGCGGCGAACCATACCCCTCGCCCTTCGCCGGCGCGCCGATAGTGAACACCTGGTCTCCCGCATATTCGTCGCCGACGTAGAGGTAGACGTCGGCCTTCTTGAGGTGCCATTCAAGAGTCCCAAGGGCCTGGAAGTTCTGAAGGACCTTGAGATTGCCATTCGGATCGACGGTCGCGTCCGGCAGCCCCGACGTCCCATAACGCCCGACGCCGCTGCCACCGAAGAAGTGCAGACCGAAGTCCAAGTGCTTGGAGAAGAGCGGGATCCTGAGGTTCACGCCCGCGCCCGTTCCCGTGGCCGAGCTGTTCGTCGCCCCCGCGGCCGATGGCACGGTCGTCCCGTTGGTCGCGCACGGCGTTGCCACAGAGGCCGCCGAGCAGGGGAAGATGCGGTCGCGGAAGAAGCTCACGAGGCCGAAGATTTCGAGGTGGCCAAAGCCCCCATCAAACGCCAGCTTGCCGATGAAGTCCGGAGCGACGTTGAACGAGTAGTTTGCTTGGTTATTGAAGAGACCGCCGCCGACGCCTGCCGCACCCAGCACGAAGTTCGTGGGGAACCCATGGCCGCCGAAGATGGTTTGCGGATTCTCAGCCGACACGGCGAACGTCGCGTTGTCGCTCAACTTGTCGGCCAAGCGAAGCCCATACTGGCGCGCCCAGCTAAAGCCGACGGTATACTGAGGGTCGATCACGAGCGGCGGTGCCTCAGTCCGGTTGTCGGTCGAGCGCTTCCGCTCAGCGAGCAGACTCCACATCTGCCCACCCGACAGGGTCCAACCACCGCCGAACGCCGCCTGCGCCCACGCCTGGCGGAAGCGCAGTACATAGCTGTTGCTCTGGTTAGCGTTCGACGTCACCCCCGTGCCGAGGAAGTCCATTTCGAAGTACCCGGTCGCAACCGTGCTGCCGGGGTGGCCCTCAAAGAGCATCGAAAGCCGGGACTGCCGCGCCGTTGCGTTGAACTCGGAGAGTGCCGCCTGCGAGGAGCCGGCGAACGGGGTCGAGTTGAACGGCGTGTTGATGTCCGCCCCGATCGCGTTTTGCCGTACGACGGTCTCGGCGGCCAGGAACCCTCCCGGCGTGATGGTGATCCCCTTGTAGTGCAGAGTACTTGGGCCCTGATCGGCGGGCGGCGGACTCGCGGCCTGGCCGACGAGCCCAGCGGCGTGCGCAGCGACGGCGATGACGCCGAGAGCGATTGCGCGACGACTGAAACCGGACATGCGGTTAACCCCTCTTAGCAAATGGTGGTGGGGAGGGTACGAGGCATTTGGACAACCCAGCCAAAGAACTCGCGACGAGTCACGGGTTCGCGTGGCGAGCGTAACGGACGGGTAACACGCTCGCCACGCCTCTTGTCTAAAGCGATGCAGCGCTGTCTTGACGGGCACGCGGCGCGCAACTACCCTCGGGCCATGCCGACGAACCTGCAGCTGTGTTGTTGTCGCCCCGAAGGTGGTCTCCGGAGGGGTGGCCCATGGCGCAGCGAGTGCTGGCGGCGGTGACCGCCTAGCGCCTCGGCGCATCCAAACGGCCCCGCTTCTCTGGATCCATGCGAGAGAGGCGGGCCTTCGTGTTTTCAGGCCCTGCCCCTCGCCTTCTCACACATAGGAGCTCGACGTCCTGTGCACCCTGTTGCCGCGTTGTTGTTGGTGCAGAGCGTGTTAGGCCCCTTCGGGGCTCGGCGGGATACAGCCCTCCCTTCCCCTCCCTCGACCGGTCCCCAGGAAGTGCCGCCCCGAACCCGCGACTCTCCGTCCGCCCCGTCTCTTGAGACGCCAGATTCCGTTCGCCACGGGTGGCGAGCCGTCGTGGCGCGGGCGCAAGCGACACAGCCCGGATGGGTCACGCCCCTGGTCACCCAAACCGCCCGCCTCAAGGAGGAGTACCGCTTCGACGTGTCGTGGCAGGACGGCCCGGGCGCGCAGCGCACCCTCAACTACGGCAGCAGTAAGGGACTCGAACTCATTCCGGCCGAGCGGTTCGAGGTGAGCGTCCTCCCACCGCCCTACCTCGTCCACGAGCACAGTACGGCTCGCGACGGTTTTGGCGACCTCTCTGGTGCCGTGCGCCTTCGGATCGCATCGGCCCCCGCCACCGCGGGGAACTACGTGGTCACTTTCATCGCCACGGCGTCCGTCCCGACGGGACAAGGGTCGA
>DATNIM010000108.1:0-8392 GCA_035604455.1 Gemmatimonadales bacterium
GAACGACGCACCGTGGCGCGTCAGCCCAAGGATGCTCTCAAGCCCGAGCCGATACAACCATCCGGCCGACCCAGTGTACCACGTCCAGCCTCCCCGGCCTGTGTGACGCGGGTGAGCATACACGTCCGCCGCGACCACGTACGGTTCCACCTTGTACCGCTCGACATCCTGCCGGGATCGCGCGTGGTTGATCGGGTTGAGCATGTGAAACAACTCCACGGCTTCGTCTCCGTTGCCGAGCTTCGCGATCGCCATGGCGGTCCAGATCGCGGCGTGCGTGTACTGGCCCCCGTTCTCGCGAATACCGGGGAGGTACTGCTTGATGTACCCGGGGTTGTGCGCCGATCTGTCGAACGGCGGGGTCAGGAGCAGGATCACCCCCCCGGGGCGGTCGATCAGGAGGGTCCGCACCGCGTCCATCGCCCGCTCCGCGCGCCGCGCCGGGGCTACGCCGGACAGGACCGCCCACGACTGCGCGATCGCGTCGATCTTACACTCGTCGCCCTGCTCGGATCCCAGCGGCGTCCCGTCGTCATAGTACGCCCGCCGGTACCAGTTGCCATCCCACGCGAGCTCGAGGGCCTGCGCGAGTTGGGCGCCGACGTTCCGGTACCCGACGGCCCGGGAAGCATCGGCGCGCGCCTCACACAGTGGCGCGAAGCGGTCCAGCACGGTATGCAGGAACCATCCGAGCCACGTGCTTTCCCCCCTCCCGAGGTAGCCCACGCGGCTCATGCCGTCGTTCCAATCTCCGGTGCCGATCAGCGGCAGCCCGTGCGCGCCGGTTGTGATCGCGCGATCGATCGCCCGCACGCAGTGCTCGTACAGCGTCCCGGTCTGGGCAGACACTTGGGGGCTTCCATACACCGATTCTTGCTCCGGCGCGAGCAACGGCGCCTCCAAGAACGGCACCACGGTGTCGAGCACGGCCCGGTCCCCGCTCGACTCCACGTAGTGGGCAACCGCATAGGGGAGCCAGAGCAGATCATCCGAGCATCGGGTCCGAACGCCCACCCCGGACTGCGGGTGCCACCAGTGTTGCACATCCCCTTCGAGAAACTGTCTATGGGCCGCGCGGAGCACATGGTCTCGGTACAGATCGGGACGCACCATCGCGAGAGCCATGACGTCCTGCAGTTGATCGCGGAACCCGTACGCGCCGCCCGGCTGGTAATAGCCCGAGCGTGCCCACAGCCGGCAGCTCAAATTCTGGTACAACAGCCAGCGGTTCATGATCATATCGAACGAGTCGTCGGGCGTCCGCACCTGGACGGCACCGAGCAGCTCATCCCACTGCGTCCGGACGGCTTCGGAGATGGCTTCAGCGGCAGCCACCGTGCCGTACCGCTCCATCAGCGCGTCCGCGTGCGCCCGGTCGGTGCCCTGTCCCAATAGCACCAGCGTGCGCTGGGTCTCCCCCGGCGCCAACTCAATCCGCGTATGGAGCACGGCGCAGGGGTCCAAGCCCGCACCACACCGCCCCGACAACTCGCTGCGCCCGAGCGCCGCCGGATGAGCCAACGACCCGTTGCGGCCGAGGAACTCGAGGCGGTCGCCGCACACGGAGGCCAGCGCGTCGCTCGTCATCACGAAGCCAACGTGGCCCGGAAACGCCCGGTTGTAGGCGTTGCGCGCCAAGACCGCGTGCTGCTCGATATCTACCTCGGTCACCACGTAGAGGTGCTCGCCGGCCCGCGGAGGCCCCAGCGCCCATTCGTTGTACGCGAAGACGCTAAGGCTCACGCGGCGATCGGTCTGGTTCGAGAGCGTGAGGAGCGAGAACTTCACCGGATCGTCAGGATGCACAAACACCCTGAGGTCGTGGGCCACGACGCGCCCCGCGTGCGAAAACCGAGTCATCCCCGCAGCGTGCGACACGGTCCAGCGACCGCTCTGACCGGTGCGGCGCATGGGTCCGGGCGCACCGGTCCAGACCTCACCGGTGTCGTCGTCTCGCAGGAAGATGGCTTCCGCGGTCGGATCGGTGACCGGATCGTTCGCAAAAGGGGTCAGCCGGTATTCGCGGCTGTTCTCGGCCCAGCTGAACGACGCCCCGGACGTCGTGACGATGGTGCCGAACCCCGGGTTCGCGAGCACGTTGGCCCAGGGCATCGGCGTCTCCTGATCGCCGTCGAGCGCGACCACATACTCGCGACCGCCTTCGGCAAAGCCGCCCAACCCGTTGGCGAGCGAGAGCACCCGCGGTTCCGGGACCGGGGTCCCGGCCGCCCCGGCTCTCATCTCCGCGCGTCGGCGGGGGACAAGAGCGGCGGGCCACGTTGGCTCCGGTGCTGAGATGTCGAGTTGGTCCGCCAGGTCACCCAGGTCGCCGCTCAATATCGCCCGCGCGGATGCCGCGAGCAGCACGCGGGACGCTTCACCCAGACCGTCTCCCCGCAGCAGGAACACGCCACCGGGACGGCCTTGCCACGCCGCCCACGACCCGCTGCTCACGAGCGCCTCAAACTGCTTGTGCACTTCGTCGCGGTAGCCGAGCGGGTGCTCATTCAGGATCACCACGTCGGCACTCAACCCCTTGAGCCGCCAGAACTCTTGCGCCTTGAGGACCCGCTGCACCAGTGGGACCGCATCTTCGTTCAACACCTGCACGAGCAGAATGGGGAGATCCCCGGAGATCCCGTACCGCCACAACTCGGGTTGCCCGAGCGTATTGCGCGCCAGGATCTCGGGCGCGGCGCGCAACGAGTCGTCGGTATAGAAGACCCGCGAGGCCAGCTCGAGAAACTGCTGCGCGTCCTCGGGGGTGAGCGCGAGGTGGCGCAGTTCGATCCGCGCGTGCGTGAACGCAAGCGCGAAGGCCCGTGCCACGGCCGCCGGGTCATGGTAGCGTGCCGCGAGCGCGGCGGCCGCCGCGCGGTTCGGCGCCATCCCGGTGGAGAACGCGAGACGGACCTGCCCTCCCGGTGCCAACCGAACCCGCTGTCGCAGGCTAGCGATGGGGTCGAGCACAGCCCCGCTGGCACCCGACAAGGGGCGACCATCGAGGGCCACGGGGTGATCGGGCGCGTGGCCCCGCCCAAGGAACGCTGTCCGATCCGTCTCCCACTCGACCGGGCCTTGCATGAACCCCTCGATCGCCAGCACGTGAACCGCAAAGGGGCCGGCTTCGCCGCCGATCGACGACCGCTTGCCACAGAGGAGCGCCGAGCTCTCGGGGAGATAGGCGGTCTCGAGAAACAGCTTTCCGACGGCGGGATGCGCCAAGTCCTCCGCCGGCGTCGCCAGCGCGAGCTCAACGTAGCTCGTCACCTCGATTTCCCGCGCCCGATCGCTGGTGTTCGTCACCGAGAGCCGACGCACCTCGACGTCGTCCTCAAATGCGACCGTGATCTCGAGTTGCGTGTTGATCTCGTCATCCCGGCGACGGAAGACCGCTTTGTCGGGGAGAAACGTGACGAGATACTGATCGGGTTCTTTGTCCACCGGGTGGAAGGCCGCGGACCACACCGATCCGCTCCGAACGTCGCGCAGATAGATGAACTGGCTTCCGAGGTCACGCGTCCGGTCTTCCCGAAGCCGTGTGACGGACAGGCCGCGACACATCGACGCGCCGCCCCCGGCGTTCGTGATGGTGACGGTATAGTTCCCGTTCGAGAGGAAGTGCGCTTCAGGAAAGAGGGTATGGGGCGTCCGGAACCGGCGCACGGCGCTCCCACCCGCCGCCGGCGCGGTGGGTGTGGCCTCGGCGGGCCGGGCCTCGGCAATAGCGTAGTGGCTCGTGAGCCGCTCCTGGAGCAGCAGCTCCGTGGCCTGCACCTTGGGATCCGCGTGGAACCGCTCTTGCATGCGGGAATGGCACACGACGTTGTCCATGGCGACGAGAGACATCGCCTGATGGTGGGCGAAGAACGCGGTGACCACGGTCCCCTTCGCACGATCGCGCTTCCGGCTCACCGGATCGCTCGCCTCGACGGGTTCGGGCGTTGTATAATCGATCGCTTCGTAGTAGCCGTAGCGCCCCTCCAGACCGAGCTTCGAGAGCCGCCGCATGTTGTGCACAGCCCGCTCCGGCTCGACCAGGCCGGCCAGCATGGTCGCATAAGGCGCGATCACCAACTCGTCCGCCAGCCCGCGCTTCAAGCCCAACCCGGGCACACCGAAGGCCTTGTACTGGTAGTGACCCGAGCGGTCAAGGAAGTTAAACGCCGATTCCGAGATGCCCCAGGGGACCCCCCGAGCCTTCGCATAGTCCATCTGCACCCGCACGACGTTCCCATACGTTTGATCGAGCAGCGTGTCAGGATACGTCCGCGTGAACAGGAGCGGCATGAGATACTCGAAGATCGACGCGCTCCACGAGACGAGGGTGGGGCGCCCGCCGACACCGACGAGCGCGCGCCCCAGATGAAACCAGTGATCCTGCGACACGTCGCCCTTCGCGATCGCGATGAAGCTGGCAAGACGTGCTTCCGAACCGAGCAGGTCGTAGAACGACGGGTCGTACCGACCGGGCCCCTCGGCGTCGGGAAGCCGGTACCCAATGGCGAAGAGCTTGCGGTCCGAGTTGAACAGGAACTTAAAGTTCATGGCGTCCACCATCGCCGCGGCCCTGTCGGCCAGTTCCGCGAGGCTCCGGACGATCTCCTGAGGTTCGCGCTCCACAGCGCGAGGCTCCATCGCCTCGACGAGCCGCCGCGACCAGAACACGACGTCGTCCCGGTCCGCCGAGCCGGGTGCTTCCTCGATGTGCTCGATCGCCTCACCGAGCAACACCGAGCGCGCCGCGAGGGGGTCGAGGGTGTGACTCGGCTCCATTGTTCCGTTCAGCTCACCCCGAATCTCGTCGACCATGCGCACCAATGGCTCCGTGCGACCGTCCGACGTGGGATGGTTCACCGCGAAGACGGCGAGACTTTCACGCAGGAGGTCCGCGACGACAGCACAGCCGGCGCGCTGTGCCGCCGGGTCCCCGGGGCGCTGCGCCACGTCACGCAACCCATGGGCGAGGGCGATCAGCGCGCCCGCGAGGTTCCCGCTGTCCACGGTCGAGACGTACCGCGGCGACAGCGGTGCGAGGGTCCTCGTATCGTACCAATTCAGCAGGTGCCCCTCGAAGCGCTCGAGCGCCTCGGTCGTCGACAGCGCGCGCTCCAGCCGGTCGACCATCTCCGGCGTCGAGATGAATCCGAAGTCGTGCGCCGCGAGCGTGGAGAGCAGAGCGAGGCCGATGTTCGTCGGTGACGTGCGGTGGGCCACCCCCTCCACCGGCGCCTCCTGGTAGTTGTCCGGCGGCAGCCCGTGGTCATCCGGTCCCATGAAGGTCTCGAAGTACCGCCAGGTTTTGCGGGCCGCGCGCCGGAGAAACGCCCTGTCGGAGGCGCTGAGCTCGAGTCGCCGCACGATAGGAGGGCGGCTCAGCTCATACGCGATGATCGGGGCGGCAAACCAGAGGAGCAGAAACAGGGCACTCGCCAACAGAGCGTCGGGGCGGACGGCGAGAATGGTCCACAACAGGACGAAGGCGACGAGCGGACTGACCGCCATTTCAACGAGAAACTGCACGATGCCGTATCGGCCGACGAGGCGCGCAGCTCTCGCCGCAGTTTCCCACTCCAGGAACCGCCCGCGGCTGGTCCCGAGCCGCACCAGGGTGACCGCGATCGCGTGCACACTCTTGTAAGCATGGTACACAAGGAGGATGATCGTCACGAGGACCTGGGCGGTCGCAGCGCTGAAGTCCTGCCCCACGTCCCGCAAGAACATCTCCCACGGCTGTCGCAATTCGGGTCCCCGGAGTAGGCGCACCACGACGGGGTAGAGCGGAGACCCCATGACCGCAAGCGCCGCCAACGTCCACGCCCACGGGCTCCCCGGCAGCACGGTCCACGCGGCCGCCAGGAAGAGCACCAGCGATGCCGGCACAAGGCTCCTGCGGAGATTGTCGAGAATCTTCCATCGGCTGATGAGCGACAGGCCGTTCCGCTCGATCCCTTGGCGCCCAGGAACCCAGGGCAGCAGCCACGGGAGCAGCTGCCAATCCCCACGCACCCATCGGTGCAACCGGCGCATGTGCGTCAGGACGCTCGACGGATAGTCGTCGACCACTTCCACGTCGGACACGAGTCCGACGCGGGCGTACAGCCCTTCGAAGAGATCGTGCGACAGCAAGGCGTTCTCGGGGGCCCGACCCGCGAGGACTGATGTGAACGCCGCCACATCGTAGAGCCCCTTGCCCACATAGACGCCTTCCGAGAACAGGTCCTGGTACGTATCCGAGACGGCCGTCGCGTACGGGTCGACGCCGGTATGGCCCGAGTACACTCGCGAGAACAGGGAGCCCGCGGCGCTCCACATGGTCGCGCTGACCCGAGGTTGCAGGATCCCGTACCCCGCGGTGACCTGTCGCGTCTGCGGGTCGACCCGAGCACGGTGGAGCGGGTGGAGGGCGATCCCGATGAGCTGTTTGGCAACGTCCCGCGGCAGTCGCGTGTCGGTGTCCAGGCTGATGCAGTACCGGATTGTCGGCAGCACGGAACGGTCGCCGACCTGCACGTGATAGTTCGTATCCGTGGCGCCTCGGAGCAGGCGGTTGAACTCTTCAATCTTGCCGCGCTTGCGCTCCCAGCCCATCCAACAATTCTCTCGTGCGTTCCACCGTCGGGCGCGATGAAACAGGTAGAACCGATCGTTCTTCCCCGGCGCGTACCGTGCGTTGAGATCCTCAATCCCGGCGCGGGCGGCATCGACGATCTCTCGATCGTCTGGCATCTCCGCCGCGGCTGCGTCGACGAAGTCACTGAGGATCGCAAAATGGATGCGGGCATCGTAGTTCCCGATCGCTTGGACCTCCAGGTGCTCGAGGAGGGCATGCACTTGTCGGACGCTCGTCAGCAACGTCGGCACGATCACCATGGTGCGCCCGTCCTCGGGGACCCCGGCCCGGAGGTCCAGTCGGGGCAAGCGTTGCGGTGGCACAAAGGCGGCGGCGAGCCACTGAACGAGCGTAATCGCGAGCTCGCTGGCAGGAATGAGCGCGATCGCGGCAACCCACACCGCCGCCGGCCAGCCAGGGGCGCGCGTGACGGCGAAGTACAGGCCGAGCGCAGTCAACACGGCAATGGTCCCGAGATAGCAGAACGTCGGTTGTGCGACTACGGCCCGGCGTATGCGCTGGCGCACGCCGGGCCGGAACGCGACGTCCGCTTCCAGACTTGCGCGACCCGCTCCGATGAGATACTCGCCGACGTGCGCTGCCCGATCGCCTCTGGGGTTGTGGTCGGCGGCCTGCCGCGCACGCTCGATGGCCCGAAGCGCCACGCGCATCTGGGCTTCGCCGGTTGGCTCGGCAAGCTCTTCGACGGCCCTGCGGTACCGATCCCGGCTAGCGAAATCCATGTTCGCGTAGACACCGGCCGGATCGCGCTGAAGGATCTGCTCGACCAGACTGACGCGCTCGAAAAACTGGCTCCAGTCCAGGGAGGCGCAGAACTGAAGACTCGTGATCACGTTCCCAACCGAGACCTGGCACGCGGCCTGCTCGTCGGTGTCGGCGAGAATCGCGTCCTCGGGCGTCAGGCCCTGCTCGGCGAGTTTCTCGTCAAGGCGGGCACGGAGTTGCGAGACCCGAGGGCCAAACTCGCGGACTCGTTCCAGCAGGCGCACGACGTATGCCATGGGAAGCACGTCCGGCAGCGCCGGCGGCGTGGCCCCGGCCGGCATGGCTTCAAAATGCGCGAGATAGCGGTCGGCGTCGATGCGCCCGGCCCGGTCGGCGAGAATTTCGTCCGTGAGCCTCCAGAGATTTTCGATCAGCGCGACTTTGAGCATCGTCGGCCACGCCCAGAGCTCGCCGATCGTGAGCGGCGAAACCGTCTGGAATGACGAGACGAACCTGGTCAGCCGCTGCAGATCAAGCCGGCCGTCACTATGGCGGATGAGCTCCACCGCCATCGCGTACACGCGGGCGGTTTCGGGGAGTTCCCGGGAGGCAGTCAGTTGAAGGTAGTACGACGGCGGGAGGCTAACGCGAATCTCGCGCAGCTCAGCTTCGACGACGTGAAAATTGTCGAGCAGCCACTCGGCCGCGGGCGGCGCACTCTGGGTAACACGGACGTCTCCGGCCAGCGTGCGGTACGCCCGACTCAGGTCTTTGGCATTGGCATCGAGCCGGGCGAAGAAGCGCCGCATCGCAGAGCGCGAATTCCGCGCTGGGGTGAGGGCACCGGCCAGCACCTTACCGAGCGCGTCGAGACCCTCAATGCTCGACAGCTCTCCGGTGAACGGCGCACGCGCTCCCGTCGACTCCGCGCGTCCCTTGACGCGCGTGCGAGCGGAAGACGGCCGCGGCTGGGCTAACGTGTCGCGACTCCCGCGATCATGACCGGGGCCCTGCGATCGACGTATGCGTCGGTGCCGCCGGCCCACGGCGGCA
>DATNIM010000109.1:0-2896 GCA_035604455.1 Gemmatimonadales bacterium
CTGCGGGCCCGAGTGGCTGTCTGCGAGGTGCGGGCAGCCGACCTGCGCTTCACGACAGAGGAAGCGGCGGTGTTTCTCCGAGACGTGATGGGACTTTCCGTTTCCGCCGACGAGGTGGCGGCGCTTGAAGCACGGACTGAGGGCTGGATCGTCGGGCTGCAGTTGGCCGGCCTCTCGGTGTCGGCGGGGGATATGGCCGGTTTCATCGCGGCGTTCGAGGGCACCGATCGCCACATCCTTGACTATCTCCGCGAGGAGGTGCTGGCTCGTCAGCGGCCCGCAGTCGAGAGTTTCCTGTTGCGCACCTCCATCCTCGATCGGTTGAGTGGTCCCCTTTGTGACGCGGTCCTAGATGAGGCGCCGACTGGTTCCCAGCTGCTGCTCGAGGAGATTGAGCGCCGCAATCTCTTCCTCATCCCGCTCGATGCGGAGCGGCACTGGTATCGTTACCACCACCTCTTTGCCGATCTCCTGCGCCATCAGCTGCAACGCACCCAGCCGACCGTGATCCCTGAACTGCACCGGCGCGCGAGTGCGTGGTACGAGCAGCAGGGGATCTTGGATCCGGCGATCCGGCACGCACTAGCGGCGACCGACTTCGACCGCGCAGCCCGTCTTGTTGAACAACACGGCGTGCTCGCGATTACACGCGGTGAGCTTCGCACGGTGCTCGGCTGGTTCGACGGCTTCCCCGCTGGCCAGGTGCGGACATCACCGCTGCTCGGCACCGTGTATGCGACCGCTCTGGTCATGGCCGATGAGCTCGAGCGCGCCGAGGCTTGCCTTCGGGATGCGGAGCGGCATCTCTCATCCGATGCTCCGTTTGCGGAGGTGGCGTTCGTTCGGGGACGGATCGCCCTGCTCCGGTCGATCATGGGCGTCGCCACCGGCGATTTCGCGCGGATCGTGACGCTTGCAACCGAGGCGCTGCGTCTACTACCGGCGCACGACATGTGGGGGCGGTCGGTCGCGCAGTCGTTCGCTGCGCACGCATTCCGAGCGAGTGGGGACGTCTCGATCGACACCGAGCGCACGGTGGTCGAAGCGGCGAGGCAGGCCAAGGCCGCGGGCATCCCGGCCCTCATGCGCGTGAGCCTGGGGGTGCTTGGTCGCCTGTACGTGTGCCAGGGGCGGCTCCGGCGAGCGGGAGCGCAGTTCAGTGAGGCGGCGCAAGCGTTGGACGCCCGCATTCCGTTAGGTCTCCCCATGCACGCCTTCGGCTACGGCGAACTGTTGCGGGAGTGGAACGAATTCGACAAAGCCGAAGTCTTCCTGACGCAGGGCATCGAGGCGCTCACGGGAACCAACGTCTTTGACGCCCATGTCGCGGCGGAGGGGTACATCGCGCTCGCCCGTCTGCGGCAGGCGCGGGGCGATGCCGGCGGTGCCATGGGCACGCTCGATGCCTTCGCAGTGCTGGCGCAGCCGCGAGATCTCGGCGCCACTGTGGTGGCTCTCGTGGCCGCCGCTCGGGCGCACCTCTGGTTGATGCAAGGCAACCTCGGGGCGGCGAGGCGTTGGGCAGACAGCAGCGGCCTCGGCCTGGAGGATCCCGTTAGCTTCCTCCGGGAGCGGGAGTACCTCACCCTCGCACGTGTGCTTATCGCCCGGACGAGCCGGACCGCTCTGGCGCTGTTGGACAGGCTGTTGCAGGATGCCGAGGCCTACGGGCGTCTGGGGAGCGCGATCGAGATCCTGGTGCTTCGCGCCCGAGCCTTCCAGGTCCTCGGGAACCCGGCCGGTGCGCTGCAAGACCTTGGCCGCGCGCTCGCCCTCGGCGAACCCGAGGGGTACGTACGGGTGTTCGTGGATGAGGGGGCCGCGATGGCCACGCTGCTGCGCCGGGCCTATGCCCTCGGCATCGCTCCGGAGTACGCCATCAGGCTCCTCGGGGCCTTTGGAAACCGGTCGGCCGACCCCGACCCATCCGGCTCCGCCCCGCAGGGCTCGACCATCGGTGCCTCGGCTCGACCGGAGGCCGCGAGCCTGCTCGTGGAACAGCTCACCGGGCGCGAGCGGGAGATCCTGCGGCTCATTGTGGCGGGCGCCTCGAACCAGGAGATCGCCAAGCGGCTCTTCGTCGCCATGGGCACGGTCAAAGCGCACATCACACATATCTTCAACAAACTTGGGGTCAAGAGCCGCACACAGGCGATCGCCAAGGCGAAAGCGTTGACTTTGGACTGATCACGGTCCCTTCGGCACGATTCGTCAAAAATCAAACCCGGTCTAAGACTTTAGTCAGGCGATTCTCCCACCCAGATCATCTAGCATTTAGCTAGCGCTGGACGTCCCAGGGGCCGACCATGCGCGACACCCGATCCGGAAAGGTCGATCCGGGAAGCGTGGTTTCGGCGGGTCTGCTTGCGGGCGGGCGGTCACGTGGTTCGGAGGCGACGGACGACCTGTTCATGGAGATCCGAGATCATCAGGCGCGGTCAGGGGTGCGGTAGGGCACACGCGTGTTCTGCTCTCAGTGGGAAATCTGTTCGTCCGCTCGGCGCGATCTCTTCTTCCGTCTCCGGGAATGCGGTGGATTCCCGGGGGAGTTTCTGACTTCGGCGACGGTACCAACCTCACGCCCGCCGAGAACCTCGAGCAACGCCTCAAGACCGACTAGTGGCCCGGATCGTTTCAGGTAGCCGGGAGTCGAGAAATGGGCACAGTGGAGGCTTGAAGGTGGACACCGCGACCGCTCCGCTCAGTTTCCACGTCCTCGCCAAGCCGACAGGCGCCATCTGCAATCTCGATTGCAAGTACTGCTTCTTTCTATCGAAGGCGGAGCTCTATCCCGGAAGCGAGCTCCGGATGACCGACGCCGTGCTCGAATGGTACATCCGCCGGCAGGTCGAGGCGCAGCAGGGGCCCGAGGTCACGATCGCGTGGCAGGGGGGCG
>DATNIM010000110.1:0-31494 GCA_035604455.1 Gemmatimonadales bacterium
CGATTCCCGAGTGGCGAGGTGTAGTAGTAGTCCCGCTTCGGGGCGCCGCGCGCGATGATCTCGATCTGCCGCTCGTTCAATGAGAACCGCTGGTAGAACTTCGCCGTCTCGGTCTCAAGCGCATTCGGGTTCGGCAGGAAGATCTTCGTGTAGCAGCTTTCCTTCAGCACATCGAAGAGCGGGCTCAGCGCCACATCCGCGGGGGACTGGCTCGCGAACACGAGATAGACCTTGAACCGCCGCAGGGTCTTGAGCCATTCCCGCAGCTTCGGCCCGAACACGGGATTGTCGAGAAAGAGCCATCCCTCATCGATCGGCATCAACGTGGGCGTGCACGCATCGAACCGCCGCTCGAGTGCGTGAAAGAGGTACGTCAGGGTCGGCATCACGGCCTTGGGGTAGTTCGAGATGAGTGCACCCATCTCGAACACCTGCCAGCGGCCGTACTTCAGCGTGTCGCGATCCGAGTCGAGGAGCCGCCCGTAGCTCCCTTCGTGGGTATACGCCTGAAACGTATCCTTGAGGCTCCGGTCATTGAGCAGAGTCCGGAATCCCGTCAAGGTCCGCTCATCGGGCGGGGACTTCGCGAGCGAATTGAGTGCGGCCCAGAGTGCTGCCTTGCGCTCGGGATTGACGCTCAAGCCCTCGTGCTCGGCGATCGACACCAGCCACTCGAGCGCCCAGCTGCGCTCGGACTCGCGATCGATGTCCGCGAGCGGTTGGAACGCAAGCGTCGAGTCCCGATCCCCGAGATCGTAGAAGTCCCCGCCCACCGCGGCCGTGAGTACTCGGGAGCTCTTGTTCTTGTCGAACGTGTACACCTGAGCATTCGGGTAGCGGCGCCAAGCGCTTTCGAGGGCCCGAAGAAGCGTCGATTTGCCCGACCCCGTTGGACCCACGATCAGCGTGTGCCCGACATCCCCGAAGTTGAGCGACAGCCGGAACGGCGTACTGCCGCCGGTCACGACGTGCATCAGCGGCGCGCCACTCAAGTTGTCATCGCCCTTCGCCCCCGCCCAGACGGCGGACAGCGGAAAGAGGTGAATCAGATTGAGCGTATGGAGGAGCGGATGGCGGACGTTGTGCGCGCAGTTTCCCGGGATCGTTCCGAGGAATGCGTCGAACCCGTTGTGGTTCTCGTTCTCGTCGATCGTCGTGAACCCTAGGCTATTGATGACCCGCTCGACCTCGAGCTTTCGATCCTGTAGCCGCTTCGGGTCGGTATCGGAGAGCAGGACCGTCTGGGTGAAGTAGCCGAACGTCACGAGATCGGACCCGAGCGCCTGAAGGGCCTCGTCCGAGTCCGCAGCCTTGTTCAAGGCATCGGTGTTCTGGATCGCCGACTCCTCGCCGAACATCGCCTCGCGAAGGACCGTCGTGAGGCCCTTCCGGAGCGAGAGCCACTTCTGCTGATACCCCTTCATGAGTTTTGCGGCGGTCAGCTTGTCCTCGAAGATGAACCGCGTGACCCAGCGGTACTCGAACGGGAGGCGATTCAAGGCATCGAGGAGCCCCGGAATGCTCTCGCCCGGGAACTGCGTGACGGTGATCAGTTGTAGGTGGTGCTGCCCGAGGCGTGGCGCGAGCCCGCCGATCAGCGGGGTGTCGGGCAGGAGGCTGTCGAGGTAGACCGGGGTTTCCGGGGTCTTCACCGGGTGGCGTTTCGGGGAGATGCAACGCTTCAGGTACGAGAGGAGTTCGTCCCGCTCGAGCGCGACGAGCTCGGGGAGGACGTCGCGCAGGAGATTCTGGATGCGACGGCGCTCCTGGTCGAAAAACCTAAGATGCTCCCGGTACGCCTTGTTCGACGTGTCTACCCCTTCGTAGAACCAGGCCGCGACTTTCCCGGACACGTCCCGGGGCGGCAGGTAGATCAGCGTCAGGAAGTACTCGTTCTCGAAATGGGCGGATTCCCGGAAGAACGCCGCGCGCTCGGCATCGAGAACATACGTCACCGGCTCCGGCCACTCAGCGTTCGGGTAGTCGGCCGAGCGGATCCGGTGATCATCGGCATAGAGTGCCCAGCCGCCGGTGAGGCGTTTCAGGGCATTGTTGAACCGTGCGGTGACCGCGACGAGCTCGGGTTTCGTTGCCGAGAAGAGATCGGGGCCCCGGTAGCGGAACGAGGCCAGGAACGAGCCGTTTTTGTTGAACACGATCTGCGGCTCGACGAGGAGTGCCCACGGCAGATGGTCGGAGAGCCGGGTGGGGACTTTCTTGTGCTCTGAGAGACTGAACGCCGAGAACCCGGCTGAGCCGAGCGCGAGACTCGCAACGACCGCGGCAATGAAAGCAGCAAAAGTGAGGACCAATACGAGCGCCATGTCTTACACCCGGTAGAGGACGCGGTAGAGAATCGCCCGACGGAATACGTCCCAGAACTGCGGGTCCCGGCGCGCCGCGGCGTAGGCGACGGCGTGAAAGAACACCCCGAGCGGAATCGCGTACCAGGTGCGAAGCGGAAGCGAGAGCGCCACGACGAACGTCCAGATCACGATGCAGAGCGTCCTCGGGATCCCGGCCATCAGGTGCTCGATCGTGAGCGACTGGTGGATCGGGATCCGGAACCCTTGAGGCTCGTCCTGTCCCATGATTGCCGTCCTGCCAAGGACTCAGAACGCCAGGCCGCCGCCAAATCCGAAGAGCGGCAGGAAGAATGTCGTCGCGGCGAAGGCGATGCTGAGCCCCAAGGCCACCCAGACGAGCTTTCGAAGCCCCGAGCCGCCCTCCGAGAACGCGATTCCGAGGCCGGCCACGACGACGGCCGCGACGCCGGCGATCTGGGCGACAGGCCCGGTGAGGGAATTGAGAAAGGCCTGGAGTGGTGCTTCCCACGGTGCGCCCGTGGCCGCCGCAAAAGAGGCGGCCGGAGTTGCGAGTGCTGCCCCGGCCAGCCAAAGAGCCTGCGGGCGGGGAGGCTGACGCAGGCTGGAGGGAAACGTCGTCATCGTCGATCTCCTTCAATCTGGAATCAGGCAATGCGCGCGCCGTCAGTCGACGCGTGTGAGTTGATATCGCTTGTCGGAATCAATCCCGTCGACACGCACGACGTCGGCAACGAATCGGCCCGCCGGGTAGCGATCGCGGTCCCGCGTCGTCTCGATGAACACGATCACGTTGATCGCGCGTGCGATCTGCGCCTGGGGTGAAGGTCCCTGGTGAGCCGTTCCCAGCATCTCCTCGATCCGCGCGAGCGTGTCCTTCGCCGAGTCCGCATGGATCGTGCAGAGCCCGCCACGATGGCCGGTATTCCAGGCCATCAGCATGTCGCGAACCTCCGGCCCCCGGACTTCTCCGAAGATCAACCGGTCCGGGTGCATCCGAAGCGCACACCGCAGGCAGTCCTGCATGGTCCGGAGTCCCGGCAGCGCGTACAGGCTCTCCTGGTCGGGCGCGGCGTTCTGGAGCTCCGGCGTGTCCTCGATCGTGATGATCCGGTGACCGGTTCGCGCCATGACTTGGAGAACGGCGTTGGCGAGTGTCGTCTTGCCGCTGCCCGTACCCCCTGCGAGGATCAGGTTCAGGCGCTCGTGGGCTGCCTGTTCGAGAAACGCGCGGTGCGAGGAAGTGAGAATCCCGGCATCCTCGTACTCGGCGAGCGAGATCACGCGCGCCGGTTTCTTCCGGATCGTCATCGAGGGCGCCGGCGTCAGCGGGGGGAGCGTCCCGATGAACCGATACCCGTGGCCCGGGACGATCGCATCGAAGCTCGGGTTCGTCTCCCCGATCGGCTCGCCCTTGGCATCCGCCACGATCGAGAGGATCCGGTGAATGGCAGTCGGCGACAGGCGCTCACCGGTATTCCGCCTCCCCTGCCCCACCCGGTCGACCCAGACATGCCCATCGCTGTTGGCACTCACTTCCGTGACCGCCGGATCCTCGAGAAATGCGGTGACGCTCGGGCCCATTGCGGAGCGCAGCATCTTAAGGATCCGGAATTGGGTGGTCGCCGTGTAGAACTGCATCTTCCCGGGCAGGATGACGCGGTCACCGGGCGTCACTCCGGCATCGTCTGCGACAGCGAGAGGCGCCGAAGCCGCGGCCTCGCGAGCGAGGAGGCTCACGCCGCAGCCTCCGGCTGCACGATCTCCTCGAGCGCAGGTGTATCGCGGCGCGTGGTGTTCCGCTCGAACTCCTCATCGAGCGCCGCGCAGTAGCCTTTCTGGCGTCCGTCCGCGGCCTCAGCCACCTGGCGCGTGAATTTAGGAAACCGCCGCTCGCTCTTGTCGTGGACAGCGTGCCGTTCCTCGCGGGTCTTCGCCTCCGGCAGATACCCGAGCACGACGGTCGCGAGCGCGCCGACCGATTCGAGCGTCGTGCGCTGCGACCAGGCGAGAGCGCCCAGCTGCTCGTCGATCGACCGCAGGCGTTTCGCCAGGACCGCATCCCGGCGATCTACATTCATCGGATCGACCGCCGCGTCGATCAGCTGAATGAGATACGCATTCGCCGTGATTCGGTTTTTCTGCGCCTCGGCCTTGACCGTCTTCATCAGCCACAACGGCACGCGAACCGTGAACGCCTGGTGGGGATCGGCGGCGCGCGCCGGACGGCGGATGCCCCCCTTCATCGGGCCGCCCGTACGCATCGAGACAATCGTGAAGTCATTCGACTGGTATCCAAGACTGGGTCGAGAATCCGCTCGGCACGGTAGTTACTGCAGGTTCAGGCGTCGAAATGTCCCGGGAAATGCCTTTAGTCGATAACTGCCTGTCAGTGACGTGTCACCTAGTAACGGGTTACACGTCACCTAAGGTGGCGTATGTGTACCATCGACGAGGCCGCGATGCAACTGCGATTGATGGCTGGCCGGGGACCGGCGCCGATGTCAGGGCTTGCGCGGACTCGGACGCCGCCTGTGAGCCGGTGTGTGGACCGCGCGATACAGGGTGCGCGCCTTCTCGAATGCCTCACCCCGGAAGTCCATGAGTACGCGGGGGACTTGGCGGTCGCAGTAGAGCATGAGCGCCCGGGTCATCACCTGCGACCGGGCGATGCGGTGTTCTCGCGCGAGCCGCGCGCAACGCGCGACGAGCGTGTCGCTTACCCAGAACGTCACTTTGGGCCAGTGCCGGGCCGGGTGAGGCCAGTCGACAGCGGGTCCGGTCGCGGCCTGGGCCAGGTACCAGGCAATGGCCTCATCGAACAGCGCTTCCTTCGAGGGTCTGGTCGGAGACTGGGCCCCGGCCGCGGGGCCGATCCCGGGCACCTCCGCCACGCGCTCCCTGAACCACGCTTCCGTGTCCAACGCCTCAAGCACCTCGGGCGGCAGCTTCTGGTGCTGCATTGTCTTGCCCTGTCGGCCGGGGGCCCCGGGGATCGGTGTCTTGCGGGTGGCCACGGGTGTCGATCGGGTAGGAAGGGAGGCTGGACGACTATGCCGAAGGCCGGCTCCGCCGGCAATGCGCGGGGTGGGCCGCGACGGGAGGGAGTCTTGGATTACACCGGGAGTACGCCCGGCAGGCGAGCAGCCTTGGCGTCGAACGTCGCGGTCGCCCGGCATCCGAGCTGACGGTTATGGGCGGCGATCAGGCAGTCCGCAAATCCGCAGGTGCTGTCCTTCCAGTGAAAGAGCGCCTCTTCGAACGCCGGCTCATCTTCAAACGACAGTTCGCGGGCCTCGAGTACGCTCCGGAAGACCCCGAGGACGGCTTCCCGGCTCAACGCGTAGCGGCTTCGCAGCACCCATTCGGTTTCGATCAGGACCAGGAGCGATACGAGAACCGGCTCGTCGCGGCCAACGGCCTGGTCGATGAGTCTTCGCGCACGACGGGTCTGCTCGGGATCGTCCGATACGAGCAGACGAATGACGACATTGGTGTCGATGCCGAGCATCAGGCAGTGCCTACCGGTTCATCTGCGCGACGGACACATGCTTGACCCGGGGTGGCTTGATCGCGATGTCCCGGATGCTTCGATTCTTGACGCGCACGATGATCGTGCCGTCCGCGAGCACGGTAAAATGGATTCGGTCACCGGGCTTGAGATTCGCGGCGGTCCGCACGTCTTTGGGGATCGTCGTCTGGCCCTTGCTGGTCACGGTTGAAAATGGCATCCTGCCCTCCTACCGTCCTTACGATTTGGCGTATTGTAAGACAGTCGTCCACAGCTGTCGACCGGCCCGTCCCGGACGATAGCTTGACCGCCGTCAGGAGCGTCGGCAATGCAACGGCGCGTCGAGCCCATCGATTCGACAAGCAGCGCCGATGAGTGGCGTCTAGCTCCGCTTGCGCGTCCGCTGCCTGGCCTTGCTGCGCCGCGGCGCCGGGCTTCGCTCGTCCGAGCCCGAGAAATCGAGCTCGATCAATCCAAACCCGATCGGTTCGGTCGCATCGCCCCGCGCCTCCGCGGCCTGCTCGTAGGTCTTCATCAACTGGTCGATGTAGACGAGCAGCGCCTCGGAGTGAAGCTTCAGGTGTTCCCGGAGAGCCGCGCGGGAGCCCACCGGAAACCTGGAACTGATGACCGTGCGCTCGTACCGTTTCTCCGACATCGGGCGGTCGGACACGTTTCGGGAAAACGTCCGGAGCGCCGCCGCGCAAAACGCAAGCGCCCGCTCGCGTGCCTCACTCGTTTGCCAGTTCGCGATCAGGGTCCGCGACAGGAGCCGGACCGACCGCCCTTCCCGACGCACGGCCCCGTGTCGCTCGAGGACCTCGAGCGCCGCGGCGGGAGTCGCGAACCCGCCCGCCCGCCGGACGAGGGCCGCGAACGAGTGAGTCCCGCCCGCGAGCGACAGGACCCGCGGCGTCGCGGACGCATCGAGGAAGTCCCCTTCTGTCGCCCAATACTGGAGCAGCCGCGAGGCGGCATTGAAGGAGTCGAGCGCGTGCTGGGCGGTCTCGTCGGACGGCAATTGCCGGACCCAGGACCCGAGATCCGCCAGCAGGTCGGTCACGGACGCACGGCTCGCTCCCCCGCCGAGGCTCATCGAAATCGCCGCGACGATCATGTCGCGGAGTGTGCCGAGCTCGTGGCCAGGCGCCGGGTCACCGACCAGGAACACCGGCGGAGGTCCGCCCGGGTAGTGGCGCCGCTTAGCCACGGCGTCTGCGTCGGCGCTTCGGCCGGACGGGCGTCGTGGCGTGGGAGAACGTGAACGCCTGGGCACCCACGTAGACCACCGGGTGGTGGCCCGGTGGCGCCCGGTGCGCCTGCAGCCAATTATCGACCCCGTGGATCCATTGACTCCCGGGGTTGCGCGCGAAGCGGTGAAATTCCGCCTCGAGTTCTTTGGGGATCGGCTGGAAGTAGATCCCGCGCTCCAGCCGCCGGGCCGATTTCGGGGTCTTGGGCGACAGGTTGTGCCGGATCGTCGACTGCCACGCCGCGAGTCCGACGCCCAGGAGTTCCATGAACATCGGACTCTGCCGGCGCACGAGTGCGGTGCGATCGGTGGGTACAAGGCGCCCGCGACGGTTCTTCTGCAGCACGCCCTCGGCGAGCCCGAGCGCAATAAGCGAGCGGGCCTTTCGTCCGACGCCCACCTCCCGGGATAGGCCCGCGAACCCGCGCGGGCCGGTCTGGACGAGCGGCCGCGGATTGCCGCTCTTATCCAGCCACCGCGCGCCGGTGTGCCAGGCTTCGAGGAGTGCGGCGAACGTTTCAAGCGTCGGCAGGTAGACCGGGGCGGCACTCTGCGCCAAGGCAACCGGATTTGCGAGCATCCCGAGGGCTTCGGCCCACTCATCGGCCGTTCCGCCCGAGGCATTGTGATCCTCGGCGATTGCCCGGATCCTCTGAACAATGACCCGCACGCGGTCCTCGTGTGTGACACGAGATACTGCGGGGGGTCCGGTCCGTCGGATGGGGCGCTTCGCCATGTCAGGAGCCCCTGGAGCCCCCTCGCGGCGCGGAGCGAAGTGGCGACTTCGGCTTGCCGGATTTCGCCTTGCCGAGCTTGCGGGCCGGGACGACCACCGGCTCCTCGAATACAAAGACCGTCACGCCGACCCGCGAGGCACCCTTAGGATCCTCCCCGGGCGTGACATTTGCGCCCGGCCAATGCAGCAGATCGCCAGCCGCGGAGAGGAACGCCTCGCCCTGCGCGACGATGTCGCGGCGAATCCGCGGGAGTTCGCGCGGATCGAGCGTGACACTCGCGACGGTCCGCTCAAACCGCGCATGGGCGGGATCGGTCACGTTGTGCACGAGCGTCGTCAGGAGATCGCGCGTCCGTTCGCCGACCGCCGCGATCGTCTCGGCGTTGTACTCGGCATTCGCGAGCGTGCGCGACAGCAGCCGGACTGCCCCGTCCTCCAGCACCTTCACGGCCTTGGCCCGCTCGAGTTCCTCGAGAATGGTCCCGGGGAGCGGATGCCCGGAATGGGCTTTCACGAGTGCCGCGAAGGACTTCTTCGCGCCCTTGAGCGGCAGGTCCGCAGGTTTCCCCTTGGTATCGAAGTACGTGGGATCGTTGCACCAGGCGTGCAGCACGCGCTCTGCACGATGCCGATCCCAGTTGTACTGCGGCGGCGACCCGGGATCGGCCTTGAGGAGCGAGCGGATCTCGGGTCGAGTGAGGCCCGTGACGACCGCGATTCTCGAGATGTTGGGTCGGGTCGCGCCCCGGCTCATGCGCTCCGCAGCGACCCGGACATACACGCCCCGGATGAGGCGGGTCATCTCCCCGGCCCCCACGCCCACCTCGAGGAGCAGCCGCACGACCGGCTCGAGCACCCGAAGGACGAACTGCACAACCGCTTCCCGCAGCGTCGGGCTCATGGTTCGTAGTCCCGGCCGCGCCGCGCTCGCTCATCCGTCTGGCGGGCGGGCCTGATTCGAAGGCGATTGGCCATGATGACTGATGGTATATTCAAACCAGTCTCCAGAATATCGCTTTGGGACATAATACAACGAGTACGCAAAAAAAGCGGATTTCACGCCTGACTTCTTGACGGCTCACCGTCCGGCTGGTACTTATGCGATGTTACTGGTCTGAATTGACCACTTCTACCGCATGAGCACCCGTCTCCCTGCCTGCGGACCGGCTGCCAGGGCACGCCCCAGGGCGCGGCCGGCTCGGATGCGAGGCGATCACGATTCATTCGCGACCCAAGGGGTCATCGCGTGGCACGACGAATGCCACCGCGAGCGGTTCAATTTCGAGCAATCCATCTGGCTCTATCCGACCGTCGCGATGGGCTCGCGGTCGCGACGCGAATCCGAGGTCCTCGCGCTCAACATCCTGACGCGACTCATTCCGACCCGGAACGTACGTGCGCTCGTGGGCGTCACCTCCAAGCAGGCCCTTCGCCTCGCACCGCTCTTCGTCACGGAATGCCTCACGGCCCGTGACCCTGAGTGGACGCACTGGACGATGCCGATCGGGACGCTGCGCGCCTGGCTCGCGAGTCACCGCGAGCCGGCGCGCAGTCAAACGTCTCTAGAGGTCAAGGCCCAGCTGTGACCTGTCGCGGGAATGGTTGGGGCTCACCTGCGAGTCCTGCCGGTCGAACTCAGCGCGGCGCATGCTGTCTCGGAGTGCCTCGCGACCGTCGATCGCGACCTCGAGTTCGTCCTCGCGCAGCACTTCGGGGACACCCTCGACCCCACCATCCGACGCCGCGGCCCAACCCGGTAGCTCGACCGCCGCTTCCCGCGTCTCGGACTCGGACCCCGTGGTCGGGGGTACTGGTGTAGGCGTCGAGGCCTTCGCCGCATCCGCATCGGCCGCTGGTGGCCGCTGCGCGTCCGGCGTCGCCCCCGGCCGCGTGGCCCGCGGGCTCCACGGATTACCGCGCCGCGCGGGTCCCAACGGATACGGCCGCGTCCCCTGCAACTTCGGCGCGCCGAGCACCCGCTCTGCAAACGTTGCGTCGTCAAAGTACTGGATCTTCAAAGCCCGGAGTGGCGGCCGTCCCGTGACGAACACGATCGCCTCATCGTCCGGAAACGTCAGGACCTCCCCCGGCGTCAGGAGCGGCCGCGCCGTTTCCTGGTCCGACACCATGACGTGCGCGAGCCAGGGAGAGAGCCGGTGCCCCGTATACATCTTCTGCTGGTGCACTTCCGTCTTCATTCCGAGCATCGTTGAGATCTCCTGCGCGGTCTCGATATCGTTCGGTGTGAAGAACGTCCGGACCTGACAGTTGTCGACGATGCTGTGGTTCTTCCCGTACACCTCCTCGAGCTGCTTTTTGCTCTGCGCGACCAGAAACGCCTTGATGCCGTAGCCGGCGATGAACGCGAGCGAGTGCTGGATGAACTCGAGCTTGCCGAGCGAGGGCAGCTCGTCAAGCATCAGCAGCACGCGATGTCTCCGACCCTTCCGCTTCAGGCGCTCGGTGAGCCGCCCGCCAATCTGTGACCACATCAGGCGCATGAGAGGCATCAGCCGCGCGGTGTCTGACGGCGGGACAACGAGATAGAGCGAGACTGGATAGTCCGACTCGAGGAGATCCAGAATCGAGAAGTCGCTGTCCGCCGTGTTGGCGGCGACCAGGGGATCCCGGTAGAGCCCCAGATAGCTCATCGCGGTCGACACCACCGCCGAGAGCTCCCGCGAGTCCTTATTGAGCATCTCCCGAGCGACGGACTGGATGACCTTGCGGGCGACCGGGTCGGGGTATTTCGTTTGCCACATCAGGCGCAGCGTCGACACCGTGTCGCGGCGGGGATCGGCGAGGAATGCCGCGATCCCCGCGAGGCTCTTGTCGGGCTCGCAGTAAAGGACGTGCAGGATTGCACCGACGAGGAGCGAGCAGCTCGTCTTCGCCCAGTGGTCCACAAGTCCCTTCCCGTCCGGATCGACGATCATCTGGGCGACGTTCTGGGTGTCCTTGATCAGATTCACCCCCGGCCGGATCTCGGTCAGCGGGTTGTAGTGGCAGGACTCGAGTTCGACGGGATTGAAGTAGAGGCAGTGCGAGAATCTCGCCCGCGCCCCGGACGTCGCAGCCCAGTTCTCGGCCTTGAAGTCGTGCACGACGACCGATTCTGGCCACGTGAGGAGTGTCGGAATGATCTGCCCCACGCCCTTGCCACTTCGGGTCGGGGCAATCGAGATGACGTGCTCCGGGCCGTCGTGCTGCAGGTACTGGCCGTCCGGGAGCTTGCCGAGCACGACGCCGCGACCATTGAGACAGCCGGCGGGCTTGGCGTCCCGAGCGTCGCCCCACCGCGCCGTTCCGTGCGTCGCCGCAATCCGCGCCCGTCGTGCCTGCCAGACGGCGTAGCAGATCACGGCGATCACGCCGAGAAACACTCCGCCATAGACGAGAGCCAACGCCCGCCAAAACTGCCGCGGCGCGTACACGTGGTACCAGTAGTTCCAGGAGAGCACTTTCCACGGAAGGTAGAGCCGAAGGCTCCAGATCTTGAGCCACGGTGGGCCGAGCTCCGGTTGATAGCCGAGCTCGGCCGCAAGGCGCTGCGTCGCGATCCACCAAACGGTGAGCGTGACGCAGCAGAAGAGCGTCAAGGGAATGAGTGAGAATGTCCCCGGTGGCCGGGGCTTGCCGATGTTCGGCTTGCGCATGGGAGACTCCTGAAGGTTCAGCCGAGAAACCGCTCGGCGCGGGCGCGATTGATGAGGCTTACCGTCCGAGTCCCCGCTCGCGGCGGGGGAGGTCGAGCGCCACAAACCGGATGTTTCGCTCGAGGAGCCGGGAACGTTCAAAGCCCTGCTCGAGGCTGAGATCGACCCGACGCCCAAGCTGACGCGCGAGTGAATGCCCTCGCGTGCCGCTCGCCGGAATCAGCAGAAAGCCTTCGCCATTCGCAACCACAGCATGCACCCCGCTCGCGAGCGACTCAAGTCGCTCGACCGTTCCGATGAAATGGTGGCGGCCCGCCGCCGGGAGGTGCTCGCCGTATATCCCGGACAGCTCTTTGCCGCGCGAGGAGACTTCATCGAGGTACAACCGGTCGAGCGTCGCGCGCGTCACGCGGAGCCTCCCCTCCTCGAGCTCGAGCACCCCGCGGGCGGCGAGGCGCGCCCTTCGCGCCCGGAAAGCCGCCGACAGGCGGCGCTCGATCGTCGAGGCCTCGCGTTGAGCGACAGCGGGGCCATCGCGGTGGGCCGCGAGCTCGGCATCGAGCCAGGTCGGACCGAGCGCCCGGACCTGCTCGCGGAGCGTGAGTGCCGACAGACGCTCGATTTTAACGAGGCCCCCACGGTCCCGGCCGGACGGGGCTGTCGCTTCGAGTTGCGCGATGAGGTCCACGGGAACCCGATAGCGGAGCGCATCAATCTGTTCGACCAACCCACGACGCACCAGCCCGTCGAGTCGCTTCACGTGGTTCCCGACGTACGTCTCGGGATCGATCTCGGGGCCGAAGCTGGGATTTCGGATGACGGCTGATCGGTGCAAATCCGCGTCATAGAGTCCGTCGTTGTTCTGCGCGAATCGCGCGATGTTGCGGTCAGCCGGGCTCACAGTCGCGCGTTCTGCCACCGTCACCGCGACCATATCCCCCGCCCGCGCCGCCTGGCCCGGGAGCTCCGAGAACGAGGACAGCGTCACCCGGTGGAGATGCCCCCGGGTCGAGGCGACAGTCAGGACCTCCGTCTCCGAGAGTTCGTCGGCGTGCCGTCGGTCCACGATCTCGCCGACGAGTCGGGGTTCGGGCGGGGCCTCCTTGTTGTAGACCGCGATGTCGCGGTAGCGGTATCGGGGTCCGAGGCGCTCCGTGACCTCTTTCACGAGGGATGCGCGCCGTGCGCGTGACTGGAGCTGGTCGGCGAGCTTGGGATTGAGTCGCCAGATTCCGGGCTTGAGTTCGTCCGCAAGTCCCATCGCCCAGAGGCGCTCGAGCCGGGCGGCGGTCTGCTGCCGGAGCGTCTCCCGGAATCCTATAGTGGCCCGCGGCGGTCGTCGGACATCGACGGTCCCACCGGACCGCCCGGCCTCGTCGATCATCCGACGATCGAGGTAGGTCAGGCGCTCGGCTGTGAGATCCGCCGCGCGTTCCTGCTCGAGCGCCCGCTCAGGCCGCAACCCTAGCGCCTGGGTCGCAAGCCCCTGCGCTCGCTCCCGGAGCCCTTGCGAGATGTAGGCCCGGTTGATCACGAGGTCAGCGCCTCGGCTGTCGACCCCGCGGATAATCACGTGCACGTGGGGATGGTCAGTATTGTGGTGCTCGACGGCGAGCCAGCGCAGTTCCGTCCCGAGGTCCGCTTCGGCCTGAGCCAGGAGGTCCTGGGTGTATCGCTGAAGGTCGAGCTCGCCGCCTCGCTCCGGCGTCACGATGATCCGGAAGTGGTGCCGATCATCGTTCGCCGACTCAACGAACTCCTCCACAGCCCGCGGCGGTAGCCGCCCGTCTCGTCCGAACGACTCCCCTCGCCCACCGGTCTTGTCGACCCCATCCCGCTCGATGTAGTCGACGTGCCGCGCGAGCGTCTTGCGCCCGCCTGCACCGCGGTTCCGAACGACGCGCGCTTTGACGACGACCCGCTGATTGCGCGGGTGACCGGACGCCCAGGTACCGAGGAGACCGCGCCCTTTGAGGCGCGAGGCCGCTCGACCCGATCCCAGCGACGAGAGGCCCGAGGTCTTGCGGATGGGCGTTCCGGCCAGTTTGGGGCGAGTGACGGTCCTCCCGAGCCGCGCCGCGCTCTCAAGTGCGCCCGATTCCCGCGCAGGCTTTTTGCCGCCCGGGCGCACGCGGAACGGTTGCTCCGTTGGTGCCTTTCGATTGAGGCGCGCGCGAACCGCGGCGTGTGTCGGTTTATTCATCTGAACGTGCCAGCGCGCGTCCGAGGCGACGGAATGTGGGATCCGACAATGACTTCCAGAACAGTGGTGTCAGACTGACATCACTATTGCCGCGGACGCACCGCAGAGGCGCCTGCCCGCTCAACGATTTACCAAACTGAGACACCACTCCTTTTATCTCGCCGTACATCTTTTTCCTCCGGTAGATTTGGGCTCCTGATTTTTTGCCGCCGTTTTCCCTGATTCCCTGGACTCCGGTTCCTAATTCCTGGACTCGTGCCTGAATAACCGGGCTCGCACGCCGCGCGAACTCTCCGTCCAGTGTTGGAGGAGATCGAGTCTTGGTACGGCAAGGCAGCATCTGTGTTCGGATTGGCTTTGAACCGTCATGTCGGACGACCGTGTCTCAGCGGCGCCGGAAGTCGAATCCCGACGCCCGAACGAGAGCCGCTGTCGCCAACCTCAGATCGCGGCCCGACCCCAGGAGTCCGTCCGTGACACCAGCGGTCTCAGAGACCCGATAGGGGCTTCCGGCCCGGGCGTAGAGCTGATTCACGTACGCCCCTCCAATCCGCCCGTCGCCGGTCCAATATGCTGACAACGCACACTCGAGCGTCGCCTTCGGTGCCCTTCCGGGACTGCGGCACGCCTCGTAATTGCTGCTCAGGATCCACGTGCCGACCCGGACGTTGGTGCAGGAGTCGAGGAGATCGGACGCTCGCAGGTGAAGCCGGGACACCCACGGGGTCGTGATCTGCATCAGCCCGATTGCGAGCCGATCGCCCCGCCGGATAAGCTCGCCGAGCGTCGACTCCGCGGCCCTGCGAGACGTCGGTCGGATCGACACCTGCAGGGTGTTGTCCCGGATCGCGAGCGGCTCAAAGTGACTCTCCGTCTTCACGATCGCCGCCGTCGTCACCGGGTCGACGCCCGGCCCGCAGAGCGCCGCGAGGGTCAGAAAATCCATACCGGAATCGCCTCGCCGAGGATCGCTGACAGGGGTTGCACCCCGATGTACCGACCGTCGAATGAGTTCGGAATCGTCGTACTGAGCGGCAGGAAGTAACCCGATGGAACCGTCAGGCACCCTCGTAGCGTCGGCAGTGGGCGTCCCGCCGAATCGATCGTGAATACGGGCCCGACAGCTGCCCCATTGATTGCCGCGTGGTCCTCCCCGATGCACACGCAGTCCCCGGCGAGCGCTCCGATGTGCTTGATGAGCGGGATTCCGGGCGCGAGCCAACCGCGCTCGACGACCAGGCCTTGATATGCCAATGCCACAGGAAAGGTCACGCGCATGCCGCGGGTGTACTCAGCGCTCGTCCGGTGCTTCACCCAGTACACGCCGACAGGTTCGCTCACCGTCGTGTTGATCAGAAGCGACGGGCCCCACGCGGCCCATGCGAGTCGTACCGCAAGCACGCTGACCGCGGCCGTGCCGATCACGACGAACGGTCGGAGGGTCTTAACCGCGAGGTCCATGGCCAGGCCATCCGAACGCCGCCGGTGCGGTCCGCTCCGGGACGACTCCCCGGAACCACAGGTCACGCGACAAGAAACACTCCCTGGGAACGTCCGCGAGATCCCCTTGCGTCTCGAGCTCGGCGAGCCACCGGAGCAGCCACTTGCAGCGCCGAACTCCCCGCGCTTCCATCAGAACGTGGGCGCCCGGTGTCACTTGGGGAATGCGTGACACACGCTCCCCGGGAGCACCGACCTCCAGGATGAGAACCCGCCACAGTCCGGTGCGAATGACGGGTTCGCGCGAGCGGCTGAGGACCACCCTCCCCTCCCAGAGATCGAGACCGAAGCGGTCGCCCGGCTTGAATCCCGCCGTACGCTTCGTGATGCCGAACGTATGGTCGCGGGAGTGGATGAACTCGGGTCGCCCGAACAGCAACCGGTAGTTCAGTTGGCCTTCGAGGAAGTCGAGATCAACCTCTGCCCCACTGATGCGGCCAGCGTCAGTCGCAGGCGGGCGTTCCGTGTGGACGGTCTTCGTCGATGCGTTCATCGCCCGCTACGCCTCTGCGAGCGCGTCCGCTTCGATTCCCGCCAGGGCCTCGGCAACGTCCCGACTCGTCAGGGCCCACCGCTCACCCTCAAGACGCGCGATAACGCGGTTCTTGAATTGCTGATAGCTCGCGAGTGCACGGTTCTCATCCGACGGCAGGTGGTCGGCGAGGATTGCGAGCGCGAGCTGAGCGGGCCCGGACCCGGCATACCCCCAGTTGAATCCCGAGGGACTGTGCACACGGAGATCGAAGCGGGGGCAGAGCGGATTGCCGTCGGCTCGGACGACGATGCGTGAGCGGCTGCGCTCACCGGTGTAGGTGGTCATTGCACGCTCCTGAAGCTTCAGCCGAGAAACCGCTCGACACGGTGCGAACCCCTTTTTAGGGGAAGGGCTCGCGCATGACTCTGTTCATCAATCTATCGGATAGCGTGCCGGTCAGTCAACGAACGGTTAGGCGTTGTTGATAGGCCTCGCGGCCGATTTCACTGGCTCTGTCGCGCTCGATCGCCGCGCCAGAGCGGTGGCCGCCAAGGTTTTAGGAACGCTATTGACCCCAAGCAGCCCTTGGCGAGGCGGCGAAGCGGACGCTCGTGAGCCGACGACCATCGGATCGACCGTCGCCGTTGATCGGCGCCGTCACGATGTCTCCGGACACGGCAATAGGCACGACGCGGCTCACCCCGACAAGCCAACCTTGGCGAGCATCTTCACGGCCAGGGCCTCGCGCGGCCCGCCGTCGGAACGTCAGGGCTTCGGGTTCGCCTTGAAGAATTCCCAGATAAGCTGCGAGGCCGGCAGGTCGGCGGGGGTCGTCTTGTCGCCCTCCTTGACCGGACTCCCGGGCCAGGTGTGGCCGGCGTCCGTGAGGTACTGGACGGTGGCCACGTTGCAGTTGTTGTAGGTCGCGCGCCGTACGTGCGGCGTGACTTGCTCGATCTGAGGGGCGCCGCCGCACCCGTTCACGCGCGCCCACTCGTCCATCACCGCAACGGCGCCGGGGAAGTCACCCAGGACCAGAATGTGCCCGCCGCCGAAGGGCACCATCGAATCGGCGCTCCCGTGGAACTCGATGATCGGAATCGGTGCGCACCCGGCCGGGGGCTCGTAGATTCCCGCGACGGGCGCGATCGCGGCGAACAAGTCAGGGGCCTTGCAGCCCAGCCAGCTGCTCATGAACCCGCCCTGCGACTTGCCTGCTGCATAGATGCGCTTGGGATCCACGCACAGGTCCGCGCGCAGGTTGGTGACGAGCTCGCGCACGAAGGCGGTGTTCGCGTCGCGCGCCGATTGCGCGAAGCGCCAGCCGATTCCGCCGTCGGGAGTCGCGAGGATGAAGCCCTCGCGGTCGCTCATCGCGCCAAACCCGCTCGCCGCATTTTGCGTTTCCGGATTGCTCAGGAACCCGTGAAAGTTCAGCACGAGCGGCGCGGGTTTGTCCTTGTCGTAGCCGGCGGGGACGTGCAGCAGGTAGGAGCGCTTACTGCCGTCGACGACCACGGTGCGCGAGCCGGTCGTGCCCGCGATGACTCCTGCGGGCAGCGCGGCGCCGCACCCCGAGGGGCCTGCGGCGCCGCCGGCTGCGGGCTGGGCCGAATCGGCGGCCGCGGCGCATCCGGACCACAACCCCGCCACGGCCAGCGCGACAATCGCGACATCCGCTCTCACACGGTGCTTCGAGTTCATGTCCGCCTCCATCGATAAATCGGTGCGACCCGCTGCGCTCGTTGTGCGCGACCCGCGGAAATCAGCGTACATCGGCCACCGGCGGTCCACCATGACGGTTTTCAACGCGCCGAGCCTGGGACGACCACGCCCGCAAAGTCGGCGCCGCCGCGAGCCGCCCGTACCGTCCTCTGGGATCATTGACGCGCGTGCTCCTCAAGACCGCTACGAGGCCCACGATCCCGCGGAGCAACACCTGATGGGTCTCTGTAGCACTCAGCGCCCGATGTCCGCTACCGGGTGAAACTGAGAATGAGGGCTCCTGGCCGGGAGCCGCCTGTCGGGGACTGAGCTCCGTCTGGCCGAATCCGCCTAGCTGCTCCGCCGCTTGATCGACTTGCGCGCTTGCGTCTCGGCCTTCCGTCTCGTGGGCGCCGGCACCTTCTTCTTGGCGACGGCGGGTGACCGGGCCGCCTGCGGTTTCGGATCCAACCTGGCCAGGTCAATCCCGAAGACGTCGGCCAGCCTGGAGGAGTCCAGAATGCGACCGGCCGCCGGCTTTTTTTGGCCGGGTAGTCCACTCTCCCCGGCCCGAGCAATCAGTTCCTTCGCGTCGACCTTCCGCAAGCTGAACAGCAATGCCGGCTCCCGGTCGAGCCTCGTGCCGATGCCGTAGAGCGTCGCAGCCACGTGCTTGCACATAGCGGCAGAGTCCGGGCAACTGCAGCTGAACGCAATCTCCTTCGGTGAGGGCAAGAGGCCCGTCCCTGGCCGTGTAATGCGCTCCATCACTGCTGTCGACAGTTGCCCCTGCAGCAATTCAACCAACGAGTCGATCGACTGTGCACAGTCGCGTGTCATAGCCCGCCATTGCGGCGCGGGGACTTCCGAGATCTTCACCCTGATGCTGTAGAGACTCGATCCCATAACGCGGGCGGCCACGTCTCCTGGTCTGATCTTGAGGTCAATCACCGAACCATTGCGAAGGTAAGTGCGTCCGCGAGGCAGCCGATTCGAGTAGTCGCTGTAGCGCTCGAGATTCTCGCACCAGGCCTTACCCCAGAACGTCCTGGCAATGGCTCCGCGTCCCGCCGTGACCGGCGACAGCGCTTGACCTGAGTTCTTGAGCTTCGCGGCGGCGCGCTCCGCCTTCTGGCGGCGCTTCGCCACGGGCACGTACCGTTTCCAACCAAAATACATCAGGGTCTGTCCTACGATCCGTGCACGTCAAGGGTCTGCCTGCGCCGAATGAATATCAAGCTCCACGAGGGCCAGCAACTGCTTGTCGCTGAGCTCCGTCAGCTGCAATTCCGCGCCGCCTTCCAGGACATCCTTGACGAGCGCCTGCTTGGATTCGATCAGCTGATCGATCTTGTCCTCGACCGTGCCGCGGCACACAAACTTGTGCACGAGAACGTTTCGGGTCTGACCGATCCGGAACGCCCGATCGGTTGCCTGGTTCTCAACGGCCGGATTCCACCAGCGATCGAAGTGCACGACATGAGATGCAGCGGTGAGATTGAGCCCGGCGCCGCCTGCCTTGAGCGACAATACGAAGAACGGCGTGAGCTCGTCCTCCTGGAACCGGCGTACCAGTTCCTTGCGCTTCGCAACCGGCGTCCCGCCGTGTAGCACGAGCCCTTCGCGACCAAATACGTTTCCCAGAAACGCCGCAATCGGCTGCGTCGCTTCCCGGAACTGGGTGAAGACGAGCATTTTCTCCTGCTTGGCGGCGATGACCTCGGCGAGCTCGCGCAAACGCGCGAACTTGCCGCTGTCCGCCTCGGCCCAGGCAGCATCACCGAGCCACTGGGACGGATGGTTGCAGATCTGCTTGAAGCGCATCAGGAACGCGAGGACCGTCCCCTTCCGCTCCATGCCTTCCGTTCTGCCGAGCGTCTCGGCGAGCTCCTCGACGCCACGCTGGTAGAGCGCGGCCTGCGCAGGGCTGAGATGGCAAAAGGCCTTCATCTCGGTCTTATCCGGCAGGTCCGCAATCACCGATTTGTCGGTCTTGAGCCGCCGCAGAATGTAGGGCCGCACGAGATCCCGGAGCGGCCCGAAATTCCCTTTGTTCGACAGGCGCTTGGCGTAGCCCGAGAACGCTCTGTCCGAACCCAGCAGGCCCGGGTGCGTGAAATCGAAAATCGACCACAGATCGGAGAGCCGGTTCTCGACCGGCGTGCCGGTCAATGCGATGCGCGTTTGAGCCGTGAGCTTCTTGACCGCCCGGGTTTGCTTGGCCCCTGGGTTCTTGATCGCCTGCGCTTCATCGAGGACGGCGATGCACCATGGGGTGCTCGACAGCCACGGGTACCGGAGCGTCGCACCGTAGCTCGTGATCACAAGGTCGACTTTTTCGAGACGCTCCGGATCCACCGCCTTCAGGTCCGAGGTGCTCATCGCCGACGGATGCACCACGAGAACCTCGAGGGACGGCGCGAATCGCGTGATCTCGGCCTCCCAGTTGGCGAGCAGCGATGCGGGCGCCACGAGCACGCTCGCCCGGCGCTCCGGTAGCCCCTTGCCGCGCTCTTTCTTCAGCACCAGGAGCAGCGCGAGCACCTGGATGGTCTTGCCAAGACCCATGTCGTCTGCGAGGCACGCCCCCAGCCCCAGGCGATTGAGGAGGTAGAGCCAGCGGACGCCGGCCTGCTGGTAGGGCCGCAGCGTCGCATTGAGCGCCGCACCAGGGTCGACGCGGGCGAGCCCGTCGGGACTGCGCAAACCCTTCAGGGTCTCGGCGAGCCAAGGACCGGCGACGACGGTGGACCAGGCCGGATCGGGCTCATCCGTGCTCTCTTCGGCGACCGCAACCCCCGCCATCAGGCGCATGGCCTCGCCGAACGGCAGGCCGCCCGCGGCTGCGGCCGTTTCGACACGGCGGAACCGCTCGAGGAGCTGCGAGAGCTTCTTGCGGTCGACCTCGACCCAGCGTCCACGCAGAAGCTGCAGTCCATCGGATCCGGCGAGCAGTGCCCGAATCTCGGCGACCGTGAGACGTTCATCGCCGAGCGTGAGCTCGACGCTGAAATCGAGCAGTGCATCCTTGCCGAGCACCGAAGGCACCCGGCCGCCGACCGTCGCTTTCACTTGCGGCCGGGGCGGTCGCCCGGAGCCCCAAACGCTCGGACTCCTCACGACAATGCCGGCCGCCTCCAGTGCCGGGACGTCGGTCAGAAACTGAAACGCCTCCGCCGCCGTAAACCGGAGCGGGTGATAGATCTCACCCGCCTCGACCATCGCGCGCAGCCACCCGCACTGCCCGGCCGCCTGCTGCACGGGTCGCAACAGCGACAAGAGTCGCGTCTTGTTCTTTGCGCCCGCGTACTCGCGCAAGGCCTCGGCGAGCGGCAGGTGTTGCGCGCGGCCCTGCGCGGAGAGCTGCGGCGTGTAGGTAGCAATGAACGCGAACGGGGCGTCCTCATCGCCGCGATTTTCCGCGAGATTGAAATGCACGCGCCCGACGAGATTCCACGCCGGGTTGCCCGCCTTGAGATACGCCTGCCAGGATTGCTTCGATTGGGCGCGATCCGCACGACAGGCGACGTCGATCTGCTCCCACAGCGACTCGAGCACGGCAACGTTCAGGTATTCCCCGCCCGCCATCGGCGGCGTCGCGGCCGCGAGCGCTTCGAGGTCATCCCTCGAGGGTGCGGCGATAGTCGCCGCGGCCGCATCGCCGTCCGCGGACTCCGCGGAGGTGCATAGCGCCGTCACATAGCGGGCCGCGAAGTCGCGCCAGTAGGCGTAGACCGACGGTAGTGCCGTGCCTACTTCGCAAAGCCCAAGCGCCAGGAGTCCGTGACCGGCACCATGCGCGAAGGGCGGTTCCACGCGTCGCCGGACCTCGTCGGACAATGCCGGCGCGTCGTCCGACGACGCGAGCACGAGGTGTCCGTGTGGTGTGAGGGCGGGATTGCGCGTGGCGGCGACCATACTCGCAGTCTACCGGCCCGTTCCCCGGATGCGCGGCCGCGGCGGCCGGCTTGCCCGGTCGTATTCAGTTGCGCAACGCGTCCTGTAGCGGCGTGCCGCCCACGACGCCAACGATCCCCACCTCATAGAGCCTTAGCCCGCGCGAGCAGATGGTCCTTGAGCTTCGACCAGCGACGATGGGTTTGCGAGGCTTTGACGGCGATGGCGAGCGCTTTGCGCATGCCGACGAGCACGACGAGGCGCTTCCCCCGGGTGACGCCCGTGTAGAGCAACTGGCGCTTGAGCATGAGGTAGTGCTGGGTCGTGACCGGGATTACGACCGCTGGATACTCCGACCCTTGCGACTTGTGGATCGTCGTCGCGTAGGCGAGCACCAGTGCATCGAGCTCCCCGAACCGGTAACTCACCGTGCGACCGTCGAAAGCGACCGCGAGCTCCCCCGCCGCGTCGTCCACATCCGTCACGATCCCGAGATCGCCGTTGTACACGTCCTTGTCGTAGTCGTTCAGCGTCTGCATCACCTTGTCGCCCTGACCGAACGTATAGCCGAAACGCTCGACCCGGCGCTCTCCTGGCGGGTTCAACACGTTCTGCAGCTCGAGGTTGAGCGATCGCGCCCCGAGGCCGCCGCGGTTCATGGGGCAGAGCACCTGGATGTCGCAAATCGGGTCGAGCCCGAACCGTCGCGGAATCCTCTCCCGGACGATCTCGAGGATCCGGGCGACCCCGATCTCCGGCTCCTCCGCCTCGACGAAGAAACAATCGGAGCTCGGGTCGTCCGGAAACTCCGGCATCATGCCGCGATTGATGCGGTGGGCGTTCACGATGATCCGGCTCTCAGCCGCCTGGCGGAACACCTCGGTCAGGCGCACGACCTCCACCGCGCCCGATTCGATGATGTCGGCGAGCACCTGCCCAGGCCCGACACTCGGTAGCTGATCGACATCACCAACCAGCCAGAGCGCCGCGTGGGAGGGCAGCGCGCGCGTGAGCGCGCGCATCAGCGGTACATCGACCATCGAAGTCTCATCGACGACGATGAGATCGCACTCGAGCGGATGGTCGGCGTTTCGGCGAAAGCCGCCCGTCTTCGGATCGGTCTCGAGAAGCCGGTGAATGGTCTTGGCCTCGAGTCCGGTACTCTCGGAGAGGCGCTTCGCCGCCCGCCCGGTGGGAGCCGCGAGCGCGACCGTGACTCGCTTGGCAGTGACGATCTTGAGGAGGGAATTCACGAGCGTCGTCTTGCCCACCCCGGGACCTCCGGTGATGACGAGCACCTTCGAGGCGAGCGCGACCCGGACGGCCGCCTGCTGACTCGGCGCCAACGCAAGGCCCGTCTTGCCTTCGACCCACGGAATCGCCTTGTCCGGGTCAATGTCCGGCCACGGCGGTCGGCCCTGGCGCTGGGCCTTGAGTGTCGCCGCGATCTCAAGTTCCCCGTTGTAGAGCCCGGCGAGGAAACAGCCCTCCCCGTCTCCGAGCTGGTCGGCGATGACCGTCCTCGCCTCGAGCTCGAGTGCAAGCGCCGTGGCCACGAGCGGCGCCGGAACGCCGAGCAGTTTCTCTGTCGCGGTGAGGAGATCGGCGCGCGGCAATCCGCAGTGCCCCTCCCCGAGCGCCTCGCCCAGTGCAAAGGAAATCCCCGCACGAATGCGGAGGAGGGAGTCCGGCGCGACCCCGAGCGTCGCGGCGATCCGGTCGGCGGTACGAAAGCCGATCCCCTGAATGTCCTGCGCGAGGCGGTAGGGATTATCAGAAATCAGTGCGACCGCTTGCGCGCCGTAGGTCTTGTAGATGCGCACCGAGCGCGACGTGCCGACCCCGTGACTGTGCAGGAAGAGCATGATCTCCCGGATCGAACGCTGCTCGGCCCAGCCGGCGAGGATCGCGGTGGCGCGCTTAGGTCCTATCCCGGTCACCTCCCGCAATCGTTCCGGCGCCTGCTCGATGACCTCGAACACGGTTTCGCCAAAGGCTCGGGTGAGCTTGCCCGCGTAGGCCGGACCGATGCCGCGGATCATTCCGGACCCGAGATACTTCTCGATGCCTTCCACGGTCGTCGGCGCGGCGACCTGAAGGGAGGTTGCCTTGAACTGCACGCCGTGCGTCCGGTCGTTGATCCACTCCCCCGTCGCCTGCACGAACTCACCCGCCGAGATCGTCGCCGCGTGACCGACGAGGGTCATGAGGTCGCGCTGTCCGCGAAGTTTCACGCGCAGGACGCAGAAGCCGGTGTCCTCGTTGTGAAACGTCACGCGCTCCACCCAGCCGGCCAGGGCCTCGGTCGCAGCCGACGGCCCGCGCGAGTTCACGGCGAGCGTCCCCTCGCGGCGCGGAGCGCCCTGCAGAGCTGCATCACCGACCGCCACCAGTGGGCAAAGTGATCCCGCATTTCTGCCCGCCGATCCATTGATCGCCTCTTGTCCGCATGGCCTCAATCTGCCGCGGTCTCACCCAATATTCAGTCGCCAGGACTTCCCCGCCGGCGAGCGCGGGGGACAGCGGGCCGAAGGCCTCGCCCCTCCGGGGCGGCTGTCCCCGGCGCGACGCCGGACGCTACCGGAAACCTATAGGGTCTTAACTATAGGATTGCGCCCCAAAGTGCTCGTGACCTTGGCCCAAAAAGCGCCCCAAAGTGCTCGTGCCAGGCGCCCCAAAGTGCTCGTGGATAACCGGCTGAATTCACAAAGATATCCACAGTGGCGGCCGGTGAAGCTTCGCCGGCGGTTACACCGCCCGCGATAGCCCGCGTCCCTCCCTTGTCAGGCGGCGGAGTCGCCCCTACACTAGGATACAGAATTCTGTATAGAGCCGCCATGAAGACCACGCTCGACATCGACGATGAACTGCTCGTGAAAGCGAAGGCCCTCTCGGCGCGAGAGCGCAAGAGCCTCACGGCTCTGATCGAGGAGGGCTTGCGGCTACGATTGCGCCACCGGATCTCGGCTCCGCGCAAGACGCCGCCGGCACTCGCGATCCATCGCGGCAAAGGTGGGCTCGTGAGGGGGATTGATCCGCTGTCGAACCGTTCGCTGCTTGATGCCGCGGACGATGACCCCTGATCTCAACGTCCTGCTGGCCGCGTCCCGTTCCGATCATCCCCAGCACGAAATCGCCCTCGCCTGGTTGAACGATGCAATCGCCGAGTGCGGGACCGGCGGGAATATCGAGATCCTGCCGATGGTCGCGGCCGGGTTCCTGCGTCTCGCGACGAACCCGAAGATCTTTGCGACGCCGACGCCCATCGGCGCGGCGGTCGCGTTCATCGACTCGCTCCTCGCCATCCCCGGCGTCGACATGCCGGAACTGGGACGTGAATGGCCGGCACTGCGGCAGTTGAGCAGCGAGCACAACCTCGTCGCCAATGACATCACCGATGCGTGGATTGCAGCGTCGGTCAAGACGCTCGGTGGCCACCTCGTAACGTTCGACCGCGGATTCTCGCGCCTCCTCGGACGGACCGAGGTCACGATCCTGAAGCCGACGTAACGAGTGACGCTCTACTCCGGGGTCGCGAGCAGGAAGCGCTTCTTGGCCACCGGTGGCCGACTGTGCCTCAGCGTCATGCCGCGCCGATCAAGACCAACCTTCGCCTGCGGATAGAGCGCGCTCACCTGCGCGAGCGTTGGTCCCAACACCTCACGGAATTTTCGAAGACGAGTGTACGCACTACCAAACTGCTCGTGCAGCCGCGGCCACGGCACGAGCACCTCGCCCTTATCGGGGTCGATCCGGTGCAGTCTCTGCGCGAGCCAGGCGTAGATGTCCATAGCCAGTGCGTTGTGCGACAGGCACCACACGGCGCTCTCATTCAGCGGAACGGCGCGGCTCAGGAGACTCTCGAAGTACGGTCGCGAGAGATAGACCTTCGTCGGTGATCGATCGCGCGCGGTGCTGTCACGCGGCGCCCACAGCGAGAACCGCTCGATGAACGTACCCTTGAGGACGTGGGCGTCGTTTCCGGCTCGCATCAGCACCCGGAAGTCCGCCGCCGCGAGCCGCGTCAGCTGATCCTTGACCAAGGCGATGGTTCGCCCATCGCTTGACAGCGCGAGGGTATGGCGCACGAACTTCGTGAGACTCGCCGCGAGCTCGATCACGGGCGAGCGCGTGCGCAGTGCCTCGGCATTGAGGTGATAGAGCACGAGCCGCGCCTTGGGCCCGAACGGCAACCCCACCGGAACGAACTGTCCCGTCGCCGGATCCACCGCATCGCCCGCAGTAACCTGCAGGTTCAGGAACCCGTTTGAGCGCGTCCACGTGCGGACGTCCGGGCCGGCATCCCGGTACGGCAGGAACGTCTGGCAGAGCACGGAGTGCTGATAGACGATCCCCGTGGGATCGTCGTCCGTGCTGACGAACTCGTCGAGTCGTCCGAGGTGCGGATAGTTCGGCTTCGGTCGCGGCGGAAGTGGTGGCAAGAGCTCGAGGATCGGCCGTAGCCCCTCCTCCGGCTTGTCATCATCCTTGCGGTCATCGCTCATGACGTCACCGCGCCCTTCGCCACGGGTCGTCGGGATTCGGGTCGTCGAAGCGGTGATAGGCGAGCTGCTTGCCGTTGGCCGTGATGACCGCGGCGACGGGCTGGCCGATCAGGTCCTCGCGCGCGCACAGGGCGGTACTCGAACCACGCGAGGTACCGGCTGCGGGTGACGGTCTTGTCGCTGACGCGCTGGTTGGGCCAGCGCAGGTACACGCGGAACACGGCGTACTTCGGTCCCGGTCCGGGCCCTTCATCGCTGGGCCAGCTGCTCGTCCTCGCCCGCGGCGCGCACGGAATGACCCTGTGGCCAGGGCGGGTGACCAGGACTGGTAGAGATCGGGGGGAACCCGGCGGCCGGAATGTCCGACGCACCGAAGCGCCAGGGGCGCGCGGGCGTGCCATGAATTCTCCTGAAACTTCAACCCGGAAGCCGCCAGGTACGGTGCGGGCAGTGACGCCCGACTTCAGTCTCTCACTCGAATCTAGTCCCGCCGCCCCACGCGGTCAACGCCAACTCGCCGGTGGAGCCCGTCAGCGCTTCTTCTTGAGCGTAATCGTCGTGCCCGGCTTCGGAGCCGGTTCGGGTTCAGCGTCGAACGCGTGATACGCGATCTGCTGCGGCACGCCATTCACCCGCGAAGTGAACGCCGCGCCGACCGGCTTTCCGATGAGGTCGGTGCGCGCGACCAGGGTCTTGTACGCGAGCTCGGCGAGCGCACGATCTTCGGTCACGGTCTTGTCCGAGACCTTCTGGTCTGGCCAACGCAGATATACGCGATAAGTCATGGGTCTTGGATCGAGTAAGCCGGCGCGTCAACGCGCGGCCGGGAATTTGAAATCGCAATGATAGCGAGGATCCTCATTCGGCGGCCACGGGTGGCCCGATCGTGGGTTCGTAGTGGGCGAGCCGAGTTCGAAGCTGTGCGAGTTCGCGCATGAGCTCGAGGACTCGCGACTCGAGTTCGACCCGCCGACTCCCCTCCTCCGTCAGCTGCCGAACCTCCGCTCTGAGTGTGTGGATCTCGTGAGCCCAGCGGTCCTGGTGTGCGATCTCGCGGGCCTCCGACAGCAGCGCCCGCTGCTCCGAGGCCTCCCGGGCAAGTTCTGCCTCGCGAACCCGTGCCTCGAGCTCGGCGACCTGGCGCTGGAGCCCCTCGACGAGCCGGCGGTGACTCACCCTGCCCTTCCCGGCATCGCCACGCATCACCCGCCACACCGCGAACACCCGATCCGTCTTGCCGGGCGAATCGAACCGGTGTTTCAGTTCCGCGCGCACCGCGCGGCCGCTTGTCGCGGGATCGCGCGCGAGGAGCTCGCGGCACACCGCCGTAATCTGCCGGTCCGTGAGCTTCCGGTTCATTGTCGGTGTGCCGATATGCGCGAGCTCGTCAATATGCGAAGACAAGCGGAAACAAGGGGTTGGGTGCGGCGGTCTTGTTCCTTGACACCGAACCGGACTCGAAATGTGCCGAGATCGCGTACTGCGTGAACTTGAAAACGGCGCCGAAGAAACGCTAGAGACTTCACCATTCGACGACCACCACGCTTCTGCTTTTTCCTGAATCGAACGGCGAAATCCATGCCCTGCCGGCTGGCATCTGCCACGCAATCCCGAAGTTCCAGTTCGCGGATTAGGAACATATTTCCCGGTTAAGGCACATATTTCGCGGGGATCCGAACAACGACATCTATCCGCGAACTCTACCCGGAAGTTTCCAAAGGGTACACGTCCCCCTTGATCATCCGAAAGCAACCCAGCAGCCCAATGTTCCACGGCGAAGAGTCCGTTTCCGTCATGTAACTCGCTGTTGATACTGGAAAAGATCCCGAATCGTTGGTGGGCCCGGCACTCCGTGGAACATTCCGCTCCCCGCTTCCCGGATCGGTTTTCATCAGTTGCCACCGGCCTGCGGCCGTCTGTCTCTTGGGTTTGAATATCTTCGACAGAGATCCTCTCTTCGTTATGCATGGCTGCAGGTCTCGGGACGGGACGGCGCACGCAGCATCCGGGCCCAGTTCGGCGGCATGCGATTCGGTCGGGTCCAAGCTCCTTCGCGGATCTTCTTGAGCGCGATGTGGATCGCATGCGGCGGGCTGAAGCGCCGCAGGGCTCCCTCCTCGATCGACCACACGACCTGGCGCAGGAGTTCGGGAGCCGCGGCACTCGAGGTCGCGCCCTGGACGTCGCGCTTCAGGCGGGCGAGCTCAAATACTGACAGCAACCGCGGCCCGCGCAGAGCTGAGGTTGACCGAGGCCCGGGGATGGCCGAGAGGGTCGCCTTCGGCTGCGCCGTGAGTGTCGAGAGGTGCTGCAGGACCCTGCCCCGCTCCTCCGCAGACAGCCTGGAATCCGGGTCGAACGCGAGATGGGCCCGGTGCGTCCGAAGCGCCTCATCGTACTGCTGGCGTTCGGCGGGCGACATCGCGCGCGTGAGCTGCGAAAGCGCCCGAAAGCGCTCCCGACCGCTCAGTCCCGCGAACGGGTCGGTGGCTTCGGGGAGCTCTGCGACGCGAGGCTTTGGAGCCGATCGAGCGGCCGTTGGTGGCGTGTCAGCGGTGGATTCGGGCCGCCGGAGAGCGCGACTCGGGTGGCGGTCGAGCTCGACGAGGAGCTCGCGCGGGATGCGTACCTCGGTCACTGCCGTGGCCTGCTGGAAGGGATTTCCCGGGTCGCGGCCGGGGTCCGTGCGACGCACACAGCCAAGCCGTATCAGGAGCTGATACGCGCGAGTCACAGTCGAGACGTCGAGATGGCAGTCGGCAGCGACCCGCTTGATGGGCACCTCCGAGCACCAGTCGCCGCGCTTCATCCCCTCCTGCCAGTGCAGCCAGAACACCCGCTCCGCGGAGGCCGGAATTCCCTGTGCCCAGAGCCAGCGCTCGAGCGGCCGAGGCCGCAGACTGAAGTACTTCTCCTGCACCAGCCGCGCGCGTGGGTCACGTACGATTCCGATCGGCATAACTATCCCCTCGCCCTTACAGACGATTTCCTGAAAACCCGGTGTTTCAGGGGGGATCTGACTTGACGGACCCCGAGGCCGGTCCTAACCTTCGCACTGCTAGGTAACGGTGGTTAGGGGCCTCTATCCCCTGATTCCGGAACTAAAGAACGAAGGCCCCGTGAGGGGCCTTTTTTCATGTGACTGGTGCCATCAGGCGCCCTCCTCGAATGGTGTTTTCCGGCCTGCGTGTGGTGCCGCGGGAAAGCTTTCCTGCAGGAAAGTTTTCGCTGAACTGGGTAGTCGCTTCGACCGACACATTGCGCGACGTGGGGAGTTGCTGCCTGCACGGTGCGCAAAACTTTCCTGCAGGAAAGTTCGCCTCGACCCAGGCCGATCGAGCGCTTCGGTCGGCGATTCCCCTCTGGAGCCGGAACGCGCAAAACCTGCCCCCCAATAACGCGAAAACCCCGGCCGACCGGGGTTCTCAGTAATCCACAGAACATCGCGCCTACTCATGGCCCGTCTAGCCGCTTGCGCAGCCAAGCTTCGGCCCAGTCCTTCAGCTCTTCGCGAAGCTGCTTCTGGGTCGCCTCGTCGAGGTGCTGCAGTTTGAGCACGATTCGGTTCCGTCCGGAGCCCACCTTTAGCGGAACCCGGCCCCCGATCCGAACAGATTCCTCGCGGGACGTGCCACGGGTTGCCGAACTCTTGCCAGCCCCGGCAGCCACGAGCGTTCGAAAGACCACGTCGGGGGCCGGCGGCGGGCGCCGCTGGGCGAGCCTTTCGGCGGCACGCAGGACCGCGGCCTGATTCGTCTTCAAGGCTTGGCTAAGGGTCGGACCCCAGCTCATGGGAATCGTCCTTTCATCCCGGAAGGCAGACAGGATCGGCGCTGGAAGCGTGGCAACGGCAAGATACTTGGCCGCGGCCGCTTCACCCAAGCCAACGGCGGCTGCCAACTCGCGCTGATTCTCATACAAACTGGCCTCGAGCCAACGCACGAACATCCGTCCCTTCTCGAACGCGGACAAGTCGTGCCGCTCCTCGTTCTCCCGATACATCTTGAGAACAAGGTCCCGCGCTTCGGCGGCGCCAGCGTCGACGATTGCGAGAATCGTAAAACCACCCTTGGTTTCGGCGTCGAGGGCCAGGCACGCCGCGTGGCGGCGATGACCGGACACAATCTCGAATTCAAAGGGGAGGGCGTTCTTGACGGGGCGGACCCGGATCGGGTTTTCCTGACCGTTGACCCGCAGGCTCTTTACAAGCTCGCCAAACTTCGGATCGTCGGCGAGGAGCGAGCGATCGTGCCGGTTCCTGAACTCGGTGGCGCGAATTTTCTTAGGGTCGAGCGGGAGAAGCAGACGCCCTTGCGCCTTGGCGTCGTCATAGAGTTTCGCTCGCGTAGCGACGTGCTCGGCATAAAGATTCGCCTGTTCGGCGATCGGCCCCAGCTGGCGCGGCGTGAGGGCAGGGCGCTCGGTCGGAACGGCATTCGCGCGCGCCGTCAGCGTCTGATCCAGAATTGCGCGCCGCTCTTTGGGTTTCAGGCTCATGCGTGCTTGGCTTCCGATTCCATCGGGGCGGGGTAGGCGGATCCGCGGGACTCGAGTGCCCGGTGTATTAGGGTCTCAACCTCGCTATTGACGCCGTTCATGGCGTCGATCGCGCGTTCCAGAGTTCGACGGTCGCCGTCGTACTCGGCAACCTCATAGAGAGTCAGCAGGTCTGGACCGACCTTCTCGAGTGCGGAGCTCTGCACCATCGTGTGTGCGCAGGTTTCCTGCGGGAAGTATTGTCGGATCCACTTGCTGATCTGGGCATGTGTGGCGTCGCTCGGGCGCACGCGCGTGAGAAGCACGGCTCCGAAGTCGTAGGTCTTCGGCTTCGCCTCGGCGCGATTGAACGCTTCCATGAGTTCGGCAACGAGCTCAAAGAAAAGCGAGGACGATTGGAGGTCAATCATCGCTGGCGGAAGCGTTATGAGAAGCCCATCTGCTGCGAACATCGCGTTACTGTTCACGAACGACAGCGAAGGTGCCGTGTCCAGAATAATGACGTCATAGTCCTCGCGGAGCGGGGCGAGCCCGTCGGCCAGCGGTCGGTGGAAGGCGAAACCTTCTTCATCTCGCAGGCGAGCGGCGATCGCAAACTCGGACCCGTAGACGCCGAGGTTCGACGCGATCAGGTCGAGATTGAACCAGTGAGTCTGCTGAACGGCGGGGCGCAGGTCGCCGGTCCACGATGGATTGGGATGCCCCTGAAAGTTCGGGCCTTCGAGGAATGAGCGCACCGTCTGCTCGTCTCCGACCTCAGTATGGGGGAGGATCCCGAAGAGCTGCGTTAGGCTCGCCTGCGCGTCGAGGTCAACCAGCAGCACGCGGTACCCGCGCATTACGAGGTACTGAGCCAGGTGCGCGGCGGTCGTTGTCTTCGCGACGCCGCCCTTGAAGTTGCATATGGACATGACGAGGCCGGGCTGGCCGGGCCGCCGCTTGGCCGGCAGACCGAATGCCTGCCGAAGAGTCAACGCTTCTTCGAGCGTGAACTCACGTCGGCGCGGGTTCGGCGTCGTGCCTTGGGGGAGCTCCGGGTGCCGGTCGAGCCGCCGGTACAGGGTCTCCACCTTGAGGTCGAGCAGCGTTGCGACCTCAGGACCGACGAACTTCCGGAGTGTCTTGCGGTGAGTGGGATGAGTCGCGAGGTCCCGGATCGTCTTATTTAGATCTGCGGCCCGCCGGGCGAGGTCAGTGACACCGTCGGCTCCCAGTGGAACATCGGCCTCGATCA
>DATNIM010000111.1:0-2945 GCA_035604455.1 Gemmatimonadales bacterium
ACTCATGTGGTGCGGTGATTTGGGGGGGGGCCTACGATCCGTACCTGGCCGATCTCCGGGCGGTCGCGCACCTTCCCGTCGTCGGTCCCGGCGAGGCGTCGTTATTCGTCGCGCGCCTCATCGGTTCGCGCCTCACCATCCTGACGAGCGAAACGGGCGCTGCCGGAGTCAACGCGATGCTGACGCGTGTGCAACTGAAACCGGACACGGTGGTGGCGCGCCCCATGAAGACCACCGTTCGGAAAATCCTCGCAAACATCAGCGAAGCGCATCGAGTGATCCGGGAAACCGCGGCCGCGGCGATTCGTGAAGACAACGCCGACGTCCTGATGCTCGGGTCGATGACGCAGGGCACCCTGGGTATCGCACCGGCCCTTCGCACAGAACTCGGGGTCCCCGTCCTCGATCCGCTCGTCATTGCCATTCAGGCGGCCGAGCAGGTCGCCGGAGCACGGGGCATGTAGCCTTCGCGCAACGGGACATTCGCCGTCGCACGCAGTGGCATGTGGCGAAGTCTCCGTTCCTCCGCGACTGGCAGAATCCCCCGCCGGCACTGGCCCAAGCGCTCAAGACGCCGCCCGTCTACCGGTTCACCCCGGGCCGGGTCTTGTTCATCGACAACGCCAGCGGGTTCAGCCATCGGGAGGAGATCCCCGTCGCGGAAGATCTCCCGCCCGGACACCTGTCGGCGTGTGAGAATGGCACTGAGCCTCGATCTCTTTTTTCTGGATGATCGGCTGAATGTTTATGCGGGTGAACGCGAGGTGCGCCCACCAGAAGCGCCCACCACCGGGCCGGATACAGAGCGTGGTCATTGGATCAACCCTTGGCGACCACTCAGGATTTAACGTGTGCCCGAGCCGCCCGGAATACATGACGGATCGGCTCGGGCAGCGTTATGCAGGTAGGCCTAATCTCGGGCGGACACACAGGGCTTCGCGACGTTCTGTCGCCGTTCAGACCAGAGTGCATAGCCCAGCCAGGCCAGAGCTAGCCCCATCGGCACCGCCGCTAGCCGCTGGATCGCGTGCGGGAGCAGCGCAGCCAACGGGGTCAACAGGGCGACGACGGCAAGCAGACCAGCTGGCCACCGCGGTAGGACGCGGGCGCGGAACGTTGCGATGCCAAATACCAGGCCACCCAGCATGTACGGGATGCCGACTAGTAGGTTATATGTCGCTGGCAAGGCTCCGATGTTCATCTCGCCTGGGTGCCCATTGACGACCCCGAGGTAGCTGTCCACAAACTGCGGCGCCGCGGTCGCCAACACCGGCAAGACAAAGACTTCGACGAAGACAAAGCCAGACTGGAGCGCCCAAGAAAGACTAAACACGAGATAGCCGACCAAACCAAGCCACCCCACCTGTTCCACTTGCCGGGCATAGATCCCGGTAATGCCGAGCAGGAAAAAGAAGCACATGGCGAACTTGAGAATCGTGATGATTGCCCATGCGCTGGTGGTGACTGACGAAAGTTCGTCAGGTGGATGGATCGGCTGAATGCCCGCGAAAATGATCCCTGCCACTATCGCTGCTAAACCCGTCCAACGGATGAGATCCGATGCGGTTGGCCTCATTGTGCTCTCCTCCATCCAGATGGTTGCGTTTCCGGGGCCCGCGATCATGTCCCTGATCTTCGGCTTCAACCTGCTGGGGGACGGAATCCGGGACGTGCTCGATCCTCGGGCCGTCACGCGGCTGTAGCCCTCTACGGCGGAGGGGAGCAGCGTGTTCGGGGAGGAGGAACCTCAGCCTCCTCGTTGTGCAGGCGACGAGGGCGTAGGTGCCGTGCATGCCGGGAGATCCGCCCCACGGGTACCCCGGCGATCGCGAGTCCGCCACGCGGCGGAGCCTACAGGCCCATGTAGGCTGCGCGGACGCCGGGATCATCATGGACCTGCGCGGCGGTGCCGGACAACACGATCCGGCCGCCTTCCATCACGTACGCGCGATCCGCGACGGCAAGCGCGTGCTCCACGTCCTGTTCCACCAACAGCACGCTCGTCCCCTCCGCGCAGATCTGGACGAGGACGTCGAGCATCGCTGCGGTGACGAGGGGTGAGAGTCCGAACGACAGCTCGTCGATGCACAGGACCTTCGGCTGAGACATCAGCGCGCGGCCGATGGCGCACATCTGCTGCTCGCCGCCTGACAGCGTGCCCGCCAACTGGCGGCGTCGCTCCCGGAGCCTCGGGAGGATGTCATAGACGTGCGCGAGCGTCCCGCCCACGCCGGCGTCGCGTCGCAGATACGCCCCCATCAGGAGGTTTTCTTCCACGGTCATGGCGTCGAACAGCCGGCGTCCTTGGGGCACCAATGTGAGGCCGCAGGCGGTGACGTCTGGCGGCTGCAGCCCCGCGACCGCCTGGCCGGACAGCGAGATCGCTCCGCTCCACGGGGGCACGAGACCCGTGAGCGCGAGCATGGTCGTCGTCTTGCCGGCGCCGTTGTTGCCGAGGAGCGTGACGATCTCGCGATACCCGACCTCGAGCGTGACGTTCCAGAGCACCTGGATCGCCCCGTAGCCGGCGGTCAGGTCGCGGATCTCAAGAAGCGCGATGGTCGTCACCTCCGGCCTCCGGCGAGGCGCGCAGGCCTGCTCCGCCCCCCGCCGGGGCGCGTCCCGGCGGCCGCCGGCGCGAGTAGTGCTCGCCGAAGTACGCGGCGATGACCTGCGGGTCGTTGACCACCTCCGTCGGGCTTCCCTGCGCCAGCACCTGTCCGTGGTGCATTACGACGACCCGGTGCGAGAGGCCCATGATGACCTTCATCAAATGCTCGATGACGATCAGGGTCACGCCGCTACGGTGAATCGCGCGGACGAGATCGAGCGCCTGCTGCAACTCGCCGGGGTTCAGGCCGGCCATCGCCTCGTCCAGCAGCAGCACGGACGGACGCATCGCGAGCGCGCGGGCGAGCTGGACCCGCTTCTGCTCGGCCAGCCCG
>DATNIM010000112.1:0-18950 GCA_035604455.1 Gemmatimonadales bacterium
TTGTGAATGGGCGCTACGGCTTTTTTCGCGATGAGCTTTATTTCATTGTCTGCGGCAATCGACCAGCGTGGGGATACGTCGACCAACCGCCGTTGATTCCCCTCATTGCCTCCTGGTTGCATGCGCTGTTCGGAAATTCCCTCGTGGGATTCAGGCTAGCGCCTGCGTTGGCAATGGCGGCGACGGTAGCGCTGACGGCCGAGTTTGTCCGCCTGCTCGGGGGCCAGCGCTTCGCTCAGTGGCTGGCGGGGCTATGTGTTCTCGGCGCCCCTATCTTCCTCGCCCAGGGGCTGTTGCTGACGACGGACATGCTGCAGGCGCTCACCTGGCTCGCCTGTGGCTGGTTTCTCGTGCGGAAGTGCAAACGAGCGACGAGCGCTGGTGGATTCCGTTTGGCATCGTCGTCGGCGTCAGCTTGCTCAGCAAGTATTTGATTGCATTCTATCTGGTGGCTCTGGTGGTGGGCTTCGTTGCAACGCCCATGCGGCGTTCGCTGGCGCGCCCCTGGGTTTACGCGGGTGCAGCCGTTGCGCTTGTAATGGTGTTGCCCAACGTTTTGTGGCAGCAGCAGCACGGTTGGCCGTTTTTGGAAGTGGGCGCGGCAGGTGTGAATGGCAAGAATCTCGCTTTGTCGCCGTGGGCATTCTTCGCACAGGAGTTCTCAATAATTGGGCCGGCGGCTGCGCCCGTTTGGCTTGCCGGCTTATGGGCCGTCTCCGTCCGGCCTGCGAACGCCGCTTATCGTATATTCCCAATTGCCTACGGCGTGCTTTGCCCGGTGTTCATCGCGGTGCATGGAAAGCCCTACTACCTCGCACCGATTTATCCGACGCTCCTTTCGTTTGGCGCGGTTGCGATCGAGCGATGGGTCAGGGTAACGACCGGACGCGGGGCCACACTCACCGCAGTCGCGGTGGTGGGCGCATTCCTGTCCCCACTGGCGGTTCCTATCCTGCCGGTCGAGACCTATATCGCGTACGCAAAGGCCATCGGCGTTGCACCGTCAGTCGAATTGCACGCGAAGGTAGGACTCTTGCCGCAACATTTTGCCGATATGTTCGGCTGGCCCGAGATGGCTGCCAAGGTTGCTGCGGTCTATGACCAGCTGTCACCCGCCGATCGTGCCAAGGCAGTATTCTTCGGGCGGAACTATGGAGAGGCGGCGGCCATCGACGTGTTCGGCCAACCTTTGGGTCTGCCGCCGGCGATCAGCGGGCACAACAATTACTATCTCTGGGGGCCTCGCGGCCACGACGGCAGCGTTGTCATCGTGATCGGTGGTAGTTTGGATGAATGGGCGAAAGCGTTCCGCAGCGTTGATCAGGTGGGATACATCAGCACGCCCTACGCCATGCCATACGAAACCAATCAGCCGATCTATATTCTGCGTGGCTTGGAGATGCCGCTGGCTACCATGTGGCCTAAGGCCAAGCATTACGAATGAGACACCGCGAATCGTCCCTCAGATCGAACGCAGTCGGCGGCGCGCCGCGTAAGGTCCGTCTCCCGATCTGTCCCCCAGACGCGAAGCGCCCTGACCCCGGGGGCGCTAAAGTCGTTGTGACGCTTCTACGGAGGGCACAGGATTCGAACCTGTAAGGGGTTGCCCCCGCCGGTTTTCAAGAAGGAGCCGCCGACTCCCCCGACATCCCGGTGAGTCCCTAAGTGTCCCTGTAAGGCGGAGATCCCTGCGATCGGTTTGCGCCGACGGCCGCCGGAGTCCTTCGGAATCCCGATTGCCAGGGTGCACTTCAGGGTGCACCCCGCGATGGCTCGAGCGCGCGCGGGGTGGGCGCTCGCAAACAGACGGCACTGGCCTTCGCAGATGAGCCGGTCACGCCCCGATTATTCTCCCGCGAGAACTCTGCGGTCACGCCACGATACCGGGGGGAACGAGCGTCCGATGGCTGTTCTTGAGCCAGCGGACTACATCCGCGCGGAGGATCGTGACCGTCGTGTAGAACTCTTCTGCCTCTGTTGCCGAGGTCATCCCCGCGTGCTCATAGTTGATCTGGTTTCGCTTGCGTCGGACAGCGTCCAAGATGTCGACCGTCTCGCCCGGGATGCCAGCGGTGTCCCGCAACGAGAGAATCGCTCGCTCATGACCTCGCTCTCGGCCCGGTCGATATCCTTCCGCCGCCAGTGCCAGGGGCGCAAGCTGAAGGGCAGCATTGTAGCTGATGCCGAGCCGCCAGTCGGCACTGAGCCGGGGGACGGCAGCGTCCTTCAAGTCCCGATCGACTACCGCGAACAGATCCGCGATTTCCTCGCGGCTCGGCTCATGGGCAACGATCCAGCGATTAGTGAGCCAGTCGGCTAAGGACACGGTCGTCACCAGCCACGAAGAGCTTCGGTCCCGCCAAGACGCGCTTGAGGAACGGCGTACCGCGCTTCACTCTGTCCCGGAATTCGTTCGCTGGGTACACGGTGGGGTTGACCTCGCGACGGAGTCGCCCTTCGGCTGCTCGCAGCACGGGGACGATCTCCACCAGCGAGACGTCCCCAACGACCAACAGGTCAACGTCGCTCTGGGTCGTCTTCTTGCCCCCCGCGATCGAGCCGTACACTAAGGCGAGTTCGACTCGGCCTTGGCTAATGAGCGGGGCGAGACTGGCCCGCAGGATGCCGACGGTTCCGGCGGTCTTCTCAATGATCGTTTGAAGCTCCGGGAAGATTGTGGCGTCTCGGTTGGCCGAGAAGTAGACCTGATGGCCGCGCGCTTCGCGCTCGACCAGGCCGGCTTCGACGAGCTGCTTGAGCTCGCGTTGGACCGCCCCCAACCCGCCGCCCACCGCTCGGACGATCTCGCGCAGATAGAAGCGTTCGTCGGGTCGGCCCAGCAGGAGAGCGAGCACTTGGCGCCGAGTCGAACCGAAGAGCAGGCGCGAAAGCAGGTCGGGTTTAGCGTCTGTACCCATAACGGGAGCAATTGTACCTACTATGAGAACATCAGGCTAGTATGGGCCGCGCGGGCGGCTGCACGGTGTTCGAGATTGCCTTAGCCTTGACTAGCGGGCGGTTTTCCGCCTACGGCCGCCGGAGTCCTTCGAAATCCCGCCTGCCAGGGTGCACTTCGGGGTCACCCTGACTTAGGGCCGTACCTTTGGCCTCGTCCTTGGGCCCCGTGTCTTCCGCTCCTCTCCCGAGGGTATGCGGACGTCCTGCGCTGGGGGCGACGATCTCGGGCTGGGCCCGTGTCCTGCATAGCCCTGCGGACCGAGAGGTGTTGTGCCACCCCGAGCTGGGTCCCCTTGGCGCCCGTGCTTTTGAGCGGCATCCAGGCACCTCCGGTGAAGCGGACCCGCTTAGCGCCCTGAAGAATCGTGACCTACATCACCGTGATACACGTTGACCGTTCCGGGCGCGACGCGTATTATCGCGGGCCGTTCGTGAGCCGGACCCGCCATATCCGGTGCCGCTATCAGTCAATCAATTGTCGGAGCGAGGCACTGCCACGCCGATGCGCACGCGTGCGGAACGACGCTGGACGGTCATGTTGGTGCCACACGGCGCGAGCTCCTCCTGGGTCGTCGAGCTGTCCCATGCCGCCGCCAGGAGATTGCTGGCGATCGCCGGCCTGGGTGCGCTCGCGATCATCTTGCTCGGCGTTGCGGCCATCGCGCGAGGGGTGGCGGTGACGCGCAACCGGGCGCTCGAGCGCGAGCACCGCGGTCTCGTCGACGAGGTCCAGCGCGTCAGCGACCGGCTCCGCACCCTGCGCGACTCGCTCATCACCATTGGTCAGCGTGACCAGGAACTACGGTTGCTCGCGGGGTTGAGCATCCTCGATCCGGCGGTGCAGGAGGCAGGAATCGGCGGCCCGCGGGGCAGTTGGCCCGAACGGGATACGCTCGAAGCTCTCGGGAGGGATGGCGAGCAGGCACTTGCCGCCCGTGTGGACCTCGACGGGCAAGCGCGCCGCGCGAGTATCTTGTTGCGCTCCCTGAACGAGGCCTACGACTCTTTCTCGAGCCACCAAGCGCGGTTCGCCGCCACGCCGTCGATCATGCCTGCCCACGGCCACGTCTCCAGCCCGTTCGCGGTCGCGCGGCTGGACCCAATCCTCCATATCGTCCGCCCGCACGAAGGCATGGATGTCGCGGCCCCGATGGGCAGTGCGATTGAAGCCGCCGCGGCGGGCGTGGTGACCGACGTTGCATCGGAAGCTGGCTACGGCAACTACGTCACGATTGACCACGGTTACGGCATCGTTACGCGCTATGCACACTGCTCCAAGATCCTGGTCGCCCGAGGACAACGGGTCAGGCGCGGCCAGACGATCGCGCTCGTGGGCTCGACCGGCGAGTCCACCGGGCCGCATGTTCACTATGAAGTGCGGGTGAACGGGAAGCCGGTCGATCCAAAGACGTTCGTCCTCCCCGACGACGTCATCACCGACTGATACTCTTCGGAGATTCCAGGTTCAGTGCTCGCGCTCCCGTCGCGAGGTGCGCGGAGTTGGGCGCGGGAGGCGTCGGCTGAGCTTCTGCCGAACCGAGGTTGTTCGGGCAGCGGTAGGGTCGGTAAGGGATTCGGATCCTCGTCGTCCGGACGACCGGGTGGATCGGCCGGTTCGAGCTGCGCTAACGGCCGTCCGGATGATGCTCGGTGCATGCTCCCTTGGCATGCTCGCTTGTTCCGGGACTGGCCCTCAGGCGTACGTCGTCCTACGCACGCTGCCGCACGATACGAGCGCGTATACCCAAGGCCTCCTCTATTTCGGTGGCGCCCTCTACGAGAGCACTGGCGAGTACGGTCGCTCTCAGGTGCGACGCGTCGACCCCACGACCGGCCACGTCTTGGCATCCGTGCCGCTTGCCCCACAGCGTTTTGGGGAAGGGCTCGCCTTGCTCCACGGCCACCTGTACCAGCTGACCTGGCAGAGCGGGGTTGGCTACGTGTACGACGCGAGCACCCTGACACGTACCGATTCGTTCACGTACCATGGCGAGGGGTGGGGCCTCACGACTGATGGGACGTCGCTCATCATGAGCGATGGAACGGCGACCCTCCGGTTCCTGAACCCTCGCACGTTCCAGGTCATCCGCCAGGTGACGGTGAATGACCACGGTTCGCCCTTGTCGGCAGTCAACGCCCTGGAGTACGCGCGCGGTGAACTGTTTGCCAACATTTACCAGAGCGATTGGATCGTCCGGATCGATCCGACAAACGGACACGTTCGGCAGTGGCTGAACCTGGACGGTCTGCTTCCGGAAGACCGCCGCACGCCTCGCACAGACGTGCTCAATGGCATCGCGTATGAGCGCGATACTGGCTTGTTGCTCGTGACTGGGAAGCGCTGGCCGCTGTTGTTTGAGCTGCGGTTGAAGACGCCGCCGGGGGACACGGTCTCGGCACCGTAGGCAGGTGGGGGGTGCCCTACCCGGGCTCGACAGCGCAGCCGACTCGCCCGCACGGCGTCTCCGGGGCTAGTGGATCGGTTCAACCAAGATCCTCGCCGCCGCGACGCGCCCGAGGCTCATGGCGAGCTTCCCTTCCGGGCGCAGCCGCACGGCGTCCGCCACCACATCTTGCGCTTCGATGGTGACGATCGCACCGGGGAAGAGCCCATGCCGCTCTGCGAACTGCAGAAAGGGCGCGCCTTGGTCCAACACTTGCGCCACTCGGTACTTCCGCTTGGCCCGCCCCTCGGCGAGGCTCAACGGAGGCCTCGGGCGGAGCCGCCCGTTGGGCCGCGGGATCGGATCGCCGTGCGGGTCCGTGCTCGGGTGGCCGAGCATCGTGTCGATGCGTTCCAGCACCTTGTCGGAAATCACGTGCTCTAACTCCTCGGCCTCGTCGTGGACCTCCGACCAATCCAGGCCCAGGGCCCGCACGAGAAACAGCTCGATGAGTCGGTGCCGGCGCAAGACGCGCAGCGCGAGCCGTTCGCCCGCGCGGGTCAGACGCACGCCGCCGCGGGGCTCGTAGGCCACGAGCCGGGATTCGGCCAGCGCTTTCACCATCGTGGTGGCCGTGCCGGGCACCACCGCCACCGCCCCCGCCAACTTCCCCATCGCGACGGGTCGCCCCGGCGTCCCCTGTTGGAGGAGGTAGAGCCGCTTGAGGTAGTTCTCGACCGTCGCGCTCGGCATCGCCACAACGTAGTCCACAACCTGGCCTTTGGCCAACTCACCCCGAGATCCGAGCCTGGCAGATGCGGGCCATGCTTGACAACGGTGTTGAACGATCGTATTTGTATTTTTGATTAATCAAAGTATCGTGTTGCGGGACTCATCACTTCCTGCGGACCGGAGACCTGCCCATCACCACTCTCCTCTTGGCCCTGGTGCTGCCGCTTATGGCGCCACCGTCGTTGCCGAGCGCCGCCCGGGGGCCGGGTGCCGCCGACAGTGCTCGCATCGTGGGAACCGTCCGGGATAGCGCCGACTCGGCACCCATGGCGGGAGTCGCGATCCGGGCGGAGCAGGGGACCACCATCCGAGCGCGGGCCCTGACCAATGCGGAGGGCCGCTTCGCGCTGGTCGTCCCCGGTCCCGGTGCGTACGTCGTGATTGCGCAGCGGATCGGCTATCAGGAGGTTCGTGCGACGGTGATGATCAACGGGACCGAGCCCCTCACCACGATCGAGATCCGGCTTGCGCCCCCGCCGATCGCGTTGCCGGCTGTGACGGTCACGGCACCCGCCGCCGTCGACGTGCGGACCGGCGACCAGAGCTACCAGCAGAGCGTCGCCCACGTGGGCCCCTCGTCCCTGCCATCCCAACTGCTGCAGCAGGCGGTGGCTGGCGCCGCCCGAGCGCCCACCGGGGAGGTCCACATCCACGGCCAGCACGACGAGTTCACGTACTACGTCGACGGCGTCCCGATTCCCGCCAGCATCGCCGGGAGCCTGAACGAGGTCTTCGCCCCCGCGGTGGTCGACCGGATTGATGTCGAAACCGGCGGGTGGGACGCCCAATACGGCAACAAGAACATCGCCGTCGTCAACGTCGCCACGCGCATTCCGAGCGGGACGCACTACGCGGTGTCAGGCTACGACGGCTCGTTCGCGTCGAACGGCCAGACCGTGATCGCGAGTACCACCACAGGCTCGGTCGGCATACTAGTCTCAGCGACCCGGCAGCAAACGGATATGCGCCGCGAGCCCGTGATGTACGACCCCAGCACGCTCGCCCCCATCAACTTTCACAACAGCGGTCAGGACGACTTCGGGTTCGGCAAACTCGAGTATCGGCCCACCGCACGAGACCTCGTGACGCTGGACGTGAACGCGTCGACGACCCATTTCGCCGCCCCGTACGATTCGAGCAGTGGCATCGAGGACGATCACGAGGACGACGCGAACTCTTTTGTGAACCTGGCGTGGCGCCGGCGCCTGGGTCCGTTGACCGCTGATTCGGGCGCCCACGAGCTGTTCGGCGCGCTCTACGTTCGCCAGGGCGGCCTCACGTATACCCCTGGGGCTGCGGATCAGCCCGTATTCGTCTTCTACCCGGACACGAGCGACCGCTACTCGGTCACGGAGAATCGCAGCGCGACAACGGTCGGAGTTGAAACTGACTACGGATGGCCGCTCGGGTCGCACGTCGCTGCGAAGGCGGGCTTCAATGGCTCGCTCGTCACCGGGCGAGAGGACTTCGCGACCGTGGATTCCGTGGGCGCAGCTGGGCCGAGCGCGCACGCACCGTTGCACGGGGGCGATGCTGGCGGCTACGCGCAGACAGTCTGGACGCCGACCTCGGCGTGGGCGCTGCGGACTGGCGTTCGGTTCGATCGGCACGTGGCCCCGCTCGCGGGAGACCAGCAGCAGCTCAGCCCCCGCGTTCGTCTGAGCTATTTCCCGACCCCCAACACCTCCGTCTGGCTGTACTACGGTCGCCTGTTCGTCCCGCCGAACGTGGAGAACTTGAACCTCCTGGGGAGTGGCGCCCAGGCGGGCGCCGCGGGCCTGCCGACGGTCCCCGAGCGAGACAATGACTTCGAAGCGGGTGTCGCTCACCGGTTCCCGGGTGGCGTTCTCAAGCTCGACGGCTACGCCCGTCGCAGCAGTCCCGCGATCGACGACAACACGCTCCCCGGGACGGCCGTGGTCGCTACGGTGAACATCGCACAGGTCCAGGTGAACGGCATCGAAACCGTCTTCGATCTCGATCCCCACGGGCCGTGGTCAGGCTCACTGAACCTGGCCCTGAACCATGCGCAGGGCCACGGACCCGTCACGGGCGGCTTCCTCCCGAGCGCCTATCCGGTCGGATGGTTCGATTTGGATCACGATCAACGGCTGTCGATCGTCGCGAACGCCACCTATACGCGCGTCAACGAATTCGTCAGCGTCACGGGGATCTTCGGGTCCGGGCTGACGAACGGGAACCCAAACGCGGCCCCCAATCTTTCGGGGCTGCTCGACTTCAATCCGGCCGTCAAGGTCGCCCCCAGTTTCATCGTGAGCGCGAGCGCCGGGGTGGCGCGACCCCTCGGCGCCTCCACGGTCCATGTCGAGTTGTTCAGCGACAACCTCCTTGACCTCCACTACATCCTGAAGGGCGCCTTCACGAGCGGGGGCTCCGTGGGGCGGCCGCGGAGCGTGCAGCTGCAGGTCAGGATCGAGCGATGAGGATCACCACGGAACGGCCACGCTGAATGGGGCGGCGACCAAGTCCGAGAGGGGTCCCGGCCGGAAGCAAGGGTACGCACCGCGACCGTCCCGAGCCACCCCTCTCCCGCGCGGTCGAAGACTACGTAAAGACGATCTATCATCTGTCACATCGGGGAGGCTTCGCCTCCACCGCGCGGATCGCCGAGAGGCTCGGGGTATCGCGGCCGTCGGTGAGCATAATGGTGAAGCACCTCTCGGAGGGTGGGCTCGTCGAGCATGTGCCGTACCGCGGTGCACAGCTCTCGCCGCAGGGACGGCGCGCCGCTTTGCGGGTGATCCGGCGCCACCGCGTCCTTGAGCTCTATCTCACTCGGGAGCTCGGGTACGATTGGAGCAACGTGCATGACGAAGCCGAGCGACTGGAGCACGGTGTCTCGGACCAACTGATTAGCCGGATCGCAGACGCCCTCGGCAATCCCCGCTACGATCCGCATGGCGAGCCGATCCCAACCGACGCCGGCGAGATTGAGGAGCCCGACCTCGTGGCCCTCGCCGAGGCCCGGCTGGGGGGCGAATTCGAACTTCGCCAGGTGGCGATGCAGGACCGAGCCCGTCTGCGCTTTCTCGCCGAAGCAGGCCTCGTGCCCGGCGTGACGTTGACGGTGACGGACCGCCAGCCGTTCAATGGCCCGACGACGGTGCAGCTCGGGGCCGCCGTGCGCGTCGTCGAACGTGACTTGGCGTTGCTGCTCTGGTGCCGGGAGGTAGCGGCGTGACCGCGGATGCGCCGGCGCCCAAGGTGCGAACCGAGCCAGCGTCGCCCGTGGGCGAGGCTCAGGCGCCCGTGGTCATTACGCACGAAGACGTTGATCGGGCCCATGATCGCGCGCGCGTCCAGGGTGCCCGGAGCCGCCGAGGCGCCTTCTCCCGGATCCGTCTCCTCTGGCTGCTCCTCGGGCCGGGCATCCTCGTGATGTTGGGAGAGAACGACGGCCCGAGCATGCTCTCCTACGCGGCCACGGGAGCGAAGTTCGGCATCGGCTTCTTCCTCCCCTTCATCGTGCTCACCTTTGCCATGGCCGTGGTGGTCCAGGAGATGACGGTGCGCCTGGGGGCGGCCACGCACCGAGGGCACGCGGAGCTCATCTTCGAGCGCTTCGGTCCGTTCTGGGGTTGGTTCTCGATGATCGACCTCGGGATCGGCAACTTCCTGACCCTCGTCACCGAGTTTATCGCCATCCGTGCGGGGCTTGGATTCTTCGGCGTCCCGTCGGGGGTGGCCGTGCTCGGGGCGCTCCTCCTCCTGTACTCGGCGTTGCTCACGCACCGCTATTGGACCTGGGAGCGCATCACATTGGCCATCGCGGCGTTCAATCTCATCTTCGTCCCCGTCGCCCTCTTGGCGCATCCAGACTGGCATGCGATCGCCCGCGCGCTTGGCACCTGGACGCCACTGCCCGGCGGCCTGACCAAAGACACGGTGCTCATCCTCTTGGCGGATATCGGGGCCACGGTGACCCCGTGGATGCTGTTCTTTCAACAGAGCGCCACCGTCGACAAGGGCCTGACCACCCGCGACATCCGGTTTGGGCGACTCGACACGCTGCTCGGCGCGACGTTGGCCACCGTGGCAGCACTCGCCGTGGTGGCAGCGGCCGCACCGTTGTTCACTCACCACATGAGCGCGGAGAATTTTGAAGCCGCGCAGTTTGCACAGGCGCTGCAGCCGATCGTGGGCCACATCGGGGCGAGCCTGTTCGCGCTCGGCATGGTCGAGGCCGGCTTGGTCGCGTGTGTGACCATTTCGACATCATCGGCCTATGCCTTTGGCGAGGTGGCGGGGAGCCCGCACAGCCTGAACCTCCGCATGTGGGAGGGCAAGGCCTTCTACTCGGTCCTCTTCTTGTGCGCGGCGCTGGCCGCCGGGATCGTGATGATCCCGACGTTGCCGCTGGTCTACGTCGTGCTGCTGGTCAACGTCATTGCCGTCCTTGCGATGCCGCCCGCCCTCGTCTTCCTGTATCTCTTGGTGAATGATCGAGAGCTTATGGGCCCCCTCGTCAGTCCGGGTTGGGCCAACCTCCTCGCCACCCTGGTCGTCCTCCTCCTCACCGGGGCCGGGATCCTCTTCGGCGTGAGTGTGATCGCGCCGAGCGTCTTCGCCGCCCTCGGGGGAAAATGAGCGCGGCGATGAATCCTCCGCACAATGCCCCGACGGCGATCGCTGCCGCCGAGCGAGCATTGGTCCTCTCATCCCTTGAGGGCGATCAACTGGTCGAGGCCAAGAAGAGCCCTGTCCCGCGGCGGCAGCTCAAGGGAGTGGAGTTGCTCGTGCTGTGGTCCCTGCGGCTCTACCTCCTGTTCATGATGGCCGTCGTTCTCTACCAGGTGCGGAGTGGCACGCGGTGATGGTGGCGCGCCGGGGCCCGCGATGAGCCCGCGTGGCCCAGACGTTATAAGTCGCAAGGCGAGACGCGGCCCGGCGGGGCGGCGCGCGAAGGCGCGATCATCAAAGGCGGTCGCGATCGCGATGAAGGACGACCCGGACCTCAAAGTGATGGTGAACGCCAACTATTTCGATCTCGCCACGCCCTTCTACAAGGGCCTCTACGCGATGCAGTCCTTGCCGATTCGGCGAGCCTCCGGGACAACGTCGAATTCCATTTCTACGAATCGGGGCACATGGTCTACGCACACGAGGCGTCGCTGAAGGCGCTGCACGACACCGTCGCAGCCTTTATCCTCAAGACCGAGAATTCCCAAGCGAAGTGATGAGGCGCGGCAACCCGCTGATTCTGGTCAGGCTGCGCGGTGACGACCGGGTTCTCTGCATGAAACGCCCACATCATCCTCGTTAGCAAGCTCGGCACGACGGTTACGGAGGCGAATGAGCAACGCGCATGGCTGGGTGGATCGCCTGAATCCTGTGGCTTTTCATTTCTTCGTGCCGGGACTTGGGGATATCGCCATTCATTGGTACGGCCTCGCGTATCTCGCCGGCTTCGAGGTCGGTTACCTTCTCCTCGAAGGGCTGCAGAGGCGGGGCCGCCTAGCACTCTCCAAGGAGCAAGTCGGAGCCTTTGTGGCCACAACCATCATCGGCGTGATGGTTGGCGGCCGGCTCGGCTACGCCATCTTCTACGCGCCGCGGTTCTTCATCACGCTTACGTCGCGGTTTCCGTTCTGGGAGTTGCTAGCGATCAACCGCGGCGGCATGGCGAGCCATGGGGGTATGATCGGACTCGCCGTTGCGTCCCTTTGGTTCGCGCGACGGCACGGCGTGTCACCGCTCGCGTTGTCCGACGCCCTCGCCTTGACGGGCACGCCGGGCCTCTTCTTTGGGCGGCTCGCGAACTTTGTGAACGGAGAGTTGTATGGCCGTCCCGCCCCTTCCTGGCTGCCCTGGGCCGTCCGCTTCCCCAACGAGCTCGCCAGTCAGCGGGCGGGACCGGGCCTGACGCCGCGTCACCCCTCCCAGATTTACGAGGCCTTGCTCGAGGGGGTCCTCCTCTTCGTCGTCCTGAACGCGTTTGCGCGCAAACCTCGACCACCCGGCGTGATCACGGCGTGGTTCCTGATCTTGTACGCCGTCGTCCGGTTCATCGGAGAGTTGTTCCGGGAGCCCGATGCGCAAGTTGGGTTACAGTGGCTCGGGCTCAGCCGGGGACAGTGGTTGAGTGTGATCATGCTGGCCGCCGGCGTGGCCCTGAGGGTGGTGCTCCGTCGTCGGCACCAATCCTGGGCACCGGCGGGACCCACGCTCACTGCGTGACCGCTGACGGAGCGACTGGCGGGGTGGCGCCCCTAACGGCCCAGGACCTTGTCTAGAACGGCGGCGAGCTCGGTGTATGCGGCAGGATCGATCTCCCGAAACGGGGTCTGACGGTAGGCGATCTTCCCGTCGGCCGCAACCACGAAGACGTTGCGGTGATCGACCCTGTCCGTCGAGGCAGAAGGGCCGTAGAGCTTGCCTACCACCCCGCCCGTGTCGCTCGCGAACAGAAACTGGAACTGGTCGTCCCGCGCCCACGCAGCGAGCGTGTCCAACGGGTCGGCACTAATGGCGATCAGCACGACCGTCTGGCCGTCCTTGAACAGTGTCGCGTACTGATCACGGTACGCGTGCATTTGAATGGTTCACAGTTTGCTGTGCGCCTTATGGAAGAACGCGAGGACAACCGTCTGGCCCTTGAAGTCGCTCAAATGAATCGGCTGCGCGAGGACTCCGTAGCGCGTCGCACCCGGGAGCGTGAAGTCGGGTGCGACGGTCCCGGTGGCGAGTGCCTGGGACTCAGTGGCACCCGGCTGCTGCGCCAACACTGGGGCGGTGACGGCCGAGAGGTCAGTCAGCAACATCGCCAATCTCACCAAGCCTTTCTCCTCCTCAGCTGATACGCCGGCAAGGCACCACCAACGTCCGCGGCGTCCATCGCTGCAGGACCTCTTGCCACGGTCCTGGGGGTATTGGCCATCATCCACGGCTCGCGCTTCGAGGTCCCGGCGCTTTCCTCAAGAGCAGGAGCGTAGGCGGCCGTGGCTCGATGGCGGCTCACGCTTCGCCATGCTGGCCGCCGGCCGGCCTTGGCTCGCCGCACGAAGAGCCCGGCACTTGTTGATCATAACATAGGGGGATATGCTATAGAATGTCTCACACCATTCGTCACAAGAAAGCGCTCTCGCTCCGAGTGGCCCGGGTCCGCGGCCAGATCGACGCCGTCTCTCGTGCGTTGGACAACGAAGCGGAATGCGGCGAGGTCCTGCGGCTGATCGCCTCCGCGCGCGGTGCGATGAACGGCCTCATGGCGGAGGTGCTCGAGGAGCACATTCATGCCCATGCCTTCCGCAACGTCCGGCCGCACTCCGAGAAGGCCCAAGCAGCCGAGGAGCTCATCGATGTCGTTCGAACCTACCTCAAGTGATCACGGGCAGTCGCGCGAGGAACTCCGCGCAGACGGCCCGCACCCTGGCACTCTCCAATGGATCGAGCCCGTGCGCATTGCGTTCGTCCTGGCATGCGCCGCCATGGTGGGGTTCCGGCTCTGGGAACCCGTCGCCAGGGTAAACGTCGTCGGGCTGCTAGGGACGGCCTTGGGCGGGTGGCCCATCTTCGCCGAGGCGTGGGAGAACCTCCGCGAGCGACGGATGACGATGGAGCTGTCGATGACGATCGCACTCCTCGCCGCGCTCGCGATCGGGGAATTCTTCACCGCGCTCGTGATCACCGCATTCGTCCTCGCCGCCGAGGTGCTCGAGGGACTGACGGTGGACCGGGGGCGACGCGCAATCCGCGATTTGCTCGACTACCTCCCTCCCACGGCGAGCGTGCGACGGACGGGAGGCGTGCGGGAGATTCCCCTCGCCCAGGTGAAGCCCGGCGATGCAGTCCTCGTAGCGCCAGGCGGCCGGATTCCGGTGGACGGGACCGTCCGAAGCGGCCGTTCGTTTGTGGATCAGGCAGCGATCACCGGCGAATCCACCCCGGTCGAGAAGCTGAGCGGCACAGCGGTCTATGCAGGAACGATAAATCAGACCGGCGCGATCGAGATCGTGGCGGAGCGCCTCGGACGCGATACCAGCTACGGCAAGATCATCGAAGCGGTCGAAAGCGCTGAACGATCACGAGCGCCGGTCCAGAAGGTGGCCGACCGTTACGCCGGATATCTCGTGTATTTCGCGTTGGGGTGTGCAGCGCTGACGTTCGTCATCACGCGGGATGCGCGTTCCACGATTGCGGTGATCATCGTTGCGGGAGCCTGCGGGATCGCAGCAGGAACGCCGCTTGCCGTGCTGGGTGCGATCGGGCGGGCGGCGCGCGAAGGCGCCATCATCAAAGGCGGGCGCTATCTCGAAGCCTTGTGGGCTGTGGATGTCGTCGCGTTCGACAAGACAGGCACGGTTACGGTTGGGGCACCGTCCCTGCGCGAAATCCGACCAGCTCCGCACACGTCGGAACAAACCGTTCTCGAGGCGGCGGCCATCGCGGAAATGCGATCCGAGCATCCGCTTGCCAAGGCCGTCTTGGGGCGAGCGGCAGCCCTGGGGCTGCCACGGGTAGAGCCAGACGCCTTCGAGTCCATACCGGGTCGAGGCATCGTAGCGCGGTCGAACGGCACCGAGATTCTGGCTGGCAACCGAGCTCTGCTGATAGCCAACGGGATCACCGTCGATGCGCAATCCTCGGCGACCGGGTTGCGAGGCACGTCGGAAATCTTGGTCGCGAGCGCCGGTCGGTTTCTCGGCACGCTCCACGTCGGGGATGCCCTGCGCCCGGAAGCTGCAGAAGCGGTCCGGGCCCTCCGGGAATTGGGAATCAAGACCGTCCTCGTCACGGGCGACGGTCGAGCGGCTGGAGACGCCGTGGCAAGAGAGCTCGCGGTAGATGAGGTGGTGACCGATGTGCTCCCCGGCCAGAAAGTGGATGCGGTGCAGCGTCTTGTGGCTGGGGGCCATGTAGTCGCGATGGTGGGCGACGGCGTCAATGATGCGCCAGCGCTTGTCCACGCAAGCGTGGGGGTGGCCATGGGCTCGGGGACGGACGTGGCCCGGGAGAGCGCGGACATTGTGCTCCTCGGCAACGATCTGTCCAAATTCGTGAGAACGGTCCAGCTCGCCCGCAGGACTCGGGGGATCATCCGCTTCAACTTCGGGGGGACCCTCCTCGTCGACGCGGTCGGCGTGGGCTTGGCAGCGTGCGGACTCTTGAATCCCCTGCTCGCGGCGTTTATTCACGTCGCGTCCGAGATGACATTCATCCTGAACTCGGCGCGGCTTCTCCCTGGACGAGCCCGAGCGCCCACTCCCGCTTCGTCCACGATCCCGCGCGAGAGAGCAGCCGCCTGAAACCCTCAACCACGTTTCCACCGGGGCCTCGAGGACGTGGGCCGCTACTTCGCGGGCGCGGGTGTCGCGCTCGGACGCGAGGGTGGGCCGGCCAGGGTGCAGTCGCCCGGGGCGGCGGAGGCCCAGGAGCGTAACTCCAACGGAGGGCACAGGATTCGAACCTGTAAGGGGTTGCCCCCGCCGGTTTTCAAGAAGGAGCTCTGCTTTGGGACCGGCAGGTCGCGGGTTCAAGTCCCGGCGCCGACTCATTGCACCGTAGGCAGCTATCCTAGGTTGAGCACCGGTTTGCCAGAGGCTGCTCGGCGAACATCTCGACCGTAGATCAAGCCGACACCTTGCGCTTCCCACGACGCTGGCGTGCAACCTGGTCCGCGAGAAAGACCTTCATCAGCGACTGATACGGCACGTCGCGTTCGTTAGCGAGGGACTTGAGCTCCTCGAGCAGCGGGACCGGCAGACGAATCGAAATGGCCGCCGTGGACGGTCGGAGGTCTGGCAAGCTGGGCTGGACTGCCCTGCTCCAGTCGAAGTAGTCAGCGGTGTCGTGCGTTGCCCAGAAGCGGCGCTCTTGGTCCTCGTTCGCGAAACGCGGCAGGGGCTTTCTAGTCGCTCGCTTGACTTTGCTCATAGATCCTCCGTTCTCGTCGGCTCATGTCTCGCGCTGAGATGACCCGGACTAGGGTCCCCCGGATCGTGAAAACGAGAGCCAGGCGGCGTCCGACGTTGTTATGTCCGAGCGCCGCATAGCGCGGCTCGCGCTCCGAATGGTCGATGTCCGGCGCCACCAGAAGGGGGCGGTTGAAGAAGACCTGCTCGCACTCACCCTGCGACACCTGGTGGAGCTCCCAATTCTTCTCCGTGTTCCCGGCGTCCCACTGAAAGCCGGTGCACGGAGTCAGGTCATCGGGAAAGCCGGCCACATCGCATGTATATTGTGAATATATACAGGTGTCAAGCGCGGGACTGGCGCGACGGTGGCTACCAATCGGGCCGATCTGGTCCTAGGGAGCTGATGCTGCTGTGGAGCGTTCATGCCGGACGAATGCTGTAGCGAGTTCGGCGGGCCGATTAGATGGCGCCCCAGGCCAAGACCAGGGCCAGCGCGTGGTCGAGGGACCACGCGTCAAACCGCTCGGGATCGTATTCGGAGCCGACCCATTGTCGATACTCCTCGTGCTCCGGATGCTTGGGATCGCGGAGCCCTTCCAACATCGCCGCGTATCCATGCGGGCCGCCGGCGTCCTCCGGTGGCGCGGCTCGCTCCCCGCCGATTAGGCGAGGCGACCAATCGGGTCCGGTCTCTAGCGGCATCGGGAGAATCCGTTCGACCACGACATCGTGTTCCCAGTCGTCGCCGAAGTCGTAGACATATGTGAATCGCGAGCCGGCGCTCAGCTTGAGGTCACGAAGCGGCGTAACCGTCGCGTCCTCCGACTCATGCTCGGCTTCAGGATCAGGGGCTTCGAAGCGACGCTCGCCCACCTCAAAAGCGTACAGGTGATAGTCGAGGTGACTGAAGACGATCTGTAGGACGCGATGAAGTTGGTGGAGTGTGAACGCGTCTGGTACTCGCACGAGTCGCCAAATAGGCGGATCGATCACGCGCATCGTGACGCGCAGCAGGTGCTGTTTCGGGACACGGGTCCCTCGCGACCGTTGTGCACTTGTTTGCATGATGGTGACCGATCTGTGAGGTCGCGAGGGTATTGGGGACATCATACTTCGCTTCCCAAGGAAAGCTGGGCGGTACGACACCCGGTGGAGCGGAAGTGGGGTTGACCCGATTTGATGGACACCTCATTAAGCCCGTATTGTTTGGGCGAGAGGTGGTCCATGGCGAAGCAGGGCGACAAGAGCGGGAAGCGATATCGGCGCGGGTTTAGCGCCGAGTTCAAGATGGAAGCGGTCCGGCTGATGCAGGAGCGCCGCGGGCAGGGGGTGAGCCTCGCCCAGGTTGGTCGGGAGCTCGAGGTGAAGCCGGAGTTGCTGCGCCGGTGGGCTCGACAGCTGGCGGAGCGGGTGGGGCAGCCCGTAAGGGACGTCTTCCCGGGTAATGGCCGGCAGCCGAGTGCGGAGGAGGAGGTGCGGCGGCTCCAACGGGAGCTCGCCGTGGTACGCCAGGAACGGGATTTTTTAAAACGAGCGGCGGCGTTCTTCGCGAGGGAATCGCGATGAAATACGCGTGCATCGCGGCCCACCGAGACCGCTACCCGGTCCGTCTGCTGTGTCGTGCGCTGGGGGTCTCGCCGACAGGGTTCTATGCAGCCCGGCGGCGCGCCCCGAGTGCCCGGGCCCGGCGGGATCAGGTCCTGCGGCTCCACGTGCGGGCGGCGCATGCCAAGAGCCGCCGGACCTACGGCGCCCCGCGAGTGCATGCCGAGCTGCAGGCCCTGGGCATGCCGGTGGCCAGGAAGCGTGTGGCGCGACTCATGCGCGAAGAGGGGCTGGTGGGCCTGCGGCCGCGGCGGTGGGTCCGGACCACGGACTCGCAGCACGCCCAGCCCGTGGCGCCGAACGTGCTGAATCGCCACTTCGGGGTCGACCACGTGACCGGCCTGGACCAGGTGTGGGTCAGCGATCTCACCTACGTCCCCACGCGCGAGGGCTGGCTCTATTTGGCGATCGTGCTCGAGCTCGCCTCGCGGCGCGTGGTGGGCTGGGCGATGCGGGAGACCCTGGACGCCGATCTCGCGCTCGCCGCCTTACGGATGGCGCTCGCGGACCGACGGCCGGTCCCAGGGCTGCTCCATCACTCCGACCGCGGCAGTCAATACGCGTGCGGGGAGTACCGAGCGTTGCTCGCGGCCCATGGGCTGGAGGCCAGCATGAGCAAGAAAGGAGACTGTTGGGACAACGCGGTGGCCGAGAGTTTCTTCGCCACTTTGGAGACCGAGGTGATCATGGAGGCGGACTGGCCCACGCGGGAGGCTGCGCGCCAGGCGATCTTCGCCTACATCGAGACCTGGTACAACCGGGAGCGGCGGCACTCGAGTCTCGGCTACCGGAGTCCGGTGCAGTACGAGCGCGAGGTGCTCGCGCGGGGGCACGCCGCATGAGCGCGGGCCATTGGCAGCGCGGTGAGCGGGAGATCCTCACAAATGTCTTCCGCATTTGCCCGACAACGAACGATCGGGCTCGAGCCCGACCGATGACACCTCCTCAGTCGAGGGTGTCAGATCCTTCAGAGCTGGGCAACCAGCTTAAACCCGGTGTCCATTAAATCGGGGCAATTCCAAAGTGATTGTGGTGTGTGAGCGGAGGGCACAGGATTCGAACCTGTAAGGGCTTGCGCCCGCCGGTTTTCAAGGCCCACCGGAGCCCCGCACAACCTGCGGGGCTGTGTCATTTGTAGCGGAACGGGTCTCGCTATGGCGCCTCTGTCGGCGGTGTCATCGACGCCAAGAGGCAAGATTGAGGCAAGGCGACTCCCCATTATGCACTACGAAGCCGCGCGCACGTGCACGCATGAGATTCGGCCCCCCGTGTGGCACGTGCCAGAGGCGCGGGGACCTCGGACCACGCGCGTCCCAGTTGCGGAACTGGTCGTCCG
>DATNIM010000113.1:0-50891 GCA_035604455.1 Gemmatimonadales bacterium
CCAATACCGACGACCACCTTCGCAACCACGGTTTTCTGTACCAAGGCCCGGATGGCTGGCGGCTTTCGCCGGCCTACGACCTCAACCCGGTGCCGACCGACATCAAGCCGCGAATTCTCACCACAGCGATCAACGAGGATGACAACACGGCCTCTCTCGCCTTGGCGATGGAGGTTGCCGGATATTTCGAACTTGATACCGATATGGCCCGCGAGATTGCGGCAGCAGTCGGAGATGCCGTCTCGAAGTGGCGCGCCGAAGCCGCGCGGCACGGTCTCACGAAGCCGGAAATCGACCGTATGGCCTCAGCCTTTGAACATCAAGACCTGGAGATGGCACGCGCTCGATAACTCCTGCGGCCCATGTGTTAAGTCTTTCTGGTCTTTTCAAAGGCTATTGAAAAAGTGTAGGCTAGGAAGAAGGAATCAGACCCTCATCCGTCGTTCTGCAAAATGGCTGGATCATTTTCTGCACAGCACCTCACGCCCGCCAAGAATGCCGAGCGCATTCTCCAGGGGTACCGGGATGGGAGCCGATCGCGGATGGCTCTGGCGACCCCCCCCGACAGCGTGAACGCTGGCCGAGCCAAGACCAAACCCACGAAACCACCATCGAAGAAGTGAGGATAGATCTGCTGAGCTGCCGGCAAAGCGTCGAGCTCGACGCGGCGGCACCTGCGAATCGGAAGATCCCTCCAGCGCACTCTGCTGAAGCGGAAGTCGTGCGCGCCACGTATAACAGACCGGTCTCGTAGTGCCTGGCGGCCGTAGGATTGGCGTCTTTTGCTAACCTTGCTGATATTTGGTAGCGCGGGCGTGGCGAAATGGCAGACGCAACGGACTTAAGGCCAACTTGAGTGCTCGTCGGGAAACCGACGATGCAGAACTGCCCAAATTCGGGGAAACCTGTGAAATGGCAATCCCGAGCCAAGCCCAGACGGGGCGTTCCCCGTCGGGAAGGTGTAGAGACTAGACGGGCAGCACCTAAGCCCCGGAGCTGATCCGGGATACGGTGAAGGGATAGTCCAGACCGCAAACCGTGTGCAGGCCCTCCGAGGGCGGCACCCGGGCGGCGAAAGCCGTAGACGGTATGAAAATCCGTAGAGACTTAATTGCCTCATGAGGGTTCGAGTCCCTCCGCCCGCACTATCCCCAGTCTCTATGTCTGTCGCGCCAGCACGTTGTGGGCTCGACGCCGGCGCGTGCGTCCTACTTCGGGGTCGGGACCTGCGTATCGCACTTCGTCATCCCGGTGGGGTCCGGGGTGCACGGCGCGCTCGTGCCGTGACCGCCACACGCGGTGACGAGGGTTCCAAGCAACGCTAGCGCTAGAGCAAGCCTCATGTCTGTCTCGTGGGGATTGGTCTGCGGTGGTCGGCAAGATGCGAGGGCCCGTCGCACGCCGTCAACTTCTAGACCTCGAGGCGATCGCCGGGACGCGCGACGAGCTCGTACAGGACGGGCATCGCGAAGACGCTGATCAGGAGGCGAGAAAACAGACCGCCCACGATCACCATGGCGAAGGGTCGCTGCGAGTCCGTGCCCACTCCGTGCGCCATCGCGGCGGGCAAGAGCCCGAGCGCCGCCACGAGGGCCGTCATCATGATCGGCCGCAGGCGTAGGAGGGCCGCCTCCCTCGTCGCTTCGGAGATTCCGAGGCCGTCTCGCCTGAGCGCGTTGGCGTACGAGATGTAGACGACGGCCGTCTGCACCGAAACGCCGAAGAGTGCGAGGAAGCCGATGTCCGACGACGCGGAGAAGGGTGTCCCCGTCAGCGCGAGTGCCAACAGGCCGCCCACCGGTGCCGACAAGAGGACCCCTACGACGGTGATCACGGGGAACTTGAAGTTGCTGTAGAGTGCAAAGAGGATCAGAAAGATGAGAAAGAGGGTGAGCGGTAGGACGATGAATAGCTGCCGCCGCGACGCGGTGTAGTCCTGGTATTCGCCCCCCCAGACGATGCGGTAGCCCCCGGGCATGACGATGTTCGTCGCCACCTGCCGCTGGGCGTCGTGGACGGCGCCCGCGAGGTCGCGACCCTGTACCGAATACTGCACCCCGATGAACCGGGAGTTGTCTTGCCGGTAGATGAACGCCGCCCCGTTCGAGACCGAAATGTCCGCGAGCTCCTTCAGCGGAATGTGCTGGCCGCCCGACGTCGTGACGGGAATGTTCGCGATCGCATCCGGGGTGTCGCGGAACTGCGGCTCGAGGCGGACGACCAGATCGAAGAGCCGCTCGCCCTGCACGACCTGGGTTGCGGCCGTGCCCCCCACGGCCGCCTCGACCAGCGAGTTCACGTCGGCCACATTGAGCCCGTAGCGGGCGATCTTCGCTCGATCGGGCTTGATCGTGAGGCTCGGCTGCCCGAGTTCCTGCACGAGCGTGAGCTCGGTGAGCCCGCGCACCCCCTCCATCACGTGCTTGATCTCTTTCCCTAACGTCTCGAGCGTGTCGAGGTCGGGGCCGAAGACCTTCACATCGAGGGCGCTCTTCAAGCCCGTCTCCGCTTCGTCGACCGCGTCCTCGGCCGGCTGGGTGTAGTTAAAGATGATTCCCGGAAAGCTCTTCAGGCGCTCGTCGATAGCCGAGATCAGCTCGTCCTTCGTCTTGATCGGGCCTGTCCAGTCGCCGTAAGGCTTCAGGCCGACGTAGAACTCGACGTTGAAGAACCCGGTCGGATCGGTGCCGTCATCGGGGCGGCCGTGCTCGTCCGCGACGTCGGTGACCATGGGGAACGATCGCAGGATCTGCCGGATCTGCGGGGCGATCTTGGCCGATTCCTCGAACGAGATCGTGTAGGGCATCGTGGCGCGCACCCAGATCGCGCCCTCGTCCAAGTGCGGCATAAATTCGGCGCCGATCCCGGGGATCAAGAGGAACGACGCGACGAGCACCGCCACCGATCCGATCAGGGTCGCGCGGGGTCGCGCGAGGCACCAGTCGAGCCCACGCTCATAGTGGCCCTTCAGCCAATCGAACCAGGGGTTCGCCCGTTCGCGGACGCCGCCCCGCAGGAACCAGCTGCACAACACGGGCAGCACGATGAGCGCCACGAGGAGCGATCCGACGAGGGCGAAGATCGTCGTGTCGGCCATGGGGCGGAACAAGGTGCCCGAGGGTCCGGCGAGCACGTAGATGGGCAGGAACCCCGCCACGATCACCGCGACGGCGTAGCAGATCGGCCGGTCCACCTCGGCCGCGGCCGCGGCGATCACGTCGGTCAGGCGGTAGTGCGTGCCGTGCCGGAGCGCGAGCTGGCGGTGGATGTTCTCCACCATCACGACACCGCCATCCACGAGAATCCCGAAGTCGATCGCTCCGATCGATAGCAGGTTCGCCGGGATGCTCCGCACGTGGAGGCAGATGAAGGCGAACAGCAGCGAGAGCGGGATCGTCACCGCGACGATGAGCCCCGAGCGCAAGCTGTAGAGAAAGGCGACCAGCACGGCGATGACGAGTACGATCCCGCGCGCCATGTTGGCCTCGACGGTGCGGGTCGTGAGCGCGATGAGATCGCTGCGATCGTAGAACGGCAGGACGCGGACGTCGTGCGGCAGGATTGCCGCGTTCAGTTCCTGGGTCTTCACTTGGACGCGCTTGAGGACCGTCTGCGCCTGGTCACCCTTGCGCATCAGGATCACGCCCTCGACCGCGTCGTCCTGTGCGTTGAAGCCGAACTGTCCGAGGCGAGGGGCGTGGCCGACCACCACCTCACCCACGTCCTTCACGAGGATCGGCACGCCGTTCCGCGTGGCGAGAACGACGTTCCCGATGTCGTCGAGCGTTTCCAGTCGCCCGAGCCCGCGCACGTAGTAGAACTGGCCGCCTTGCGCGTAAAAGCCCCCGCCCGCGTTGCCGTTGCCCGCGGCGAGCGCGTTTTCCACGTCGCTCACGCCCAAGCCGGCTCCCGCGAGACGGACCGGGTCGAGCAGCACCTGGTACTGGAACGTCTCGCCGCCGAGCGGCGAGTCGTCGGCCACGCCCGCGACCGACTTGTAGGCCCGCGTGATGATCCAGTCGTCGAGGATCTTCAAATCCTGAGCCGACCGGTCCGGGCTCTGGACCACGTAGCGGTAAATGAGGCCCGAGGGCGAGAAGAGCGGGGCCACGGACGGCGTCACGCCGTCCGGCAGGGACAGGTCCGGAATCCGCTCGAATACCTGCTGGCGGGCGAAGTAGTCGTCGGTCGGGTCCGCGAAGGTGAGCCGCACGTCCGAGAGCGCGTACAGGGAGATCGAGCGCAGCACCTGGAGCTTCGGCAACCCGTTCATCTCGACTTCGATCGGCACCGTGATGAGCCGCTCGACCTCCTCCGCCGCGTGCCCCGGCCACTGGGTCACGATCTCGACCATGGGCGGGGACAGATCCGGATAGGCGTCGACCGGAAGTCGGGAGAAGGCCCAGATCCCCACGCCCGTGACGAGGGCGATGAACAGGCCCACGAGGAACTGCTGGCGCAGCGCCGTCGCCACGACGCGGTGGAGCAGCGACGTCGTGGCCGGAAGCTGCTCGCGCTCAGCCGTTGGCTGCTCTGCGGTCACTGGCTCTCGGCAAACTGCAGAAACAGGCCGCCTTCGACGATCACCCGATCACCGGGCGAGAGGCCGTCCGTGATCTCATAGCGATCGGCGACCCGGGTCCCGAGCTTCACGGGGCGGCGCTCAAAGGAGCTGTCCGGCTGGGCTACGAAGACGAAGGGGAGATTCTCCGCGTCCCGAAGGACGGCCGACACGGGGGCGAGAAGCCCGGTGCGGGGCTCACGGGACTCGATGTTCACCTGGACGTACATGTCCTTCTTCAAGACGGCCCCGGTGTTGACCGTGACGATCCGCACGGCCGTAGCGCGGGTGTCGGGGTCCACCTCGGCCCCCACGTAGGCCACACGACCGCGGAACGTGGCCGTGCCCGCCGTGGGCACGACCGTGGCCGGATCGCCGGCTCGAACGTCGGGCAGATCCGATTCGAAGACGTTCGCGATGACCCAGACCGTGTCGAGTTGGGCGATCGTGAAGCACTGCGTGGTCCCGGCCTGCAGGAGCTGCCCCGGGGTGATCAGCCGCTCCACCACCTGGCCTGGGATCGGCGCGCGGATCTCCCCGCGGGGCACCTCGAACGGCTGCCCGCTGCGGATGGCGGTGATCGTGACCGAGTCGACGCCGACGGCCCGCAGCCCGTCGAGGGCTGCGTCCTGGTCGGCGGCGGCCGAGGCGGCGTCGGTCTGCGCCTGTTCCAGGTCCTGGCGCGCGATCGCGTCGTGCGCGTAGAGGGCCGAGTCCCGGGTTGCGATGCGGAGGGTGTTCACGGCGGCGCTGTGGGCCTTGCGGTAGGCGCCGAGCGCCGCGCTGAAGTCGGGCGACACGACATAGGCCAGGGCGTCCCCCGCGCGGACTTCGGCGCCCGGCTCGACCAGGATCGTCGTGACGGGCCCCGAGATCGGGGCGAGGACCTGCGTACTGTGGTCGCCGTCGAAGGCGACGGTGCCGCTCACCTGGACCGTGGGACGGAACGACGCGAGCGACACGGCGGCGACGTGGATGCGGGTACGCTGCGTCTCGCTCAAGCTGAACGGGGTGTGGCTCGGGGTGTTCGCGGGAGCGCGGCCGCACGACGCCACGGCGGCCGCAAGGCCCGCCAGGAGCATGCCTGGTCTAGCGCGCATCGGCGACCGGCAGGGGCGCGCCCACGGCGCGTTCAAGGTCCGCGCGGGCATCGTTCGCAGCGGCAAGCGCGTCAGCGTACTGGCTTTCCGCATCGAGAAGGTCGCGGCGGGCGTCGAGCACGTCGAGCGCCGAGGACCCGCCGAGGCCGTAGCTCACAAACGCGATGTCGAAGGCTTGCCGCGCCTCGGGGACGAGGGCGTCGCGCAGGTATACGACCTGCTCCTGCGCCGTGGCGGCGGTGGAATAGCTCGTCCGCACGTCCTGCGCCACTTGGGCCTCGAGGTCGGCGTAGGTGGCATCCAGTTCGCGCTCGTGATGGCGGGCTTCGGCCACGTCACCCCGCTGGTGGTTCCAGAAGAAGATCGGCACCGAGAACCCGACACTGGTCGTGTAACTGACCGGCGCGCCCTGCTGCAGGTTCTTGGCCCAGCCGAGCGCGACATCCGGGAGAAAGTACTGCTGCGCGAGCGCCGCCGCGGACCCGGCACTCGAGCGGGCGCTCGCGAGCCCTCGGAGCTCGGGGCGGAGGCTTTCGGCCGCGGCCTCGAGCGTTTCCAGCGCGGGGAGCGGCGCCGGCACGCCGAGCGTATCGCCGGGCTCGATCGGGCCCCCGAGCGGGCGGTTCACGAAGCGGTTCAAGACGGCCCTGGCGTTCGCGACGTCGCGCGCGTTGGTCAAGAGGTTCGTTTCGATCTGCGCGAGGGCGACCTGGGCCTTGATGACGTCGAGATGGGCCACGCTCCCCGCGGCGAAGCGCACTTGGGTCTTGTCCAGGAAATCACGGGCGAGCGAGTCCGCCTGCGCGAGGTCCGCGCGATGGCGCAGCGCGACGAGCAGCGCGTCGTAAGCCTGCGCCGTCTGGGACGCGATCTGCTGCTGCACCTGGACCACGTTGAACTCCGCCGCGTGGATGTCCGCGGCGCTCTGCCGGTGGCGCAGGAGGAACTTGGTGGGGAAGGGCATGGTGAGCGAGAGCCCGATGTCTGAGCCCGGACTTTCGTTGCTGGGCGTGATGTCGGTCGAAAACGAGGGATCCGGAAGCGCGGTGTTTTCGACGCCGCGGGCCCGGGCCTGCGCGAGTTGCTCGACCGCCACCCGCACCTGGGGGTTTTGGGCGAGCGCGATGTCGACCGCTTCCCGCCGCGTGACATGGAGGATGCCGGCGGAATCCTGGGCGCTTTGCGCACAGAGGGGCGGGAGGGGCAGAAAGCTCAGCACCACCCCCGACATCAACAGCCAGCGACGCGTCATCGTGCGAAGCCTCCCGAGCGGATCATGACGTGCGTGGCGTGCGTTCGGTGTGCATCGGGCACCGCGCGCCGGCCACGGCAGCGGGCGAGGCGTAAGGAAGGTGCGGGGAACGCAACGGGGAGTGCAATGGGCGGGGCAGGTCAGCGGGCTGGTGCTTTGCGCAACACCACGTGGGCCGCCGCTCGAGTGCCCGGGGTGTGCTCCGTGCACTCGTACCCCAACGCGAGCATATCGATGCCGCCGAGCAGGTGCTCCCCCGTTCCGAGTAGGACCGGGGCGATCGTGAGCTGCAGCTCGTCGACCAGACCCGCGCGGAGGTACTGCCGGATCGTGGCGACCCCGCCCCCGAGGCGAACGTCGCGGCCGCCCGCCGCGTCTTTGGCCTGCGTCAGCGCCTCGTCAATCCCCTCCGTCACGAATCGAAACTCCGTCCCGCCCGCCATGGGGAGGGGCGCGCGGGCGTGATGGGTGAGCACGAAGACGGGGACGTGGTAGGGCGGCTCGTCCCCCCACCAACCTTTCCAGCCGTCGTCCGGCCAGGGGCCGCGAATCGGACCGAACATGTTCCGCCCGAGGATCCAGGCCCCGATCCCGTCGAACGCCCGCGCCGCGACGTAGTCGTCCGGGCCCGTCTCCCCGCCGTCCCCGCCGTGCATCCGCCGCCACGTGTGGGTATTGAACACCCAGTCGAACAAGGCGGGCCCGCCGACGCCGAGCGGGTGCTCCAGGTCCTGGTTCGGCCCCGCCCCGAAGCCGTCAATCGAAATCGACAACGCTCGGACGAGGAGTCTCGACACGGCCGCTCCTTTGTTGCTCTGTTCAAGGACGCTCAGACACCGGTGCACCCATGCTCAAACGATCCTCCACGCGACCCCGGATACGCGGACAAGAGTCCACCAGCGGGTACGCCCCGATCAACGGTCTCGAGCTCTACTACGAGATCCACGGTCGGGGAAAGCCGCTCATCCTCCTGCACGGGGGCGTCGTCGGCATCACCATGTTCGGCGCCAACCTGGCCGCGTGGGCGCGCGAACGGCAAGTCGTGGCCGTCGAGCTTCAGGGACACGGCCACACGGCGGACACCGCCCGGCCGCTCACCTACGAGGCCATGGCCGACGACATCGCCGCCCTCATCGGGCACCTGAAGATCGAGGGTGCGGACCTGCTCGGCTATTCCCTCGGCGCCGGGGTCGCCTTGCAGACCGCCATCAGACACCCGGGCGCGATCGGCAAGCTCGTGGTCGTCTCGCAAGCCTGCCGGCGCGACGGGTGGTACCCAGAGGTGCTGGCGGGGTTCGACCAGATGGGCCCGGCCGTGGGCGCGATAATGAAGAACTCCCCGCTCGCGAAACGCTATCCCAGCGTCGACTGGGGGGTGCTTTTCGGCAAACTGGGCTTGCTGCTTCGGAGGAGCTACGACTGGTCGACGGAAGTCGCGGCCTTGGAGGCGCCCACGATGCTCGTATTTGCCGACGCCGACGCCGTGCGCCTCGCGCACATCGTCGAGTTCTGGGGGCTGCTCGGCGGGGGCCGGGAGGATGCAGGTTTGGACGGGTCGCGCAGACCGAGGGGCGAGCTTGCCGTTCTCCCCGGCGTGACGCATTACGACATCGGCGCGTCCCCGCTGCTCCCGGCCGTCGTACGCCCGTTCCTCGACGGATCGCCGGCCTAAGGGAGCCTGAGCACTTAGGGAGATCCGGGCGCGAGCCGCTGCCACGCCGCGAGCGCGGCGTCCAGTCGGCTGCGATAGTCGGCGAAGAGAATGCGCGCACCGCCCGTCGGTGCGAGATCGGCGCTCTCCACGGCGGTCGCGAGCCCGGTCAGCGCGTCGACGATGTCACGGATGCCCCCGTGGCCGCCCTCGAGCGAGCGCAGGGAGTCGGCGAGACCCGCGCGCAGCGTGCTGCTGTCGGCGAGTGATTTGCCGAGCGCCTCGTGGAGAGCGACCGCGCGCTCGAGCGTCGAATCCACGCTTCGTGCGAAGGCGAGCTGGTCTGCGAGCGCCGCCCGTGTTACATGCACCCGTGGGTCGAGCTCGACCGTGAGCGGCGCCGTGTACGCCACGCCCCCGACCGTGAGGGTCACGCGATAGGGGCCGGGCACGACGAAGGGGCCGCGCGGCTCAAGCGGTGTGCCCACGCCCCAGACGGCTGCGATCGAATACTCATAGGACAGAGCCTTCGGCCGCGGATACCTGAGATCCCACACGAAGCGGTGCATGCCGGGCGCGGCGGAGAGCACAAACGGAGTGCCAACCCAGCGGGGGTCGAAGTACTGGTCGGCCGGCAGATGCTCGGGCTCATCGGCACTGGAGAACTGCCGCACCACGTGGCCCGCGCTGTCTGCGAACGTGAGCGTGACGGGCCCGGCACCGCTCCCAATCCAATAATCCACGACCGCGCCAGTCGGGGGATTGAGCGCCACCGGCGTCGACGGCGGCCACGGCGTATCCCGGTTCTCGTTCTCGCGCATCCTCGTGGCCCGGGCCGGACGGAATAGGTGCACGGGAGCGTCTAGGGGCATCTCGCGGAGCGGGGCGATATCGTCGAGGATCCAGATCCCGCGGCCTTGGGTCGCGGCGATCAGGTCGCCCTGGTGGACCATCAAATCGCGCACCCAGGTGGTCGGAAACCCCGAGCCGACCGGTTGCCACTGGGCACCGTCGTCGAAGGACACATAGACCCCGCGGTTCGTCCCTGCATAGAGAAGGCCTGGGCGCTCGGGATCGGCGCGCACCACGGTGACAAACTCGTCAGGCGGGAGGTTTCCGACGATGCTCGTCCAGGTCTTGCCCCCGTCCTTGGTCTTAAACGCGAGCGGCTCGAAGCGGTCCAGCCGGTGGAGGTCGATGGCCGCGTAGGCCACGTTCGTGTCGAGAGCTGACGGGTCCACGTCCGTCACGCATCCCCAGGCGGGCACAGGCGGCGTCGCGTTGCTCCACGTCCGGCCACCGTCGTGCGTCACGTGGACGAGCCCGTCATCGGTCCCGATCCAGATCAGATCCTTCGCTTTGGGCGACGGATTGATGGCGAAAATGACGCCGAACCCGCAGTCCCGTGCGGTCACGAGGCCTGGGTTCTCGTCGTCGCAGTGCGCGGCGTCCGGGCGTTTCGCCGAGAGGTCGGGGCTCACGGCCTCCCAGTGGTTCCCGTCGTCGAGGGAGCGGACGAGGTCCTGCGATCCCATGTAGAGCGCATGGGGCGAGACGGGCGAATACGCGAGTGGCGTAATCCAGGTGTAGTGGAACTTGACCGTCGTCGGGCGGACCCCGTAGGCCGACGCGGGCCACGGCGAGATGTCGGCCGACTGCCGGGTGATCTCGTCGAACCGCGACGTGCGGCCGCCGAGCCCGCTGCCGATCACGAGGTCCGGGTCGCCCGGCTTCGGGAGCATGTAGTCCCGCTCGTCGCCGCCGACCGGGTGCCAGTCCCGCTCGTCGATCACTCCGTAGGGGCCGCGGCTCAGAAGCTCGACCGTCCCGTTGTCCTGCTGTCCGCTGTAGACGCGGTAGGGGAAGCGATCGTCCGCGCCGAGATGGTAGAACTGCCCGGTCGGCTGGTTGTACCAGCTCGACCAGGACGCGCCGCCGTTCACGGTCACACCGGCGCCCTGGTCGGATCCCGCGATCATGTGGCTCGGTGCGCTCGCGTTGATCCACAGGAAGTGATAGTCATCGCCTCCCGGGGAGCCGGTGAACACAGCGAAATGCTTGCCGCCGTCGGTCGACTTCTGGATCGAGCGCCCCATTACGTAGATCGTATTCGAGTCGTCGGGCGCGACCGTGAGGTGCCCGAAGTAGCTGCTCGACAGCGACCCGTCGGTGTTCATGAGGGTCCAGGTGACCCCTCCGTCGCCCGAGCGATAGATCCCGCTCTCGCCGGGCGGGGTCTTGAGCGTCGTGAGCGGTGAGCCCGAGATGGCGATCGTCGCGTAGACGATCCGGCCGCTTGAGCCCCGCGCCACGCCCAACCCGATCCGGCCGATCAACCCGGCGGGCAAGCCGCCGCCGCCGAGACGAGTCCAGTGCGCGCCGCCGTCCGTGCTCTTGTAGATGCCCGACCCCGGGCCCGCCTGCGGCTGGAAGTAGTCGAGCCACGGGTGCATCCGCATCTGCCAGGCGGCGGCGTAGACCACCGCGGGCGCCAAGAGGTCCCACGCCAGGTCCACCGCACCGACCGAGTCGCCCAGGTCAAGCGTGTGTTCCCAGGTCGCGCCCCCGTCGGTTGAGAGAAAGACCCCGCGCTCGGGGTTTGGGCCGAAGACGTGGCCGAGCGCCGCCACGAGCACGCGCTTGGCGTTCGAGGGGTCGACGAGAATCGCGCCGATGTGTCGCGTGCGCTCGAGTCCCACGTGGGTCCAGTTCTCCCCGCCGTCGTCCGAGCGGTACACGCCGTCGCCCGCTGCGATGTCGAAGCGCGCCGCTTCCTGGCCCGTGCCCGCGTAAATCACGCTCGGGTCCGAGGGCGCGATGGCGAGCGCGCCGACGGCGGACGACCCCTCGTTTTGCAGCAGGCCTCGCCACGTACGACCCGCATCGGTCGTCTTCCAGATCCCACCGCCCGCGCTGCCGAAGTAGAAGACGTCCGGTTGCGCAGGGATCCCCGCCGCGACCGTGGCCCATCCCCCCCGCCAGGGTCCGACAAAGCGCCACGCGAGGCTGCGCGGAAGCGAGGCGGGAACCGCAGGGTCTCGAACCCGATCGCTCGAAGCGCGGGCTCCGAGCGAGACCAAGACCAGTGCGGCGAGGACGGATCGCGTCATGATGGTTCTCCCGGTGAAGCGGGGGCCGCGCCATGATCGCGCGGGGCAGCGGGGCACGCAAGCGCGGGGCGGCTGCCGCGGGCTTCCTTATATGAGGAGGGTGCGGCGCCTCCCGGGGGCGTGTCCCTGTCGAGACGGGTCCACACCCTGGACCCCGCCGCGGCCCCCAATGCGTGCGTTATGGCGAGCCCGAAGAACGGGTTACATCCTGCACCGCAGGGGGCACCGTTCTTGCTAGCAACGGGTCCCCAAACATTCAGGCGATGTGGGGATGGTCGTGCTCAGGAGCTCGACGCGCGCGGGTTTCACGCTGATCGAGCTGCTCATCGTGGTGGTGATCGTCGGCCTGCTCGCTGCGATCGCGCTCCCGAAATTGAGCGTCACGCGCGAGAAAGCCTACGTGGCGTCGATGAAGGCCGACCTGCGAAACCTGAGCGCGGCCGAGGAAGCGTATTTCGTTGATTCCCTGAAGTACGGCACGAGCGCGGCCTGCAGCAACCCGCCGACGCCCGGGGACGTCGCCTGGTGCGCGAGCGCCGGGAATACCCTTGGCTCGCTCACGGTCGGGACGGGCTCCCAGGCTGGGTGGACGGCGAACGTCACGAGCGTGAACACGACGATCAGCTGCGCGATCTACATCGGGTCCATTACGCCGGCGCCGCCTGGGGTCTCAGGCATCCCGGAAGGCGCGCCGTACTGCAAGTAGGCGCTTCGGCGAGCGACGCCCGCTAGCCCTGCGGCGGCGGTGCCGGCGCGGCAGTGACGGGCGCTGCGGTCTCGGGCGGGGGTGGTTCGGGGAGCTGCGTCGCGACGGGAGCGGGCTGGGCCGTCGGTAGTGCTTGTTCCTCGCTGTTCAGCACCGCCACCTGCGAGTCCCACTTCCGCATCATCCCCGTGAACGCTCGGGCCACATCGGGATCGAACTCCACACCCGCGCGCTCGTCGATGTAGCTCACGACCTTCTCCGTCGGCCACGCGTCGCGATACGGGCGCTTCGTCCGCAGCGCGTCGTACACGTCGCACACGTGGACGAGCAGGCTCGCGTCGTGGCACCCACGCCGGAAGTGCAGCCGCGGATACCCCTCGCCGTTCAGCATGATGTGATGCTCGTAGGCGACCACCGCCGCCAAGTCCAACCCCTCCTTCGAGGTCACCATGAGCTTCGCGCCGTCGACGGGGTGTTTCTGCATGACCTCGCGTTCTTCCGGGGTCAGCTTGCCGGGCTTGGTGAGGATCTCAAGCGGGATTTTCACCTTGCCCACGTCGTGCAGGAGTCCCGCGACGCCGATCCCGCGCACAGCGCCGGGTCCCATGCCGAGCGTCTCGGCGAGCGCCATGGCAAGGACCGAGACATTCATGGAATGGGTGGTCGTGTACTGGTCAAAATCCTTGAGCTGGAGCAGCGGGAGCAGCATGGCTTGGTTGGCGTGCATGGCGACGCTGAGGGAGCGGACGACCGCTTCGGCTTCTTGGAGTGGGAGCACGCTCCCGGCCTTGAGCTCGCCATGGAGCCAGCGGACCGTTTCCGCTTCCTCACCCAACCCGAAGTTGAGCGTCGCGGTGGGCAGCGCCTCGACCGATTCCTCCCCGCGCACGCCGACCGCCCCGAACCGGATGCCCGAGGGCCGCGTCTGCCGGGCCTCGGAGGTGTCGATCGCGCGAAGGGTGAGTCGGGCGAGCACATCGTCGAGAAACTCTTCGAGCTCGGGCCGGGTCACATCGGCCGAGAATTCAAGGCGTTGAATCCCGGCGTTGGCGAGGCGGGTCGACCAGTCCCAGCCCTTCAGCTCTCGGATCGGGAGGCGGCCGAAGATGACCTCGTCGCCGAGGAAGGTGAAGAGCGGGTTCGGGGACTCGGCCTGGAGGTCTCGGAGCTCTTGGTAAGCGACATCGATCGCGCGCTCGCGGGCCGGATGGCCGTCGGTGTAGAGGGCGACGCCCGCGATCGCGTGGGCGAACGCCCCGAGAAAGCGAACCGGGTCGCTCACGCGGGGGACGTGTCCTTGCCGCTTGCCGCCGCGCGCACCATCGGGTCGCTCGACGCGGCCGCGCGCTCGAGCACGGTCTGGGCTCTGGGATCACTGCGCCAGCGCTCGGCCATCACGGCGAGCGCCGCGGCGAGCTCGGGGGTCGCCGCCGCGAGCCGCTGGCGCCGGAAGATAGATCGCCCGCCTTCCGTCCACCGCAGCAGCACGTTGAGTACCTCGGGCGCGTTCGAGCCGCGGAGCGCGCGGATCGCCGACACTCGAACGCCGCTGTCGGCGCGCTCGTCCAGGGCGAGCTTGATGACCTGGGAGAGCACGGCAGGCAGAACGTCCGGATGCTCCGTGGCCGCGAGGAGGCCGCGCCGCACCGTCTGATCGTCCGTGTCGGCGAGCGCGTTCGCCACCCCCACGGCCATTTCGGCGTCGGTCGACAGCTGGAGTCGCACGGATTCGCGCCGCACACGCTCGTCGGTGTCCACGGCATAGTCGGCGGGCGAGAAGCCCTCCGGCAGGTGGGGCAGGCGGCCCATCAGCTGCAGCAGGTTCCGCCGCACATACCAGCGTTCGTCCTTGAGTCGTGGGATGAGGAGGGAGCCCAAGTCACCGGGCAAGGCGACCAGCCGATCGAGGAGCGCCCGCCGCACGGCGCGGTTCTCCGTGCCGGACAAGGCGTCGAGCAGCGGCCCTGCCGCTTCAATGCCGAGCGGCTCGACCACGCGATCGACGAGCACGAAATCGATGGGCTCGCGCAGGAGCAGGCCCTCGAGTGTTTCGACCGTGCAGAGCATCTGGCGCACGGCGGTCGCCGCGGTGCTGCCGGCCGGCGCCTGGTCCAGGGTGTGGAACACTACGCCGAGCCGCCCCGTGTCCCGCAGTCGCACGACCTCCTCCCCTAACCGGGGCCCGATCTCATCGAGCTCGAGCGCCATCTGCACCAGCCGCTCGTCCTCCGGCGTCGCGGCCTCGTCGCTTGAGCTCGCGACGATAGCCCGCGAGCGCGACATGGCCTGCAGCGCGTGCCCGTAGGCCCCGGGGTTCGGGTCCTCGAGCGTCCAACCCTGGAGCAGGTGCTCGACTTGGCCGCGGAGCGCGAGGTCCGCGTTCGCGCGGACCCCTTCCACACCCTGTTCGGCGTGGGCCGCGAGCTTCGACAGCATGCGCACGAGCGAGTGTGAGACCGTTTGATGCGACGCGTCGGCCGCCGCGCGCACCAGCTCGATCACCGCGTCCACGGCCACGCCATGCGTCGCGTCGAGGACGAAGCGCCGCCGCTGCGAGAAGTCACCGCCCATGTCCAGCAGCCGGCGCAGCGTCTCGGGACGCATGGCGCGGATCAGGCGCGACGTGCGGCGCCTGAGATCGGCCGCGCCCGACCCGCCGGCCGCCTTCAGCTCTTCGGCGATCTGGAGCAGGTAGCCCACGATGACCTGGTCATAGCCTTCGGTCTTCGGGGCAGAGTCGAGCGCCTGCGCGATCACCGCGGGCGTCGTGGACACGGCCTGGTCGCCTCCCAGTTGGCCGGCGAGCGCCGCGCGCGCGAGCCCGAGCCACAGTTGCGCGCTCCGCACCTTGGACTGGTCCTGCGGGGCGTCCTGCTCGCTAGGCTTCTCGTCAATCAGCTCCAGGCGCTCGTAGGTGAGCGAGTGGAGACGGATGTGCTGCCACGCCTCGAGGCGCGACCGGTCGCCGAGGCCCAGCGGCTTGCCTGAGCGATCGGGCTCAACCGCGATGGTTTTCAAGACGTCGGCCACTTCGGTGGGGGTAACGCCCTTGTACATCGTCATCGCGCCGAGGTGATGGCGATGGAGCCGGCTCGCAAGCTCGGCCAGCACCGGGTGCTTGGGATCGGTGGCGACGCCTTCGATGATCAGCTGGTTTCTGGCCACGCCCACCGAGAGCGAGGGGCGCTCGCCCAGGAGAAAGTCCGCGCGCCTAGCGACGGCCATGGCCGCGGGCGCAAGCGACGGGTGCCCGGGGGGATAAATCGCGTGTTTATGCAGGGCGATCGAGAGCTCGATCAGGAACTCGCTCAGATCGCGGTTGAGCGTGGGGCGGGCGGGCCGGGACGGGGCCGTCATTGCCCCTAAGATAATGCCCTATGAGGTGTTACGCCTCATTTTTGGGCTTGATCATGGCGCCCCGGCCCGCGCGCTCGACGTAACAGATTCATGACACGGCGCTTGCAACCTTTGCCCGTCCGGTCACGTCATGAGTAGCGGTCGGATCCCCACAGTCGCTGCGGCGTATCTGGAAGAGCCCGCGAGTCCCGCGGGACCGGGAGGGACGAGATGCGCGCCTTCGCCCTGCTCTTCGGAGCACTCGCCACGCTGGCCTTGGGCTGCGTTGCGCAGATGGCCGTTCAGTCGAGCGGTGTCGACCCGCGTCCTGATGCGGACCGGACGCTCTGGTACGGCGGCATGCTCGAAACCCTGAGGATCGCGGGTGACGGCTCAGGGGGTCCCGCGATCGCCATGCTCGGTGCGCCTCCCGAGTCCCGTACCACGCAGTGCCACGACCCAAGCATGAAGTCGCGGCGAACGACGGGCGCCGTCCGTCGGCCACAGCTCGGCGTCGAGATGTAACGGCAGGCGCAGCGTCTTACCGCAAAACCGGGGCGGCCGACAGCCGCCCTTTCCTTCATCTGTATCGGTCGGGAGCCTGTCGTTTACGCCCGATACGGCCCGGGCTAGCTTCTCTCCGTGCGACCCACGACTCTCGGCGTAATCGGCCTCGGCGCGATTGGCGGCTCGCTCGCCCGCCTGGCCAAGCAGAGTAAGGTCTCTTCGGTGCTCGGTTGGTCGCCCGACGCGCTGGAGCGGCGGGCCGCGCTCGAGGCGGGCGCCCTCGACGACGCCCCGGTCGAGCCGGCTGCCATCGCGAAGGCCGCCGATCTCCTCGTCCTTGCCGCGCCGCCCGCGGCGAACCTGCAGCTCCTCGAAATACTCGCCCCGCATCTCTCGCCCCGAACCCTCGTCACGGACGTCGGGTCCGTGAAGCGGGCAATCGTCGAACGGGCGGAGCGGCTGCGCCTCGGCCCCCGCTTCGCCGGCAGCCACCCCTTGGCCGGCACGCACGGGCACGGGTTCTGGGCGTCCAGGGACACCTTGCTCGTCAACGCGGTCGTCTACGTGACGCCGACGAACGAGGGCGCCGCCGCCGCGCGCGAAGTCGCCGGGTTTTGGGAGAGCGTCTGCGGCGCCCGCACGGTGCTGATTGATGCGCTCGCGCACGACCGGCAGATGGCCGTGACGAGCCACCTTCCCCAGGTCATCGCGTCGCTCCTCGGCCGGTATCTCGCCGACCATGCGCCCGCGGGCGCGCCCTTGGGTCCGGGAGCGCGGGACACGACGCGCCTCGCGGCGAGCGACCCGCCGCTGTGGACCGAGATCCTGCTCATGAATCGCGACGCGCTGCTGCCCGTGCTCCGCGGTTTGGAGGAGCCGCTCGGTGAGCTCGAGCGCGGCCTCGAAGAGGGCGACCCAATCGCCGTTGAGGCGTGGCTCGCCAAAGGGGCGGTCTGGCGACGGGGCGTCGACGGGTGAAGGTCTCGGGCACGGTCCGCCCGCCCGGTGACAAGAGCATCTCGCATCGCGCGTTGATGCTGGGCGCGCTCGGTCGCGAGAGCCATTTCGACGGCGTCCTGGCGGGCGAGGACGTGCAGAGCACGGCGCGCGTGCTGCGGCAACTCGGCGCGCGCATCACCCCCGTGCGCAACGGCGTCCGCGTCACCGTCACCGGGCATCGCTGGCACCGCCCAGGCGTGCTGCATTGCGGCAACTCGGGCACGACCGCCCGGCTCCTCCTCGGACTCCTCGCGGGACACCCGCTCACGGCGCGCCTGACGGGCGATCGCTCGCTGCGGCGCCGCCCGATGCGACGCGTGGCCGAGCCGCTGCGGGCCATGGGCGCCGAGATCACCGAGGGACCGCGGGACGCGCTTCCCCTGACGATTCACGGTGGCCGCCTGCACGCCTTCACCTACACGACGCCCGTGGCGAGCGCGCAGGTGAAGAGCGCGCTCCTCTTCGCCGGGCTCACGGGGAACGTGCCCGTCACGGTCCGCGAGCCCTACCGGTCCCGCGACCATACCGAGCGGCTGTTCGTGCACTTGGGGCTCGGGCTGCACGCGCGCGACGGCGCCGTGGTCTACGAGCCCCCGGGCGAGCGTCCGCGGATCTCCGGATTTGATCTCGTGGTCCCGGGCGACGCGTCGTCGGCCGCGTTCCTCGTCGTGGCCGCGGCCCTCGCGGAATCGGGTGAGCTCGTCGTCGAGAATGTGGGCGTGAACCCGACCCGCACGGGGTTTCTCGTGGTGCTCGAGCGGATGGGAGTGTCGGTCGATCGGGTGAACCTCAGGGACTCTGGGGGCGAGCCCGTGGCCGACTTGGTCGTGCGGCCCGCTCCGAGTATCCGTGCGACCGAGGTCGGTGCGGCCGAGATCCCGAGTCTCGTCGATGAAGTGCCCATCCTGGCGGTGCTCGCGAGCCGCGCGGTCGGGGAAACGGTGTTCCGGGAAGTGGGCGAGCTCCGAGTGAAAGAGAGCGACCGGCTCGAGCTCGTCGCGGCCAACCTGCGGGCGCTCGGCGTCCAGGCGGCAGCGAGCGGCAACGACCTTCATGTGCTGGGTGGTGCCGCGGCGCCGCGCGGACGGGTGGAGACGGCCGAAGACCACCGCTTGGCGATGGCGTTCGCGGTGCTCGGGACGGTGCCTGGAGCCCAGGTGCGGCTCTCGGAGCGGCACTCGGTCGCGATCAGTTACCCCACGTTCTTCCAGGACCTAAAGAGGATCGGGCGGCCTGCGCGTTCTCGCGATTGACGGCCCCGCGGCCTCCGGCAAGTCGTCGACGGCGGCTGCGGTGGCGCGCGAGCTCGGGTGGGCCCACCTCGATTCGGGCGCGCTCTACCGGGCGCTCACGATCGCGGCGTTGGACAACTTGGGCGGTGTGACGGAGGGCATGAGCGCGGAGCGCGTCGTCGCGCTGGCCGAAGACCTCCCCGTCCGCCTCGTGCTCGCGGGCAAGGAGTTCAGACCGGAAGTGGCGGGCGTCGGAGTGGGAGAGGTGATCCGTTCGGAGCGGGTCACGGGCGCGGTGTCGACCATCGCGGCCTTGCCCGAAGTGCGGCGCTGGGTGAACGCGCGCCAGCGCGAGGCGGCGGCGAGCTACCCAAGCGGCGTCGTCGTGGACGGGCGCGATATCGGCACCGTGGTGTTCCCCGACGCCCGGCTCAAGATCTTCCTGACGGCGACACCCGAGGCGAGGGCGCGTCGCCGACTGCTCCAGCGGGGGGAGGTCGCGGGCGCGACCGCCGTGGCGCGGGAGGCGGCGTCGCTCGCCGCGCGCGATCGCGCCGACGCGTCGCGGCCCGTGGCGCCGCTCCGAGCGGCGGACGACGCGGTGGAGCTCGACACGACGAATCTGTCGCTCGCTGAGCAGGTGGCCCAAGTCGTGGCGCTGGCGCGGTCCGAGGCGCGGGGCTAGCTTCCACAGTCTGTAGTCTGTGGGGCCCGACCCCGCATCGTCCCCAAACCCGTAACCGGACCGGTACTCGCCGCATGTCGGTACATTCGAAGGACTTGGCGGAGGCGGATCAGGACGTCGAACGCCCCGCTGCCCCACCTGTTCAACAACACCTCCGCCTTCGCGCAGATCTCAGCGAAGAGTACTCGCCGGACGAAATCGCCACGATGACCGAGTTGTACGAGGGCACGCTCTCGAACATCTCGGAAGGCGAGATCGTCAAGTCGAAGGTGCTGCGCGTCACCGATACCGCCGTCATTCTCGACGTCGGGTTCAAGTCGGAAGGCGCGGTAGCGATCGACGAGTTCAAGGACCCGCACAGCTTGAAGGAGGGCGACGAGGTCGAGGTGTTCCTCGAGCATCTCGAGGATCAGGAGGGGGCGGTCGTCCTGTCGAAGAAGAAGGCCGACTTCATGCGGGTCTGGGAGCGGATCCGCGAGGCGTACGAGAAGGACGAGCCGGTGGCGGGGACGCTCGTGAAGAAGATCAAGGGTGGCGTCGTCGTCGACTTGATGGGGGTCGACGCCTTCCTCCCGGGGAGCCAGATCGCGCTGCGCCGCGTGCCGAACATCGACGAGCTCCTGGGCCAAAGCTTCGAGTTCAAGATCATCAAGCTCAACAAGCGGCGCCGCAACATCGTCGTGAGCCGCCGCGTGCTGCTCGAGGCCGAGCGCAAGACCAAACGCGACGTGCTGATGAAGGAGCTGCAGGTCGGGCAGGTGCGCAAAGGCGTGGTCAAGAACATCACCGACTTCGGCGCGTTCATCGACTTGGGCGGTGTGGACGGCCTGCTCCACATCACCGACATGAGCTACGGCCGCGTCTCCCATCCCTCCGAGGCCGTGCACATCGGCCAGGAGCTCGAGGTCAAGGTTTTGGACATCGACTGGGAGCGCGAGCGCATCAGTCTCGGTCTGAAGCAGCTCCAGCCGTACCCCTGGAAGAACGTCGCGGCCAAGTACCCGGTGGGGACCCGCGTGCAGGGCAAAGTGGTGTCCATCACGAACTACGGCGCGTTCGTCGAGCTCGAGCCCGGGATCGAAGGGCTGGTGCACATCTCGGAGATGAGCTGGACGCGCAACGTTCGGCACCCCTCGAAGATCGTGTCGATCGGCGAGACGATCGAGGCGGTGGTCCTCAAGGTCGACGAGACCGAGGAGAAGGTCTCGCTCGGTATGAAGCAGACCGAAGAGGATCCCTGGATGGCGTTGCCGCAGAAGTACCCGGTCGGCACGCGGATCAAGGGGAAGGTTCGTAACCTCACCTCCTTCGGCGCGTTCGTCGAAATCGAGCCGGGGATCGACGGCCTCATCCACATCTCGGACATGTCGTGGACGAAGCGGGTGCAGCACCCCTCTGAAGTGGTGAAGAAGGGGGACGAAGTCGAGGTGCTGATCCTCAACGTCGATGCCGAGAACAAGCGCATCTCGCTCGGGTTGAAGCAGGCGGAAGAAGACCCGTGGCTCAGAATCGGCGAGACCTATCCGGTCGGGACCGAGCTTCGGGGCCGGGTCGTGCGGCTCATGGACAAGGGGGCGGTGGTCGATTTGGGCCAGGACATCGAAGGGTTCATCCCGATGTCCCAGTTCGGCATCCCGGACATCCAGAACCCGGCTGATGCCGTGAAGGAAGGCCAGGCGGTCGAGGTCCAGGTGCTCGAGGTGGACCCGATCCATCGGCGGATCGTGCTCGCGGCCACGAGCTGGCCCAAGGAGGAGACGCCAGCGGTAGCGCCCGAAGTGCAGGCCTAGCCACCCAAGCCCAGCCAGGCGATGCGAGGGGACCGGGATTCCGGTCCCCTCTTTAGCTTCCGCTTAGATTCCCAACATGTCCTCTTTGAGGCTTTCCAGCCGGTCCGTACGTGCGGGCTGACGGCGCGGCGTCGACGCACGCGTCAGACGAACCGTGACAGCCTTCCTTTATAGTCTCCTCGCCGTAGCCCTGCTGCAGGGCGTGAGCAAGCGCCAATCAACGGACACGTTGCGCCCACCGCAGGATTCGGCGCGCTCCCTGGCGCGCGCGCGCGAGTCCCTCGCGCGCTGGGAGGCGGCGCGCGCGCATTCGAGCGACACCGTCGCGGTGCGCCTCGCTCGGGACTCGGCCGACGATGCGCTCGCGCAAGCGATTTCGTCCTTCGGACCGCCGGGCCAGAGCGCGGCCGGGGATTCGGCGCGCGTCCTCCGCGTGAGCGAATGGAGCACTCGCGCGCTCGATGCGTGGACACAGACGGGCCTGACCGCGGGCCCCGCCGTGTGGGGCCCCGTGCCGGCGGACCTGCGGCTCACCCCGGTGCTCGAAGAGCTCGGCGAAAACCTGCTCCGCACCTGTCCCGAGGGCGGGGTGCTGTTGACGAGCGACGGCGCGGATTTTCTCGCCGCCTGGTTCATGCGCTTTGCGCGGGGGTTGAGGCCGGATCTCGTGGTGACCCCGCTGTCGGCCTGGGAAGAGGATGGTGCCTTTCGCGCCCGTGCCGCCCGGGTGCTTGGGCTCTCGAAGGCCGACCGCCATGTCGTCGAGGCCCTCGCCGAACGCCGGCCGGTGTGCGCGAGCATGGGTCTCGCGGCGCCCCCCGGCCACCTCCACTGGCGCGCCTGGCCGCTCGTCTGGGTCGCGGGCCCGCACATCAAGGACAGCGTGTCCCCGCGCGACTTCGTGTTCGCGGCACTCGGGGTCGGGATCGCGGGCGGCGATCCCTGGGCGGAAAGCGCGCTCGCCGTCTACGACCGCGCGACCCGCGCGACGCCCGCGCTATGCCCCGCGCTCGCCGCTTTTCAGGTCGCGGCCGAGCCCTCGCGGTGTCGCCGCTAAGGTCCCCGATTACCATTCCACCTCGCTGCTCGTCCTTTCTCGCGGCCGAACGCTCGTGAGCGACAACGTCACGGTCACGGGCATCGCGGCGGGCGGCGATGGCGTCGGGCGACTGGCCGACGGCCGGGCGGTCTTCGTCCCGCGCACCGTCCCGGGCGACAAGGTCGAGCTGCGCGCCGTGAGCGTGCGGCGGAATTTCGCCCGCGGCGAAATCGCGCGCGTGCTCGAGCCCGGACCGGCCCGGGTGGGGTCCGTGTGCCCGCACTACGTCCAGGACCGTTGCGCCGGGTGCCAGCTGCAGCACCTCGCCTACGACGCTCAGGTCGAGGCCAAGCGCACGGTCGTGGGCGACGCGTTGCGACGCATCGGGAAGCTCGACGTCCCTGACCCCGAGTGCGTCGAAGCCGTCGATGAGTGGCGGTATCAGACGAAGATCAGCCTCGGCGTGTCGCGTCGCTCCGCTGAGGGCGTCACGATCGGGTTGCACCCCTACGACCAGACGGGCCGCGTCTTCCCCCTCGTCGACTGTCACATCACGAGCTTCGCCCTGATGGAGCTCTGGCGGGAAGTGAAGGCGCATGTGGCACTCCTGCCGGTCGGGCTCACGCGGCTCACGCTCCGCCTGGACCGGGACGGTGGGCGACACGTGATCGCCGAATCCTCGCGCGAGCCGTGGCTTAAGGCCGAGGCGCTGCGCGGGGCGCTCTCCGATCCCGGTCGGGTGACGTGCTGGTGGCAACCGACCGACGGTGCGGCACGTGTGGTGGCGGGCGGGCGGACGGGATTGCCCGCGACCGCCTTTGAGCAGGTGAACCCCGACATGGAGAGCCTCGTACGCTCCTGGGGGGTGGATCAGCTGGGCGAGCTCACGGGGCGGGTCGTGTGGGATCTCTACGGCGGCGCAGGCGACACGGCGGTCCTGTTGGCCGAGCGGGGGGCGAGCGTCCTGAGCGTCGACGCAGACGAGCTCGCGGTCGCGTGGGCCCGGACGCGAAATGTCTCCGGCGCGCGCTTCATCGCGGGACGTGCCGAGGACGTGCTCGCCACGCTGCCCGAGCCCGCGGCCGTCATCGTGAACCCGCCGCGCGCAGGGTTGCACTGGACCGTGACGCTCCGCCTGCAGGAGCGGCCGGTCCCGCGGGTCGTCTACGTCTCTTCCGACCCCGCGACGCTCGCTCGGGACCTCCAACGCCTGAGCGTCAACTACCGCGTCGCGGCTGTGCGCGCGTTCGACCTCTTTCCTCAGACGGCCCACGTGGAAACGGTCGCCGTCCTTGTGGGCGCGTCGTAGGCGGAAGCCGTCTCATGTCGTACCGGCGTGACCCCAAGCCCCTAGTTGACAGCACCTTACGGCTCGTGGTATCATTGCAGGCTGGCGCAACTTCGGGCTTTGAAAGGGACGTGTGAAGACCTTTACGCTCAAGACGGAAGACATTGACCGGCAGTGGTTTGTGGTGGACGCCGCGGAGCAGCCGCTTGGCCGCCTCGCGAGCCGCGTGGCCCAGATCCTCCGCGGGAAGCACAAACCAACCTTCACGCCGCATGTGAACGGTGGCGACTGCGTGATCGTCGTCAACGCCGCCCGTGTCAAGTTGACCGGCCGCAAGCTCGAACAGAAACAATATTTCCGCCACACGGGCTACATGGGGCACGAGCGCTTCCGCTCGCTCAAGGTCGTGATGGCCACGCGGCCCGAGTGGGCGATCGAGAAGGCCGTGTGGGGCATGCTCCCGAAGACGACGTTGTCGCGCCAAAAGGTGAAGCAGATGCTGAAAGTCTATCCCGGACCCACGCATCCCCATCAGGCGCAGCAGCCTCAGCCGCTCGCGCTCTCGGCGGCCTCATGACGAGCATCACGCCGGAGCTCCGCTGGCACGCCGTGGGGCGGCGCAAGGTGAGCGTGGCGCGGGTGTACCTCACGCCTGGGTCGGGGAAGTGGAACATCAACGGCCGGACGCTCGGCGACTATTTCCCGCGGGCCTCGCTCGTGTCGCATATCCAGCAGCCCTTCATCGCCACGGACACGTTGGGCGCCTTCGATGTGCGGGCGATCGCGTCGGGCGGAGGGGTGACGGGGCAGGCGGGGGCCGTGCGCATGGGGATCGCTCGGGCGCTGGTGCTCGCAGACGAACGGCACCGCCGCAAGCTGCGGGAGCAGGGGCTCCTGACGCGCGACCCGCGCGTCGTCGAGCGCAAGAAGCCGGGTCGCGCGGGGGCGCGGAAGCGCTTCCAGTTCAGCAAGCGGTAAACAACTACACACGTCGCCTGATTTCGCGCCGGGTCCCTGGGGTTGCTGGGGTTGCGTGAGAGAGGACGGTGACGGCGGACCAACCCAAGCAAGGACGGACATTACGGCGCCACAGCTACAGGATCTGCTCGAAGCCGGGGTTCATTTTGGCCACCAGACCCGCCGGTGGAACCCCAAGATGCGTCGCTTCATCTTCGCCGAACGCTCAGGCATCTACATCATTGATCTCCAGAAGACGCTGCGCCAGCTCGAAGCGGCCCAGGAGCTCTTGCGGTCGGTCGTCCTCAAGGGCGAGGGCGTCCTCTTCGTCTGCACGAAGCGCCAACTGAAGCTGATCCTCCAGGCCGAGGCCCAGCGGTGCGGAGCGTTCTGGGTGACCGAGCGCTGGCTGGGCGGCACGCTGACCAACTTCCAGACCATCAAGCGATAGATCAAACGCCTGAAGGAGCTCGAGCAGGGCGCGGCCGAGGGCGAGTTCGAGAACTACACGAAGAAGGAGCAGCTGCTCTTCGACCGCGAGCGGGCGAAGCTCGACAAGTACCTGTCAGGGATCAAGAACATGAACCGCCTCCCCGGGCTGCTGTTCATCGTGGATTCGAAGAAGGAGCGGATCGCCGTCGCCGAAGCGAACAAGCTCGGGATTCCGGTGGTGGCGATCGTCGACACGAACGCGGACCCCGAACTCATCACGGTGCCGATCCCGGGCAACGACGACGCGATCCGCGCGGTGTCGCTCCTGGCGGGCGCCGTCGCGGACGTGATTGGCGAGGCGCGGCGGCAGATGCCGCTCCGCGAGGTGACCGAGGAAGGCGAGGCGGTCACGTATTCGACCGAGACGGGCGTCGAGACCGAGGCCGAGGGCGAGCGCAAGCGCCGGACGCAGCGCCGGAAGCGGCGCCCCAAGCCCGAGGCCATCGCGGCTCGGATGCGGACCGAGGAAACCCCGGCGCCGGCCGAATCAACCGGTGGGGGCGAAGCCTAGCCGCCGCCGCGACGGGACCGACTACTACCGCCGCCCGCCGGCCCGGCCGGGGTCAGGGCGGCGTTTTCACGAGGAGCATGACGTGGCACCGGTAAACCAGATTTCCGCAAAACTCGTCGCCGACCTGCGGGCGCGCACGGGCGCGGGGATGATGGACTGCAAACGCGCCCTGGAAGAGACCGGGGGCGATATGGAGAAGGCCGTCGAGCTGCTCCGCTCGAAGAGCATCACCAAAGCGGACAAGCGCGCGGCGCACAAGGCGACGGAAGGGCTGATCGACGCCTACGTGCACTTCAACGGTAAGGTCGCTGTGCTGATCGAGTTGAACTGCGAGACGGATTTCGTCGCGCGCACGGACGCCTTCCGGCAGCTGGCCCGCGATCTCGCGCTCCACGTGGCGTCGCAGGCGCCGCTCGCCGTGAAGATCGAGGACCTGCCACAAGGCGTGGTCGACTCGGAGCGGCGGATCTACGAGGCGCAAGCGGCCGAGCAGAAGAAGCCCGAGGCGATCCGCGCGAAGATCGTCGAGGGGATGCTCCGCAAGTTCTACGAAGAGCGCGTGCTCTTGGAGCAGAAGTTCGTAAAGGATGACAGCCGGTCGGTCGGGGACATGGTTCGCGAGCTCGCGGCGCAGACGGGGGAGAACATCCAGGTGCGGCGGTTCGCGCGGTTCGACCTCGGGGGCGACTGAGCGTGCCTGCCGCCCCGCCGCGCACGCTCGCCTACACCCGGGCGCTTCTTAAGATCTCCGGGGAAGCGTTCACGAGCCAGCGCGGCGACGGGGTCGGTGGGCTCGACTTCGGGGTCATCGATCGCCTGTCGGACGAACTCAAGGCCGTCGCGGGCCTGGGCGTCCACTTGGGCCTCGTCGTGGGTGGCGGCAACATCCTGCGCGGCACGACCGCGAGCCAACAGGGCGTGGATCGGGTGTCGGCGGACTACATGGGCATGCTCGCGACCGTGATCAACGCGCTGGCCCTGCAGGACATCCTCGAGAAGAAGGACGTCGATACGCGGGTGATGACCGCGATCCGGATGGAAGAGCTCGCCGAGCCCTACATCCGGCGCCGCGCCGTGCGGCACCTCGAGAAGGGGCGGGTCGTGATCTTCGCCGGCGGCACCGGCAACCCCTACTTCTCGACCGACACCGCGGCTGTGCTGCGCGCCCTGGAGATCGAGGCGCAGGTTCTCCTCAAAGCCACGAACGTCGACGGCGTCTACACGGCCGATCCCAAGCGCGATCCCACCGCGCGGTTTCTGCCCGAGTTGTCGTTTCAGGACGCGCTCGTGAACGGGTACGCGGTGATGGACGCGAACGCGTTCGGCCTCTGCAAGGAAAACCAACTTCCCATCGTGGTGTTCAACATCAACGAGCCCGGCGCGACCGCCAGGGTGCTGGCGGGCGAGCGCGTCGGCACCATCGTCAAATGACCCTCGTCGATCACGCAAAACACGCCAAGCAGCTGATGGACAAGGCGGTGGACGCCGTGAAGCGGGAGTTTGCCACCGTGCGGACGGGGAAGGCGACCACCTCCCTCCTCGATCTCGTGCGCGTCGAGGCCTACGGCAGCGAGATGCCGCTGAACCAGGTGGCGAACGTCTCGGTGCCCGAGCCGAAGCTCCTCACGGTGCAGCCCTGGGACCGGAGCCTCATGAAGGCGGTGGAGAAGGCGATCCTCGCCTCGGACTTGGGGCTCAACCCGTCGAACGACGGGCAGGTCATCCGCATTCCGCTACCGCCGCTCACCGAGGAGCGCCGCCGGGACCTCGTCAAGTTGGTGCACAAGTTCGCCGAGGACGGCCGGGTGGCCGTGCGCCATGCCCGCACGGAATGCGTGGCGAAGATCAAGAAGACCGAGCATGTCTCGGATGACGAGAAGAAGCACGCGGAAAAAGATTTGCAGAAGGTTCACGACGAGCACATGAAACTGATCGACGACGTCGTGAAGGCCAAGGAGGCCGAGATCCTCGAGGTGTGAGCATGCCCGACGAGCTGCTCGCGCACATTCGCCTGGCTCCGGTCCCGTCGCACGTCGCGATCATCATGGACGGCAACGGTCGCTGGGCCCGGGAGCGCCATCTGCCCCGACCGTTCGGGCACCGCGCGGGGATGAAGTCTGTGCGGGAGGTGGTGGGCGGCGCCCTGGACGCGAACGTCGATGTCCTGACGCTGTTCGCCTTCTCGAAGGAGAACTGGCAGCGGCCCCGCGCGGAGGTCTCGGCGTTGATGGGGTTGCTCGAGGAGTACATCGCCCGCGAGATCAGCGATCTCGCTGCGCAGGGCGTCGAGGTGCACGTGCTGGGTGACCGTAGCCACCTCGCACCCGGTGCCCGCGCCGCGGTGGAGCAGGTGGAAGAGGCCACGCGCGGCGGTGCCAAGCTCTCCCTCAACCTCTGCATCTCCTACTCCGCCCGTGCCGAGCTCGCGCGCGCCGCGCGCCTCCTGGCGGGCGAGGTGCTCCGCGGCGAGCGCACGCTCGACGCGGTGGACGAAGACGCGATACGCGCGAAGCTCTACACCGCTCCGTGGCGCGACCCGGACCTCCTGATCCGCACGTCGGGGGAACAGCGGCTGTCGAATTTCCTCCTCTGGCAGCTCGCCTACACGGAGCTCTACGTTACCCCGGTGCTCTGGCCCGACGTCACGCGCCACGTGCTCTTTGAAGCGATTCTCGACTACCAGCAGCGCGAGCGGCGCTTCGGCAAGGTCTCGGCCTAGTGTCGCGGAACCTGCTGCTGCGGATCGCGTTTGCGGTACCGGCGATCGCGCTGACCGTGTTCGTCATCAGGGAGGGGGGCTTCGCGCTCGGGGGGCTCCTGGCGGTCGCGGGCGTGCTCGGTGCGCGCGAGATCTTCGCGTTCGCGCGGCATCAGGGCATCACCCCGTTCGCCGGGCTGGGCTACGTGGGCGCGGGCGCGATTCCCTGCGCCACCGTGTGGGAACTCAACACAGGCTCGGCCGTGGGACTCTACGGCGGAGCGCTGTGGATGCTGCTCATCCTCGTCGCCGCCCTCGCCACCCGGAGCCCGGGGGGCCGGCCGCTCGCCGCCGTAGCGGTCACGATCTTCGCCTGCCTGTACGCGTCGGGCCTGCCCGCGTTCCTCATCGCCATCCGGGACGGACCGAGCGCCGCGAACCCCGCGGCGGCCACGGCGCTCGGGTGCTTCCCGCTTGCGGTCACCTGGATCTGCGACACCTGTGCCATGGCGGCCGGGGCGCTCTTCGGTGGCCCGAAGCTCGCGCCCATCCTCTCGCCGCGGAAAACGTGGGCCGGCGCGGTGGGCGGCGTGTTGGGGGGGCTCGGGACGGCGCTCGTATACGGGCCGCTCGTGCTCGAGCGGTGGTCCGTGCACCTGGGCGCGGGGCAGCTCGCGATCACGGGGCTCGTGATCGCCGTGGCCGCGCAGCTCGGCGATGCGGCCGAGTCGCTCCTCAAGCGCGAAGTGGGCGTCAAGGATTCCTCGGGCCTGATCCCCGGCCACGGTGGGGTCCTCGACCGACTCGATTCGCTTTACTTCGTGCTTCCGGTGAGCGCGGGCCTCTTCCGCGTCTTCGGGGTCGCATGACCCTGGGCGTTGCGGTGCTCGGCTCGACGGGCTCGATCGGCTGCTCCGCGCTCCAGGTCCTCTCGCGGCAGCGCGAGCGGTTTCGAGTGGTCGCCCTGACGGCGCACTCGAACGCCGAGCTCCTCCGCGCCCAGGCGGCGGAGTGGCAGCCGGCCTACACGGGCATCGTGACGGGCGGCAACGGCCGCGCGCACGGGACGGCGTGTCTCGTGGAAGCGGCGACCCGGCCGGACGTGGCGATTGTGGTGAACGGAATCGTCGGAGCGGCGGGGCTCGAGGCGACGCTCGCCGCGTTGCAGTGCGGCAAGCGCGTGGCGCTCGCGAACAAGGAGACGCTGGTCATGGCCGGGGCCTTGGTGACCGCGGCCGCCCGAGCCGGCGGAGGCGAGATCGTGCCGGTCGATTCCGAGCACAGCGCCGTGCTGCAATGCGTCGACGGACGCGCTGGGGAGCTGGCCCGCCTGATCCTCACCGCCTCGGGTGGGCCGTTTCGCACCTGGACCCCGGCCGAGGTCTCCCGGGCCACGGTGGAGGACGCCCTCAGGCATCCGACCTGGAAGATGGGCCGGAAAATCACCGTGGATTCGGCCACGCTCGCCAACAAGGCCCTCGAAGTGATCGAAGCACATTATCTATTCGAGGTGGCCTATTCCCAGGTGGACGTGGTCGTGCACCCCCAGTCCCTGGTGCACGCGTTCGTCGAGTTCATCGACGGGTCCGTCCTCGCGCAGGTGGGCTTCCCGACGATGGAGCTGCCGATCCTGTACGCGCTGACCTATCCCCGGCGGGTGCCAGACGCAGGAGTCCGACGCTTCGATCCCGTCGCGGCGCAGACGCTGACGTTCGAACCCGTCCGCTCCGACCTCTACCCGGCGTATGGGCTCGGCCGCACCGCGGCCGAATGTGGCGGTACCGCGCCCGCCGCGTTCAATGCGGCGAACGAGGTCGCGGTGCAGGCCTTTCTCGACGGGCGCATCGCCTTCGGCCGAATCGCGCCGGTGATCGGGGCCGTGCTTGAGAACTGGGAGCAAGCGGACGCGGGTTCGCTCGACGCCGTGCTCGCAGCCGACTCCCGGGCCCGGCGCCTTGCCCAGGAGGCCGCGTGCTCCTGACCGTCGGGGCCCTCGTCGTCGTCCTCGGTGTGCTGATCTTCGTGCACGAGGCCGGGCACTTCGTGGCCGCGAAGGCCATGGGCATTCAGGTGCTCCGCTTCTCGCTCGGCTTCGGGCGGCCGCTCGTGAGCTTCGTGCGCGGCGAGACGGAGTACGCGATTTCGTGGCTGCCGATCGGCGGCTACGTGAAGATGGCGGGTCTGGAAGACGAGAGCTGGGCTGCGGCGATCGAAGGCGGCAAGGCCGGGCCGATCGATCCCGCGCGCGCGTTCGACCGGAAGCCCGTGTGGCAGCGGCTCGTGGTGATTCTCGCGGGCGTGACGATGAACTTTGTGTTCGCGCTCGTGGTCTACATCGCGCTCGCCTATTTCGGGGCGCTCGAGCCGGACCGGCTGGCCACGACCGCGGTCGATCCCATGCGGGCGGCCGATCTGCCGGCCGTTGCGGCACCCCTTGCGACGCTCGCGCGCGGGGACCGCATCGTCACGGTGAACGGCGATTCGGTGCTGAGCTGGGGCGAGCTCCAGGAGCAGCTCGTGACGGCGCCGGCACCGGTGACGCTCGGGATCGAGGGGCGAGCGCCCATCGTGATCCCATTCGCGCCGGGCGATACGGCGGCGCGCCTCGAGCTCGCCCGGGCGATGCGTTTCTACCTGCCGCCCGTCGTGGCCCAGGTGGAACTGGGCGCGCCCGGAGCCCGGGCGGGGATCAAGCCCGGGGATCGGATCCTCAAGGTGGATGCCGACACCGTGGCGTCGTGGGAGGAGTTCGCCCGGATCGTCCGCGGCCGCGCGGGGCAGGAGATCGCGCTGACGCTCGCGCGCGACACGGCGACGCTCGTGATCCACGTCGTCCCCGAGCGGCGTGTCGAGACGGACCCGGACACGAAGCAACAGCGGACGATCGGCGTGGTCGGGGTCGTGGCGGTGCACCCCCTGCTCAAGGCGCCGGGGGCGCTCGGCGCGGTCCGGCTCGGGTGGCGGGAAACGATGAACAAGGTGGTGGTCATCGTCGCCTTCCTCAAACGTCCCCGGGTGCAGGAGCTCGGGGGCCCGCTCACGATCGGCGAGGTGTCGGGCCAGGCGGCGCGCGTGGGGTTCGGGTTCTTCCTCTCATTCATGGCGTTCCTCTCCGTCAACCTCGCGGTGCTGAACCTCCTGCCGATTCCCATCTTGGATGGGGGCCAGGTGGTCTTCCTCGTGGCCGAGCTCGTGCGGCGGCGGCCCCTCTCCGTCGAGCTGCGCGCGCGGCTCACGCAGATCGGGTTCGTCGTGCTCGTGAGCATCATGCTCATCGCGCTCCGCAACGACGTGCTGCGGGTGTTCCCGCATGTCTTCTCCCGTTAACGAGGTCCTCGCGGACTACGTCGCGGGCCGCACGACGGCCGGGGAGATGGTGCGGGCCGTCCGGGCGGCACACTACGGGGCAGGCGCTCGCTCGGAGCCGGCGTGGCGCTCGCTCGTCGAGACGATCGAGGGCTCGGTCCCGGGTGCGCTCGAGCTCGCGGGCACGACAGACGCGCCGGGGTTCGCCCTGAAGCCCCTCGAGGGCGCGATCCCCGGCTCCTTTGAGACAGCGCTTAAAGAAGCGGCGCGCGCCGCACTCGCGGCCTGGAGTGAGCCGGCGATCCCGTCGCCGTCCCCGATCCCGGAACCGGTGCCCCTGCCCGCGGGCAAACAGGCCGAAGGTCTCTGGGCTCGCCTGGTGCGACGCGTCCGCGCGCTGTTCGGCGGATGACCCACCGCCGCGTGCCGTCCCAGGCGAGCTAGCTCCACCTCATCGCCGCAGCAGCTTCAGCCCAAACACCAACAGCAGCACGAGGCCGATGCCGATCGCTACCCGCACGGCCCGTTGGTCGCGCGGGCCGAGCGCCTTCTCGATCCAGGTGCGCTCACCCACCTCCCCGCCGCGTTCGACCGCGGCAAGGTCCCCGAAGAGCTCCGACGCCTCCTGGTAGCGGTCGTCGGGGTGCTTGGCGAGACAGCGGGCGACGACCTGTTCGAAGCCACGGGACAACGACGGGCGTTTCTCGCGCAGCGGCGGCGCCTCGTCCTCGACGTGCATCCGGGCGAGCTCGAACCACTCGGGATGCGTGAACGGCAGGTCCCCCGTGGCCGCCTTGTAGAGCGTCACGCCGAGTGAGTAGAAATCGGCGCGGTGGTCAATGGTGCGGCCCTGCGCCTGCTCGGGCGACAGGTACTGGGGGGTGCCGAGCGTGACGTCGACGCCGGTCGAGGCGACGACCCCCGAGAGGGCGCGCGCGATCCCGAAGTCCGTGATCACGGCACGGCCGTTCGAGAAGAGGATGTTCTCGGGCTTCAAGTCGCGATGCACGAAGCCACGCGCGTGCGCGAACCCGAGCCCGAGCGCGATGTCGCTTGCGAGACGCACGAGCGCCGGTTCGGGGAGCGGGCCCTCGCGCGTGAGCCGTGCGGCGAGGGTGTCGCTGTACAGGTCCATCGTGAAGTAGACGTGCTCGTCCGTCTTCGCGATGCTGCGGATGTGGACGATGTTGGGATGCTCGAGTTGGGCCCCGGTCTCGCCCTCGCGGCGAAAGCGCGCTTCGAATTCGGGGTCCTTCGCGTAGCGGGGCTTGAGCACTTTCACGGCGACCGGCGTGCCGTCGGGCTCCTGGCCGGCGAACACCCAGGAGAAGCCACCCTGCCCGAGCACGCGGTCGAGCCGCAGCGGGCCAAGCGAGTGGCCGACGAGATCGGAGAGCGAGCCGGTCACGGCGTCGGGGCTTTACAAACCTCCGGGGTCGTTCTAAGTTAGTGCGATGATGAGAATTAGGAAACCTCTCTGATGTACGACAAGACGACGCCGGTCAGGAAGTACGGGCAGCACGATCGCGACACCGGGTCCGCCCCGGTACAGGTCGCCCTGCTCACCGAGCGGATCAACAGCCTCACCGGTCACTTCCGGGCGCACGCCAAAGATTTTCACGGACAGCGCGGCTTGCTGCGAATGGTCAGCAAGCGCCGCCGCATGCTGGAATATCTGAAGCGCACCAACCTGGAACGGTATCGGCAGCTCATCGACGAGCTGGGCCTCCGCCATTAGCGTCACAGGCGTCGCGTGGGGCGCCCCCGGGAAGAGCACGGGGCGCTCAACGTATTGCCATATGCTCTAGACAGGCGACACAGTGAAGCGCGTTGAACGAAACTTTGCCGGGCGGCCCCTCACACTTGAAGCGGGGCGCCTCGCGAAGCAGGCGGCTGGTGCGTGCCTGCTGCAGTTTGGAGAGACGGTCGTGCTCGCGACCGTGACGGTCTCGGATGTGATCTCCACGCTCCCCTTCTTCCCGCTGACGGTTGAATACCGCGAAAAGAGCTACGCTGCGGGCAAGATCCCCGGGGGCTTCCTGAAGCGTGAGGGCCGGCCGTCGGACGAAGAGATTCTCGCGGCCCGCGTGACCGATCGATCGATCCGGCCGCTCTTCCCCGAAGGGTTCAAGAACGAAGTCCAGGTCTTCATCTACGTGCTCTCGGCCGACCAGGAAAACGACGCCGACGTGCTCGGGGTGACGGCCGCGTCGACGGCGCTCTCCCTCTCCAAGGTGCCCTGGAACGGGCCGATCGCTGGGGTGCGGGTGGGCCGGGTCGAAGGGGCGTGGATCCTGAACCCGACGTTCCAGCAACTCGAGTTTTCCGACGTCGACCTGACCGTGTCGGGGTCCCGGGATTCGATCGTCATGGTCGAGGGCGGCGCCCTCGAGCTCACGGAGCCCGAGATCGTGAAGGGCCTCGAGGTCGCGCACAAGGGAATCCGCGAGCTGATCGACGCGCAGACGGCCTTGGTGGCCGACCTTGGGCAACCGAAGATGGTGTGGGCGAAAATCGAGCCCGCGCCCGAGCTCGTGCGACGCGTGAAGGAATTGGCCGAGCAGCGGGTGAGCGAGGCGCTCAACCTGCCCGAGAAGTCCGAGCGGGCCCAGGCGATCGCCGCCTTGAAGGTCACCGTGATGGAGCAGCTCGCCGCCGAGTTCCCGGAGAACGTGAAGGACGTGGCGCACGTGCTCGAGGACATCGAGTACCACACGATGCGCGAGCAGGTGCTGAGCCGCGGCGAGCGGGTGGACGGCCGCGACCTGGACACCGTCCGGCCCATCGCATGCGAAGTCGGCCTGCTGCCTCGGACCCACGGCTCCGCGCTCTTCACGCGCGGGCAGACCCAGGCGCTCGTCTCGGTCACGTTGGGTACGGTGAGCGACGAGCAGCGCATCGACTCGATCGACGTGGCCCAGGAAACGACCAAGTCGTTCATGCTCCACTACAACTTCCCGCCATTTTCCACTGGCGAGGTCCGACCGATCCGCGGCACCTCGCGGCGCGAAGTAGGGCACGGGGCGCTGGCCGAGCGTGCGCTGCAGGCCCTGCTGCCGCCCTACGAACAGTTCCCCTACACGATCCGCATCGTCTCGGACATCCTCGAGTCGAACGGCTCGTCGTCCATGGCCACGGTCTGCGGCGGATCGCTCGCCCTCTTCGACGCGGGCGTCCCGGTGAAGGCACCCTGCGCCGGGGTCGCGATGGGGCTGATCAAGGAAGGCGAGCGGGTCGCCGTGCTCACGGACATCCTGGGCACCGAGGACAATCTGGGAGACATGGACTTCAAGGTCGCGGGTACCCGCGAAGGGGTCACCTCGATCCAGATGGACATCAAGATCGAGCGCCTCGACTTCCACATCATCGCCGACGCGCTCGAGCGCGCCCGGCGGGCCCGGGTGCACATCCTGGACATCATGGTGCAGGCCGTGCCGCAGCCGCGCTCGCAGCTGTCCAAGTACGCTCCGCGGATCATCACGATGCAGATCCGACCGGACAAGATCGGCGACTTGATCGGGCCTAAGGGCAAGGTCATCCGCGGGATCCAGGAGCAGACCGGCGCCGAGATCAACGTCGACGACTCGGGGATGGTCACAATCTCCGCGATCGGCGAAGGTGGCGAGCGGGCGCGCGACATGGTGGCCGCGATCGTACAGGAGCCTGAAGTCGGCAAGATCTACGAGGGCACGGTGCGGAGCACGACGGCCTTCGGGGCCTTCGTCGAGATCCTCCCGGGCGTCGAAGGGCTGCTCCACATCTCGGAGCTGCAGCACGGGCGCACGGAACGCACGGAGGACGTCGTGAAGAAGGGCGACCGCGTGCGGGTGAAGCTGCTCGAGGTGGATGAGCGCGGGCGCATGCGCCTGTCGCGGAAGGCCTTGCTGGAGTCGCCTGAGCCGGCGCGCGCCCGCTAGACGGGCTCGATGGAGACGGTCCGGCTCGACCGCGAGACGTTCGAGACGCGAGCCCCGAACGGCCTCACAGTCCTCTCCGAACGGGTGCCGAGCGTCCGTTCGGTGGCCGTCGGCATCTGGGTGCGCACCGCGAGCGCCCACGAGCCACGCCCCAAGATGGGCGTCTCGCACCTGCTCGAGCATATGGTGTTCAAGGGCAGCGAGCGGCGCAGCGCGCAGCAGATCGCACTCGCCCTCGAAGCCCACGGCGGCTCGCTCGACGCCTACACCTCGCGCGACACCACGGCGTTCCAGGCCCGGGTGCTCGACGCCGATCTGCCGCTCGCGCTTGATGTCCTGACGGACCTCGTCCGCCACCCCGTCCTCCGCGACTCCGATCTCGCCCTTGAGCGCAACGTGGTGCTCGAGGAGATCAACATGATCGACGACACCCCGGACGATCTCGTGTTCGATCTCGCGTCCGAGGCGATGTGGCCCGGCCACGCGTACGGCTTCGCGATCATCGGGACGAGAACGTCCGTGTCCGAGCTCGAGACCTCAGACCTCCGCGCGCTGCACGCGCAGGCCTACTTTCCGGGCAACATCGTGATCGTGGCGACGGGTAACGTCGACCACCAAGTGTTGTTGGAGGAAGTGGGCCGCCAGGGCTGGTTCGAGCCCGACGGACGGCCCGCGGCACCGCGGGTCGAGCCCGTGCCCCAGGCGGCGCGGGGCGGGGAGCGGCGCCACCAGAAGGATTCGGCGCAGACGCACATCGTGCTGTCCTCGGACACGGTGCCCTATGCCGACCCGCGCAAGTACGCTCTCATGGTGCTCTCGAATATCTTCGGCGGCGGGATGTCGTCCCGGCTGTTCCAGCGGGTGCGCGAAGAGTTGGGGCTCGCCTACGCGATCTACTCGTTCACGACCTTCTACCGGCTGATGGGCGTCGCCGGGGTCTACGTCGGGACGCAGCCGAAAACGGCCGAGCAGGCGGTCGAGGCGATCCGCGCCGAGTTCGCGGCGCTCGCCCGGGAGGGGTTGCGGGGCCAGGCCCTCGCCGAGGCGAAGCAGCAGACGCGAGGGCAGCTCGTGCTCGCCGTCGAGAGCCCGGCCGCCCGGATGTACCGGCTTGCGGCCTTCGCGGTCCACGGCGAGCCCTACCAGAGCGTCGACCAGGTCCTCGCCACCGTCGCCGGGCTCGGGGAGGACGACGTGGCCCAGGTGGCCGCCGAATTCTTCGACCCAGCCCGCCAGCAGGCCGTCTGGCTCGGGCCCGCGTAGCGCGAGCGGCGGTCCAGGGAGGCTCAGAGCGCTTCGAGGCGAGGCAGGTCAACCGCCAGCCTTGTTTGAAGTTACGGTTTTCATTACCTTGGGGCCGCTAACCGCGCCCGCCTTACTCTTTCACAACCAACGAGCTCGTGCCGCTACGCTGGCCGAATTTTCGAATCGGTGCTTGGAGCCCGGCAAGCGAGATTGCCGTGGACTTGGGCACGGCCAACACCCTGGTCTATGTGCGGGGCGAGGGCATCGTGTTGAACGAGCCCTCGGTTGTGGCGATCGAGAAAGCCACGGGGAAGATCAAGGGCATCGGGCTCGAGGCGAAGCGCATGCTCGGGCGGACGCCGGATGGCATCCTCGCCGTGCGGCCGCTCAAGGACGGCGTGATCGCCGACTTCGACGTGACCGAGAAGATGCTCCGCTTCTTCTTGAAGACGATCATCGACCGCCACCTGTTCCGCGTGAAGCCGAAGGTGATCGTCTGCGTGCCGAGCGGCATCACCGAGGTCGAGAAGCGCGCGGTGCGTGACTCGGCCCAGTCGGCCGGGGCGAAAGAGGTCTACATGGTGGCCGAGCCGATGGCCGCGGCGATCGGCGTCGGTCTCCCGGTCGAGACTCCGACCGGGAACATGGTGATCGACATCGGCGGCGGGACGACCGAGATCGCCGTCATCGCGCTCTCGGGTATCGTGTCCGACACCTCGATCCGCACGGGCGGGGACGAACTCGACCAAGCGATCGTCCAGTTCATGCGGAAGAACTACAACCTGCTGATCGGCGAGCCCACGGCCGAACTGATCAAGATTCAAATCGGATCCGCGGCCCCCGTGGGAGAAGAGCGCGAGATGGAAGTGAAGGGGCGCGACCTCGTGTCCGGGATCCCGAAGATCGTCCGGGTGCACTCGAGCGAGATCCGCGAGGCCGTCCAGGAACCGATCCAACAGATCGTCGACGCCGTGCGTCGGGCGCTCGAGATCACGCCGCCCGAGCTCGCGAGCGATATCGTGGACCGGGGCATCGTGATGACGGGCGGCGGTGCCCTGATCCGCGGGCTCGATGCGTTGCTGCAGCAGGAAACCGGCCTTCCCATCCACCTCGACGAGGACCCGATGACCTGCGTCGTGCGGGGCACCGGGCGCATCCTCGACGACCCGGAGAAGTACCGCAACGTCCTTACCACGTAACCGGATGGCGCTCGGGGCTGATCGCTACGCGTCCCGGGGCGACACCTTGCTGTTCCTCGGGTGCGTCGTGCTCTCGGTGGCGGCGTTGGGGCTTCCCGACAAGCTGCGTGCCCCGCTGACGCACGCCCTCCGCCAGACCCTGCTGGCCCCGCTCCTCACGCTCCAGGAGCAGTCGCAGCTGCTCGCCGCATCGGTGTCGCGCTACGAGGCGGTGACGTCGGAGCGCGATTCGGTCGCGCTGGCGGCCACGTTTCTGCCCGAGCTCCGGAGCGAAAACGACCGGCTGCGCGGTCTCTTGGGTCTGGGGCAGCGGCTCGGGTCGGGGTACACGGCGGCCGAGGTGCTACAGCAGGGCCTTCCGACGAGCCCGCTCACGCTCGTCACGTCGGCCGGGGAGCGCCAGGGCGTGCGGCCGCTCGACGGCGTGGTGAGTCCCGAGGGCTTGCTCGGGATCGTGAGCGCCGTCGACCGACAGACCTCGATGGTCGTCACGTGGGCGCACCCGGAGTTTCGGGCGAGCGCCATGGCGGCCGACGGCAGCGTCTACGGGATCGTGTCGCCGCACGGCAGCGAGGGTCCGCGGAGCTGGCTGCTTGAGCTCCGCGGCGTAGCCTACCAGCAGGCCGTGCCGAACGGCACGCTGATTCTCACGTCAGGGCTCGGGGGCGTATTCCCCCGGGGCATCCCGATCGGCGTTGTGATCGGGGTGGCGGCCGAGGCCGAGGGGTGGGAGCGCACCTACCTGTTGCGACCCGCCGTGCAGCCCGCCGCCGTCTCGCACGTCATGATTCTCACGGGCGGCCATGGCATGGGCGACGTCGGGGGCGCCTTCGAGCGCGCCGGGGAGCGTCCGTGAGGCGAAGCGATCGCTATCGCTTCGTCGGGATTCTGCTCGGGCTCGTGGCGCTCCAGTTCTCGCTCCGGCCGAGGCTCGGGGACGACCGCACGGCGCCTGATTTCCTGCTGCTCGCGCTTCTGATCTACACCATCCGGGCCCAGCCGGGCCGGGCCGCCGTGGTCGGGTTCCTGGTCGGACTGCTGCGCGACGCCCTCACCCCGGCGTCGTTTGGGGCCGGGGCGCTTGCGCACACGGTCGTGGGATACCTCGCGGCCCGGAGCAAAGCAGTGTTCTTCGCCGAGAACATCTACGTGAACGCGTGGCTCTTCTTCGCCGGCACCTGGGTGCGAAACGCGATCGTCGCCGTCCTCTCCGGGGGGTTGAAAGGGGGCCTGCTCGGCTGGGAGCTCCTCGTCTGGTCGCCGATCCAAAGCGCCACGACGGCACTCGCGGGGCTCGTAGTGCTCTGGCTCTTCGGGCGGCAGCTCGCGATCCGGTTCGGAGACGCATGACCGGCCCGCACCCCGCCTTTCACCCCCACCTCGTGGCCCGGCGAGTCGCGGCGTCCCGGTTTGTGCTCTTCGGGACGATGGCGGTGCTCGTGCTCGGATTCTTCCGGACGCAGATCCTCGGGCACAGCAAGTACGAGCTGCAATCGGAGACGAACCGCCTGCGGCCGATCCCCGTGCTCGCGCCGCGGGGGCTCATCGTCGATCGCCAGGGCAAGATCCTCGCCGAAAACGTGCCGGGCTACACCGTGTCGCTCCTGCCCGGCGACGAGACCTCGATGCGCGCGTCGCTCGAGCGCCTGGCGCCGTTCGTCAAGCTCGACACGGCGGGGATCGATGCGGTGCTTGCCCGCTACCGTCGCGCGCCCTATCTCCCGGCCCTCGTCCTGCCCGACGCCTCGTTTGATCTCGTGTCTCAGCTCGAGGAGCGACGCCTCATCATCCCGGGGCTCGTGATCCAGCCCGAACCCAAGCGCTACTACCCGGACAGCTCGGTCATCGCCCACCTCATCGGGGACATCGGCGAAGTGACCGAGGCCGAACGGACCCAGCGGCGGTTCGCGGGGCTGAGACTGGGCGCGCTCGTCGGCAAGGACGGTCTGGAACGGGAGTACGACGACTCGCTCCGGGGGTCCGACGGGCTGCGCTTCGTCGAGGTCAGCGCCCTCGGCCACGTGGTGCGTGACGCGGGCGCCGCGCCGACCCTGGCACCCGTGCCGGGGGCCATGATCCACACGACCATCGATTTGGATCTGCAGCGCTACATCGCCCGGAACTTCCCCGAGGGGCACCGGGGCGCCGTGATCGCGCTCGACCCGAACACCGGCGCCATCCTCGCCCTCTACAGCGCCCCGGGCTTTGACCCGAACGCCTTCGTCGGCGGCATCGATCCCGACACCTGGCGCCGCCTGAACGACAACGAGGCGCACCCGCTCTTCGACCGCGCCATCCAGGCCCGCTATCCCCCGGGGTCGACCTGGAAGCTCGCCGTGGCGGCCATGGCGCTGAAACGCGGCCTGGTCACCCTCGATACCCGGATGCCGATCCCGTGCCGAGGTGGGCTGCAGTACGGGGACCGCTATTTCCGCTGCTGGAGCCCCCAGGGCCACGGGGACCTGACGCTGAGCGAGGCGATCGCGCAGAGCTGTGACGTCTACTTCTACCAGCTCGGGTTGAAGCTCGGTCTGTCGTCGCTGCTCGAGGACGCCGACGCCCTGGGCTTCCGCACCTCGACCGGGGTCGACCTGCCGGGCGAGATCCGCTCGGATTTCCCGAGCGGCCCCGAGTACTACGACCGGATCTACGGGGCGCGGCATTGGACGGCCGCCGTGACGTTGAACCTGGCGATCGGGCAGGGGGAGAACGCCCAGACGCTGCTCAACATGGTGCGCTTCTACCAGATGCTCGCGAGCGACGGCCGTGAGCGTCCACCCTACGTCGTGCATCCGCCGGCCCAGAGCGACGTAATGTTGGGCCTCACCGAGTCCCAGCTCGAGGGGCTGCGGGAGGCCATGGTGAGCGTGGTGCGGCGTGGCACCGCCCGGGGCGCCGCGGGGCGCTATGCGGTGACAATCGCCGGCAAGACGGGCACCGCCCAGAACCCCCATGGGCCACCCCATGGGTGGTTCATCGGGTTTGCGCCGGCCGAGAAGCCCACGATCGTAGTCGGTGCGATCGTCGAGTTCGCTCGGGAGGGTCCCTACGTGGCCCCGCTCGTCGCCCGGGTGATCGCGCGCTACCTGGGCGTCGACACCACCGCGGAGCCCGAGTTCACGCTGCCCACTGATACGGCCCCCCGGCCCATGCAGCTCTTGCCCGGTATCGAGCACCCTGACACCATGCTCAAAGTCCCGGACACGACCACCCAACCGCCAGACACGACGCATGCGCCCGCCCCTTAGGGAACTCGATAAGCCCCTCGTGGCGGTCGTGGTCGTGCTGTCGACCTACGGGCTTGCGACCCTCTATTCCGCGGGCCAGACCGACGTGACAACGTTCGCGACCACGATCTGGCATAAGCAGGTGATTTGGCTCGTGTTGGGCCTCGGGACGCTGCTCGCCGCAAGCGGCCTGTCCCCACGGCTCCTCGAGTGGGCGACCCCCTATTTCTACGGGGTCGTGCTCGTGCTGCTCGTGATGACGCTCTTGGGGGGCAAGAGCCCGACCGGCGCGCCGGTCGGCCGCTCCTGGCTCGGGATCGGCGGGGTGCGCTTTGGGCAGCCGGCCGAGCCGGCCAAGCTCGCCTGCATCATGATGCTCGGCCGCTGGCTCGCGACGCGCCGCGAGCCCCCGGCCACCCTGCGAGAGCTCGTCCGGCCGACTGTCATCGCGTTCGTCCCGGCCGTGCTCATCGTGCTGCAGCCCGACCTGGGCTCGAGTCTCGTATTCGTGGCCATTCTCTTTTCGATGCTCTTTTGGGCGGGCACGAAGCCCACGCTGCTCTTGCTCCTGGCCTCGCCCGTGATCGGGCTCGTGCTCGCCGTGTCGACCGTGGTCTGGGGGGCCTGGATCCTGCTCCTCCTCGGGCTCGTGCTGTGGTGGCGGCCGTACGTGTGGGAAGGGCTGGCCGTGATGCTCGCGAACGCGGCGAGCGGGGCGCTCGCGCTGCCTTTCTGGAAGCACCTTGCCCCCTACCAACAGAGCCGGCTTCTCACGTTCCTCAATCCCGAGGAAGACCCCCGGGCGACGGGATGGCACGTCATCCAGTCCAAGGTGGCGATCGGCTCAGGCGGGCTCCTCGGCAAGGGCTTTACCCTGGGGACGCAGAAGCGCCTCGCCTTCCTGCCGGCTCAGCACACGGACTTCATCTTCTCAGTCGTGGGCGAGGAACTGGGTTTTGTGGGCGTATGCATCGCGCTCGCCCTTTTCGCCGCGCTGGTGGCGATCCTGCTCCGCATCGCGCGACGGGCGAGCGACCCCTACTCGAGTCTCTGCGTCTTTGGGTGCGGGGCGATGCTCTTCACCCACATCGCCGAGAACATCGGGATGACCGTCAACTTGGTGCCCATCACGGGGATACCGCTCCCGTTCTTCTCCTACGGCGGGTCCTTTCTGCTGCTCTGTGCGGCCTCGGTAGGGATCAGTTTGCGGGTTGCTTGGGAGTCTCGGCTCTCGGGATATATCGAGCTATGACAACGGGTTAAGAAATCGGTTCGGAAAACGGTCTGGCGGATACCGGCCGTCGCGGTCAGATTGTCGCCTCCCACGCTCACCTCGGTGCGCATGGCCTGGTTCAAAAAGGAACGCAAGCCCCGTACGGTTGAGCGGGTCCGGCTAGAGATCCCGGCCGATGCGTGGGAAAAATGCGATGAATGCGGTCACATCGACATCACCGACCGCTTCGTACGCGCGCTGAATGTTTGTCCGAACTGCGGCTTTCACCGTCGCATCTCCGCTCAAGAGTACATCGATCTTTTGGTCGACGAGGGCTCCTGGCACGAGCTCGACACGGGGCTGCGCTCGGCCGACCCGCTCGGGTTCGAGAACTACGCCCACCGGCTCGAGCTCGCCCGCAAGAAGGCGGGCCCCCTGGAAGCGATCCGCACCGGCTACGCGCGGCTCGCGGGGATGCCGATCATGCTCGGCGTCATGGATTTCGCCTTCATGGGGGGCTCCATGGGCTCGGTCGTGGGGGAGAAGGTGGCGAGGCTCGCCCGGCGCTCGGCGGAGCGGGGGATCCCGCTCATCCTGGTCTCGACCTCAGGGGGCGCCCGGATGCAGGAAGGGATGCTGTCCCTGATGCAGATGGCCAAGACCTCGGTCGAGATCGCGAGGCTCCAGGCGGTCGGGGCGCCGTTCATCTCTGTGCTCACGAACCCCACGACGGGCGGGGTGTCCGCCTCCTGGGGCATGCAGGGGGACGTGATCGTGGCCGAGCCCGGGGCCGTGGTCGGGTTTGCGGGGCCGCGGGTGATCAAGCAGACGATCGGCCAGGACCTGCCGCAGGGGTTCCAGACGGCGGAGTTCCTGCTGGAGCACGGCATGATCGACGCCGTCACGCCCCGGAGCGAGCTCCGCGACACCACGGCACGCCTCCTCCGCCACATGGCCGGGCGCCAGCCCGTTGAGGCCGCCGACTGACCGAACGCTTCGCAGACGCCTACCAGTTTCTCCTCGCCCGACAAAGCGGTCGCATCAAGTGGAGCCTCGACCCCACCAGGGGTCTGCTCGACGTGCTCGGGCATCCCGAGACCCATTTTCCCACGATCCAGGTGGCCGGCACCAACGGCAAGGGCTCGACCTGCGCCTTCCTCGCCGCGGACCTGCGGGCCCGGGGCTTCAGGGTGGGGGTCTACACCTCTCCCCATCTCGTGTCGGTGCGGGAGCGGATTGTGGTCGACGGGGTCCCGATCAGCGAAGAGGCGTTCGCCGAGTGGACGGGAATCCTGAAGCCGCACATCGAACGGCTCGACGCAAGCTTCTTTGAAGCGACCACGGTCATCGCGTTCGCCGACTTCGCGGCGCGGGGCGTGGACATCGCGGTGATCGAGGTCGGCCTGGGCGGGCGGCTCGATGCGACGACGGTCCTCACGCCCCTGGTGAGCGTCGTGACGAAGATCGCGCGGGATCACACGGAGTACCTGGGGGAGGAGCTCACCTCGATCGCCCGCGAGAAGGCCGGGATCGCCAAACCAGGCGTCCCCTTCGTGACGGGCGAGCGCGATGCGCGCGTCGGCGCGGTCTTGTTGGAGGAGGCGGGCGCCCGGGGCGCGAGCCCGCTGGTCGCCGTGGATACCACCCGGGCGCCGACCGGTCCCCTTGAGCTACGAGGGCGGCACCAGGACGCGAACGCCTGGGTGGCGCTGGGCGCCCTGAACGCGCTCCCGCCGCCGTTCGGGCCGGTGGGAGACGTCTGGCCCGAGAGCTTCGGTCGGGCGTACGTGCCCGCGCGCTTCGAGATGCGCGGGCGCTGGATCTTCGATGTGGCCCATAACCCGGATGGCGCGCAGGTGCTCGCCCAGACGCTCGCCGAGTACGCGCCCCCGCGGCCGCGCGCGGCGTTGATGGCGGTGCTCGCCGACAAAGACTACCGGGGGATGATCCGCGCGCTCGAGCGAGAGATCGACGAGTTCGTGTTCACGACCGCTCCGAGCGCACCCGCCGCGCGGAGCTGGGCGTTGTCCGAGGTCTCGATTCCCGAGAGCGTGCGTGCCGCGGTCGAACCCGACTTCGATCGCGCCCTCGAGCGCGTGCGCCGCGCGGCGACGGCGGTCGTCACGGGTTCGTTCTACACGGTGGGCGACGCGCTCGCGCGCTTGCCGGGCTTCGCGCCGCTCGGCTAAGTTCACGCGATGCACGGACAGGCCCTGCCCGGATTCAGAGATTTCTACCCCGACGACCTCGCGCTCCGAAACCACATCACCACCGTCTGGCGCCGCGTGGCGACGCGCTACGCCTTCGAGGAGTACGACGGACCCCCGCTCGAGCCGCTCGAGCTCTACACCCAGAAGAGCGGGGAAGAGATCGTGGACCAGCTGTACCGCTTCACGGACAAGGGCGACCGCGCCGTGGCCCTGCGCCCCGAGATGACGCCGACGCTCGCACGCATGGTGGGGGCGCGTGCCCAGGCGCTGAAGAAGCCCATCCGCTGGTTCGCGATTCCTCAGCTCTTTCGCTACGAGCGCCCCCAGCGCGGCCGGCTGCGCGAGCACTTCCAGCTGAACATGGATCTCATCGGGGAAGCGGGCCCCCTGGCGGACGCGGAGCTCATGGCGGCGGCCCTGGACATCGTGCGCGAATTCGGGTTTGGGCCCGAGCACGTGCGCCTCAGACTGTCCGACCGGCGCGTGCTCCGCGCGCTGCTCGAAGGCCACGGGCTCACCGAATCGGAGCTCGCCCCGGCGTATGCGGCGATCGACAAGAGCGAGCGCGACCCGCGGCCGGCCGCCCGCGAGCGTTTGGCGCGAGCCGGACTGGCCGACAAGGCGATCGACGCGGTCTTCGAAGTGGCAGGCCTGAAGGGGCTCGACCCCGTGCGCGAGGCGCTCGCCCGCGTGGCACAGGAGGAGGCGGCCGAGCCCTTGACCGAAGCGTTGCGGGCGCTCGACGCGATGGGTTTGGGGGCCTTCGCGGAGGTCGATCTCACGATCGTGCGGGGACTCGCTTACTACACCGGAATCGTCTTCGAGCTCTTCGCGCTGGGGCCCTCGCTCCGCGCGATCTGCGGGGGCGGCCGCTACGATGGGCTCCTCAAGGCCTTGGGTGGTGTCGACATGCCCGCGCTGGGCTTTGGGATGGGGGACGTCGTGTTGGGCGAGCTGTTGCGCGAGCGCGAGACGAGAAAGCCCCCGACCCTGGATCTCTTTCTCGTCGCCGTGGGCGGCGACGACGTCGGGCCCGTGCTCGGGCTCGCCCATGAGCTCCGCGGGCGGGGCCTCTCGGTCGAGTACGGCTTGCGGCCTTCGGCCGTCCGGAAACAGCTCGAGCTTGCGGCCGCCCGGGGCGCGCCGCGCGCCGTGATCCTCGGACCCGACGAGCGGACCGCGTCCGCCGCGCTGGTCCGCGACCTCTCGGCCGGTACCGAAGAGCGCATCCCGCTCGCCACACTCGCCCAACACCTGGTTCGCTGATGGCTGAGCGGATCACGCCCCGCGCGAGCGACTTCAGCGCGTGGTACAACGACGTCATCGCCCGCGCCGAGCTCGCCGACCACTCGCCCGTGCGGGGCTGCATGGTCATCCGGCCCTTCGGCTACCGTATCTGGGAGCTGATGCAGCGCGCGCTGGACGACATGTTCAAGGCGACGGGTCACCAGAACGCGTACTTCCCCCTCTTTATCCCCCAGAGCTTCCTCGCCAAGGAGGCGGAGCACGTCCAGGGGTTCGCGAAGGAGGTGGCCCTCGTCACCCACACGCGGCTCAAGGCCACGGGGAAGACGGGCGCGGAGGCCATCGCGATCGACCCCGAGTCGCGTCTCGAGGAGCCGCTCGTCGTCCGGCCGACGTCCGAGACGATCATCTACGCGATGTTCTCGAAGTGGATTCAGTCCTACCGCGACCTTCCACTACTGATCAACCAGTGGGCCAACGTGGTACGCTGGGAGATGCGCACCCGGCTCTTTTTGCGCACGACCGAGTTTCTGTGGCAGGAAGGCCATACGGCCCACGCGAGCGAGGCCGAGGCCGAGGCCGAAGCCCGCCAGATGCTCGGCATCTACCGGCGGTTCCAGGAAGAGTGGGTGGCCATGCCCGTGATCACGGGCGTGAAGACCGACAGCGAGCGGTTCGCGGGGGCGCTCCGGACATACGCGGTCGAAGGTCTCATGCAGGACAACAAGGCGCTCCAGGCCGGCACGTCGCATAACCTCGGGCAAAACTTCGCCAAGGCGTTCAACGTCCAGTACCAGACGGCCGCGGGCGGGCTGGCCCACGTGTGGAACACGTCCTGGGGCGTCTCGACCCGGATGATCGGCGGCTTGATCATGAGCCACGGAGACGATCACGGGCTGGTGTGCCCGCCGCGGCTTGCCCCGCTGCAGGTGGTGATCGTGCCGATCTGGAAGTCCGATGAGGAACGAGAGGCCGTGAGCGCAGCCGGCGCGAGCGTCAAAGCGGAGCTCGTCGGCGCGGGGCACCGGGTCGAGCTCGACCTGCGCGACATGAAACCCGGGGCCAAGTACTTTGAGTGGGAGGCGCGCGGGGTCCCGATCAGGCTCGAAATCGGCCCGCGGGACGTCGCCGCGAACCACGTCATGGCGGCCAGGCGCACCGGCGGCAAGGCGCCGATGCCGCGCGCGGGGCTCGCCGCAGGGGTGGCGAGGGCGCTCGATGAGATCCAGGCCGGGCTCCTCGAGGCGGCCCGTGCGCGGCGCGACGCCAATTCGATCCGCCACGTCACCAAAGACCGCTTCATCGAGTTCATGCGCGGCCCCGGTGGGTTCGCATACGGCGGGTTCTGCGGCAGCGCTGCCTGCGAGCAGCAGATCAAGGACGAGACTGCGGCGACGATTCGGGTGCTTCCCGATCCCGAATTCCGCTCAAGTGAGCCGCCGACCCGCTGCATGTGGTGTGGGGCACCGAGCGTGAGTGAGGCGGTCTGGGCACAGGCATACTGACGCCTGAGTACCGTGGGCCTCGGGCCCTCACTACGTTTGGACCTCGCCCCCGCTCGGGCGCTGTCCGGGCGTGACGGGGGCTCACGTCGGAGGGCACACGGACGCTCGGGCACAGGCGGTGAACCCGGTCCTGGGCTTCGATCCCGCATTGCTCCAAGCGATCGTGGCCCGCGTCGGCACGCCGGTCTACGTCTACAGCGCAAACCTGATCCGCGCGCAGTACCACGCGCTCGCCGACGCGCTCACGGGCGTGCCTCACCGCATCTGCTACTCGGTCAAGGCGAACTCGAACCTGGGCATCCTGCGGCTCTTGAAAGGGCTCGGCGCCTCGGCCGACATCGTGTCCGTGGGAGAGCTCCGCCGGGTGCTCGCGGTGGGATTCGATCCGGCCACGCTCGTCTTTTCCGGGGTGGGAAAGACGGCGGCTGAGATGGAGCAGGCCCTGGCGGCGGGCGTCGGGCTCCTGAACCTCGAGTCGCCAAGCGAGCTCGACACGCTGCTCGAGGTCGCCCCCGGCCAGGCCGTCTCGGTCGGCATCCGCGTCAATCCCGACGTCACCGCGGACACGCACCCCTACACCAAGACGGGCGAGAAGACGGCCAAGTTCGGCGTGCCGTTTGACGAGGTCGTGGGGGTGGCGGGCCGCGCGGCCGAGCGCGGGCTCCTCGTGCGCGGCCTCGCGATGCATATCGGCTCGCAGATCCTCGATGTGGCTCCGTACGCCCGGGGCACGGCGAAGCTGCTCGAGCTCGTGGCAGCGCTGCGCGCCTCGGGGATCGACACGCTCGAGACGCTCGACGTAGGAGGCGGCCTCGGGGTCCGCTACCACCAGGAGCATGCGCCCACGCCCGCGGCATTCGCCGCGGCCGTCGCCCCGAAGGTGCAGGCCGCGGGGCTGACGCTGCTGTGCGAGCCAGGCCGCTTCCTCGTCGCCAACGCGGGCGTGCTCCTAACCCGGGTGCTGTACCGCAAGCACGCCGGCGGGAAAGAGTTCGTCATTGTGGACGCCGGGATGACCGATTTCGTACGCCCGAGCCACTACAACGCCTACCACGACATCGTGCCGCTCACGGGCACTGAGCGCCGCACCGAGACGGTGAACGTGGTGGGCCCGATTTGCGAATCGGGCGACTTTCTCGCACTCGACCGGACGCTGCCCACGGTCGAGCCGGGAGAATGTCTCGCCGTCCTGGGCGCCGGGGCGTATGGCTTCGTCATGAGCTCGACCTACAACGCCCGGCCGCGGCCGCCCGAGGTGATCGTGGTGGGCGATCGCTACTACGTGGCGCGCGCGCGCGAGACGGCAGAGGACCTGATGCGGGGCGAAGTGCTCGAACCCGCGACGTGGTTTCGGGCATGAACCGGATCCTGATCCTTGACTACGGATCGCAGTTCACGCAGCTCATTGCCCGCCGCGTGCGGGAGGCGCACGTCTACAGCGAGGTGCACCTGCCAGGCAGCCTCGACTTCGTGCGCGACTTCGACCCGAAGGGGATCATTCTTTCGGGCGGCCCGAATTCAGTCTTTGACAAGGACGCGCCGACCGCCGACCCGCGGCTCCTCGAGCTCGGAATCCCGGTGCTCGGCATCTGCTACGGCATGCAGCTCATCACTCAGCTCTCGGGCGGCCAGGTCGAGCCGTCGAACGAGCGGGAGTACGGGCGCGCGGAAATCGAGATCCGAGACGGCGCGCCCCTCTTCGCGGGCTTTGCGCCGGGGGCGAAAATCACGGTGTGGGCGAGCCACGGCGACCGCATCCCGCGGGCGCCGCCGGGGTTCCGGGTGACGGCGACCAGTGCCAACGCGCCAGTGGCGGCCTTTGCCCACGAGACGAAACCGCTGTACGGCCTCCTGTTCCATCCCGAAGTGGCGCACACCCCGCGGGGCGGGGAAATCATCGACAACTTTCTGTTCGAGGTCTGCAACTGCGTACCCGAATGGACGCCGGGGCATTTCATCGCGCAGGAGGTGAACCGGATCCGGACCCTGGTTGGGGAGCAGCGCGCGATCTGCGGGCTCTCAGGGGGCGTCGATTCCGCGGTGGCCGCGGTGCTCGTGCACCGCGCGATCGGGGACCGGCTGACGTGTCTCTTCGTGGACCACGGGCTGCTGCGCCGAGGCGAACGCGAACAGGTGGAGCGGACGTTCCGGACGCTGCTTGGCGTCGACTTGCGGACCCTCGATGCGAGCGAACGGTTCCTCGCAGTACTCGCCGACGTCTCGGACCCCGAAGAGAAACGCCGCCGGATCGGGCACACGTTCATCGACGTGTTCGAGGACGCGGCGCGCGAGGTGGGGGAGGATGTCGAGTTCCTGGTCCAGGGGACCCTCTACCCCGACGTGATCGAGTCGCGGTCGCCTACGGGCGGCCCGTCGGTCACGATCAAGACGCATCACAACGTGGGCGGCCTGCGCCCCGATCTCCCCTGGGCCCTGATCGAACCGCTGCGCGACCTGTTCAAGGACGAGGTCCGCCTGGTGGGCCGCGAGCTCGGCCTCCCGGAGGAGATCGTGGGGCGGCACCCGTTCCCGGGCCCGGGCTTGGCGATTCGCGTGCTCGGGGGGGTGACCCTTGAGCGCCTCGAGCTGCTGCGCCGGGTCGATTCGATCTATATCGACGAGATCCGTTCGGCCGGGCTCTACGACCAGATCTGGCAGGCGTTCGCCGTGCTGCTCCCCATCCGCTCAGTGGGAGTGATGGGTGACGGCCGGACCTACGATCACGTGGTGGCGCTCCGCGCGGTCACGAGCCGCGACGGCATGACGGCGGACTGGTTTCCCTTTGCGCCGGACGTCCTGGGCCGGATCTCGAACCGGATCATCAACGAGGTGCGCGGCGTGAACCGCGTCACCTACGACGTCAGCTCGAAACCGCCCGCCACGATCGAATGGGAGTAGCCGGGGCGCCCGCCCCGGGTCAGATGTGCTTTTCCTCGAGCAGCGCCAGGAATTCCGCTGGTTCCTTGAGCTGCGCGAGCCGATCGGGAATGTCGGACTCCTTCGAGAATTGCGCGATCTTCCCGAGCACCGGGAGGTATTGGTTCGAGACCTCAAGCGGCGGGGCGACGATCAGGAAGAAGTAGTGCACCGGTTGGCCGTCGATTGCCCCGAAGTCGAGTCCCTCGGGCTTCCGGCCGAAGGCGACGCGCAGCTGGCTCACGACGAGCGCCCGGCAGTGGGGAATCGCAATGTTCTGGCCGATCCCGGTCGAGCCGAGCGTCTCGCGGCGCTTGAGCATCTTGTAGAGCATCGCGTCGGACTTCTCGTCCAGGTGCAGCAGGCCCACGAGCTCCTTCAAGACGTCGTCTTTGTTGATACTCTGCAGATCGAGGTTCACGGCGTCGTCGGTGAAGAACTCGCGTAACTGCACTTGGCTGGCTCCGCTTCGGGTGACGGGCGCGAAACGTAATGATGGCGGACTCCCCCCGCAAAGACCCCGTGAGACTGCAAAAGGTTCTGTGCTTGAGGGAGAACAGGCTGTTACGCTCTTGTCACGCCGGCCGCTGAGCCCGGAACCAGCAGAAAGCGGTCAAAGCTAGCCACGGGGAAGAGCGCCCAGCGCTTAGCGCTGACGATCGAGGAGCTAGAGACACTGCTCGCCCCGTCAGGAGGATGGTGTGCTGATGGGATGCGCCTGTCGCTTGCGCAGGACGGTCGCGCACGGGCGCCGGCCGTAGCGTTTGGAGACTGCCGGCCCCTCCTGCTCTCGCTGAACGCGTAAGTGGCCAGGTGTCAGCACAACGTAGTCACGGAGTGGGTGGTTCTTTGACACGTGACGGCACTTGGTAGTCACCGCCAAAGGCTGTGGCGCGTGTAGGTGTAGGCGAGCTCGCGCAGTAAGGGTTGGTCATCGGGAGCGCTGCGGCGCAGCGCATAGCAACGAATCGCGCCGTGGGCCAGGTCGACCTCG
>DATNIM010000114.1:0-28877 GCA_035604455.1 Gemmatimonadales bacterium
ACTGCAATTCGAAGAAGGCGGACAGCCCGCCGATCGCGAGCCCTTCGCACGCGGCGTAGATCGGCGCTGTGATCGGCGCCCAGTCCTTCTTGACGACCGTGGCGATCGCGGCGACGAGGCCTCCTACGATCCCGCCGAGTATCCACGGCCCCGTCGTGTCGAGCGCCTGCGTCCGGAGCACCTGGGTCCAGATCCACGCAGCGGGGACTGCCAGGAGGAACAGGAGGAAGGCGGTCCTGTTGATGGCCCCTTCGACGGTCATCGGCTCGCCGTGGTAGATCGCCCCGGGCCGGGTGATCTGGCTCAGGACCCTGCTGCTCAGCGTCGGATTTGTCGTTTTCATTCCCTTATCCATTATTGAAGGTTCAACCGTCCTCGAAGTATAACCCGTCCGTAACCCCCGCGGCGCGGTGGCGAGCCGGGCGCCCGTCGCGTCAGGTGCGACGCAAGAGCTTGAAGGCGTGATTCCAGGTGTTCGTCCTCAGCCCGTACGTGATCCAGAGCATCGCGAGCGACTCGAGATACCGCGCACTCTCAATCCCGCCCACGTCGATCACCTCCCAGCCGAAGGCCGTCAGGATATCGCTCACCGTCCGCTTGGCGGGTGCGCTGTTGCCGGCGATGAACATGTCGGGCGGGCCGCCCGGAAACTGCGGCCGGAACATGTGGGCGTTGCCGACGATGTTGAACGCTTTGACCACGAATGCCAGCGGGAGCCAGCCCTGAACGCGTTCTCCGGCCGAGTCCGTGTGCCCAACCGCCAAGCTCGGGGGGGCATTCGGCCGCATCGCCAGCGGATTCGTCACGTCGATGACCACTTTGCCGGCAAAGTTCGTCGGGTCGGCCAGGCGGATCGCGTTCTCCGTCCCCGCCCAGGACGTCGCCAGCACGAGGACCTCGCCCGCCGCCGCCGTCTCGGCGAAACTGGCGGTCGTGGCTTGGCTTCCCGCCTCCTTGCGCCACAGCTTGAGCTTGTCGCTATCGGGTTCCCGCGTGCCCAGCGTCACCGCGTGGCCGAGGGCGGCGAACCCGGAGCCCAGCGCTTGCCCGACCACGCCGGAGCCGATGATCCCGATCTTCATATGCTCGCCTCGAGGAATGAGTGCGAGTCAGCAACGCCCGGGACGAGCGATGAGTTCCGGACCGCTACCGACGGCGCCCTGGCACGACGAGGCCACCGTCCGGGCGTCATTGAAAAACCTGCAAGGCCACTTCGACACGACCGAAGGGAGCGCTCACCTGGACTCCCTGCACCTCGTGCTTCACCAGGGTGAACATCTCTTGGGCGATGCGAACTCCTTCGGCCAGGGCTGCCTCCTTGCCCCCGTCAGTCGCTCGGCGCATACGGGCAAGCACGCTGTCCGGTACCGACACCCCAGGTACTTCGTTCGCGAGGAACTCGGCGTTTCGCAACGACACCAACGGCCAGATGCCGGCCACGATGGGGATCCGGAACTGGGCGACCCGGCGCAGGAAGCTCTCAAGCTGCGCGGGATCGAACACGGGTTGCGTCACCGCGAAGTCGGCGCCGGCGTCGACCTTCCAGGCGAACCGCGACAGCTCCCGTTCGAGATCGGGTGCGGCGGGGTTCACGCCCACACCGATCGCAAAGCGCGTCGGCGTGCCGATCGGGTTTCCGCCGGGATCGAACCCGTGGTTGAGTCGATACACGAGGTTGGTGAGGCCGATCGCGTCGATATCGAAGACCGCCGTGGCATCGGGATACGGCCCCATCTTCGGGGGGTCGCCCGTGATGATCAGGAGGTTGCGAAGTCCCGCGGCTGCGGCGCCCAGAAGGTCCGAGAGCATGCCGAGCAGGTTTCGATCCCGACACGCGTAGTGGGTTACGGTCTCGATCCCGACCTCGCGTTCGATCATGACCGATGACAACAACGCGCCCATGCGACTCTGTGCGCGGGGACCGTCGGGCACGTTGACGGCGTCGATCCCGGCTTTGTGCAGCGCCCGGCACTGCTCGAACATGGGGGTGGGATCGACCCCCTTGGGAGGGACGATCTCGACCGTGGTGATCAACTCGCCGCGGGCCAAGCGCGCGCCCAGGCGAGAGCGCTCGGCGAGCGGCGCGGCCGCGACCCCCTTCGGCGCGACGACGGTCTCCCGGGAGACGACGAGCGGCTGATGCCGTGGCGCAACGCTCGCCACGTAGTCACGGATCTTCTTGATGTGGTCGGGCGTGGTCCCGCAGCAGCCGCCGACGAAGCGCGCGCCCGCCTCGATCATGCGCTTGGCGTAGGTGGCCATGTATTCGGGCGAGGCGAGATAGATCTTGCGGTCGCCGACGTCCTTCGGGAGACCGGCGTTCGGGAGCGCGGAAATGGGGCGGTCGGTCGCCTTGGCGATACGCTCGACGGCCTCGAGCACGCCGGCGGGGCCGACCGAGCAATTCACGCCGACGACGTCCGCGCCCCATTCGGTGAGCTGACGGGCGAACGTCTCTGGCGCCGTGCCGTAGTGCGTGAGCCCGTCGGTCCCGATCGTCATTTGCGCGATCACCGGTAAGTCGCTGAGGCTGCGCGCCGCGCGGAGCGCTGCGTGCAGTTCCTCGAGATCGCTGAATGTCTCGAGGATGAATCCGTCCACGCCCCCGGCGAGCAGTCCCTTCATCTGCCGCTGAAAGTGCGCGAGGGCGTCCTCTCGGCCTGTTTGCCCGAAGGGTTCGAGGCGTACGCCGAGCGGACCCACCGCTCCGACCACGCTGGCCTGTCCGTCCGCGGCCCGACGAGCGAGCGTGGCCGCCGCTTCATTGATCCGTTCGGTGTCCTCGGCCAGACCGAAGCTCGCAAGTTTCAGCGGGTTGGCGCCGAACGTGTTCGTTTCGAGGATTTCGGCCCCCGCGCGGACATACGCGGTGTGCACGTCGAGGACGAGATTGGGCTGTTTGAGATTCAGCTCGTCGTAGCACACGTTCAGGAAGAAGCCCTTGGCGTAGAGCATCGTCCCCATCGCCCCATCGAGGACGTGGACACGCCCGTCGGCCAGGAGATCCCGAAGCGTTGTCATCGCGGTGGCACCAACCCCTCGTCTAGTTCCAAGAACACCACGCCCGTCACAGCGCACAAAAGCCGTAACGGGCCGGCCTTTTAGCGGATTTTTTTACGTGGCCGCAATACGCCGCAAATCACCACGACATCGATTTGTCTGTCTTTGGCAATCTAGTCACCCCCCGGTGATCTCGAAAGCGGCGCGGCGTCGGGACCTCGCGCTCCGCGGAACTGGGCACGGGTCCCCGAGCGTTCCATATTTTGATCGCCATGCAGGACCTCCTGGCCGCCCGCGCCCAAATGGGCGTCTCTCTCGCCTTCCATATCGTGTTCGCGCTCGTCGGCATGGGAATGCCCGTGCTCATGGTCGTCGCCGAACGACGGTGGATCGTCACGGGGGATGAGATCTACCGCGAGCTGGCCCAGCGCTGGGCGAAGGGCACGGCGATTCTCTTCGCGGTTGGCGCGGTGTCGGGGACGGTTCTCTCCTTCGAGCTCGGACTCCTGTGGCCGGGGTTCATGCGGTTCGCCGGCGCGATCATCGGGATGCCGTTCTCGCTCGAGGGCTTTGCCTTCTTCATGGAGGCGATCTTCCTCGGCATCTACATGTACGGCTGGGATCACGTCCCGCCGCGCGCGCATCTCGCCGCCGGCATCGTGGTGGCGGCGAGCGGGATGGCCTCGGGCGTCTTCGTCGTCATTGCGAACGCGTGGATGAACACGCCGACCGGGTTCGAGCTTGCGGGCGGGGTGCCCGTGCGCATCCACCCGCTCGAGGCCCTCGCGAATCCGGCGGCGCCTACCCAGACCCTCCACATGGTCCTCGCGGCCTATGCGGCCACGGGGTTTGCCGTAGCCGGGATTCACGCGTTTCTGCTCCTTCGCGGTCAGACGAATGCCTTCCATCGCCGGGCCCTCACGATCGCTTTGTGGGTGGGCTGCCCGGCCGCGGTCCTGCAGCCGCTGTCGGGCGACCTCGCGGCCCGTCAAGTGGCGCGCTACCAGCCGGTCAAGCTCGCGGCCATGGAGGCCGTGTTTCACACGGAAAGCGGCGCGCCGCTCGTCCTCGGGGGGTGGCCCGATCTCGAGACCGAGACGACGAAGGGGGCTCTCCGCATCCCGCACGGTCTGTCCCTGCTCGCCTTCCACGACCCCAACGCCGTTGTGAAGGGACTCGATGTCGTGCCGCGGGCGGACTGGCCGAACGTCCCGGCCGTCCACTGGTCGTTCCAGCTAATGGTGGCCCTCGGCACTTACATGGCGCTCGTGGCGTTGTGGGTTGCCTGGCGGGCCCTGCGCACCGGTGCCCTCGCCGACCATCGGTGGCTGCTTCGCGCGGTTGCGCTCGCGACCCCGATGGGGTTCGTGGCGACCGAGGTGGGGTGGATGACGACGGAGCTCGGGCGGCAGCCGTGGGTGATCTACGGAGTGCTGCGGACGCGCGATGCCGTGACTCCGATGCCCGGTCTGGTCGTCCCGTTCATCATGTTCACGACGCTCTACTGCTTCCTCGGTGTCATTGTCGCGCTGCTCTTGTATCGCCAGATCCTGCACAGCCCGCAGGTGGACGAAGGGGTGTGGGCGCACATGGCGCCCGGTGCGCGACACGCGGACGCATGAACGGCGCAGCGGAAATCCTCGCGGGCGCGGTGCTCGTCTCCCTCAACGCGTATGTCTTGCTCGCGGGCGCGGACTTCGGGGGCGGAGTGTGGGATCTCCTCGCGAGCGGCCCGCGCCGGGCCGAACAGCGCTCCGTGATCGCGGAAGCGATTGCGCCCGTGTGGGAGGCCAACCATGTGTGGCTGATCCTTGCGCTGGTCCTCTTGTTTACGTGTTTTCCGCCCGCGTTCGCTCAGCTGAGCATCCGCCTGCACGTTCCCCTCGCGATGGCGCTCGTCGGGGTGGTCCTGCGTGGATCTGCGTTCGCGTTTCGCAGCTACGGCGGGCAGCGCGACGAGGTTCAGCGACACTGGGGACGCTTGTTCGCGAGTGCGAGCGTCGGGACCCCCTTCCTGCTCGGCACGGCGGTCGGTGCGGTCGCCGCGGGCCGGGTCGGCGAGTCCGTGGCGAGCTCGCCGGGGTTCTATGCGGGTTACATGGCGCCTTGGCTCAGCGCGTTTCCCGCCAGTGTCGGCGTCTTTGCCCTGACGTGCTTCGCGTTTCTCGCCGCGGTCTATCTCCCTCTCGAGACCGATGACCCAGAGATCAGGGAGGACTTCCGGCGGCGCGCCCTTGCGGCGGGTCTCGCCGTGGCGGCGTCGGGCACAGTAGCGCTCGCATTGTCGCGGGGAATTGAGCCGCTGCAGCGGGGCTTGCTCGGGGCGCCGTGGGCGACGCCCCTCCACCTCTTGACCGGGGCCGCGGGCGCTGCGGCCCTCGCGGGCGTGTGGCTTCGCCGGTGGCGAGTGGCACGCATTGCCGCGGCGAGCGAGGTGTCGCTGATCCTCTGGGGCTGGGCCCTGGGCCAGTACCCGTACCTCGTGCCGCCGACCATCACGATCGACACCGCGGCGGCCCCGCCCGAGACCCTCACGCTCGCGATGGTGGCACTTGGGCTGGGCGGACTGCTTCTGTTTCCCTCGCTCTACTACCTCTTCCGTCTATTCAAAGCGCGCTCGCCTCACGCCGACTAGTCCGTGGGTTCGAAGGAGTCGAGCAGGCGACGCCGACTCTCTCCCGGCCCGAGCCCGGCCACGCGCAGGATCTTTCGGCGTCCGCCCCCGCCCGCCGCGATGGCGACGTCGGCCTGGGCCACGCCGAGGCGGTCGGCGACGAACCGGATGAGCTCGCTGTTCGCCGCCCCGTCGACCGGTGGCGCGGCGACTCGGACCCTCACCGCGTCCCCGTGCGCGCCGACCACGGCGCTCACCCGGGCTCGGGGAACGACATGGACGACCACCGTGTCCGTCACCGCTAGATGATTGCGACGAGTAGCGCGCGCAGCACCCACAGCACGAGCCACGCGGCGAGCGGGCTCCAGTCGAAGGCCCCGAATGGCGGCAGCACGCGGCGCAGTGGCTCGACGAGCCAGTCCGTGAGGCCGTACACGAGGCGCATGCCGCGGGCGTAACGGAACGTCCCGAGCCACGATCCGACGACGCGCACGAACAACGCGATCACGAGGACGTCGTAGGCGAGCTCAACGCCCAGGCGCGCGAGAGCAGTCGGACCGGCACCCGCGGCTCCCTCCAGTTCGGCCACGGTGCGGGCCACCCATTCCAGCAGCGTTAGGAGCAGGACGCCCGCAGCCGCAACGCCGACCACGAGCCACCAGCCCGCGTGGCGGGGGCTCCCGCCGACCCGCACCAACGCGCGCTCGACCGGCGACACCACCGGATCACTCAGCGAGCGGAACGCTCGTCCCAACGCGCTGAACGGCGACACGCGGCGTGTCCGGACCGCCCAGGCCGCCACGGCGACGACGAGCGCACCTGCGAAGGCGGCGAAGACGACCATCCGCGCAACCGTGTAGACCGCAAACACCGATGGGCCTCCTGGGCGGGTTATTCGGCGAGCGCGGCGGTTACGATGCGGAGCTGCTCGGCTTGGTGGGCCGCGGGATACCCCTCGGCGGGGCTCGACCGCTCGGGCCGGCAGATGTCCCGCACGGCCGCCTTCGGACCCACCAGTGTCCGAAGCGGCGGAACCATGAACTTCTGGGGCCCCATGTTCCGCGGCTCCTCCTGTACCCAGACGATCTCGGTGAGATTCGGATAGGCCTGCACGAGCTCGCCCAGTTCGACTCCGGGGAATGGATACAGGAGCTCGACACGCGCGATCGCAATGTGCATCGCGGCCGCCCGCCCCGGGGCTTGGGTGAGGTCGTAGTACACCTTGCCGCTGCACAGCACGAGGCGGCGAACGTTCGCGCGTCGATCGGCCGCGGTCGGATCATCAAGGACCGGCCGGAACCCGCCGGTCGTGAGCTCCTCGATCCGGGACACCGCCTGGGGCAGGCGGAGCAAGCTCTTCGGCGTGAAGAGGATCAGCGGGCGCATCTCGGCGTGCCGTGCCTGTCGCCGAAGGAGATGGAAGTACTGTGCGGGCGTCGAGCAGTTGGCGATGCGGACATTTCCTTCCGCCCCGAGCGCCAGGTAACGCTCCACGCGGGCACTCGAATGCTCGGGCCCCTGGCCCTCGTACCCGTGCGGCAAGAGCAGGGTCAGGCGCGAGGTCTGGCCCCACTTGGAGAGGCCGGCGATCAGGAACTGGTCGATGATCACCTCGGCTTCGTTGGTGAAGTCGCCGTACTGCGCCTCCCAGAGGACGAGCGCGTCGGGGGCCGCCGCGGCATAACCGTACTCGAACCCGAGGCAAGCGAACTCGGACAGCGGACTATTGTGCAATTCGAGCGGCGCGCGCGCGCCGGCCAGGTTCTGAATGGGCGCGAAGCGCTCGCCCGAACGTGCGTCGTGCAACACCAGGTGCCGCTGGCTGAATGTCCCGCGTTCGGTGTCCTGGCCGCTGAGCCGAATGGCTGTCCCCTCATGGAGGAGGGACGCGAACGCCAGCGCCTCGGCATGCGCCCAATCGATGTCCCCTTCGGCCAGGGCACGGCGCCGGCGTTCGAGCTGGCGGGCCAGCTTCGGGCTGACCGTGAAGCCCTGCGGCACGGCAAGGAGCTGCTCGTTGAGCGCCGCCAGCAGGGACGCAGCGGTCCGGGTGTCCCGCTCCGCCACGGCCGGTTGCTGGCCCGAGATCCGCTGGGGCTCCTCGCCCTTCGTGTCCTCGGAGAGGTGGGTCTTCAAGGACTGCTGAATCTCACGCAGGTGCTCGAACGCCCGCTCGGCGTCGGCGTCGGCGCGCTCGCGGGCGATCACGCCCGACGCCGCGAGTTGATCGGCATAGCGTTCCCGCACCGTGGGTGTGTGTTGGATCCGCTCGTGGAGGAGCGGCTGGGTGTAGGAAGGCTCGTCCGTCTCGTTATGTCCGTGCCGCCGGTAGCCGACCAGGTCGATCACGGAGTCCCCGTGAAACTTGTCGCGGTACATCATCGCCAACCGCACCGCGGCGAGGCAGGCTTCGGGATCGTCCGCGTTGACGTGGACGATCGGGACATCGAATCCCTTGGCCAGGTCGCTCGCGTAATCGGTTGACCGGCCCTCCTTCGGATCGGTCGTGAAGCCGAGTTGGTTGTTGGCGATGAAGTGGATCGTGCCGCCGGTGCGATACCCCGCGAGGCGGGCCAGGTTGAACGTCTCGGCCACGACGCCCTGCGCGGCGAATGAGGCGTCGCCGTGAATGAGCACGGGCAGGGCGACGCTCGTGTCGAGGAGCGCATCCCGACCGCGTCGATTCGTCTGATGGGCGCGCGCCCGGCCTTCCACCACGGGGTTCACCGCCTCGAGATGGCTCGGGTTCGGGGTGAGCGTCACGTTCACCGGCCGGCCGGCGGCCGTGCGATAAACGCCGTCAGCACCATGGTGGTACTTCACGTCCCCCGTGCCTCCCTCGGGCGTCAGCGTCTCCTCCACGTGTCGACCGCCCTCGAACTCGGCGAAAATCGTCTCGTAGGGCAGGCCGACCACGTGGGCGAGGACGTTCAGGCGCCCCCGGTGGGCCATGCCGAGGACCACTCGCCGCCCGCCCCCGACCGCGGCCAGCTCGATCACGAGATCGAGCATTGGGACCAGCGCGTCGAGGCCTTCGATCGAGAATCGCTTCTGGCCGAGATAGGTCCGCTGGAGGAACCGCTCAAGCGTGTCGACGGCGGTCAGGCGCGAGAGAAGACGCCGCTGCTCGTCGGCCGTCAGGCGCTGCCGGTGTTCCCCCGATTCGATCACCTGGCGGAGCCAGACGCGCTCTTCGTGGCTCCCGATGTGCTCGACCTCATAGGAAATCGTGCCGCAGTACGTGTGCAGCAGCTCCGGATAGGCGTCGGCGAGCGCGCTCCCGGGCACGTAGATGCGCAGGAGGTCGGCGGGCACTTGGGCCATGACCTCGGGGGTTAGTCCGAGCGGCGCCGGGTCGAGTGCGGGGTCGCCTGCGGGGGGCGAGCCGAGCGGGTCGAGCCGGGCGGCGAGATGCCCGAAATGGCGCACGGCTTTGACCAACGCCATCGCCGCCGCGACGTGCTTCAGCGCGTCAGGTTCCACCTCTTGAGGTGGTGGGGCGGGGAGTGCCGGTCCCGCTTCGCCGTGCGGCACGAGCGGAATGCCGAGACTCTCGAGCACCCGCTCATAAAACGCCTGCTCTCCGACGAGCAGGCCCTCGAGGTCGCGCAGGAAGAGCCCGGCCTCCGCCCCCTGGATGACGCGGTTGTCGTAGGTGGCGGTCAGCGTCATGACGCGACCCGTGCCGCTGCGGCGGAGCGCGCCGACCGCGATGATCCCGCCCTGCCCCTTGCGAAGCCGGGGGATGGATGCGGACGTGCCGAAGGTGCCCGGGTTCGTGATCGTGAGCGTGCCGCCGGCGACCTCCTGCGGCTCGAGCCGTCCGCTTTGGGCCTTGGCCACCGCCGCCTCATAGGCCGCATGAAATTGGGCGAACGTCATCAGCTCGGCGCTGCGGATGACCGGCACGGCGACGAGGCGGATGCCGTCGGGGCCAGCCAGGTCGACCGCGAGCCCGAGATGAATCCCTTGGGGGTCCACGCGATAAGCGCTCCCGTCCACGTCCCGAAACGCGTGCGTCATGACCGGGAACCGGCGGGCAGCCTGGACGACGGCGTATGCGATCAAATGCGTGTAAGACACCTTGAGCGCGCGCGGCGCCAGGGCCTGGTTAATGGCGGCACGCTGTGCCTCGAGCACTCCGACCGGCACCTCGCGGAACGCGGTCGCGGCGGGCACGACGAGGCTGTCCGCCATCTGCTGGGCGAGATGGGCGGCCGAGCCCGTGATCGGGCTCGCGACCGCCTGCGGTGCCGGCTCGGGCGCGCTCGTGGGGGGAGGCTCCGCGGACGGCGCCACGGCTCGGAGTGAGACGGCGGGAAACTCGGGCGGGGTGGCGGGTTGGGACGGGCGCGGCTCCGGGACCATAGGGCCCGCGGGAATAACCGGGAGCTCGGCCAAGTGGCCGTTGTCGAACAGCGCCTGCCACTCTGGCCCCACCGTTCGCGGATCGCGCAGGTACTGCTCGTACATCGCCTGCACGAACGCGGCGTTATGCGTGCCGAAGACGAACTGGGTCACGTGGAGGGTCCCGAAGTGTCCGGCGCGGGACTAAGAGACCCGGCGGGTCTTTCTCCGCATAAAGTCCATCAAGATGAACTGGCCGAGGGTCATGGTATTCGTGAAATACGCCTTACCGCGGCAGATGGCGCTCACCTTCTTCACAAACTCCACGAGGCTGCGGTCGCGCGCGAGCATGAAGGTGTTGATCATGATCCCGCTCCGACGGCAGAGCGCAACTTCCCGGTAGGTGGCCTGGAGGATCTGCGGGTCGAGGCCCATCGAGTTCACGTAGATCCGTCCATCGGGCTGGGTCAGCGCGGAGGGCTTGCCGTCGGTGATCATGATGATCTGGCGCATGTCCTTACGCTGTGACAGGAGCATGCGCCTGGACAGCTTGAGGCCTTCGGCGGTGTTCGTGTGATACGGTCCGACTTGCGCGCGCGCGAGCTGCGCGAGGGGGATTTCCTCGGCCGTGTCGTGGAACAGTACGACGCGCAGGGTGTCGCCTGGAAACTGGGTGCGGATGAGATGTGTGAGTGCGAGGGCCACCTTCTTTGCGGGCGTAAATCGGTCCTCGCCGTACAGAATCATCGAGTGCGAGCAATCGAGCATGAGCACGGTCGCCGAAGACGATCGATACTCTGCCTGGTGGACCATCAGGTCGGAGTACTCGAGGTTGATCGGTACCCCGAGCCCCTCGCGCTCAAGTGCGTTGGTGAGGGTTGCGTTGACGTCGAGGTTCAGGGTGTCGCCGTACTCGTACGGCCGGCTTGCCGCCTCGGCCTCGATGCCGGTCGCGAGATGTTCCGTGTCGTGCGCGCCGAAACTTGACTTGCCGATGCTGCCGAGCAGGTGCTTGAGCGTTCGGTAGCCGAGAAAATCGATGCCCTTCTCGGTGAGGTTGAACTGCACCTGTTGGGCCGCCTCCTTGGCGAGGCCCCCTGGTCCGAGCAGTGGCTGTTGCCCCGCCGGCATTTGCGGGGCCTCGGTCACGTTGAGGTAGCCCTGGTCGATCAGCTGCTGGACGATCTTGTCGAGGAGTTCCGAGAGTTGGCGTTGTAGATCCTGGTCGCGTTCGGCGTCGCCGCTCGACTCCCCCCGCAGCACCTTGAGCATGTCCGACGTCAGTTGGCCGGACTCCATGAGGGCTTGGAGGATCGCCTGGCGCAGCGCGTCGAGCGATCGATCGGCCTCGTCTTCGCCGAACTCGCCCCAGAAGGGGTGTGAGTATGCGCCTCCGGCGAAGCCCGACTGCAGGAGAAAATCGGCGAGCTGGTCGAGCAGGCCTTGGAGATTGATCGTGTCGGCGAGCTCGGGCAGGAAACGACTGTAAGTCGTGTATTTCATGGTCGCCCTACCCCGAATATCGGCGTGCGGCGAGCTTTCCCGCAATGACCGAATCGGCTGCTGCGCCCCGTCTCGGGGCGTTCGCCCACCGCAACTTCAGGCTTTTCTTCTTCGGTCAAGGCGTATCGCTGATCGGCACGTGGATGCAGTCGGTCGCCCTGGGGTGGCTCGTTCTCGAGCTCACCAACTCGCCGTTCGCGGTCGGCCTGAACCAGGCGTTGCGCTCGCTCGGTGTGCTCGTGTTTACGCTCTATGCGGGCACGGTGGTGGACCGGGTCGACAAGCGCCGGCTGATCATCTGGACCCAGCTGCTTCAGATGGGGGAAGCCCTGACGCTCGGGCTGCTGGTTTCGCTCCGGGCGCTGCGGGTGTGGGAAGTCATGGTGCTCGCCACGGGGTTCGGTGTTGTGAACGCCTTCGATATTCCGGCGCGCCAGTCCTTTATTGTAGAGCTCGTCGGCCGCGACGACCTCATGAACGCCATCGCGCTGAACTCGTCCATGTTCAACGCCGCGCGCATCGTCGGTCCCGCCGTCGCGGGCGTCCTGATCGGCGTCGCCGGTAGCGCTGCCTGTTTCTTCCTAAACGGCTTGAGCTACATCGCCGTGCTCGCCGGGCTGGGCGCGATGCGGCTGCCGGCATTCCGCCGTCGGCCCGCGGCGGGCTCGGCCTGGGAGGGGTTTCGCCAGGGCTGGGCGTTCATTCGGGGCAACCGGACGGTGCTCGTCCTCGTGGGGCTCGTCGCCGTCTTCAGCGTCTTTGGATTTCCGTTTCTCGTGCTGATGCCGGTCTTCGCGCGGGACGTGCTGCACGTCGGCGCGCGCGGGTATGGGGCGCTCATGGCGTCGGTGGGTGTGGGCGCAATGCTTGGCGCCCTCGCACTCGCCCTCGGCGGTCGACGTGCCTCCCCCAGCCGCACACTCCTTGCGAGCGCCGCCGTATTCAGCCTCCTGCTCGGCGTCTTCACGCTGACGCGCGTCTTGGTCGCCGCGCTCGTGGTGCTCGCCCTCGTCGGGTGGGCGATGATCGTCACGACGGCCTTGTCCAACACCATCCTGCAGACCCTGGTGCCGGACGACCTCCGCGGCCGCGTGATGGCCTTCTATGCGTTCGTGTTCGTGGGATTCGCGCCGCTCGGAGCCTTCCAGGCGGGCTTCGTGGCCGAGCGGGTCGGGGCGCCGTGGTCGATCGCGGCGGGCGCGTTGGTGTGCCTCGTGGCCGTGGCGTACGTGGCCACGCGGGGAGCGCCTGAGCTCAGGACCAGCCCCGGCGCCTCGCCTCGGCGACAATGACGGCCGCGGCCCCGTGGATCCCGAGCCGCTCGGGGTTTACGACGACATCGTAGTTCGCTAGATCCGCCCGCGTGCGGCCATAGTAGGCGCGCACGTACTGGTCCCGCCGTGCGTCGGTCTCTTCCATCAGCTTCAGCGCATGCACCGGGTCGACGCCCAGGTGCTCGATCGCCTGCCGCTGGCGCCAGGCCGGCGAGGCAATCACGTAGACGTGCAGGGCGTCTCGGCGCTGCGCGAGCACGGCCTGCGCGCCGCGCCCGACGAGCACCACCCGTCCGTGGGCCGCCGCCTCGGCGATCACGAGTTCCGTGATTCGAACGATGGTCGCCTCGGCGCGCTCCCCGCCCGGTTCGGAAGTGGCCGACAGGAACGCTTCCGGGGATCCGACGGCGAGCGTGCGCGCGACGCGCTCGAGGAGGCCGGGTGCGCGTTCCTCGCGCTGGGCGACCTCGGCGGGGGGCAGCCCCGCGCGGCGGGCCACCTCGTCGACGAACTCGTTGTCGATCACGTCCCATGCGAGGTCGGCGGCGGCGGCCCGAGCCACTTCGGATCCGGCCGCGCCGTATTGACGGGTGATCGTGATGACGGGCGCGCCCATCAGGCCCGAGCGCCCCGCCCGTGGACGGCACTCAGCAGGCGGCGAACAGGCTCCGTTTTGATCGTAGGCATGCCTGAAGCTTCACAGCGTGGGGCCCGGGCACTAGGGGGACCGCGGCCCGGGGGGATTGCGCTGTTCTAGGAGAACAGATTCGGGCCGCCCGCCTTGCCGTACCCCGGCCCCTTGGGCTCGGCCCGAGCGCGCACATAGCCCAACTCCTCGCTGCGCGAGATCCGCTTTGCCGCCACGAGCCCTTCCAGCACGAGTTCGCAGGCCGCAACCATCGTGGGGGGATCCTTCTTGGCCGCGAGCCCGACCTGATCGATCAACTCGAGCATGCCCGGGACCACGCTGAACCCCTTCAGGCACGTCTCGGCCCGCTCATCCACCGAGATCTTCAACGCCCCGCCCTCATCGAACCAATGCACGATGTCGTCAACGTTGGCGCCGCCTACCCGTGCCTCGAAGGTCTTCCCGGCGGCACGGCGAATCAGGTCCTTGGCGATCACTTCGGCGCCCTGCAGCTCGCCCTCGTACTCGAGCTCCAGCTTACCCGTGATCGCGGGAAGGGCGGCGTACACGTCCGAGACCCGGGGCACGACGGTCTTTTCCTTGGTGACGATCGCGCGCCGCTCGGCGTTCGAGACGACGTTTTCGAGGAGCGAGATCGGCAGGCGCTGCGATACGCCGCTCCGCCGGTCGACGCGCTTGTCCTCGCGTGCCTCGAACGCCACGCGCTCGGTTAGCTCGTGGATAAAATCGGGAACGCGCACGGGCCGCCCGTCCCGCTCGAGCCAGGCTTCCTGACGGGTGATGGCGGCGCCTAGTTCGACCGTATGGGGATAGTGCGTTACGATCTCGGATCCGATGCGGTCCTTGAGCGGAGTGATGATCTTCCCGCGGGCCGTGTAGTCCTCGGGGTTCGCCGTGAAGACCAGCGCGACGTCGAGGTTCAGGCGGACCGGGTAACCCTTAATCTGGACGTCGCCTTCCTGCATGATGTTGAAGAGCCCGACCTGGACCTTGCCGGCGAGATCCGGCAGCTCGTTGATCGCGAAAATGCCCCGGTTCGCGCGGGGGAGCAGGCCGAAGTGCATGGTGAGCTCGTCGGACAACAGGTGTCCGCCCCGGGCCGCCTTGATCGGGTCGACGTCGCCGATGATGTCGGCGATGGTCACGTCGGGCGTGGCGAGCTTCTCCACGTACCGCGAGTGGCGGGGCAGCCAGGCGATGGGCGTGCCGTCACCCCGGTCGGCGACGAGCTCCCGCCCGTACTTCGAAATCGGGCGAAACGGGTCGTCGTTCACTTCACTCCCCTCGAGGATGGGGATCTCCTCGTCGAGGAGTTGGAGGAGTGCCCGCAGCAGGCGGCTCTTCGCCTGCCCGCGGAGACCGAGAAGAATGAAGTTGTGGCGCGACATGACGGCAGTCACGAGCTGCGGCAAAACGGTGTCGTCGTAGCCCACGATGCCTGGGAAGAGCTGTGAGCCGTTCTCCAACTGGCAGATGAGGTTCTCCCGCATCTCGTCCTTCACCCTGCGATGCTGGCGGGCGGGGCTCGCCCACTCCGTCTGTTTCAGCTCCCCGAGCGTCGTGGCCTTGGTCATAGTCCGAGATTAACCCGCCGCCGCCGGGGGTGTAAAGAGTCGCGCCGCTGCCACGCCCCAGGCGGGGAGTGTGAACGTCGCGTGGCCGTCGGCCGCGACGGGGAGGGGCGCAGCGTTCATTTCGACGAGGTTGACCGCGCGCGCCGCCGTGAACTCGCAGGCCGCGGGCCACAGGCCGACCGCCCGCGCCGCGCCGGCGACATCGAGGAGCTTCACGATCGCGCCATCCCCATCGTCCGCGGGTTTCGCTCCAATGACGAGCGTCCCGTCATCGCCGAGGAGCACGGCTCGATCCTTGTCGAGCAGTGGCCCTGATGTGCCGTTCGTGAACGGGGCGCTGATGTAGAGCGGATCGTTGGCCGCCCACCCTCGCCGCACCGGCTCCGCCGGATCACCGCCCGGCGCCAGCAGCGAGAGGCGAAACCGGAACGTCGCTGCGCCGCCTTGGCGCGCGGCGAAGTTCGTGTGCCAGTAGTTATGCATCGCGTAGGCGAACAGGGTGCCGTCCGGCTCGATCCGGCGGCGCCACGCCCCTCGAAACACGTCCGAGAGCGTGAGCACGGGCGTATCGGGACCGCTCCACAGCACGCCCCCGGTTTCGTCGTGCAGCCACACCCAGTGCGTGTGGCAGTACCAGTCACGACAACTGCCCCGCTGCTGGTCGCGTTCCACGGTCATACGACCGAGCGGTACTTCGATTTCGACGGTCGGCTGTGCCAGGGCGAACGGAAACGCCACGTAGATGGCTTCCTTTTCGAGCGTCGCCGTCTTCTCGAAGTGGTTGTCGATCTCGATCCAGGGGAGCGCGTCGAACACGGTGACCACCGACGTGAACTCCGTGAGGCTCGGCAGTTCGCGTTGCGTCACGAGACGAACGCCGATGCCCGGGAGACGCTCCCGGCGAACCGACAGGAGCCGCGCGCCGGAGAGCGCGAGATCGGCGGGGTGCGCGAGCGCCTCCCGCGCCCAGTCGGTCCACAGCGCAGAGCCCGCGCCGCCGGTCACGCGGACGAAGTGGTTTAGGCCGGACCATGCCCCGGGGCGGACGCGCTCGATCCCGTCGGCGCCGCGCCACGACGATACCGCGCCGCTCGCCCGATCGAGCGTGACAGCGTGTCCCCCGGTTGCGGCGTCGTAGGCCTCGCCCTCGTCGACCACGGGGAGCGGTGCGCGGTCCGCTTCCTCCACCCGGAGATATCCGAGCGCGGGCACGTCGGCCACCTGAACGAGCGCCGATCCGTCCGCCAGGTCAACGGCCGCGAGGTCCCTGCCGCCGACCGACCAGCGCTTCCCCGCGGCCCCGGGGACGCGTGCAAGGTCTGTGCGGGGCCAAGGCGAGGCGTTGAATACCAGGCGGCCCGTGCCCGCGGCCGTCCCCTTGCCGAGGCGGAGGAGTCCTTCGGCCAAGCTCTCGTCCACCGCGGCTTCCGCGCCGTCTAGGAACCGGCGCTTGTACTCCCACTCGGCGACCGTCACGCGGCTCTCCGGCTGCGACACGCTGACCGCCGATCCCCACGTGCGTTCACCGAACAACAACAGATCACGCCAAGCGGCCCCGCGGGCCTCGCGCCGGCGGCTGCGAGCGGCCAGGGCCTCATCATCGCCTTTGTCCGTCCGGCTGTCCCACAAGGCAATGAGGTCGGCGACGCGGGCTCCGAGTTGGGCACGTCGAAACCGCGCCAGCTCAATAGCGGTCGAGAGCGCCCCGTCTTCCCAATAGAGGCCGGTGTCCCCTCGCTCGACGGGGAGGCTGCGACCGTAGCGCTGCTCGACGTCGTGAAAGAAGTCCTCGGCCCGACCGGGCACGAGCCGAGGGAAGGCGTAGCGCCGGTTGAACTCCTCCATATGGTCGATCAAGCGGTCGTCCATCAGGGTGTTGTCGCGCTGGGCGCCGTAGAGCAAGAGCACGTCGTAGGGGTACGTCGTGGACAGCAGCGCAGGGTCCCCGACCAGCCAGTCCGACAATCGATGGACCATCGCGTCCGCGCTGACGTCGAATCCGAACTGCGAGGCATCCGTATAGAGCAGGTTCCGCGAATGACGCACGCGGCTGCCGTCGGGTCCCTCCCACCAGTACAGCTGGGGGTATGGCGTTCCCTCCGCAACGCTCCACTTCGCGGCCTGGTCGGGGGGGAGTAGGGGCACCGCCCGTTCCGGGTTCACCCCGGTCGCCAAGTAACGAACGCCGCTCGCCGAGAGGAGCAGTGGGAACGTGGCGGGCTGGCCGGGGACGCCGCTCACCTGCGCGCTCGCATATCCGAAGCCCTGGGCGCGCGCGAGCTGTCCCGCCGGCCACATGAGACGCGCATACGTCTCGTGGTCCAAGAGGCCGGTGAGCATGTTGGCGAAGGCCGCCCCGAAGCCGATGGTGCCGTCCCGGAGGGCCTGGACCAAAGCGGCGCCGGCGGGCGCGGCACGGTTCTCGACGTAGGAGATCACCTGATAGGCGCACTCCGCGGTCCAGCGATAGGCGGGCCGCGCCGGGAGGCGGGCAATGGCGGCGTCGAGATTTTCGCGGTGAATCTCGAGGCAGCGCTCCTGCAGGTCGGTGTACCCGATGTCGGCGGGGCTCAGGGACAGCCAGTAAAGCGTCCACCGGCGCGGTGGTGTCACCCGCACGCGTTGACGCGCCACCTCCCGTTTTCCGACGTCGACTGCGACGGTGAATTCGGCGGCGTCCGTCCCGGGCAGGGGCACCCACAGTTCGCCCACGAAGATCGGTGTGCCCTCGAGCGGCAGGAGCCCCGCCGTGCCCAGCAGGGTGCCCCGTCGATCGGTCACCCGAGCTCTGCCAGCGGGGCCGGGCAGGCCGGTCACGCTGAGGCGCAGGAGGTTCTCGTGGCCCTCAGGCTGGCGATAGAGCGCCGTGGGCCGCGCGTCGACGCCGACAACTGGTTGGTCCGTGCGGGCAGGGCTCGCGGCCCACACCGCGCCGAGCGAGGTCAGAAACCCGCGGCGGTCCGTCACCGTGCGACTCCCGCGAGGCCTTTTGTTGTGCCGCTACCTTGACTCCGGGTGGGTGCCCGATAGGTTATGCCGCGCGCACGAGCCCGGAACCGCAACCTTTTCATTACTAAGGGAGCACGCATGAAGCGCATTGCAGTAGTCCTGGCCGTCCTCGGACTGGCTGGGTGTTCGAAGGGAGAGGACAAGCCCGCTGCCGCCGCCGCGGGGCAAGTGGCGACTCCCACCGACACGACGCACGGCATGATGATGGGTAGCGACACGTCTAAGAAGATGATGATGCCTGATACGACGAAGAAGTAGCCGTTCGTTGTAGCTCTTTTGTACCCCTTGGGGGCCCGGGTCGCTTCACGCCCGGGCCGTTGTGTTCAGTCAGGCGGGCGATCGGACGGGCAACTCAAACGGTAGGTCCACGACTCGCGCGTCTCGACCCGCCGCGCGGACGACGGCATCGCGCTCGACCGTCCGGCGCAGGACCGCAAGGCCGAGCCACCCTGCCCGCTCGGCTCCGCTGCCCGGTACCCACAGAAGGCTCGTTACCCGTCCGACCTCGTGGTCAGCCCGAGTGACGTCGGCGCGTTCTGTCGGCGTCTCATCGAATCGGAGACCTCGCAAGACCCTGTTCGCGTGGCCGCGAAAGTGGAGACGGGAGACCGTCTCCTGGCCGGTGTAGCAGCCTTTGGTGTAAGACACACCGCCGATCTCGTCGTAGCGGACTTCTTGCGGGATCGTCTTCTCGTCGGTTTCGGCGCCTACGCGCGGCCAACCGGCGAGGATTCGGGCCGCCTCGAGCGCCACCGGATCGGCGACAACCGCTCCCGCGGTAGCCAAGCGGTCGGTGACGCGCCGGGCGTCGCGGGCGGGCACGGTGAGTTGCAACGCGAACGGCGCTCGCTCGCTAGCCCGCGCCAGCTCCCAGGCTCTTTCGCCCTCGAGTTCGAGGACTCCGCCCGTCGGGGGTGGGGTGAAGCCCGCCGCCTCTGCGGTGGCGAGCGCACGGGGACCCGCGAGACGGAACACCGTCACGTCCTGAGTGGTGTCGCTCACGCGGGCCAGACGGGGCGGCAGCGCGCGACGGAACAGCGCGAGCGCGCGATCGGCGAGCTCGCTCGGGGTCGTGTAAGTCACCGTCGTCGCGCGTCGCGAGGCCCAACCGTCGACGACGATCATACCCTTCGCAGTGAGCAGCGCGCCGTAGATGAAAGCGCCATCGCCCGGTTTCTCGATGTCGGTGGTAAGGAGCCCCTGCAGGCAGGTGACCGCGCCCGGCCCCGTGACGGCGAGCACCGACACATCCGCGCGGCAGATGACCGCGCTGCCCCCCAAGGCCGACCACGCCTCCGGGGCCAGTGCGCCCGGGTCGAGCCGAACCACAGTCTGCGGCGGCGCGGGTGGCGGTACCGGAGGCGACGGGTCGGTCATGCGGTGCCCAGACTCAGCAACTCTGCCGGATCGTGGTCTTCGAACGACGACCAGACGAGGTCGGCGCTCGCGAGGGCCGCCTCGTCGTGGCTCGTCGCCAACATGACGCAACGCATGCCGGCCGCCCGGGCTGCAGCAAGACCCGGCAGCGAATCCTCGATCGCCACGCAGCATGCGGACGGCAGCGGACGGCGGCGGTCGAGCGCGGCCCGTGCTGCGGCGTAGCCTGCCGGGTCGGGTTTGCAGGGTCCCACGTCCTCCGCTGCCACAATGACTTCGAAGTATGGCCGCAGCCCTGCGCGGTCTAAGCCCAACTCGATTTCGCGGCGCAGTGCACCCGAGACGAGTCCCAGCCGGAAGCGGCGGGAAGCACTCCGCACGAACGTTGCGGCTCCGGGCACGAGCGCGAGGGCGGCAGCGATCGAGTGTTCGTAGAGGCGCGACTTTTCCGCCACCAACCGATCCGCATCCTCCACGGACAGGGGCGTCCGGGCCTGCGCGTACGCGGCGAGAAAGCACGTCCGGTCGTTCATTCCCAGGTACCGGGCGTAGTAATCCTCCCGACTGAGCGCAATCGCATCCTGGGCGAGCACCGTCGTAAACGCCATGCGATGCTGCTCTTCGTCGTCGACGACCACGCCGTTGAAGTCGAACAGCAGGGCTTGGACGGGGTCACCCATAGAAACCGGCGCGGCGGTAGGACTCGTCGAGGAGCTCGATCGGGTGACGCGCCTGGGCAGGGAGGCCTGCCGCTCGAAGGCCTGCCCCGAGCTGCATGAGGCAGCCCGGGTTCCCCGTGGCGACGACCGCGGGGGCCGCGGCCGCGAGGGAGGCGAGCTTTGGGCGGAGCACCGCCCGCGCCATCTCGGGTTGCGCAAGGGAATAGATGCCCGCACTCCCGCAGCATTGCGCCGCGTCCGGGGTGGAAACGAGCTGCAGCACCGGGATCGCGCGGAGTAGGGCGAGGGGCGCGTCCGCGACCCGCTGGGCGTGGAGCAGATGGCAAGGTGGGTCGTACGCCACGCGGACGTCGAGAGGTGCCCCCGGCACAGGGCCGCTCGTGGCGAGTAGCTCGGAAACGTCTTTGACCCTGTGGGCGAACGACCGGGCTGCGGGGTCGGTGGGGAGCAGCGCGTCGTACTCCTTCAGCATCGCTCCGCACCCGGCGCTGTTTACGGCGACGAAGGAGTCGTCCGCGCCGAAGGCTAGGATGTTGCGGCGAGCGAGCGTCTGCGCCTCTTGGCGCAGGCCGGCGCGCACGTGGAGCGCACCGCAGCACACTTGCGCGGGGGCCTCGTGGACCGAGTAGCCGTTGACTGCGAGCGTCCGGGCGGTGGCGTCGTGCACATGCCCGAAGAGCCCGTTCATAACGCACCCTCGGAAGAGTGCTGCGTCCGTCCCGCCCGCTTTCGGCGCCCCCTGTGGGGGAGGCGCGCCGTTTCCTCGGGCCCGGCTCCGGGGGCGCGTCGCGGCGAGCATTCCCATCGCGAAAGAGACGCGCCCCCAGCCCGCCAGGCGGTCCGGAACTCGGCTCGCCCGGAGCGCGCGCGCGAGCCCGTACACGACGGGGGACGTGGCAGCACTGGTGAGCAGCGCAAGTGCGAACCGCGTGAAGAAGCCCACGCCGCGCGCGTTTGTGAGCAGTTCCCGCGCCGCTTCGAGGGCATGCCCGTAGCCGACGCCCGAGGGGCAGACGGGTTCGCAGCCGCGGCAGCCGAGACAGCGATCGAGGTGAGTTGCGACGAACGGATCCGAGGCGCTTGCGTCCCCGCGTTCCAGGGCGCGCATCAACTCGATTCGACCGCGCGGACTGTCCGCCTCGTCGCCCGTCGCGAGAAACGTGGGGCACGCCTGGAGACAGAAGCCGCAGTGGACGCAGTGATCGAGCGCCGCGAACCCGCCGCGGGAGCCGGGCTCAGTCTGCGGCGTCATCACCCTCGACAGGGGCGGCGATCGTGTGACCGGGGTCGAACGTCTGGCGCAGACCGGCGACGAGCGGTCCCACGCCCTCGCGGTAGGCGCCGAAGTGCCCGACCGCGCGACGCAGCATCCAGGGCGCCCGCTCGATCGTGAGCGGTGCCTCCTGCACCGCGAGGGCGCGACGCAATCGCCGCAGGCGGTCGGCCCCGGCGTCGCCCGCCCAGCGCAACACACCGACCCCCGGGCTCGCCGCGAGCCATTCGTCCCCCACCTGGTGCTGCACCAGGTCAAGCAAATCGTCGGTCGACGCGGGAAGCCCGCCCACCCGGAACGAGACCGGGCGCGTGGCGAACGCCTCGGACGCGCGCATCCAGAAGGCGTGCGCCTCCTCCGCCCGTAGCGTCGCAAACAGGCCGCCCGTCACTCCGCGCAGGGCGGCCTCTTCGGCCGCGACGAGTGCCGCGGACCCCGCGAGCCGCACCGCGAGCACCCAGCGGTCGCGGCGCGCAAGGGCTGGAGACAGGAGCTCGAGTGCCGCGAGCGTGAGACCGGCCCCCGCGATGTCCTCCGCTACGCGCGACAGATCTTCCCGCGATCCCGCCAGCACATGCGTCTGGTCCACTCGGGGAAGTGCGCGCAGGCGCAGGTGCACGAGCACGATCACGCCGAAGGCGCCGAAGCCGCCCGCCTGCAACTTGGTCAAGTCGTAGCCGGCGACGTTCTTCATCACACGGCCCCCGCTTTGCACCATGCGGCCGTCGCCCGTCACGAACGTCACCCCGACGACGTGATCGCGCACCGGTCCAAACCCGTGGCGCAGGGGGCCGGCGGTCGCCGTCGCGACGACGGATCCCAGCGTCCGGCCGGCGAGCCCCGGGGCATCGAGTGGCAACCACGTGCCGTGGTCGGCGAGTTGCTGGCGCAGCTGATCGCACCCGATCCCGGCCTCGGCCGTGGCGGCGAGATCCTGAGGCTGGATGGACGGCAGCCGATCGAGCCGTCGCGTGGTGAGAGCGAGGTCGGCCGGAGCGTCCGCCGGCATCCACGTGCCCGCGCCCTCGACGCGCACCCGCCAGCCTTCGTCCCGCACCGCGCCGAGCAACAGGGCGACCGCATCCGGGGACGCGGGCGCAATTCGCGGCACGCCGTCCGTCGCACCGCCGTCCTCGAGGACCGCGTCTGGACCGAGGAGCGCCCGGACCCGCTCGATCACCTTCATGCGACTCGTCCCGTTCCGCGGTGCCACTCCCGGCAGGCATGCACCGGGATCACCTTGCCGGGGTTCACCCGCTCGCTCGGGTCGAAGACGCGGCGCACGCTCCGCATCGCCGCGAGCGAGTCGGCATCGAAGAGGCGCGGCATATAGCGCAGTTTGTCGAGGCCGATGCCGTGCTCCCCGGTGACCGTTCCGCCCGCGGCGATGCAGGCCTCCATCATCTCGCCGCTCGCGGCCTCCACCCGGGCCTGCAGTCCCGGGATCCGGGCGTCGAACGAGATGTTGGGGTGGAGGTTTCCATCTCCCGCGTGGAAGACATTGCTCACCGTGAGGTCGTAGCGCCGGCCGATAGCGCCGATCGCTTCCAGCACGGCGGGTAGCGCCGAGCGCGGCACGACCGCGTCCTGGACGACGAGGTCCCGGGAGAGACGGCCGAGCGCTCCGAAGGCTTTCTTGCGGCCAAGCCACAACCGTTCCCGCTCCCGGGGTTCGGCGGCCGTCCGCACGCTCCGCGCCCCATGGTCCCGAAGTATCTCGACCACCGTGGCCGTCTCGGTCTCGACCGCCTCCTCGGCGCGCCCGTCGAGCTCTACGAGCAGCACGGCCGCGGCGTCGCGCGGGTAGCCCGCCGCATACACCGAATCCTCCACCGCCTGGATGCACGAGTGGTCCATCATCTCAAGCGCGGCGGGAACGATCCCGCTTGCGATCACGGCCGAGACGGCCGTACCCGCGCTCGACACGGAGGTGAAATCGGCCAGGAGCGTGCGCACCGCCCGAGGTACGGGGAGCAGGCGGACCGTGATCCTCGTGGCGAGCCCGAAGTTCCCCTCGGAGCCCACGAACAGTCCGGCCAAGTCCGGTCCCCAGGGCTCTCCGCCCGGGCTTCCGAGCTCGACGACCCGACCGTCGGCGAGCACCACTTCGAGCGCGAGGACGTGATTTGCCGTCACGCCGTACTTGAGGCAGTGCGGGCCTCCCGCGTTCTCGGCCACGTTCCCGCCGATGGTACAGGCGCTCTGACTCGAGGGGTCCGGGGCATAGAGCAGGCCGTACGGCGCCGCCGCAGCCGAGAGCCGCTGGTTTACGACCCCGGGCTCGACAACAGCCCGCCGGTTGCGGCGATCGACCTCGAGGATCCGGTTCAGGCGGGTCAGCACGACGAGGACCGCGTCCTCCGACGCGAGCGCGCCGCCCGAGAGGCCGGTGCCCGCACCGCGGGGGACGAACGACAGCTCATGGCGGGCGAGCAGACGCACCACCGCGATGAGCTCCTCGCGGCTTCCCGGCAGGACTACGACCCCTGGAGTGCGCCGATGGACGGTCAGTGCGTCCATGGCATAGGTGGCCCGCTCGGCCTCCGCGGTGCGCACGTAGCGGGGAGTCACGATCCGTGCCAACTCGGTCGCCACCGCCGCGTCGATCACCGGTAGGTGCCTGGGGTGGGAATCGCGCGATTCGCGCCGGAGTGACACCGAGGCATGGCCTAAGGTACATCGGAACGCGGGCCGGGTGGATGCGACCCGGGGTCAGGACGACGCGTCCTGACCCCGAGCGAAAGCGAACGTGCGGTGCGCCGACGCGCGCTGACCTAGGCCGCGCGCCAGAACCCTTTCAGCGCGCGCCCGTCGGGCGACTCGCGGAGTTTTTCGAAGGCGCGCTCGCGAATCTGGCGGATCCGTTCGCGCGTGACGCCCATGAGCGCGCCGATTTTCTCGAGCGTCATGGCCTCGCTTCCCTCCTCGAGGCCGTAGTAGAGATAGAGAATCTTCCGTTCCCGCGGCGTGAGGTACTTCTGGAAGATGCGGTCGATGAACTCGCGCATGAGACGCCCGTCGGTCTTCTCCTCGATCTCGCCGCCCTCCTGGCCGGCGAACCGTTCGCCGAGGGTCGCGGCGTCGCGATCGGTCCGGTCGACCGGCGCATCGAGCGAGAGCTCGGCAGCGGTCATGCGGCGTGCCGTGCGCACGTTCTCGACGGTGTCCTCGAGCGCCGTGGCGATCTCGTCGTCGGTGGGCTCGCGTCCCAGCTCCTGCGACAGGTACGTCTCGGTGCGGCTCATGCGGATCAGCTGAGAGTTCTGGTTCAGCGGAATGCGGACGCTGCGGGTCTGCTCGGCGAGGGCTTTCAGGACGGCTTGACGAACCCACCATACCGCATACGAGATGAACTTCACGCCCTGATCCGGATCGAACTTCTTCACCGCCTTCAAGAGCCCTTCATTGCCGATTGCGACGAGTTCCGAGAGATCGAGTCCGTGGCCTTGATACTTCTTCACATAGGAGATGACGAAACGGAGGTTGGCAGTGACCAGACGCTCAGCGGCTCCCTCGTCGCCACGCCGCACTCGCCGTGCGAGACGACGCTCTTCTTTGGGATCTTTGATGAGGGGCAGCTTCTGAATGTCCTGAAGGTATTGATCGAAAGCACCCGACGGGTTGGCGCGAAAAAACGCCTTCGGCTTGCCTCCGCTCGAGCGGGCCATCGAGAGACCCCCGGACTAGACGGTTATGTGGGTAGACGGGGCGCGGCATCCGGCGCGTGTGGACCGGAATCGCGACCGGCCAATATAGGCCTTGCCTTTTGCTCGTGCAAATGAACGGACTTATCAACATCACAAATCAATGTGCCGCTCCGAATTCGCACGTTTATCCACTATCCACATGCGGTGTGGAGAACTGGCAGCGGTGAGCCGATGTGGACCAGTGTGGACGGTGTGAACGGGCTGTGGACGCGGTGTGACTAGCGGCCCGCGAGAATCGCGCGCACCGCGGCCTCGGGCGCGGCCACGGTCCAGCCCTGCGCGTCGTCGCCGTGCATCGCGCCAATGGCTTTGGGCAGGGCGAATCGCACGGCGCCCGCGCGCGCCTTCTTGTCACGCTGCATCGCGTCGATCAGCGCGTCGACAGACGCCGTGTTCGGCGTCCCTTTCGGGAGCCCGCAGCGCTCGAGGAGCGCGGCGATGCGCGCGGCCGTCTCCTTCGGAGCAAGTCCGAGTGATTCGGCGAGGCGTGCTTCGCACACCATGCCGACCGCGACGGCTTCTCCGTGCAGCACCGTGTAGTGGGCGGTGACCTCGAGCGCGTGCGCCACGGTGTGGCCGAAGTTCAAGATCGCCCGCCGCCCAGACTCGCGCTCGTCAGCAACGACGATCGCGGCCTTGATCTGGACCGAGCGCGCGACGGTCCGCTCGAGCGCCGCGGGCTCGCGCCGCAAGACCGCCGCGTGCGTGGATTCCAGCGCCTGGAAGTAATCGGCGTCGGCGATCACGCCGTGCTTTACCGCTTCGGCCATCCCAGCGGCCAGCTGCTCCCGCGGCAGGGATGCGAGCACGTCGAGGTCCGCGAGCACGAGCCGGGGTTGGTGGAACGCACCGATCAGGTTCTTGCCTGCGGGCACGTCCACCCCGGTCTTGCCGCCGACCGACGCATCGATCATCGCGAGCAGCGTGGTGGGCACCTGGACGTAGGGCACGCCGCGCAGGTAGGTCGCGGCCGCAAACCCCGCGACGTCCCCTACAACGCCGCCACCAAGCGCGATCACAACGGCGTCGCGACCGACGCCTGCGGCGAGCATCTGGTCGGAGAGCCCCGCCCAGGTATCCCTGGTCTTGTGCGGCTCGCCTGCGGGAAACGAGAAGAGGTCGGCCGACAGCGCGGCGGCGCGAAGCGCGTCCACCACCCGTTTGCCGTAGAGGGGAGCGACGGTCGAGTCGGTGATCACCGCGTAACGCAGCGCGGGCGCGGCGGTGCGCACGGCGTGCGGCAGGTCGGCGAGCAGTCCGGTCCCGACGACGATGGTGTACGACGCGTCGCGGGTTTCGCGAATGGGGACCGGGACGGTCACCATACGATGTCTTCGCGCCCCGCTCGAGTGTTGGCCGCGCGGGCGAGGACGAACAGGAGATCGGACAGGCGGTTCACGTACGCGAGGATGGCCGGGGACACCGGAGCCTGGTGGGAGAGCGACACGAGCGCTCGCTCAGCGCGACGGCAAACGGCCCGGGCCACGTGGAACGCGGCAGCTTTCTCCGTGCCGCCTGGCAGAATGAAGCTTCGCAGGCGCGGGAGCGCTGCGTCGTGGGCGTCGATCGCCCGCTCCAACGCCTCGGTCTCCCGCCCACCGAGGAGCGGATTGGGGAGGCCCTTCGCCACGGTGATCGGGTCCGGCGCGGCGAGCTCGGCGCCGATCGTGAAGAGATCCCGCTGGACCGTTTCGAGGAGATCACGCGCGAAGTCCACGGGGTCCAGTGCGAGGGCGAAGCCGATTTGAGCGTTCACTTCGTCGACTTCGCCGTACGCCTGCACCCGTGGGTCGTCCTTCGGGACCCGCCGTCCCCCGAACAACCCCGTCTCGCCGCCGTCGCCGCCCTTGGTGTAGAGCTTCACGCCGCGCGACCTCCCGCGTCCGCCGCCGCAGAAGGAGGGGCGCCTCCGACGCTGCCGCGGCGGCCCGCCACATGAATCGGGTGGGGAGCGCTTGCTCGACGCACGGGTCCACCGCTACAGTAGCCGGAATGCAAGACGTTAAAGATATCACCATTATCGGGGCGGGCCCGACGGGATTGTTCGGCGCGTTCTACGCCGGGATGCGGGGCGCGTCGTGCCGCTTGATCGATAACCTCGATCACGCCGGCGGCCAGCTCGCCGCGCTCTATCCCGAGAAATACATCTTCGACGTCGCGGGATTCCCGAAGGTGCTCGCGAAAGACCTGGTGAAGGGTCTCGCCGAGCAAGCGCTGCAGTTTCACGCCCCGATGCATCTGGGAGAGAAGGTCATCGGATTGCGCCGGGCCTCGGACGGCGCACCGCCGTTCGTCCTGGTGACGGAAAAAGACGAGTATCCGTCCCGCACCGTGCTGATCGCCGGCGGCCTTGGCGCTTTCACGCTGCGCAAGCTTCCGCTCAAGGACGTGGACCGCTGGTACGGCCGAGGCGTGTTCGACCGAGTTCTCGATCCCAAGGTGTTTGCCGGTAAGCGGGTGCTTCTCGTCGGCGGCGGTGACTCGGCGTTCGATTGGGCCGTGAACCTCCACGGGATCGCCCGGTCGATCATGATGATTCACCGTCGCGACGCGTTCCGTGCCCACCACGCCACGGTCTCGCAGGTGCACGCGCTCTGTGCCGCCGGCAAGATGGAGCTTCGCACGTTTTGGGAAGTGAAGGCGCTCGAAGGGAACGATCGAGTCGAGCGGGCGACGATCTTCAACAACAAGACGAAGGAAGAAGAGAGTGTGAGCGTGGACGCTGTAATCCCGCAACTCGGCTTCCTGTCCTCGCTCGGCGCGATTGCCGACTGGGGCCTCGACTTCGACAAAGGCGACATCAAGGTGACGTCCACCATGGCCACGAACATCCCGGGCATTTTCGCCGCCGGTGACATCACCACGTATCCGGGAAAGCTGAAGCTCATCGCGACCGGCGTCGCGGAGGCGAGCATCGCCGTGAATCATGCGGTGCATCTGATCAACCCGGCGGCCAAGATCGCGCCCGGGCATTCGAGCAACATGGCTCTCTTCGGCCAGACGGACGACTGACCCGCGGGGACAGCGGGTCGTCCCACCCCCGGCCCGCGCGCCGTCCCCCTTCGACTCAGGCTGGACTCGCCTTCAGCGGGTGAGTTCCGGTGTCGAAAAGCTGGCAGTAATATACTTGACACACCAGCGTAGCTAGTCTAGCTTTCCTTCCATGAACAAGAGCGTGGCCCTGCCAACCTCGTTGGCCGAAGCGATCCGCTACTTCGCGAACCGCGACGTGGCCCACACCTTCCTCGCGTCGCTGCGCTGGCCCGATGGTGTGACCTGTGTCGCGTGTCAGTCCAAAGACGTGGGATTCCTCAAGACCCGTCGCATCTGGAAGTGCCGGGAGTGCCACCGGCAGTTCTCGGTCAAGCTCGGCACAATCTTCGAGGATAGCGCGCTTGGATTGGACAAGTGGCTCCCCGCGCTTTGGATGCTCGCCAATTGCAAGAACGGCATCAGCTCCTACGAATTGGCGCGGGCACTCCACGTCACCCAAAAGAGTGCGTGGTTCATGCTCCACCGTATCCGACTCGCGATGCAGACCAAGACCTTCCGCATCGAAGGCCCTTCGGAGGCCGACGAAGCGTTCATCGGCGGCAAAGCGCAGTTCATGCACGCGAATAAGCGGAAGCACATCAAATGGGGCGGGACTGCGGGCAAGGTCGCGGTCATGGGGCTCTTGGAGCGCAGCAACGGGGCCAAGCACTCCCGCGTTATGGCGCAGGTCGTGAGCAAGGTGCGGAAGAACGTCTTGCAAGCCGAAATCGCCAAGCACGTCGAGCCCGGCAGCCCGCTCTATACCGACGCGCTCAAGTCCTACAATGGGCTCGCGGCCGAGTACCGGCATGAAGTGATTTACCACGCCATCGCCTA
>DATNIM010000115.1:0-4016 GCA_035604455.1 Gemmatimonadales bacterium
AATGGCAATGCCATCCGGGCGCGCTCCCCGATGTTGCGGACGTACATCGCACGGCTATCGTTCGCGATGTCACTCGACAGCAAGACATTCAGGGAGCCGAAGTAGGCTGCGAGCACGATCCGCCGCAGAAACGAGCCGACCCTGACTCCCCCGCTGCCCGCGTAGGACGTAAAGATGTTCGCGTCCCCCAAGGGGTAGTCAAACTCCGGTTGGCGGGTCCGGGCGAACACCCACGAATCGGTGAGCTCGCCGTAATAGATCTCGGGGCGCGTTACGCGCAGCGACCCCGTGGACGCCGGCGGCAGGTCCTTGATGAACAGCACGGGCAGTCCCTCGGCCGTCACCTGGTTCACGGGCCCGAGCGTGAGTCCCATCCCGTGCGTGAACGTCAGCCGCTCGTTGATGAACGTGCGCGTGGGGAGCGAGCCTGAGTTCAACTCGCGAGGCGAGAGGAGCACCTGGCGGTACTGACCGTCGATCCAATAGCGGTCGTCGTCCACGGAGACGAAGTCATAGTAGGTGCGGATCTCTTGGAGCTGCGCGAACGTCTGGAGCAGCGGCTCGCGATCCCACAGCCGGACGTTCTGAATGGTGGTCCGGTTGGCCTCGATGTCCGCCTCGGTGAGGCCAGCCTCCCCGGTCAGGTCGCGGGTCACCACGCGGTCGAGCCCCCAGGCCCGCCGGGTAGCGTCGACGTGGAAGGCGAGCTGCGGCATCTCCTTTTGTAGCTCGTTCGGTGCCACGACCAAGCGCTCGACTAGGGCGGGGTATACGACAACGCTGAGCAGGGACACCCCGAGGTACAGCCCGATTGCGACCAGCACGCTGCGGACCAGACGGTCGCGGCGAGCGCCCCAGAGGACGAGCCCTCCACCCGCCACGGCGATGACTCCCGCGACGCGCAGACCGGTGAGCTTGGCGTGGAGATCGGCGAAGCTCGCCCCTACGAGCGGCCCCGTGGTCGAGTACAACAGGCCCGGGAGCCGCACCACGTAGACACGCAACGCCGCCAACAGGAACAGGAGGGCGATCAACGCGGCGACGTGCAGTCGGGCCGGCGGCCCAACGGTCACATGTCGCTGGAACACGACGATGTCCCGATGCACCGTGTACAACAGCAGGGTCGCGAGCAGCGCGAGCGTCGTCAGGGTCGTGGCGACGCCGATCCCGCTCCCGATGACCGGCACCGTGAACACGTAGTAGCCGAGGTCCCGGCCGAAGACTGGATCTGTAGTGCCGAAAGGCGTTTGATGCAGGAATTGGAGCACGCCGAGCCAATCTTGTGTGACACCGATGCCGAACAGCAGCGCGACGCCGAGCGCTCCCGGAAGAGCTAGGCGGCGTGAGAGCCGCGTCACGTCCACCGGTGCGGCCGCGGCACTCAGTTGCACCACGAGCGGGTTCGGGACGAAACCGCGCTGCGCCAAGCGCAGGTTCGCATACAGGAATGCGAACGCCAGGATACTTGTGCCTGTGCCGAGCAGCGCCTGGGCCGCGAGCTGGGTCGTGAACACGCGCTCGTAGCCGATGGCTGCGAACCAGAGCCCCTCAGCGACAAGGTTGACGAGGCTCGGGATCACGAGGAGGACGACGACCAACACGACCAGCACGATGAGGCCGAGGTGACGCGGCCGGCGTGAGCGCACGCGCGTTAGCCGACGTGGAGCGGTCATGACGGCCAAGCTAGCACGAAAGTTGAGCTTGACCCAGAGGCGTACGTCAACCGATCGATTACCATGGCCGGTCGATCCTCGCGGCCACGAGCGCTTTTAGGGGGGTACTTGCGTCACTGCCACGGTACGTCGTACGCCCGGGACTTCCGGCGCGCCGGCGTCTCCGAGGCGAGGTGATGAATCTGTGCGGCTCGTACACTAGATCGAGGTTCGACCGCTACAACATCGTCGGTGAAGCCGACCTGGCGGCCGCCGCGGCTGAGCGGTTCGGCAACGGCAAACAAGCACAAACATTGAGCCTTCCACGGAAACCCAAGATTCCCTAACTTCCAGCCGCAGCGATTCCTAGGTCCGTAGCTCAATTGGTAGAGCACCGGTCTCCAAAACCGGGGGTTGCAGGTTCGATTCCTGCCGGGCCTCTGAGCGCAAGCGCTGAAACCGCTTGCGATGGACGGTTAGAGCTGAGCCGTGACCTCTCCCATCCGACTTCGTTGGGGCGATCAGATAATTGCTTGGGACGCGGCTGACGAAATTATCCCTCTTCCCCACCGATATCCCCTCCGAAGAGAGAGTGGGAATGGGAAGGTGTGTAGCTGGGTAGGCGCATGGCTCAGGGGGGTACATCGTTGGGGATCTGAGATAATTTCGAGCCGATCACTGTGGCCCAGCGGCTCTTGACTCCTCCGGGCACCCTCCCATGTTCAAAGTGTATTGGAGTTCACCCCGTTCCGTGGACGGGTGAGGATTGGGCCGCTCACGCTGCCGCATGGCGCTGTTCGTACGTGAGGGGCGAGACCCGACCGAGGCTGGAGTGCCGCCGGCGGGGATTATACCAGCCTTCGATCCAGTCAAAGACGGCCAGCTTCGCTTCGGCCTGGGTGCGGAAGCGACGGCGATCGAGCAGCTCGCATTCCAGCGTCGCGAAGAAGCTTTCTGCCATGGCGTTGTCGTAGGCGTCGCCCACGGAGCCCATCGAGGGCCGGACGCCGACTTCCCGGCACCGCTTCCCGAACTGCACCGACGTGTACTGGCACCCTTGGTCCGAATGATGGATCACCGCCGTCGGCTGGCGCTGGCCAATCGCCATGTTGAGCGCGTCCAGCACGAGGGCGGTCTGCAGATCGGTGCTCATGGCCCAGCCGACAATGCGCCGACTGAAGACATCCAGCACGATGGCGAGGTAAAGAAAGCCGGCCCACGTCGGGATGTAGGTAATGTCCGCGACCCAGAGCTGGTCCGGCCGCTCGGCGACAAACGTCCGGTCAACGAGGTCGGGCGCGACGGGCGCCACCGGATCGCGCCGCGTCGTGCCGTGATACTTCCGCCGGGTGACGCCGACGATCCCATGCAGGCGCATGAGCCGCGCGACGCGCTTGTGATTCACCCGCGTCCCGGTCTCCACCAGCTCGCAGTGAATGTTGGGGGCGCCGTAGGCCTCCCGGGAGGCCCGATGAATTTCGCGGATGCGGACCAGGAGCTGCGCGTTGGCCTGCGCCCGGGCCGACGGCCCGCGCTGACGCCAGGCGTAATAGCCGCTGGGGGAGACGCCCAGGAGGCGGCAGAGGAGCCGCACCGGAAAGTCGGCCTGATTCGCTTTCACGAACGCGAATCCCCGTCGGGGACTGTCTTCGTCTCCCGAGCAAACCAGGCCGCGGCTTTTTTTAGGATCTCTCGCTCGAGCTTGAGCTGGCGATTCTCGCGCCGCAGCCGGCTCAACTCCGCCCGCTCTTCGCTCGTCAGCCCATCGGTCCGCTGACCCCCATCCAGGTCCGCTTGCTTCACCCAGTTTCGGATAGTTTGTTCGGAGGGCTCAAACTCGTGCGCGAGGGCTCTTGCGCTCCGTCCCGCTCGGACCAATTCGACCATCTGCTGGCGAAATTCCGCCGGATACCGCGTCCGCATCGTGGACTCCTCTCTCCCCAAAGGGAAAGCGTCCGCGAAACGGGGTCAACTCCAGTATCACCCGCTTGGCCCGTCCTCGCTCGCCTTCGCTCTGACGCCCGCCGCCGACGCCACCCCAAATGGTGAGCTACCCAACGGAGGTGTTAATGCGCCATCCCCCTCGCCCCTTCGGCTCGTCTCTCGCCCGAGCTGCAGCCTGTCTGGTACTGACCAGCGCGTGCACGACCCTGCGCCCCGTGGCCCTCGACGAGCTGCGGGGCCCAACGCCGCCAGACAGAGTGCTCGTCCGACTGAATGATCATTCGACCCTCTGGTTGAGTGCCCCGAAACTGGTCGGCGACACCCTCGAAGGCGTCGCCCAAGGGCTGGGTAGCCAGCACATCCTGCTCTCGGATGCAATGGGCGTTCGCGAGCGGGAGGCGGCACCTGGTCGCACGGCTG
>DATNIM010000116.1:0-14628 GCA_035604455.1 Gemmatimonadales bacterium
ACGCGCGGAGGCGCCGGAGGCGAGACTGGGGGCGCAGGGCGCTTCGCCACGAACGGGGCGCGTGCGGGCGGTGCCGCGCTTTGCACGGGCGGTGCCACCTGCGACGGGACAGCCCTCGGCTGGGCCGGCGCTGCCGACGGCTGCGCTGGGCGCGTGGGCGGTGCCGGGGGCGCGGGCGGCGCGGCACGCGGAGGCGGTGGCGGCTCGAGCTCCAGCGACTCGAGCTCGATCGGCTCGAGCTCAGGCTCGATCGTGGCCTCGAGTCCGGACAGCGTCTCAATCCCCGCGGTCTCGGCGTCCTCCCGGAGCGAGGGGACGGAGGAGATCGGGCGCTCGGTGTCGCTGAACTCCACGCGCGTCTCGAGCCCCTCGATCCCACCCGGCTCGCCGGGCTCGGCGTCCGCTCCCGAGAGCGACGTGCTTTCGATGGCGAGCGCTTCGGGCTCTTCCTGCGCCTGCTTGGCCTGTGGCGGGGGTGGCGGGCTCGGGCGCGGCGCGGGCGGAGGTGGCTGCGACGCGGTCACCCGTGGACCCTTGGGCTTCGCCGGCTCGTCCAAGTCGAGGAAGACGAGACTCGAGGTCTTCCGCTTTCCGGACTTGCTCAGGTCTTCGAGTGGCGGCGCGATGGCCTTCGACTGCCGCACGCTCGTCGAGGGGCGCTGTTCGGGCTCCCCGTAGGTGCGCAGGTGCTCCTCGAGCAGCTCCTTGAAGCCGGAGTTCTCGGGCGCGAGCTCGGTGAGCTCCTTCAGCGCCGCGAACGCCTGCTGCAGATGCCCCGCCTTCTGCATCCGCTCGGCGTACTCGACAAAGTTCTGCTTCGCCTCGGGGAAGAAACCCTTCGACGCGTACAGCTTCGCGAGCTTGAGGTAGGTCACTGCGCGGCCCGGCGCATTGCGCAGGACCTTGTTGCACATCGCGATGGCGTTGTTGTGGAACCCGAGATCGACGTAGCGGTCTACGGCGCGCTCGTAGTAATCGGCCGCCTGCGCGGGGTCGCGGAGCTTGAGGTAGAGATCACCGACGCGGTTGTACAGCGAGAAATCAGGGTTGGCCTCGCCCTCCTCCTCCTGCGCCTTCAGCGCTTCCAGCCAAGCCTCGATCGCGCCCTTGGGGTCCTTCGCTTCGAGCGCTTTCGCCTTGTCCTTGAGTTTCTCGGTTTTGGACATTGACGCGAAACATACCGGGCGACAGGCCCTCAAACAAGCCGAACCCGCTGTCCGCACGGGGCTTACGCGATCGGCGCTGTCGCGCCGCCGCGACGCGCTGCGGCACGGGCCCTATTGGGTGGTGGTCGCGGTGGTCGAGGGGTAGGACTGCTGCTGGTAGTTGAACTTGACATCCGGCTCGTCGAGCAGGGACACGAAGAACGTGAAGGCGAAGTTGCCGTTCGGGCTCTTCGCGAACGCGAAGCTCGCATGCCAGCGGTGCAGGTCCCGCTCGAGGCGCAAGAACTGCTCGCCGAACTGCTTCAACTGGAAGTCATAGACCGTGGTCCAGTTGGCCTGCCATTTCGGGCTCGGGCTGAAGCTCAAGTTCAGGTTGAGCTGCTGGGAGGCCGTCTGCACCGGCACCCCGACCACGGTGGTCGACTCGACCTGGGGCCGCACCCGGACGCTCGCGTAGGAGACGGCGAGCATGAATCCCCCGACCGGCGACCCGGGCGAGGGGAGCGCCCCGGTCGGCCCGCCGAAGAGCGGCGGGACCGGGGGGGCCCCGGCCATGGGCGGTGGCACGCCCGGCGTGGGGATAGCGGGCGGATTCTGGGGGTTCGGCGCAGGGGTCTGCGGCTGAGGCGGGGCGTGCGCGAGCCCGAGCAGGTGCGCGAGGCCGGCCAGCGTGTTCGGGGTGATCGAGAAGTTCGCGTTCACGCTCTCGAGGAACGGCGAGAACGGCGAGGTCGAAAGGCCGACCGGGCCGTTCCAGAGGTCGTGCACGACGCGGAGCGAGAAGTTGGGCAGGAGGTCCGAGGCAAACGTGTTGCCCACGGTCTGCGTCTGCCACCCCGTGCGCCCCGGCTCGGACGCCTGCTCGAAGTTGTAGGCCACGGCGTCCGTGTTGAGGCTCAGGATCCGGAGCTTCCGGGGCGTCGGGGGCGGGCCGGTATCGTTCGCCGGGCGGGGCGGCGGCTTCAACTTCGCCTCGAAGTTCTGCGATAGCCCGAACGTGATCGTCTGCTGCGGATCGGAGCGCGAGTTGAGCAGCGTGTCGGTCGGGTCCAGGGCGTACGAGAACGCCGCGGGCACGTGCGCGGCGGGCGCGTAGAAATAGTTGATGATGGGCGAGATCGAGTGGCGGATGCGACTGATCGGGCCCACGCCGGGGAAGAAGCCGAAGAAGGTCGGCAAGAGCCCGAGCGAGAGCTGGATGCGCTTGCCCTGCGTCACGAACTCGCCGTTCGAGTACTGGTTGCGGATGCCCGTGGGCCCCGCCGACGTCGCGTTCACGATCTCGAGCCCGGGCTGGAGCTTCCAGGTGCTCGGGAAGACGCTCGGCAGGTTGATGCCGGTCTGCCAATCGAGCGTCGTCGAGAACGTCGAGCCGTAGAAGAGCCGCCGGACCCCGCCCGGGGCGGTCGAGTCGGCGAAGTCCACTTCGAGCGGCTGGTTCGATCGCTGGTCGTTGATGACGAGACTGTTGGCCCAGTTCCACCGGCCGAAGCGCACCGGCGTCTCGAAGCTCAGGTTGCTCGCGCGCGTGTCGTAGAAGAGCGAGAGCGTGTCCGGCACGGGCGGCGTCCCCGGCACGGCCGACGTCCCCGGCACAAGCAGCATGTTGGGGCCCTGGTGGAACGTCTGCTGGTTCGTGAAGGAAAATCCGGGCGACCAGGTGACGGAGGGGCCCAAATTGAGCGGCAACGGCGTGAGACTCACGCTCGGCAGCGTCTGGTTCACCTGACCGCTCGACAGGTCCTGCGAGCGGCTCCCCCCGATGTTCAGCGTCCCCCACTCGAAGCGCTTGTCGAAGTTCACCTGCGAGGTGAGCTGGGCCGTGGCAAGGAAGGGGTCGACGGAATTCTGCGTGAGCACCGTGCCGCTCGTCGCGTAGTTCACGCTCGCGTTGAAATGGGTGCGGCTGTCGAAGCTCTGCTGGTGCGTCCAGCTGATTTGGGACGCGGTGCCGGGCGCGCTCAGCTGGTCCACGCGCGAGTAGCTAAAGCTCCCCGTGACGAAGCGATCGAGCCAGTGATAGCGGAGGTCGCCGTGGGTGGTGAGGTTCTGGCCCGCGTACCAGTCGACCGAGCCCAGGAGATCGGCGTAGTTGTTGACGACCCAGTAGTAGCCGACGTTCGTGAAATGCCGCGAGTAGCTCCGGTTCGGGCGCACGAGATCGTTCGGCCCGAACCCGGGCACGAGGACGCCGCTGCGGCGGCCCGGGCGGATGTCCTGGAAGATGAAGGGCAGCCAGAGGATCGGCACGTCGTGCACGTACAAGACGGCCGGGCGCGCCACCATGACGTGCTTGTTCAGCCACTTGAGTCGGCCCGTGCCGAAGTGGTAGTCGGGCACCGGCTGGTCGTCGGAGGTGATGTCGGTGCCGTTGCCGTAGAGGCGCGTGGCGCCCGAATCCACGGCGATGTCCCCGCGCATGTACCAGGTCACGCCGCCCTGGTGGAAATCGGTGAACGCGCGGTCCACGATGCCGCGACGGATGCACGTGTCGTAGCGCATCCCGTCGCCCACGAGCACGGTCCCCTGATCGAAGAGCTGGGGAGTGCCCGTCGCATCGAGCCGGCAGCTCGACTCGCGATAGCGCACCGAGTCCGCCTGCAGTTTCGTCCCCTGGCGGTCGAGAAACGCGTCCCCGCGGAGCAGGATCGTCTGGCTGTCGCCCTTCACGATGAGCGTGTCGGCGACGTACTGGGTGACACGAAACCCGGGCAGCTTGAGGAGCGAATCCATCACGGCGTCTGAGGGGGGGAAGCTGCGGGAGGGGCCGGTGGGGAGCCCGAGTTTGCGGGCGGTGGCCGTGTCGAGCGGCTGGCCCGTCGGCGCGGTGGGCGCGGCCCGCGCGCGGGCCGTGTCGGGCGGGATCCCTTGCGCCCCAAGCACGCTTGAGAGCGCGACGAGGAGGAGAGCGGTCGCCACCACGCGCCCGCTCTCCCCCGCCCTGCCCACGCGCTCGCGCCGTCGCGTCACGACCCAGGCGCAGAGGATGCTCACCTCGTAGAGCAGCCACAGCGGCACGAGCATGAGGAGCATCGACACCGCGTCCGGAGGCGAGAGCAGTGCCGCCACGAGCGCCGCGAGCACGATGGCGTAGCGGCGGTTCCGGGCGAGGAACTCGGGCGTCACGATACCGAGCGCCGCGAGGATCACGACCACGAGCGGCAGCTCGGTGATCAGGCCGAACGCGATCACGATCTGCGCCGCGAAGCCGAAATAGTTATCGGCCGTGATGATCGGCTGAAGCACGTCGCGCTGGAAGCTGAAAAGCACCCGGAGCGCGCGCGGCAGCACCCAAGCGTAGCCCGCCGCGGCGCCCGCCACGAAGAGCAGGACCCCCACCGAGAGCGCGGGCACGATCAGGCGCCGTTCGCGCGGATACAGGGCCGGGGACAGGAACGCCCAGATCTGGTAGCCCACGATGGGCGAGGCGAGGAGGACGCCCGTCCCGAAGGCGAACTTGAGCGTGATGAAGAACGGCTCGGTCGGGCTCGTGAACATGAGCCGCCCGCCGGGCACGAGCGGCGCGATGGGCCGCATGAAGAGGGCGAGCACGTCGACGTGCTGCACCAGCACCCACCCGAGGACCGTGCCGCCCAGGATCGCGGCGAGGCTGTAGAGGATACGCCAGCGCAATTCCTCGATGTGGTCGAGGAAGGGCATCTCGCCCCGGGCTTGCTCGTCAGCCATGCGGGGCCAACGCCTTGGGGCTAGCGCCCCAGGTGCTGCAGCTTGTCGCGGGCCAGGTTCGCTTCGTCTGAGCGCGGGTACCCGGTGACCACCCGTTGGTAATACGTCCGCGCCACGGCCTTCTGCCCGCGGGCCTCGGCGGCGAGGCCGAGCTTGTACAGCGCGGAGGCGGCCTGGAGGGCCGTGGGATAGGTCTTCACCACCTCTTGATACACGGCTTCCGCCGAATCGGCGTTCTCGGCCTCGAAGCTCTCGCCCACGTGATAGAGGGCGTCGGCCGCGCGTTCATCCGTGGGATACTGCCGCAAGAACTCCCGGAACCCGAGGCGGGCGGTGCCAAGGCTGCCGCGCCGGTACTGTTCCATCGAGAGATCGAACATCTGATCGGGCCCGGGCCCGGGCGGCGGAGCGGCCGGCGCGGCGCCTGCGGGAGGCGCGGGGGCGCCCGGAGTCGGGGCGGGCGTTTCGACCACGGGCACGGGCTGCTGGCCCTGCGCCTCGATCTTCGAGCGGAGCTCGCTCAGGCGCTGCTGGCTCTGGCCCGTGAGTTCCTGCACGGCCACGAGCTGCTGCTGCACCGAGAGGAGATCGGTCCGCAGGTCGCCCCGCATCCGCACGAGGTAGGTCTGCTCGGTCGTGAGCGTCTGCTCGATCTGGGCCAGCACGGCGAGCACCGAGTCGAGTTGCGCTTTGCGCTGGGCCTCGAGCCCGTGCATGTCGTCCTGCAACGCCGATACCTGCAACTCAACTCGCCGGACGTCCCCTTTCAGGGCGCATCCGGCGAGGAGGATCACGAGGGAGAGCACCGCCGGGTGTCTCACTCGCGTGTCGTTCGTCAGGGTTGCTTCAATACGTCTCCGCCGGCCGTGATCTCAAACTCGTCCCGGCGGTTCTTCGACCACGCGTCCTCGTCGTGGCCCGGGTCGATCGGCCGTTCTTTCCCGTAGGAGACGGTGGTGATGCGGCCGGCGTCGATCCCGTGGCTCGTGAGGTACTGCTTGGCGGCCATGGCCCGCCGGTTGCCCAGGGCGAGGTTGTATTCGTCCGAGCCGCGCTCGTCGCAGTGCCCGGCGATGCGGATCGTGACGGCCGTGTTCGCCTGCAGGAGCGGGATCTTCTGGTCGAGGCTGGTCACGTCGCCCGGCCGGAGCGCGGCCTTATCGTAGTCGAAGTGGATCATGTTCGTCAGTTCCATCCGCACCGCGTCCGTCGCGCGGCCCAGGGCCGCGAGCGAGTCAGCGGTACGCTGCCGCGCCACCCGGTCCGCATCTTCGCTCGCGCGCCGGGCCGAGTCCGCCGCGGCCGCCGCGATCGAATCTTGCCGGGCCCGAGCCGCCGCCGAGTCTGCGTTCGTACTCGGTTGCGGCGTCGGGGTGGTTTGGGGCGCGGGCTTTGAGCCGCCGCAGGCCACCGCGGCCGCCGTAACGACGCTCACCAAGACGAACAGCAGGGGGCGTTTCATACGCGCTCTCCCAATTAGGGGGTGGAAGCTGCGGGTTCCGGAAGTTGCGGAGACCAAGCCGGGAGCCGCACGCCGCTTTGCTCGAGTATCGGCCGGATCCGACCAGTTTCCATGTCGATCACCCAGAGCTGGCGGTACCCGGCCCGATCGGACACGAACGCCAGGTGCCGGCTGTCCGGGGCAAAGGTCGGATCTGAGTTGCGCCCCAGAGAGGTCAATTGGCGCACGGTACGGCTCCGCACATCCAATACGAAGACCTGAAGCGTGCCTGCCACGTCACGGTGAAACGCGACCGTCTGGCCATCGGGTGCCCAGTCGGGGGCATTGGACGATCCCGTCGCCCCGTAGTCAAACGGTGCGAACAACTGCTGATCGGTCCCATCCGCCGCCATGACGTAGACCTGCGGCAGTCCGGCCCGCGACGATACGAACACGATCCGCTGACCGTCGGGACTGTAAATCGGAGACAAGTTGTCTGAAAAGCGTCCTACGGTCAAGCGTTGTACGCAGCAGTTGTTGACGGTGTTGATGGTATAAATGTCGGTGCCCTCCTCCGTCGCGCGACTAAAGGCAAGCGTGCGCCCGTCGGGTGAGAAGGCCGGGGTGAAGTCGAGCGTCTTGCCGTCGGTCACCGCCCGGCGCCGGCCCGCCTGGTCCTCGATGAAGAGCTGGCCATGACCTTCCCAGAACTCCATGTAGGACAGGTGTTGGCCGTCTCGGGCCCAGGCAGGCGAGAGAATCTCCCGCCCGGGCGTGGCGCGCAACTCCTTTAACCCCGCACCGTCCGCGTCGATCTGATACAGCTTACCGTCCATGACGAACAGCACCCGCGTGGCGGCGATGCCCTGGGTGCCGAGGGTCGCTGCCACCACGTCGTCTGCGATCCGGTGCACCACGAGCCGGAACCGGGGCGAGTCGAGCGGCGGCAGCGCCGTCCGGAAGACCCGCCGTATGGTGCCGGCGGTCACATCGTGCACGGTCACCCGCACCGTGTCCCCGGTGAGCGAGACGCCGATGGCGAAATCGGCACCGAGGGCCTGGTAGAGGGGGTAGTTGAGCCCCGGGGTCGCGAGCGCCGCGTGGGGCCCCGCAGCGGCGGGCCCATCGGCCACCATCGAGTCGCTCCCCGGAAGCGAGATGATCTCGAAGCGGTCGCTGTAGTCCAGATCTCTCGCGACGATGGCGCGGAAGGAGTCCGAGGCGGCGGCGGGCTCGGGGAGGAGGACGAGACCCGGGCGCACGCCCGGGTGGTACATGATTCCGATCCGCACCCCTCGGTCGATCGCCGAGGTGTCCTGCGCCACGAGTCGCGTGACGACGCACAGACCCACGAGCACCGCCGCCCTCACTGCCCGCGTCCCGTGAAGTAGAAGCGCACGAAGAGCACGTCCGCCTTCCAGCCCGTGGGGAGCGCGCCGAAGGCGCGGAAGCGGCCCGCCTCCTCCACCGCCCCTTCCGCCTCCAGGTCGAAGGCGAAGTTGCCCGAGCGCTTCACGAATTGGAGGTCGGTGATCGAGCCGTCGCGATGCACCAAGAACGAGACCTCGGCGTCGAGGGCCGTGTTTTCGAACGGCCGCTGCCAGCGCGAGAGGATCTGGGTGACGGCGTTCTGGAGGTATTCGGGATAGGGGAACTCGGCGCCTTCGGTGCTCACCGTGGCGGCGTCGCTCCCGGTGGACGGCCGCTCGCCCGGGAGCGGCGTCACCTGCGGCGTGCTCCGCGGCGCGGCCTCGTGTCGCTCCGCGTTGGGCGCGGGCGGCGGCGCGGCGTGGGCGACGGTGTTCTCTGGGGTCTTGGCCTTCTTGATGAGCGGGACGGCCTTGTCGTCCGCGGGACGGCTGACGATGAGCGGGGCGCGTCGCGTTTCTTCATCGGGCGCGGGCGCCGCAAGCAGATGCACCTGATAGACGGGGGGTGCCGCCCGCGCGTGCGTCCCGCGCCCGAACACAAACACGAGTGCTAGTCCGTGGATCATCGCCGTGCCCACGAATCCGATGGCCGGGCTCGCCGGCAGCCGCGCTCGCCTCACGGCGTCTCGGTCTCGGCCACGAGCCCCACGTCCGAGACCCCGGACGCGCGGATCACCGCGAGCACCTGGACCACCGTGCCGTAGGGCACCCGCGAGTCGGCCCGCAGGTAGACGCCCGTCGGGTGCTTCGTGTGCACGAAGGCCGGGAAGGTGGCGCGAAAGTCTTCATAGGAGAGTCCCGCCTGCTCGACGTAGATCTTCCCGGTCTCGTCGATACTGATGACCAAGCCCTGTTTCGGCTCGAGCGGCCGGGCTTCGGCGCGCGGCAGCTGGACGTCCACGCCGCCCTGCATGATCGGGGCGGTGATCATGAAAATGATGAGCAGCACGAACGCTACGTCGACGAGCGACGTGACGTTGATGTCGGCGTTGAGCGGGAGCTCGCGGCCGAGTGATCCCGAGGGCAGGAGGCCCGCCACTTAGAGCCAGCCCTCGCGGGCCATCGACCCGATGATCTCCTGCGCGAACCCCTCGAGCTCGCCCGCGAAGAGTCCGAGCCGGCTCACGAAGAGGTTGTAGGCCATGACGGACGGCACCGCGACGGCGAGACCCATCACGGTCGTGACGAGCGCCTCGGCGACCCCCGGGGCCACGGCGCCGATGTTCCCCGAGCCGCCGACCGCGATGCCGATAAAGGCGTCCATCACCCCGAGCACGGTGCCGAGGAGGCCGAGCAGCGGGCTCACCGACCCGAACGTGGCGAGCCACGGGATGAAGCGCGCCGCGGCGTCGCGTTCGGCCGCGACCTCTTTCGCAAGCACCATGCGGAGCGCCTCGAGCTGCGTGGCGCTGAGGGTGGCCTGCCCGGGCGCCGGGGCCCCGGCCTTCCTGCCGGGATTCAGCTCCGAGAAAAAGTGGATCCCTTCCCGGAGCAGCCGGTTGTAGGGGGACGCAGGCAAGCGCATCGCCGCGTGATACGCGTCATCGAGGCGTGCCGCCTTTTCGATCTCGCCCATGAAGCGATCGGCCTGGCGCCTGAGCCGACGGAACTGCCACCACTTGAGGAAGATCAGGTACCACGAGATGAGGGAGAAGAGCACGAGGATCACGAGCACGAACTTCGTCTCGCGCGACGACGTGAGCACGAGCTCCCACGGGGTCGTGGGAACCGCCCGACCTACCTGCAGCAGCACGGTGGTCTCGGGGCGCGGTGCTCTGCTTCGCCGTCAGGAGTCGTCACGACCCTCCAGGCCAAAGAGCTCCTTCAGCGCGCCGAGCAGCGCGTAGCCGCGCCCCCGTTCGGCGGCTTCCTTCAGCGCTAGCGTGGGAGCGTGGAGGAACTTGTTCAAGAGCGCGCGGCTGAACTGGTCGAGCTGCTCTCGGTCTTCGGGCTCGAGGTGTTTGAACCGCCGCAGCGCGCGCTCGATTTCCTGGGCGCGCACGGCGTCCAGACGCTCGCGGAACTCCCGCAGCGCGGGCACCACGACGAGCCCGCCGTACCAGGCCCAGAACCGGTCCACCTCCTCGTTCACGATCCCTTCGGCCGCGGGGATCTCGCTGCGGCGCTGAGCCGCGGCCTGGCCCGCGACGGCCTGGAGGTCGTCGACGTCGTAGAGGAAGACGTTCTCGAGTTGACCCACCGCCGGTTCGACGTCGCGCGGCACGGCGAGATCGAGGATGCAGAGCGGACGCCCGCCTCGGGCCTTGATGGCGCGCGCCACGCGGTCCCAGGTCACCACCGCGTGCGGCGCGGCGGTCGAGCACAGCACGATGTCCGTCTCGGCGAAGAACCCCCAGGCCTCCTCCAGCGTCAGCGCCCGCGCGCCGAGCTGTTCCGCGATCGCCCGCGCGCGCTCGTAGGTCCGGTTGGCGACGAGCGTCACCCGCGCGCCCTCGCCCACGAGACAGCTCGCCGCGAGCTCCGCCATGTCCCCCGCCCCGAGGATGAGTGCGGAGCGGCCCGTGAGGTTCCCGAAGATCTTGCTCGCCACGGCGACCGCCGCCGAAGGCACCGAGGCGGCCCCGACCCCGACCTCGGTCTCGGTCCGCACGCGCGCGCCCACGAGCAGCGCTGACTGGAAGAGCCGGTGCAGCACGGGGCCCGCTTGCGGACGCGACGTTTCCCAGGCGTCCCGGACCTGGCCCTGGATCTGGGACTCCCCGAGCACCATTGAGTCGAGGCCCGCGGACACGCGGTAGAGATGCCGCACGGCGTCGCGGTCGCGGGTCGTGTAGCCGTATTGCTCCGCGGATCGGTGGCCGCTGAGACGCGCGCCGAGGAGCCCCCAGACCGCTTCCGGCACGCCCTCCTTGGGCTCGGAGAGGTAGAACTCCGTGCGGTTACAGGTCGAGAGCAGCACCCCGCCCGACGCGCCGGCCGCGAGCACGCGGGTGAGCGCCTCGGGCACCTCGTGCGGGGCGTGCGCGAAGCGCTCGCGCACTTCGAGAGGGGCCGTGCGGTGATTGACCCCGAGGATCGCGATACTCATGCGGGCGTCACAGGAACCGTTGTACCCCAGGCTGGGCCAGTTTGAGCGCCGCGTATACGAGGACCACCGCCGCGAACCCGGCGATACTCGCGAACGCCGCCCGGCGGCCCGCCCAGTGGCGCGCCACCCGTACCCACACCGTCCAGCCCAGTACGACCCACGTGAAGGACCCCCAGACGAGCTGGGCCGCGTCGGGCATCTTGCCCGCGTAGCGAATCGCGTACCCGATCGCGATCAGCACCCCGATCGTGAGGGCCGGAAACCCGGCCACCAGGGCCACGTGATTCAAATGATCGATCCGTTCGAGCGGCGGGAAGAGCTGGAACACCTGCCCAAATCGCTTCGCCTTCAGCTCGCGGAACTGCACGAGATACAAGGCGGCCGCGATGAACGCGAGCGCCAGCAGCGCCAACCCCAGCACGCTCAGACTCACATGTAAGATAAACCACACCCCCCGGCCCGCTCGTTCCTCGGCCCCGGGCGCCAAGCCCAGCAACAGGGCGAGTCCCACAAAGCCCCCCGCGAGCGGGGCCGTGAAGAGCGCCACCGTGGTGGCGCGCAGCAGAAGCTCGCTGCACACCTGCAGGACCACGAGGCAGAGCGCAAGCAGCGAGAGCGCCGGCGCCACGCCGGCGAACGACAGCTGGGAGAGCGCGATCGCGTGGAGTACGGCCCCGAGCACCGCGAGCCCCACGGTCCAGCCGCGCGCCACGGGCCGGGCTCCCGCGAACGGCGCCAGCGCGAGCACCGCGGACACGGTGTAGAGCGCGAGCGCGGCGAGGTGAAGGTTAACCAGCATGGAGCAAGGGACCGCCGGACGAAGTCCGGCCGGCGGTCAAGACGGCATCTTCCGGATCAGCCGTACGGAGAGGCCGCGCAGGATTTCGGGGTTCTCGACGCCCGTGATGACACCTGACGCCGAGTGGTCGCGGGTGTGCACGATCTCGATCACGGCGCGCCGCTGACTCGAGGGCGTGCCCGGATCCCCGGAGTAGATCTCGAACACATCGCCCGGCACAACGCCATCCGCGCTGCCGCGATCGATGAACAGGATCTGCATCGAGGTCGCGATCACGTGCTCGTCGCGCTGCGCGATCACGTGGCCGCGGAGGCCCTGATCGACGAGCGTGGGTGTCACGTCGCCCGGGTCCTTGAAGGGCTCGAGCGGCAGCACGTGCTGCCCGTTGTGGATGGGGCCGAACTGGGTGACGATTTCAGCCAGCAGCTGATGCTGTGCTACTTCGACCACGCGCGCGACGGCGGTCGGCACGACGACCTGGCCCCAGGGGCCCTCGTCGCGGGCGATCCGGGCGATGAGGAGCGAGTCGTTGACGTGGTAGGACGCGCTGTGCGGCGGCTCGATCACGATCTGCTCGAACTGGTAGGCGGTCGACCGCTCGGTGAGCCGCGGAATAGAGCTCTGCTGCGTGCTGCCGACGACATCGCCCCAGGGGAGCTGCTCGGATTCGGTCAGGAATCCGGCCGAGTAGAACTCGCCGCGCCGCACCGGCCGATAGGGCTGCTCGGCGTAGGCGCGGAGCGCCGACTGGACTTCGAGGGCGGCCGTACGGGGCCGGTCGAAGATCGTCTCGTAGGACTCTTCCTCGACGGGCGGCGGCGGCGGCGGCGGCGGCTCGACCGCGACCTCTTGGCTTGTGTCGCGGGTGGTGGTGTCGATCGGAGCCACAGGCGGCGCTGCCGCGGCCACCGTGTCGGCACCGGTGGGCTGCGCGTGGACCGACTCGGCCACGGCAGGCGTTGGCGCCCCTTGCGCGACGGGCGAGGGCGGCACGAGGGTCGGTGCCTCTTGCGCCTCAGGTGACGGCGGCGGCGCCATCGGCGCCTCGGCCACCTGCGCTGTCGACCCAAGCGTCAGCACCTGCCCGGGATAGATCCAGTGCGGGTCTTCGATCGCCGACGTGTTGAGCCGGAAGATTTCCGGCCACAGCAGCGGATCGCTGAAGTACATCTGGGCGATCGACCACAGGGTTTCGCCCCGGGTCACCGTGTGGCTGGCCGGCAGAGGAACCGCAGGCGTGGTGTCGGGAGTTGCAGGCAGACCAGGCTTGGTCGTGTCCTGCGCCACATTCGCGGGCGGAGCAGCGGCCTTCGTCGTGTCCTGCGCCGCCAGACCCCACGCCACGAGCGGCACTGCTACAAGGGAGAGCAGTGCCGCTCGTCTAGAACGGGAGATCGTCGTCCTCCGCATCCAGCGCCTCCGGGAACGATTCGAGCGAGTCGGCCTTGCCTTCAGGCGCCGCCTTGGCTCCGGCCTTGGCACGCGCCATTTCGGCACCCCCTCCACCCTCGCCACCTGCCCGCGACGAGAGCAAGATTACCTCCCGCGCAATGACCTCGGTGACGTAGCGCGTCTGCTTCTCGCGGTCTTCCCAGGTGCGGTACTCAATCCGCCCCTCTACGTAGATGCGATCACCCTTCTTCATGAACTTCTCGGCCAGATCCGCGAGCTGGGCACCCTTATTGTTCCAACAAATGACACGGTGCCACTCGGTCTTCTCCTGCTTGCCCCCTGTCTGGCCAGTCCACTGCCGGCTGGTCGCGACTGACAGGGTGGCGACCCGGGATCCGTTATTCGTGCTGCGGAGCTCGGGATCTGCCCCTAAGTTCCCGATCAGCATGACTTTATTGAGGCTCCGACTCACAACAACCTCCAACGTCCAGCCAAGCGGGGGGTCAAGGGCAAAGCACAGTATATGAATCGCAAGTCATTCTGTCAATCAAAGATACGCCACTCGGAGCACTCCGACGCCTGCCCCCGCCTGCTCAGATGGCAGCCCGGAGAATGACTGCATCCTCGGTGGGGTTCCGGTAGTAGCGCGACCGGCGCCCTACGGGGAGGAAGCGAAACTGGCGGTAGAGGGCGTGGGCGGCGGTGTTCGAGGCTCGGACTTCGAGAAAGACCGCCTTGGCCCCGTCGCGGGCGAGCGCCTCGAGCAGGGCCGCGACCAGCGCCCGGCCGATGCCGCGGCGGCGGCCCTCCGGCACAACGGCGAGGTTCAGGATCTCGGCTTCGTCCGCCGCCCGGTGGGCGATCACGTAGCCCAGGGTCCCGTCGCCTTCGGCCACGAAGCACGGGAGCCCCCGGTCCAGGCAGGTCACGAAGTCGCGCTCGACCCAGGGGTCGGCAAAGCTCCGCCCCTCGATCCGCGCGAGCTCGGGCGCGTCAGTGCGCCGGGCCGGGCGGATCTGGAAGGGGACCGTGGATCGCTTCCCAGCGGACTTGAGCTTCAGCGAGTCGGCCATAGTGGGGTTCGGCCGTGAGAGGGTCGTCGAGCACGCGGGCCGCGCCCGGACGCTCGAGGAGGGAAAGAAGGAGTGGCGCCCCGGGCGGCAAGCGGTCGAGCCCCACGGGCGGCCGGCCCGACCAGCTTTCGGCCTCCGGGGCGTAGCGCACGGCGCCGTCGCCCACGACGAGGGCTGCGGGCACCGGGGCTTTCGCGATGAAGTCCAGCGGCCTGCCGACCATGGGTGCGACGAGCGTTTCGACGCGATCGGGATGCACGACGTAGAGAGCGCCGAAGATCTCTCCGCGCAGCGCGTCGAACCACGCGGCGACGGGTTCGCGCAGGCTCGCACCCGCGGCGGCCGCGAGGAGCGAGGGTACCGCCACGAGCTCGAGCCCCGCTTCCTGTGCTAGGCCCTTCGCCGTGGCCCAGCCGATTCGCAGACCCGTGAAGCTCCCCGGTCCGTCGCCCACCACGATTCCGTCGAGCTCGTTCGGGGCCACTCCGACTCGCTCGAGCGTGAAGGCGACCGTCCGGATGAGCTCCGACGCGTGGCGGCGGGCGCCGCGGACCTCGGCACCTGCTTCGACGTGCGGCGGCCGGCCGGCGG
>DATNIM010000117.1:0-3763 GCA_035604455.1 Gemmatimonadales bacterium
TCGCCAGTCATCAGGGTGGCAAACGCTCGAAGCCGTTTCCAGTCAGCGTCGTAGATTTCGCGGATTCGCTCACTGGGATCCGTCAATGCCTTGTGCGGCGGCGACCCGTCGGTGATGATCCGTAACTCCTGGGGCATGAACGCCATGTTCTCTTCTATACCTGGGGGACGCGAAAACCCCTAGAGAGCGACTGGGATCCGGCGCTCAGATCCGATGAGCATCGGTCCGAGGTAGTGGCCCCCGCCGAGAGTTGGTTAGGGGTTCAGATCGCGTCTCGGACTGCGACGGTATCTGGTCGGGCGGCGCCGGGCGGCCCGCGCCGGTTCTTGAGATCGGCCCTGCTAAGTTCGACCGTATCCGTCGACGACCGTTGAGTGTTCCCAGGTAGGCAGTGGCAGGGCTATTCAGTCCGCGGAGAATCGGGCGCGTCCGCGAGGTCGGGTGTCGGAAGGGTGTCCGCCTCCTCAAACGAGGTGGGCTGGCGTGGGCGACCGCTCCGTCGTCCGCCTCCGCCCGACGCCTCGCCGTCAATATAAGGCCGACGTGTCCCACCAGCCCGAGACATCCAAGCGCATCGATGAGCTGCGGACCGCCTTAGACCAAATCCGCGGCAGGCTTAGGCAGATCCGCGGTTGCAACGGCAATGGCGTCGGACTGTCGAGTGCCGCCTTGGACCGACTTAAGGCCGACGCCGGAGCCCCCGAATCGGTGCGCCCCGACGATCTTGTCGTGACTGTTCACTTCGAGACACGTGATGCCCTTCGTGATGGCAAGCGCGCCGCAGACGACCTCTTGGGCGGAGTCCCCCACGAGTATCACATCGGCCGTTACGTCCCACTGTAGGACTCACCGTGTGCGGAAACGCCGGACACGACGAATGACTACCTGGACGCTGCCGGCTGTGACACGCGAGACCACTTCGCCCACAACACGAAGCGGGGCTTTCGTGACGCATGAAGATCGTGCGCACCGGTTGGTGCAACTGTGTGTGATGTGAAGGAGCGATGCCGAGAAAGAAATGCGATGGATGCGGAGAAAAGATGGAGGGAGAGAAGGCGGATGGAGGCGCGGGATGATGTCAGTGAGGGCGCCGGCTGCGAAGGCGTGGGCCTGAGTGAGCTGGCTCGGTGGGTGTGCGAAGGGTTACGTAACGGGGCCGTACACCCCGGCGCCGTCTTGTCGCGGTTATCGAGCCACCCGGGGACCGGGAGTCCATCCCAGCCGCTGGGCCCGCTTCCGCTCCTCTCGCTGCCGGCGCCTGTGGTCCGCGCGGGTCAGGTGCGGAGACGTGAGCAGCACCACGGCACGCTGGGCACTTTCCTGAACCGGCGTCCACGGACCGCCCGGCGCCTGCACTCGAGCGCACTCCGCGGCTGCAGCGGCGATCTCCCGCCATGCGGCAGCGGCCGCGGGCGTAGGGGCGGGCGCCCCACGGAGCACGTTGAGCCTTTCTGCGGCTGCGAAGGCGCTGTCCCAGCGGCGCAGAGCCCGGCGCACAGCGGCCTGGTGTGCGCGTTCCTCGCGCGCGGTGGCACGAACGCCGGCCAGCGCGTCCCGGCGCGTCTCCCAGAAGTCCGCTCCGGAGAGACGTAACCGCCCCCTAGGGTGTGGCCATCGCGGCAGCGACTCGGGTTGGCCCTGGCGTCGACGCCGGTAGGCAGCAGCCCGACACGCCGAGCCGCAGAAGCGCGGCGGACGGCCGCGGACGGAGCGCCCCTCCATCGCAACGTTGCACGCAGCACAGTGGACCGGACCCTGATCGACGACGGGTGGCTTCACGACGTTGTCATCGCTCCGCTAGCGCGAGTAGGACTACTACCCGCGATGTGAAGCGACCGTTGCCATGCCTCGATATCGCTCGCATTGGATCGAGTATGCCGTCGCGTCCGAACGCACACCAGTGATCGCGAAAAGTGTAAGCAACCGGTAAGCGCTGGCGATGTAGAGTGCACACATGGCGCAGTCAGAGTTGGTCTTCGATGAACCTCCTGTGCGCGAGAACGCCGCCGTTCGGCTGCAGTCAGTGAGGTCCGTACGCGCTTCGCACGAAGGCCCGATTCGGGCGCACGCACTGCTGCTCACCGTACGCGAGGTCGCGGAGCGACTAGGATGCGGCCGTACGTTCGTGTACGAGCTCATCAGCACGGGCGAGCTTGAGACCGTCAAGCTTGGAAGGCTGCGCCGCGTTCCTGTTGCCGCGCTCGATGCCCTGGTCGAGCGTCTTCGCGTTGACGCTCGGGCCGGCTGAACATCTAGCCGGACCGCGCCCGACCGGTCCGCCAGACGCGGCGATCCCGCTGCTGGCAAACTTGGAAGCGGTTCCCAGCGTTGCGGGCCAACACAGACCGGGGGCACGATAAGGTGACTAGCAAGCGCGGCAACGGAGAGGGCAACGTCCGGCGCCGTCCCGACGGTCGCTGGGAAGGTCGCGTGGCGTTCGACCACGGCGGTCGACTCCTTCGCCGATCGGTGTATGCGGAGACGCGCGACGAGGCCGCGCGTCAGCTCCGCGCCGTCATCAAGGCGCACGAAGATGGGCTACCCACCCCAGATGGACGAAAGACGATCGCCGCGTATCTCGTCGAGTGGCTCGCCGGTTCAAAGTCGACGATTCGAGCCCAGACCTGGTGCGCGTACGAGCGCCACCTGCGTCTTCACGTCTTTCCGTTCATCGGCCGTCGCCGGCTCGCGCAGCTGCAGCCGTCCGACATCCAGCGCCTCTACCGCGACCGCGTGGACTCCGGCTTGAGCCCGACCACCGTCCGCCATCTGCACGAAATCCTCAACAAGGCGTTCGGTCAGGCAGCGCGCTGGGGGCTCATCTCCCGCAACCCTGCTGCGCTCGTGGAACCACCTCGGCGGGCCCACCACGAGATGCGGACCCTCGACCCGGGCCAGGTCCGGGCGTTGCTGGACGCGGTCGCTGACGACCGCCTCGAGGCGCTCTACGTCCTCGCTGTGACCACCGGGATGCGCCAGGGCGAACTGCTCGCGCTTCGCTGGCGCGATGTCGACCTGGCGACGGGCCGGCTTCGGGTCACCGGCACGCTGTACTGGCCACGGGGCGGTACCCCAGCCATCAGCGAGCCGAAGACCGCCCGGTCGCGACGCCAGCTACAGCTTTCGGGGGCCGCCGTGCGCGCGATTCGGCGGCACGCCGCTCGGAACGCAGCCGAACGCCTCGCCCACGCTGAGTGGGACGACCCGATCGGACTCGTCTTCACGAACGAGTTCGGGAGGCCGGTGGACGCAAGCAACCTTCGCCGGTCGTTCGCGAACTTCCTCACGAAGGCCGGACTTCCCCGGATTCGCTTCCACGACCTGCGGCACACGGCAGCCACGCTCTTGCTCAGTCGCGGCGTACACCCGAAGATCGCGTCGGAAATGCTCGGGCACGCGAGCGTCGCCTTCACCCTCGACGTGTACTCGCACGTGACCGAGACCATGCAGCGCGAAGCCGCCCGGGCGATGGATGCGATTCTCGGTGAATCTGACCCCAACCGCGTTGGGGTCAACGTTGGGGTCACACACCAAACGCGTCACCAAGTTGACACGCGAATCACCCGCGATTCGAATACAAAACAGGGGTGGGCGGGCCAGGATTCGAACCTGGGACCGTGGGGTTATGAGCCCCCTGCTCTAACCGGCTGAGCTACCCGCCCTGCCGCCAACTCTAATGGGAGTTGAGCAGCCCGCATGAACCTCGCGATCTCGGCCACCATAGAGGGATGAGTGAGATCCCTCCCGTCGTCGCGGATTGCGA
>DATNIM010000118.1:0-4747 GCA_035604455.1 Gemmatimonadales bacterium
ACGAGCCGCCGCACATCCAACGTCAGCGCCCCCTCCTCCATGGCGTGTATCTTGGGGAGCCATGCCGCGTAAGTCCACCCCGGCCTCGCGTTTGGGACCGATTAAGGGGGCGTCGGCGTTTCGCCGCAAGCTCTTGGGCTGGTTCGACCGCGCGGCCCGGGACTTGCCTTGGCGCCGAACTCGCGATCCCTACCACGTCCTCGTGTCGGAAGTGATGCTGCAGCAAACGCAGGTGAGCAGGGTTACCGAGTACTTCCCGCGCTTCCTCGCACGGTTCCCCGATTTGAACACCCTCGCCCGCGCGCGACCAAGCGCGGTCCGCGAAGCCTGGGACGGGCTCGGCTACTACGCCCGGGCCCGAAACCTCCATGCATTGGCGAAAGAGGTCACGCATCACTACCAGGGCGTGGTGCCGAGCGACCCGGCCCAACTCATCAAGCTCCCCGGGGTCGGCCGCTACACCGCGGGAGCCGTCGCATCGTTCGCCTACGAGCGCCCGGTCGCGGCAGTCGATACGAACGTCGCACGCGTGATCCGCAGAGCGTTTCAGGGTGACGGCAAAGCGACGAAGGGACAGGCTGCCAAGGCCGTCTGGGACACGGCCACTGCTCTTGTGCCCCGGGACGGCAGCGCCTGGAGGTTCAATCAGGCGATCATGGAGCTCGGCGCACTGGTGTGCGTCGCCCGCCGGCCGCGCTGCCCAGAGTGTCCCGTGCGAAAGGAGTGTCGCACGGGGCAAGTAGCCCCTATTGCTCTGGGAAATAGGGCGCGAGCTAGGAAGAGGCGCCCGAGCCCCTAGCGACCGAGCGTCGCTGCGAAAAGAGCGATCAGCGCGAGGGACCCGGCGATCGTGGCCGAGATCATCTGGCGTTTCCGAAGCGCTGCGAAGGCGGGCGGCAGCTCGCCGCCCTGAAGCTCCAAGTGTGAGAGTCTCGTCGCGGTCGGCACGCTCACGATCACGGCAACGAGCCCTCCGAGGATGCCGGCACCCATCATGCCGTTCAGCCAACCGGGCATTTCGCCCGAGTGCATGTAGGGGCCACTGAGCAGCATGATCACGCCTGAGAAGACAACGGCCGCGGCACCCGGGCCTACGAGCAGCCGCTGGACCACGCCGACGAGCTTATAGGCCTTCAGCCGGTCGGCCGGCGAGTAACCCTTTGCCGCGACACCCTCCACCATAGTGGCAAGCCCGCCGCCGATCCAAAGCGCGAATCCGAGCAAGTGAACGAGCAACCAGAAGCCGTGCATGGTGTTCTCCTTGAGCGTTGGTCCGGGTTAGCTGGCCACGGCGGCGGACAGCGGCTGCCTGCCAGCGAACCCGGCGTCGAGCTCGTGCCAGTGATCGACACGCTCTTCCCCCACCTTCCAGCACCAGAACACGTCCCGGCCGTCCTGCTTTCCGTAGAAGTCGACGAGCCCGTGCTCGAACCCCTTGAAGACGCAGCCGATCTGTTCCAACTCCTCGAGAAACCGGTTGACCTCGCGGGCGACGTCTTCGATCTCGCAGCGCAGGTCGCGTTGCTCGGTCGACTCACCCCACTCCGGGCGCGCCTGGGCCGAGGCTAACTCGAAGCGGTACACGAGATCGCGCCACTTGGGGTAGAGCAGCGTGATGTCGCCCACGATTCGCTTGACGAGCGGCAGCGTCCGGTTGGCCTCTTCCAGCGTGAAGTACTTTCTCACGCGCCAAATGTAGCGAGGGCCCGCAGTGTCGTCTCGTACCCGGCGGTGAAATACCGGGCCGTCTGCCCGCGCGCGAACGTCGCGTTCTTCTCGGCAACTGGCCTCACGGCAACGAGCGGCGTCCCGCCCCGAGGCCAGGCAGCGAGGACCCGCGCCGTCTGCGCCGCCATCATGATCCGGATCGCCTCGTCGTGCGAGCGGACGAGGCGCGGAACCCTTTGCGGGCCGGGAGCAGCGACTTCGTCAAACCCCGGCCCCACGTCGATGGCAAGCACCAGGTCCACATCCGACCCTAACGCGAGCTCCAACGGCACCACGGCGCGAAGCCCCCCGTCCGCGAGCCTCCGACCCGCCAGGATCTCAGCCGGGAAATAGACAGGCAGGGCGCAGGACGCGTACAACGTGTCGAGGAGCGACGCGTCCGACCCGAGGTGACGAGCGGAGCCTCGCATCGGCACGGGCGCCCCGAAGAGAACGAGTTCTCCCGTGTCCATGTCCGTCGTGGTCAAAGTGAACGGCAGCGTGAGAGCCCTGAAGCTCGGGGCCTGCACGAGTTTGCCGATAGTGGCTTTGAGCGTCTCTCGCTTGAGCAGGCTCCTTGCGAACATTCCCTGCACCAATCCCAAAAGATCGACGGCCGCGACGTCCTTCGCCCCGAGCGTTTCGGCCGCCCCTGCCACGGCCTCTGGCGTGGCGCCCGTGGCGAGAGCGGCGCCCATCACAGCGCCCATCGACGTGCCCAGCACGTGGACAACCGCTCCGCCCCACTCGGCCACCGCCTTCCAGGCCCCCAGATGCGCAATGCACTTCGCCCCTCCACCACCAAGGACCATTGTAACCCGCCGCGCCACTTCGCTCGCTACTCCCCGTGCCCCTGGTCATAACGGCGGTCCATCACGCGCCCGGCCCGGCGTTGAGCCGCGCGCTTGTAGCGCCGCTCCTCGTCCGGCGTCTCGGGGGCGACGGGAGGGACTTCGGTTGGCTGGCCGCGATCGTCGAGCGCAACGTAGGTCAGGTAGCACGAATTCGTGTGCCGACGCTCGCCCGTGAGCACGTTTTCCGCGATCACCTTGACGCCCACTTCCATCGACGTCCGCCCCGTGAAGTTGACCCGCGCCATCGCGGTCACGAGCTCACCCACCCGAATCGGCTCCCGGAAGTTCACCTTGTCCACGGACACCGTGACGCACTGCTTGCGCGCGTGGCGGATCGCGGCGACCGCCGCCACCCGGTCGACGAGCGACAAGATGACGCCTCCGAACACGTTCCCCATGATGTTCGCGTGCTGCGGCATCATGAGTTCAGCAATGACCGATTCGGACTCCCGTGGATGGCGACCGAGCATACTCGTCCTGTGTGATGACGTGAGATGCGTGGAAGCTATTCACCCGGGCTCGGTTTGACAGGGTCACTTCTTTGGAAAATGGCGAAGGGCCCGCAATGGGCGCACGCCCACTTCGTTTGTCTAGTAATCGACAGGGCGGAGGTAGAACTCGCCGATGGCGGTTTGGGAGAGCACCGCAACCGTGGGAAGCCTGCGCTTCCAGTGGGTCGATTCGAGCCGGCCTTCCACCAGCGCTACTTCGGCCGCGGTGAACCCACGCGCGATGATTTCTTCTGGGTGCAGTCCGCGGAGGAGATAGTAGAGGATGCGATCGGCCTTCGGGTATGAGATCCCGAAGTCGCCCTCGTCCGTCTGACCGTGAATCAGGTCCGCGGTTGCGGGCTTGGTGACGATCACCTCCGGCACGCCCACATGACGGGCGAGGGCCCAGACTTGCGTCTTGAAGAGATCGCCGAGCGGGTTCACGGGGGGCGCGTCGTCTGCGTGCCAGGTGAAGTAGCCGAGCAGGCGCTCGGACTTGTTCCCCGTCCCAAGCGGCAGGGCGCGGTGCTTCGCTGATAAATCGAAGAGGACGATCATCCGCTCACGGGCCATCACGTTGCCTTGGCGAGCCGGGTCTGCGTCCTTGGCCTGCTCCAGGTACCCGTCGACCGCCGCCGAGATGTCGACCGTCACGGACGGGATCCCAAGTTGATCGATCACGAGGCTAGCGTGCGCAAGGCTTTCGGGACTGGACGTCCGGTAGGGCATCCGCACCCCGATGACGTTCTCCTTCCCCAGGGCCTGCACGGCAAGGGTTGCGGTGAGCGCCGAGTCCACGCCCCCTGAGAGGCCGACGACGCCCTTGTGAAAGCCCCGGCGCGAGACGACTTCGTCTTTGAGAAAGGAGACGAGCCAGCGCCGCGCGAGCTCCAAGTCGAGCGCCAAGGGCTCGCCTGCGTCCTGTCCCGCGCCGACCACGTGGAGCCGAGAGACTGGTGCCGCGCCCGCGGCCCCGCCGTTAGTCGCGGGATCCCACTTCACCGCGTTCCGCGTCTTCCCCGCTCGAGAAGCGGATAGGCCCTCCGCGAGATGTGGGAGGACCGCCTCGAGATCGGACAGCAAAGGGGCCTCCGAGCGCGCACGGGTGATCTCGTCCGGATTCACCTCGGCGGTGACGATCGCCTCTTCGAAGAGGGGGCCTCGGACGAGGAGTTCGCCCTGCGGGTCGACGACGAGCGAGCCACCGGGAAAGCCCTTTCCCCCCTCGAACCCGACGAGGCTCGCGTACGCCACGTACATGCCGTGCTCTTCTGCGAGCCCCCGGACGATCCGCTCCCAGCGCACGGCGCTCTCGGGGAGCGCTACGCCTGAGTCGCTCGGCGACGTGCCACGCGCCGGAGATGCGGACGGCAGGATAAGGAGCTGGGCACCGTCCAACGCCGCGAGAGTCGCGGTGAGCGAGTGCCAGGCGTCCTCGCAGATCAGCATCGCCGCGCGGCCCCACCCGGTGTCGAACGCCCGCACTTCACGCCCGCGGTCGACGAAGCGTTTCTCGTCGAACACACCATACGTGGGCAGAAACACCTTGCGATGCACGTGCTTGATCCCAGCCGAATCACCCCCGAGCGTCGCATAAAGGCACGCGTTGTAGAAGCGATGCTCGAAGACCTCGTAGAACCCGATCGCCACATCGAGCGGCCTCAAACCCGCGGCCTCGTGGCCGAGGGCCAAATC
>DATNIM010000119.1:0-34660 GCA_035604455.1 Gemmatimonadales bacterium
AACAGGACGCAGATCTGCCGTTGCGGGAACAGGTTTGAGAAGCGTGCGAGGTGTGTGGCGTATCGCCCTACGAGCACGCGGGGCCACTTCCAGGGGTCTCGTCCCTCAAGCCCCTCGAGGAACGCGTTGCGAAACGTCCGCTGGCGCCTCTCGCTCCATAGCGTCGCTGCGTACTCCGCGAACAACCGATCAGCGGGGTTTCGCAGCACGAAAAGAAGACGTGCGTCGGGCACCGTCGCGTGGATCGCGGGAGCGGCGCTCGGCAGCCAGAAATGGTCGACGCTTGCGTCACCGATCGCCGCTTCATCCTGCCGGTACCGAAAGAGCTCGAGATAGTCGCTCCAATTGGTCACTACCCACCGCCGGTCGGGGACGTCCTGTCCTTTGACGACGACCCACCTGCTCTCCGGCGTCTCCGAGCCCCGCCAATGGGGCTGCACCTCGGCAACCTCCTTCCGCGACTCGGCTGCCACCGGTGCCGCGCTCGGGTCCGCCAGGACGTCAGTCGCTCCAAAGAAGGTCGGCTCCTTAGGCCAGCACATGTAGATTTGAGGGTGCTGTCGCAGGTAGGCATAGAGCGACGTTGTCCCAGCTTTTGGAACGCCTGCCAAGAAAAATGTTGGGAGGGTGAGCGCACGAGCCGTCATGAGTTAGTCCTGTTGCTCATGTACAGTTTTCCCGAAGAGATCCGAGTTAGGTCCCCCGAAGGGCGGCGGCCGATCGGCTTCCGCGGAGCCAAGCGCGCGGCTCATCGACCTCCGCATCTGTCGCTGTGAGCGTCCGCGCTCCTCTCCATCCTCCGGTTCTATTCGGCACCGTCGGCGCGTGGCTCGGAAAAGAAGTTCCGGACAAAGCTAGCCGACTCGGTAGGTCGAACTGGCCTGCGCGGCCATCCAAAGGCCAGCTTCCGCGCGACATTCACGGTTCCCTAATGCTCAGAGCGCTCGCTGATCCCTTTGAGCACTGTTGACGCGCGCCCCATGACGAGCAAGCCGAGCCCAGGCGATGATCGTCCCCTCACAGTGGCGCAGGTGGGGATGCACCTGGATCCTGAGCCGTGTTCTGTCGATGCGGTGATCGCGGGGCGGCCGGGCTTCGGGCGATCCGCAGCCGCGGCGCAAGATGAGCACACGCGCGTCGTGATCGTCGAATCCGCCTGGGAAGATGCCGAACGGCAGGTCGACGCCGTTTCGTGCTTGTTCGTGCGCGAAGCGGGCGCGCCGTGGATCCGACTTCCGGGCGGACGGAGAGTTCGACGTCGGCCGCGTCGCGTCTTTGAGCGACTCGCCGCTCTCGCGCCCGACGTCATCCATTTCCACGGACTCACCTACCCCCGTGAGCTTCGCGCGCTCGCGACGGCTTTGCCCAGCGTACCCGTGCTCGCGCAGGATCACGGTTCAGGGGCGCCCCGCGGGTGGCGCCGCGTCTGGTATCGATGGGGGTTCGCGCGTCTCGCCGGGGTCACGTTTACCACGCGGGCCCAGGCGATGCCCTTTGTCGCCGCGGGCGTGATCCGATCAAGTGTACCGATTTTCGAGGCGCTGGCGGTGTCCTCTCGCTTCACGCCCGGCGGCCAGGAGGCCGCCCGGGCCGTGACCGGGCTCGACGGGGACCCTTGCCTTCTATGGGTCGGCGACCTGAACGCCAGAAAAGATCCGCTCACGATGCTCGACGCCGTGGCGCAGGCCGCCCGCGACCTGCCCGCGCTCCGGTTGCACATGTGCTTTCAGCAAGCCCCGCTCTTGGCTGCGGTCCGCTCACGGATCGTCGGCGATCCTGTGCTCGCCCCACGGGTGCGACTGCTCGGCGCGCTCCCGCGTGGTGCTATCGAGAAGCACCTACAGGCGGCCGACTTCCTCGTCCTCTCGAGTCACGCCGAGGGTTGTGGCGCCGCAGTCCTCGAGGCCCTGGCGTGCGGAACGACCCCCCTCGTGACGGACATCCCGTCGTTCCGGCGCATGACCGGGGACGGCGTCTACGGTGCCATGGTCCCGGTCGGCGATGCGCCGGGGCTCGCCCTCGCCATCCGCGACTGGAGCGCGCGGGATCGCCCGACCCTGCGTCGCGCGGCGCGAGCGCACTTCGAGCGGACGCTGTCGTTCGAGGTTCTCGGGGGCGAGTTGCGACGTGCCTATCGCGCACTCCGGCGCACGCCGGGAGCGAAGTGACGCCCCCGCTCGAGCGCGGGGTGTCCGGGCGCCCGCCATCCTGTTGAATCGGAAACGTCCCAATTAGGATACGGGCGCGACAGTCGACGTCGCTGCACCGCGGCGGAACCCCTTGGCGTGGCGCGGGCGACGTGAGCTCTGGGCGGTGGACGCTGCCCTCCTAAGTCTTGATAGCCCCAAGTGGAGCAAATGGCCCGGCTCTCTTTCCACGAAGCCCTGGGCGTACTCGGTATCGGCGATCTCCATCCCGGCGGAGCGGAGGCCAGCTCCTTCCTCCTCGACGAGGTGGCCAAAGAGCAGCCCCGCCTCGTTCTTGAAGTCGGGGCCGGGATCGGTCGCACCACAAGCCGGATGCGCAGCCGGGGTTGGGAGGTCGTGTCGCTCGAGCCCAACGCGGTGTTGCGCCAGAGGTTCGCTGCGCAGCACGCGGCGGGCGCACAGGCGGAGTCGTTGGAGGCCTTTGCTGGCGCCCCAGGAAGCTTCGACGCGGCAATTGCCGAGAGCGTCCTGTACGGCATGTGCCTCCCCGACGTGTTTGCAACGCTACACCGACTCGTCCGCCCCAATGGCCTCGTAGCTATGGTGGACCTCGTCTGGACGCGCGAGGCCGATCCAGCGGTCGCGGCCCGCATCCACGATGAGACCCGCGCCACGTACGGAATCCCCATGGCGTCGCGGGAGCGGCTCACCTGGACTGACTGGCAGATGATCCTGAGGCAGGCGGGGTTCGTTCCAGTGGCCGAGCGGCGACTCGAGAAAGGCGCTCGAGCGGTCGGGCGGCTCGGATGGGCGGCCGCCGTACGCCATCCCGTCGCGGTCGCGACGCTTCTCCGGTACCGATTCTTGACTCGACGGGTGGCCGTCCCGCCCGGCTGGGTCGAGTCGTGGATGTCTGTCTGGCGGCGCGTGTCTTGAGACGGTCCCAGCGCTACGAAGCCACTCGGTCCCAGCGCAAGCAGCCCCGAGTCGGATTCCCGACCCCGCGCCGGAGCGACCTCACCGGCGTGCACTCGGAATGGACTGACACGCAAGATCATCCGCACGGCAGACCGTGGGCGGAGGTCCGCTAGGAGGTCCCAGGGGCCGGCTTGCCGACCACCCCGCAGCACCGCGCACACGCGGGCAGGGTGCCGCCACCCTGTCTCAGCATCTGACGAAACTCTCGGAACCGGTCGTTGTTCCACAGGCTCGACAGCGGCTCAGACTCCACGTTCCCGATCGTGTAGTTGTAGCAACGGCCGTGGGAGGGAATCACCGAGCCGTCGGTCTTGATCATCATCATCCGCCACGGATCGGTGCACTGGCGGCCGCCGACGAATGTCAGCGGGTCGTGATAGTACTGCGTGAGCGCCTCTCGGTTTGCCGGATTGGGGGCAAGCGAGAGAAGGGGGAACGCTTCCCCTCGCGTTCGCGCGTAGGCGCGCACCCGCTCCAACTCGGCCCAGAGCCCTGCCGTATCGAAGGCCGCGGGATCCATGGTGCCGAGATTCGAGCGCGTGACCGCGACGCTTGGGTAGGCCGCATTATGGGCCTGCGCCATCTCGGCGGTGATGAAGTTCAGCTGGGAGATGTTGATACTCACGGGACGGAGCGGTTCGACGGCTTGGACGAAGGCGAGGACGTCGCCGCAGTTGTGGTCGGTGGTCGTGAACGAGAACCGCACGAGGGGGTATCGCCGGTCCCCGCGCGCCTTGGCCGCGTTCACGAGCTCCACGCCCTGGTAGAGGCGCTCGAACGAGTTGCGCCCACCGCGGATGCGGTTGTGCACGGGCGCCGGGCCGTCCGCGGACAGGGTCAAGTCGTGAACGCCGATGTCAACGAGCGCGTCCGCGAGACGGGGAAGCATCATTCCGTTGGTCGTGATGGCGCAGTAAAACCCCTGTTCGACGATGGCTCGGGCGATTTCGAGGATGCGGGGGTGAATGAGGGGCTCGGTGAAGGCGAGCCCGATGCCGGGCCGGGGCCAGAAGGCGCGTGCCTGCGTCAGGATTTCCTGCAACAGGTCGACGGACATGTCGTGGGGCGAGTCACCGATCAAGTTGGCCCAGAACACTGTGTCTGAGCCGCCCAGGCCGACATGACACATCTTGCAGTGCAAGTTGCAGACGTTGTTGATCCCGAGCACGAGCCAGTCGGGCGACTGACGACACTGCCCGTCGGGTCGGGTCCAATCTCGCCCCCGAAGAGCGGTCACCACCCTGCGTGAGAAGCCACGCAACCAGTGGCGGTCGAGGGGTGTGCGCGTCATCGGCATTGGATGGCCCTGTCGCGTCAGCGGGCCACGCGGACGGGGACGATCCGCCGGAGGACGCGACGGAGGCGGCGGACCTGGGCGCCGAGCGCCTCCCACCACGAACCGCTGGCTTGGGGCCACGCGAGCCAGCGCAAGGCGGCGAGAGCCTCCCGAGGAGAAGCCACCCACACGAACCGCGCGCGGAGCCCAGGAAACGGATGGAGCCGCTGCCCCCACGCGGGCTGGGTGGCCAGCACGAGCCGTCGCAGTCGGCGTGGCGTCAGGGCCTCGACCGAGCGGAGGACGTGAGCGTCAATGCTCCCGGGCACAAAGCGCTCGGCCAGATCGAGTGCCGGGAAGACGAAGCGGGCCGTCCCGGTGGTCTGCAAGAGTTCCTGGAACGCACGCCAGCGCTCGGGCTGGCCGGCGAAATCGCGCTGTGCGACGAGGACGAGCTCGACTAACCGGATCTGTGGGATAGCGTAAAAGTGGCTTGAGGTGTGCGCTGCCAGGTACGCGAGGAGCAGGGGCTCGGGCAGAACGCGCACCGGTCGCGAGAAGTGGGTCCACACCGGGGCCCGGGCGAGGTCTGGGGTGCCGAGTGTCGTGGTCATTCCACCGAAGGGGATGCGCTCGATCGAGTCGTGCAAATCGATCGACCACGCGCTCTCGGCGTGGGTAAAGTCCAAGGCGCGGATCGCTCGCGTACCGGGCAAACTCCAGCTGCTCTGCTCGGGCGCTCGGGCGTCGTGGCGTTCCTCGAACCCCAACTGGGCGAGCACCCGCTGCGCCAGCGGCAGATCCTCGGATCGGACGAGTACGTCGACGTCGCTCGTAATCTTCGTGCCGGGGTCTGGGAAATAGGCGGCGCTCGTGTGACACCCCTTAAAGACCAGCACCTCGACTCCTCGCTCGGCGAACGCCTCGAGGACCGGTTCAAACGCCCGCCGCAGGCGGTCCGCGCGGCGACGCCCGTGAGCGAGGTGGTTGGCGAAGAGGGCCGCGAGCGCGGGCTCGGCGACGAGCGCGCGCGTTTCGATCCAGTAGCCGACCAGCGCGCCGACCCCGGCCGTCGTTGCCGCCACGCCGAGCGCGCGCAGGCTCGTGCCGGCCGGGCATTCGAGCGCGACCGCCTCCCGTCCTCGGAGAACGGCTCCGAGCGCATCGGCAAGAGTTCGCTCAGCGACTCGAAAGGACGAAACCGATATGTCAGGCCAAAGGTCACGCGCGTCGCGCGTGAGATTGAAACGCGCGAGTCGTGCGTCGATGTCCTTCTGGCTCGTTCCGAGGTCCTGCCCAGTCCCCCAAGCGTCCTCGGCGGCGACGCTCAGTTGCGGCCCTGGTAGGCCGGCCCCTGTTGTCATCCGTGGCCCGGCACGGGGTGCCCGTCTTCGGCGCGGTAGGAGAACTTCGATCCGTCAGGCATTACATACTCAGGCACGGACTCGAAGTACTTCAGGGAAATCGCGTCCTCGAGCGCTTCGAAGGGGCCATGCGGGTGGCCGGGAGGAATCACGTTGAAGGCGCCAGGCTCGATGACTTCCCCGGTTGGGAGCCTCAGGCGACCGGAAATCAGATATTGCACTTGCAGGCTTGGGTGAGAGTGGGCAGGGAAGACAGCGCCCTTGGCAATCCTGCCGAGTTCGAACGTGTGGCCCGTCGCGCGATCGAAGAGCAACACCTTGCTGAAGGTCCCGGGCCAGGGGAGGGGATCCCAGGGGTATGCGTCGTGGGGACCGAGGCGCGCCACCATCTCTGTCAGTGCGGAGGCGTGCGCGGCCGAAACGTCCTTCACGTCCAAATCCCGCACGATTGAGCGCGCGCGGCACGAGAGAAGCAAAGCCCACCACGTTGTGGAATCGGAATGCCCCCCCTAGCATACGGAATGCTGCGCGCACCGGAGGCTCGACCGCACGTGCCCACGAAGGCCGAGTCTCTCCTTGAGGATGCGATTTATACCCCTGGGCGCGATCGGCGTCCCGGACGGGGGGCCAGGGTGCGAACGTGTGCACGATAACTTGGGCGGAATAGGCGGGCAATTGTCGTGCAGACCGACGTGGGCGCGCTTGCGAGGGCACCGCGTTCGCCCACGCGAGGAGGGTGACCTCGGTCCCGGCGCGATCCGATGACCGGACCGGGGCAGGGCGCGATGTTGTGGCCTGGGGTCGCGACGCGGTGGCGGCGGGCCCTCGGGCGCCTGGGATGGCGCGTCCGGCGCTCGCTCGGTTGGCGTGCGGAAGGGACGACGCTGGTCGAAACCCTGGGTCCCCTGCGCCTAGTCATCCTGCCCAGCGTGTTCAACGGCGTCCGTCTGCGCACGGGAGCGTTCCTCGCGGATGCGTTTGATGCAGGGAGCTCGCTCGAGCAGGCGCGGGTGCTCGACCTCGGAACGGGGTCGGGCATCGGCGCCGTGGTGGCAGCTCGGGCCGGAGCGCGGGTGACGGCGACCGACATCAACCCGGAAGCCGTGCGGTGCGCCCAGGTCAACGCGCTCATTCACCACGTGGACCATCAGGTCGATGTCCGTCTCGGGGATCTGTTTGAGCCGGTTCGTGGTGAACGCTTCGACGTCGTTTTGTTCAACCCGCCCTACTACCGCGGCCATCCCCGTGACGTCACCGACGCGGCGTGGCGCAGCGTCGATGCGTTCGACCGGTTCCTCGCACAGTTGCCCGCGCACTTGACCCGGGGCGGCTTTGCCTTGGTGGTCCTATCGACGGACGGCGACGTCGGCTCCGCCTTGCGGGCCGCCGCGCACCTCAAGACCCGACTCGTCCGTGAGCGCGATTTCGGCAACGAGAGGCTGGTCGTCTACGAGGTTCGCGCGATCTCGTGAAGCCGCAGATCGTCCTGTACAACCCGAAGAGCAACGCTTCGGGGAAGCGGATCCTCCCAATGTCCCTGCTCGCGCTGGGTGCGTTGCTCGAGGGCCGGTTCGAATACGCCATCGTCGATGGCAATTGCGAGTCCGATCCCGCGGCGACCCTCCGGGCGCACATCGCGGCGGGCGCGAACGTGCTCGCGATGACCGTGATGCCCGGCCCGCAACTCAGCCAGGCCGTGCCCCAGGTGCGTGCGCTGAAGCGTGCCTTCCCAGCGCTGGTCGTCGTTTGGGGCGGGTATTTCCCCACGCAGCATTCGGCGACGATTCTCAAGGATCCGGCGGTCGACTTCACGGTTCGAGGGCATGGCGAAGAGGTCTTCCTGCGCCTCCTTGAGGCGCTCGAAGCGGGCTCCGATTACTCCTCGATCGCGGGCCTCGGCTATCGAGACCCGACGGGCCGGGTGGTGCAAAACCCGCTTGCGCCGATCCCCGATCCCCAGGCGTTGCCGCCCTTTCCCTACCACCGCGTGGACGTCGGGCGCTATCTGCGCCGCACATTCCTGGGTTCGCGGACACTGCCCCATCATTCAAGCTACGGGTGTCCCTTCGTCTGCAACTTCTGTGCGGTCGTGAACATGGTGCATGGCCGGTGGCTACCCCAGAGCGCCGCGCGAGTAGCAGATGTTGTGGAGCGCTACGTGCGGGAATGGGGCGTCAACGCAGTCGAATTCTACGACAACAATTTCTTCACCCACGAAGCGCGGACCCGGGAGTTCGCCGAGCGCGTGCGGCGTCTCGGGGTCACCTGGTGGGGCGAAGCACGCGTCGACACGCTCCTGCGGTATCCTGAAAGCACCTGGCGTCTCATGCGAGATGCCGGACTGAGGATGGTGTTCTTGGGGGCCGAGTCGGCGTCCGCTGAGACGCTGCGGCGGATGGACAAGGGCGGGACGCTCACCCCGGAAGCGACGCTCGCGATTGCGGGGAAGATGAAAGACTACGGCATCGTCCCCGAGTTCTCGTTCGTGCTTGGCGCGCCACCGGATCCGGAGGGGGACGTCCGCCAGACGATTGCCTTCATCCGGCGGGTGAAGCGCGTCAACCCGCACAGTGAGATCGTGCTGTACAACTATACGCCGGTGCCCCTCACGGGAACGCTCTACGATCAGGCCCAGGAGCAGGGCTTTCGGTTTCCCGACACCCTCGATGAATGGGTGAGCGACACGTGGCTCGCCTTCGCCCAGCGGCACAGCGACGTGATGCCGTGGCTTTCATCGCGTCTGCGTCGGCACATTCGGAACTTTGAAAGCGTCCTCAACGCCTATTACCCGACATCGACCGACCCAAGGCTCCGCGGAGGATGGCGGGCCCTGCTGAGGAGTGCGAGCGCTCTGCGTTACCGCGCGCGGCTCTACGCATGGCCGCTCGAGCTCCGCGTGCTGCAGCGGGTGGTGCACTACCAGCGCCCTGAGACGAGTGGCTTTTAGGCCACTCCACGCCGGCAGGCGCGGTCCGTCGCTCACCCCCTCGCTGACACCCCTCTAAGCATTTCCTCGTAAAGCGCTTCGAAGCGCTGGGCCGTCCAGTCGGCGTCGCACGCGAGCGCGCGCTCCTGCGCGCTGCGCGCGAGGGCTTGCCGCCGCGGCTCATCGGCCAAGAGGCGCGCCGTCTCCTGCGCCAGCGCATCTGCGTCACCGACCGGCACGCTGATGGCCGAGTCTGGCGCCCATTCAACGACGTGACCAACCGCCGTGCCGATCGTTGGGACCCCAAGGATCGCGGCCTCAAGGAAGGCGAGGGGGCCCGCCTCGTGTCGTGACGACAGCCAAAAGAGATCGGCAGCGGCGACGAGCTGGTACACCCGCTCGTGGGGCAACTGTCCCTGGAATCGCACCCAGCGGTCGAGCTCGAGCTCCGCGGCGTATGCCTGCATCGCCCCGCCGAGGGTATCGCGCCCTGCGATCTCGAGGGTAAAGGCGGCCCCGGTGTCCGCGAGCCGTCGGGCGGCTCGGAGCAACGTGCGTTGATCCTTGATTGGGTTGAGATCGCCAACGTGGACGATCCGGGCTGGTGTCACGGGATCGCGGCGGCGTGGCGGCTGCGGCGCCCATCGATCGCGCGCCACGCCGAGCGGCACGCGCGTCGCGGTGCGTCCCCGGGCCGCGAGCGCGCGGACCATGGGCTCGCTCGGCGCGGTGAGCCGGGTCGCCGCGAGGCCCAGGCGAATCCAGAACCGCGCGCGGCGCGACGACTGTCCCCCATAGCGAATGTCCGGCATCGACACGAGCTCGCCGCCCGTCACGTGCACTAGCACCGGTCGCCTGAGCAGCGTGCCGGCGGCGACCGCCACCACCCCAGCTGGCGTCACCCAAAAACCATGCAGCACGGCGAAGGGGGCGCGCCGATGCTCGGCGACAATGCTGGCGAGCGCCCGCAACCTGACCGGGCGCGCGCCCGCATGATGCACAGTCGCGCCGGCGAGGACATAGCGGTCCGGGCGCGGCGCGCCCCGGAGCGAAAAGACATGGACTTCGTGGCGCTCGGCGAGCCGGGCGATCAGCCAGGTGAGGCCCGGGATCCAGCCGTCTTCCGGCCGGCGCGACACGCCCCCCGGTACGATCAGCGCGACCTTCACGCTCGCTCCACACGCTCCCGCAATGCGCGTCGGGCTTGACGTCCCTGGAGATAGGCGAGCGGGTCGGTGAATGGCCGCTGTCGCACGCCGCGAAAGGTCGCACCGGGGGGTCCCTCAACCGCGCGCGCGTAAGCCTGGGGACTGAGCTCCCAGAACACCTCGACCAACCCGCGTTCGCGGTGCAGGGCCGCGGCATACCGCTTCATGCGCAGACACCGGGTGAGGCTGCCCACTTGGGTCGGGTAGCACGCCACGAGTTCCCGAAGCTCGGCGCCGACCGCTCCGAGGGGCGTCACGAGGTTCGCGAGCACTGGTGTGAGCGGAACTTGGATTTCATAGACCCGGACTGTGAGCTCTCGATCCCAGGATGCCAGGAGGCGTCCGAGGACGGCCGCCACGCGTATGTGCTCGGGGTGGAAGTCGATCCGCGACGGTGCGTAGAGCACCTGGGGTGCGACCGAGCGCAGGAGCTCGCGCAGCGCTGTCGCGAGCGCCTCCTCGTCCCAAGCACCTTCGCGTAACCCGATCCAGTGGAGGCCGGTCGCGGCGAGCCGCGTGCCCGCGGCCGCGGCCTCGCGTCTCCGCAGCGCAGCCACCGCGTCCGGCGGGACGCCTAGCAGGCGGGCGCGCCGGCCGTCGGTCACATGCGCGACGTGCACTTCGTCGCCGGCCCGAGCGTGGCGCAACAGCGTGCCGGCGCACCCGATCTCGTCGTCGGGATGGGTCGCCACGACGAGCACGCGCGTCCCCCCCTGGGACTGCCAGCGCGCGAGGGGCTCGCCGCCAGGGCGGATGCACCTCGCACCCTGCGCCCAAAACGCTGTGAGGCCGGATGCCACCGCAGCCTTGAGGCTAGATGACGTCAAAGTCTCCACCACACACAGACCATGCCCGGCGATCACGAAGCGCTGACGCGGGAATCGCGGAGTCGAGGCGGTTGACCTCAAGCCACCACCCGTGAGAGGTGAACCAAAAGCCCGCTTGCCGCAACGCGTGCGCGCTCGGTGTGCCTGGCACAGCGAGGGTGACGACCGTATCCGCGTCCTCCGCCCGCGCTCGGGCGACCACATCACGCACGAGCGCCGCGAAGGCCTGCGAGTCGGTCGGGGCAAAGACCTCCGGCACGGCGACGAAGGTGCCCTTGGGGCCGCGGACCACCGCGTACGCTGCGTATCCCACGGGTGTGCCCGCCCGCTCGGCGAGCGTCACCTGATACGGGTGCACAGGAGACGAGAAGTATCGCCAGGCCACCCACGCGCGGTCGCGCACGAGCGAGATCGCGACCTCGCCTGACGCGCGTTCCCAAAGCGCGTCGAGTGCCGGGATCGGCTCCGTCAGCGCTCTGATCTCGAGCGATGCATCGGTTGGCTCACCCTGCGTCCGGCGATTCCACGACCACCCGGGCACACGCAAGCGGAACCCGAGCCGCCGAGCGAGCACGCGATCGGGCCGCAGGATCCGGACCAGGCGGCGTAGCGGAAATACGCGTTCGTAGCCCAAGGCGTCGGCACGGCCGCGCCAACGATCATTGGCGAGGCCGAGCACGAGCGCCACGCCCGCCGCGCGCCACCGCTCCAGGGCGCTGCTCGCGGTGGCCGTGAACACGCCCTGTCGTCGATACGCGGGTGCCGTCATCACATCGACACCGACCATCACCTCGCGCGTGGCCCCGAGGATGCGGGCGGGGCAGGGAATTCCGCCGAACTGCGCGATCGGCGTGTCGTCAGACGCTACGGCGATCCCGACGTTGTCGACCACGGACGGGCGGCCCCGCAGCTTCCAGCGCCAGTGCTCTTCGGTCATCACGCGGCCGAACGTCGCGCTCCAGAGGGTGGCCAGGGCTCGCTCATCGCCGGGCCGGTAGGCGCGAATGCGCCAGGCTGAGCCGCTCAGTAGTCGCTCCGAGGGCGCGGGTGATCGGGGAGGGGTGTCGCGTGACCCGCCCACCATTGGCGGGACGGATCCGGTTCGTTAATTGGGAGCAAGTGCAGAATGATACATGGCACACTCGTCGGGGGGTGCCGCGATACCGTTTCGACCGTTAGCCTTAGTCGTGTCCGGTCGGCAATCACTCTCCATTTGCTGAAGGATGGTGCGAAGACCTTTGCGCGCACGCTCGGCCAGCCGGAGCGACGTCTGCTACGTCGTGCCTGACGATGTCATCCGCCTTCGCACGAATGATCCGCGGGTTGTGGCCATGGCGGATCGCCTCTGGGACCGCGCGCCGCGTGGGACGGGAACCGGGGCGTTGCCGGCACCGGTGGAATTCACCATCGAGGTTACCTCGGGCCACGCTGACGTCCCGCTGTGCGATGCAGGGGACGAGCGGTGGACCGTCGGCCCAGATGACGTCGAGCTCTCGCTCGGGGATGTGCTCAAGGGCCGCATCGAATGTGCGACCGGCCGGGTCACGGCGCGCGTGGCCGGGGGTCTGCTAGCCGCGCAGCCGGCCCTGGTTGCTCGTTTGGTGCTCGAGGCCCCCGCCGGGGCGACCCTCGCACGCCGGGGCTACGGGGTTGTGCACGCGGGTGCGGTCGTCGGGCCCGGTGGCGCCGTGGTCCTGCGCGGCGCGCCTGGTGCGGGCAAGTCGACGCTCGTGGCCGCCGCCCATCTCGCCGGGTTCGGCGTGTTGGCTGACGAAGCCATCTTGGTCGCGCGCCGCGACCCCGACCAGCTCCTCGCTGCCGTGCGCGACGTGACCCTCCTGCCCGACTCCCAGCGCCTGCTCGGACTCGATGGGTCGGTCGTGCGGAGCGGGGCGGGTGAACGCACGAAGGGGCGGCTTGATCTCTTCGCGAGCTCGACGCCAGACGTCCGCCGCGCGCGCCGCGTGGCGTCGATTCTGCTCGGCCCGAGGACCGGCCCGGCGCGCCTCGATCCCCTCACGCCCGACGCGTTCCTCGCCGAGTTTGCTCGCGGTGCGATCGCCCAGGAACGCTGGAGCGGGACGCCGGCCCACATCGCTGCGCATTGGTCGCAGGAGGGGGCGTTTCGCCTGTCGGGCGCCTCGGATCTCCCGGGCGCGCTCGCGTTGTTGCGCTCCCTCCCGGGCGCGTCCGCGGTCCGACGGCGCGCGTGAGCCGCATGTCTTCCGAACGCTCCCGCGTGCTGCTCGCGCATTCCTACTATCTGCGCTACGACCCCAAGCAGACCCGGAAGATGAAGCCCTACGCACCCCTGTCCACGCTCATCGCCGCCGCGCTGCTCCGTCGTGAGAACGTGCCGTTTTCGTTCTTCGACGCGATGTTGTCCGATGGGGTCGATGAGTTCCGGGAACTGCTCTTCGCCACCCGCCCGCGGGTCGTCGGGATCCTGGAAGACAACTTCAACTTTCTGACCAAGATGTGCACCACGCGAATGCGCGAGGCGGCGTTCGAGATGATCGCCGCTGCGAAGTCGCTGGGCGCGCGGGTCGTCGTGAACAGCGCGGATGCGATCGACCAGACAGCCTCCTATCTCGGCGTCGGGGCCGATGCCGTGATCCTGGGAGAGCCCGAGGACACGTTCCTCGATCTGGCCTGCGGGTGGCAGGCGGACGCGGACGCGGACCTCGCCATGGTCCCGGGGCTCGCGATCGCCGGGTCCGCGGGCGCGCGGCTTGTGGCCCGGCGCACGCCACCGCGCGCGGCCGTTGCCCACCTCGACGACCTGCCGTTTCCGGCCTGGGACCTGGTGGACGTCGAGCGCTACCGCGTCGCCTGGACGGCGGCCCACGGGCGGCTGTCCTGGAACGTGGTGACATCGCGTGGCTGCCCCTTCGCCTGCAACTGGTGTGCGAAGCCCGTGTTCGGCCGGCGCTACACCCAGCGCAGCCCAGCGAACGTGGCCGACGAGCTGCTCGAGCTCACTCACCACGTCGCCCCCGACCACGTGTGGTTCGCCGACGACATCTTCGGGCTCACCCCCCGCTGGATCGAGGCGTTCGCGGTCGAAGTGAGCGCCCGCCGCGCGGGAACCCCGTTCACGATGCAGTCGCGGGTCGACCTCATGACGCCGAGCGCGGTCGAGGCCCTGGCCCACGCCCGCTGCGAGGAAGTCTGGCTCGGGGTCGAATCGGGCGCGCAGCACGTGCTCGATGCCATGGACAAAGGCACGTCACTCGAGGACGTGCGGACCGGGACCGCTCGGCTCAAGGCCCACGGCATCCGGGCCTGCTGGTTCATCCAGCTCGGCTATCCCGGCGAGGACTGGAGCGCGATTCTCCGGACCCGCGACCTGATCCGCGATGAGGCGCCCGACGACATCGGCGTCTCGGTCGCCTATCCCTTGCCGGGCACGTCGTTTCACGAGCGCGTCCGCCGAGGCCTGCGGGGCAAGGCGAATTGGTCCGACAGCGACGATCTCGCGATGATGTTCCGGGGGACCTACTCGACCGACTTCTACCGCGAAATCCGCGACCTGCTCCATGAGGAAGTCACGGCCCGCGAGTTGGGCCCGCGCGACTTGGCCGCGCTCTTTGACCACCGCTGGGCCGCGTTGGAGCGCCGCGAAGCGGCGCACCGGCTCGAGCCCCTGTCGCTCGGGCTCGCCGCCGGGGACTGACCCCTCCCTAGGCGAGCTCGGCGCGGTAGCCGAACAACACCTTCTCCACCGGTAGCCCGTAGGCGTCCCGCTCGCACCGCCAGCGCGCGATGGCCTGGAACGGCCGCTTCCACGCCGGTCCCCGCTCCCACGCCAGGCGCGCGTAGAACTTGAACCGCTCCACGTGGCGGTACTTCTCGGGCGTCACCCAGGGACCGGCCGAGCCGACGTAATCAAACGTCGACCACTCATCGAGCGTGCGAGGGGGCTCGTACCCCCGCGCCACGGCGTCTTCGGTGAGCGGCGAACCGGGATAGGGCTTGAAGTAGAACACCTCGGTCTCGAAGTCCGGGCTCATCGCCCGCAGCCGCTTCGCGAGCCCGAGCGTGGCGGCGACGCTCGCCTCGTCCTCGTCCGGAAATCCGACGATGAACGGAAAGCGGACCCGGATGCCCAGAGCCTTGCAGCGCGCCGCCGTCTCGAGCACCTGCTCGATCGTGATGTCCTTCTTGATGCGTCGCAGCATCTCGTTCGACCCGGACTCGACCCCGACGAGCACCCGGCGCAGCCCCGAGCGCTTGCACAGCTCGAGGGTCCCCGGCTCAAGGCGCGCGCCTTGGTCGGCGCGCATCGTAGCAGCCCAGCTGATCGGCAGCTTCCGGCGCACGAAGTCCTCGGCGATGGCCACCACCCGCGGGGTCGACGTGAAGAACGTCTCGTCCTGGAAATTGACGTCGTCGAAGCCGTGGACCCGCCACCACTCCTCGATCTCGGTGCCGATCCGTTCGGGCTCAAGGCCGACCCACTGGCGTTGGTAGACGAACGGGTCGGCGCAAAAGGCGCACCGGAAGCGGCACCCCTGCGAGGCGATGTAGTCGAGCTGGCGCCGCCCCTTGAGCGCGAAGTAACGCGGGACGTCGATCAGGCCGTAGTCGTGCCGGCGGAGCGCGTTGACGTTCTCGAGCGCGCGGGCGGGGTTGGTGGCGATGTCGGCCCCGGCGCGCGTGGTCGCGCCGAGACACCCCGCGACCGCGTCGCCGCGGGCGAGCCGCTCCACGAGGTCGCGAAACGTCACCTCGCCTTGGCCCTGTACGGTCACATCAACGCTCGGCTCGTCGCGCAGGCACTCGGCGCCGAACATCGACGGGTGCCAGCCACCCCAGATCACCGGGAGCCCGGGATGGCGCGCCTTGACGGCGCGCGAAATCCGCAGTGCGTCGCGGATCGGTGCGCCGGTGAGCACGGTGACCCCCAGGCACACGGCACCCTCGGTCAGGCTCAACACCGCGCCCACGGGATCGCGCTCGAGCCGGCCGTCGACGATCACGGGCTCGAAGCGTTCGCGGTCGAGATGCGACGCGATCGCGACCAGAGCGAGCGGCATCGTGGGGAAGGCGGCGGCCGGGTTGTAGAGGACGACGCGCTGCTTCATCGGCGCTCGAGCTCGAGCAGGTAGTGGTCGCCGAGCCAGGGCACGACCGGCCACTGCTCGACGCGGCGCTCGCAGCGGTCGAGCCATTCGACGAGGCGCGGATGCCGCTGGGCCCACGGCTCGGCGTAGGTCGGCGGGACGAAGACGCCGAGCCCGCCCGCGCGCCTGACCCGGAAATGCGGCGCGAACCCCCGCCGGGTGTCACCGATCGACGGATAACGGACGACCAGGTCTCGCCACGGCACCCCGTCTGGCGCGAGACGGCGAAACGCCGTGCGGACGGCGCCGTGCGCGAGAAACCAGGCCCATTCCCACGGCACGATGGGTCCCATCACGCAGAGCACCGCACGCGCCCCGGGCGCAAGAAGCGCGGCGAGCGATTGCCCGAGCGCGCCGAGATCCGCGACGCAGTTGAGCCCGCCGAAGTTCGAAAGGGCGCCGTCAAAGGCGCCGGCGTAGCCCTGGCGCAGCTCGTCCAGGTTCTCGAGGGCGACCTGCCGCCGTGTAATCGCGTTCGACAGCGTGGTCCCCGCGATTTTCGACGCGGCGACCGCGAGCATCTCGGCCGATGCGTCGGTGGCGAGCACACGCACGCCGCGCCGGGCGAGGTAGAGGGCATCCTCGCCCGTGCCGCAGTTCAGCTCGAGCACGAATTGGCCCGGGGCGAACGCCTGGTCGAGCCAACGCCGCACACGACGCCGCAGGATCTGTCCGAGGTCGCTGGCGGTGAAGCGGGCATCATAGGCGGGGGCGAGCTGATCGAAGGCTGCAGCGGGCATCGTCGCAACGCGTAATGTAGTCAGGAGCTAGCGACCCCAACAGGGACGGACTAACCTTGGCGCGATGAACACCGCGGCGCGGTTCCGCGCGGCGTACGCCGAGCACAGAGCGGAGGAGGGCCGGGGCCAAGGCGGGCTCGTCGAGCTGTTGGCCCTTCCCTACGTGCACACGGGGCCGCTCGCGCGGCAGTGGGGCGTGCGGGCTCGAACGTTCGCCCGCTTTGTCCGCACCGTGCTCGCCCCACGCGAGCGGGCCGGGCGAGCGCTGCGGGTCCTCGACCTCGGCGCCGGCAACGGGTGGCTGTGCTACCGCGTGGCGTTGCGCGGACACGAGTGCGTGGCGGTCGATTGGCGCCGGGACGCGGTCGACGGGTTGGGGGCGGGTGCGCCCTACCTCGAGCGGCTCACGACGCCGTTCGCGCGCGTCGCGGCGTCGTTCGACGCGCTGCCCCTCGACGCGGCTTTCGACGTGGTCGTGTTCAACGCCGCGATTCATTACGCGACGTCTCTTAAAACGACGCTGGCACAGGCCATCGGGGTGACGGGTCCCGGTGGGCAGGTCGTGATCCTCGACAGTCCCTTCTACAAGCGCGCGGGAGACGGCGAGCGGATGGTGGTAGAGAAACGCGATGCGGCCACACGCCAATGGGGCGCGCGGGCCGATGCGCTGCTTGCGCTCCCCGCGATCGAATACCTCACGCGGGAGCGCCTGGCGGCCGCCTCGGAGCCCCTCGCGCTAATCTGGCGGCGCCATCGCGTCCGCTATCCCTGGTGGTATGAGGCGCGTCCCTTCCTCGCGCTCCTGCGGGGACGGCGTCATCCGTCCCGCTTCGATCTGTGGGAGGCGACGGTCCCCGCCATATGACGTCCGTGTTGCTCACGCATGGCTACTTCCTCGGGGAAGACCCCAAGGAACAAGAAGTGATGAAGCCCTACCCCCCGCTCGGCCTGCTGTACGTCGCCGCGTACCTGCGACGCGCGGGGCACGGCGTCGACGTGTTCGATAGCACCTTTGCCAAGCGCGAGGCGCTCGTCGCCCGCCTCGCGCAGCGGCCGGCCGGCGTGCTCGGGATCTATACGAACCTCATCACCCGCCGCTCGGTCCTGGACATCGTGCGGCTCGCCAAGGCGAGCGGGTGGATTGTCGTGCTCGGGGGCCCTGAGTGCGCGAACTATCCGGCCGAGTACCTCGCGCGCGGCGCGGATGTGGTCGTGGTCGGTGAAGGCGAGGAGACGATGGTCGAGCTGCTCCCCGCGCTCGACGCCCGTGGGGTCCACCGCCTGCACGGGATCCACGGCACGGTGTTCCGCGACGAGAGCGGCGTGGTCGTCACGAATCCGGACCGGGCGCAGATTCCCGACCTCAATACGCTGCCGTGGCCCGCGCGCGACGCGATCGACATCGATCGCTACGTCGAGACGTGGCGCCGGCACCACGGGACAGGCACCGTGAACCTCATCACGGCCCGTGGTTGCCCGTACCGCTGCCGCTGGTGCTCCCATGCCGTGTTCGGATACAGCCACCGGCGGCGCAGCGTCACCGATACCGCCGACGAACTCGAGTTCCTGCGGGACCGCTATCGACCCGACGCCGTCTGGTACGCGGACGACGTGTTCACGATCCACCATCGCTGGCTCGCCGAGTACTCGGCCGAGCTCAAGCGACGTCAGCTGCGCCTCCCCTTCGAGACGATTTCCCGGGCCGACCGCATGGGGAAAGACGAGGTGCTCGCCACGCTGGCCGACATGGGATGCTGGCGGATCTGGATCGGCGCGGAAAGCGGGAGCCAGCGCATCCTCGACGCGATGGAGCGCGGCGTCACAGTGGACCAGGTGCTCTTCGCCGTCCGCGCGGCGAAGCGGCACGGGATACAGGTCGGGATGTTCCTCATGTGGGGCTACGACGGCGAGACGGTCGACGATATCGCGGCCACCGTGGATCTCGTCACGAAGGCCGAGCCCGACGTGTTCCTCACCACGGTCGCCTACCCGATCAAGAACACCCCCTACTTCACGGCTCTCGGGGATCGCGTGACGCCGCCCGCGGAATGGGAGCAGGCGACCGACCGCGATTACGCGGTCGGTGGCCGGTATTCGCGAGCCGTGTACGGGCACGCCGATCGCTGGCTGCGCCACGAGGTGGCTGCGCGCCGTCGCGACGCCGGGGCGGCGGACGCGCGGGTCGAGGCCGAGCGGGCGCGTGAGGCGATGCTGGCCCTGGTGGAAGAGGGTCCGGTCGGCTGACCGGCCGCCCCTCGAGCACAGTGTCCGTGCCGGCGCGATTCAACGCGGCCGCGTGGTTGGTCGATCGGCATGCGGAGGAAGGGCGGCTCGAGTGCACGGCGATCTGCGCCGACGCCGAGCTGTCCTACGGACACGTCCTCGCCAATGTGAACCGCACCGGCAACGCGCTCCGTGAGCTCGGCGTCCGGGCGGGTGATCGCGTCCTCCTCGCACTCCTCGACGGGCCCGAGTTCATCTACGCATTCCTCGGCGCGATCAAAATCGGCGCCGTGCCCGTGCCCACCAACACGCTCTACACGCCCCGCGATCACGCCTATGTGTGGGGGGACTGCGATCCCCGCGTCGCGATTGTGAGCGAGTCACTCCTCCCCGCTGTTTCGGACGCCCGCACATCGAAGACCCGACTCGTGGTGGCGGGCCAGGGGGACATCTCGTTTGCGGACTGGATCGGTGCCGCCTCGGCCGAGCTCACTCCACAGGACACGGCGTCAGAAGCGGTTGCATTCTGGCTCTACACGTCCGGCACGACCGGGCTCCCCGTGGCCGCGGTCCACCGCCAGCGCGACATCCTCGTTTGCTGCGAGGGCTTTGGGCGCCACGTACTCGAGATCACGGAGACCGATCGCTGTTACTCGGTCGCCAAGCTCTTCTTCGCCTACGGCCTCGGGAACTCGCTCTACTACCCGTTCTCGGTGGGCGCCTCGACCTGCCTCTTCCCGGGCCGCCCCGAGCCGCGGCGTGTGTTCGAGATCATCGCCCGCGACCGGCCGACGCTCCTGTTCGCCGTCCCGACGGCGTTTGCGAGCATGCTCCGGACCGCCGAATCAGACGGCATCCGCGACCTCGCGGCCGTTCGGCGCTGCCTCTCGGCGGGAGAGGCGCTGCCGCCCGGGATCTACGAGCGGTGGCGCGCGCGGTTCGGAGTGGAGCTGCTGGACGGGCTTGGCTCGACCGAGATGTGCAACACGTTCATCGCGAACCGCGCGGGCGAGGCACGCCCGGGCTCGAGTGGGAGGCTCGTGCCGGGATACGACGCGCGGATCCTCGACGACCAAGGCCACGACGCGCCCGACGGCACGGTCGGCGACCTCGTCGTCCGGGGCGCGAGCGCCTGCGCCTGCTACTGGAACGATCTCGAGCGGACCGAGCGGGCGTTCCTCGGCGATTGGCTGAAGACGGGCGACCGCTACTCCCGGGATCGGGACGGGTACTTCTGGTATGCCGGGCGCGCCGACGACATGATGAAAGCGGGCGGCATGTGGGTCTCGCCCATCGAAGTCGAAGCGGCGCTCCTCGATCACGATGCCGTGCTCGAGGCGGGGGTCGTGGGTGCCCCGAACGCAGACCAACTCGTGAAACCGGTCGCGTTCGTCGTCCTCGTGCCCGGGCGGGTCGCCACTCCTGCGCTCGAGGAAGAACTGCGGGAGTTTGTCCGACAGCGCCTCGCTCCCTACAAGCATCCTCGCCGCATCGTGTTCACCAACGAGCTGCCCAAGACCGCCACCGGCAAGATCCAGCGCTTCAGGCTTCGCGAGCGCGCCGGCACGCTCTAGCCGCTCCTCACAGGCTGCCGAACTGCTCCGCGACAAGCGCGCGCAGCGCCTCCTCCACCCGAGCGACCGGGATCTCCCCCACGCCCGACGCGCCCTCCACGGCGCGGTAGGGCGAGCGGTAGGGATACCACGGCAACGGGGCGCCGGCCGGTTGGTGGAAGAGCGCTACGGTCGGGATTTTCCAGGCGGCGGCGAGGTGCAGCACCGATGTATCGGGCGTGAGGAGGAGGTTTGCTTCCCTGATGAGCGCCGCGTACTCGTGGAACGACGCGAGCGCCGGGAGGGCCGTCGCCCCGACGCGCGCGGCAATCGCCTGAACGTCCGCCGCGTCCCCCGGGGCGCCCCCCACCGCCACCGCGAACCGCGGGTCCTGCGCCATCCAGGTGAGGCATTCGACGAAGTGCTCGACTCCCCAATACCGCGGCCGGCCGGACCCCGAGATGTTCGCGATCAGGCGCAACGGCCGTTCGGTTGGTCCAAGCACGGCCTTGGCGCGCGCGCGGTCCGTCGCGCTGAGTGGGTACTCGAGGTCGAGCGCCACCTTGCCCGGGTCGATACCGAAGACGAGCAGGAGCTGCGCGATCCGCTCCACGATGTGGACGCGCTGCCGATCGAGGAGCGGCACGGCGTGCGTGTAGTGGCCCGCGCGCTCGTGGCGGATACCCACGCGCGCTGGGGCGCCGCACCACGTGGCCGCGAGCCGCGCGTTCGTGGACGGGTTGTCCATCAGGTCCACAACCACGTCGTAGCGCGCGCGCCGCAGCCCCCGCCCGAGGCGCACGGCGCTCAGCGCCGTCTTGTCATATCGCCAGGCGGTTGTGATGAAGGCGCGGACCGCTTCGAGGGCGGCGTAGTTCGTCCGGCTGAACAACATGTCGATCCGAGCGGCCGGGTAGGCCGCTCGAAGGGCGCGCACGACGGGTACGGAGACGAGCACGTCGCCGATCCGATCCTGTCGCAGGAGGAGCAGCCGGGGCTCAGCGGCAAGCTGCAGGACGTCTTGTGGCGTGCTCACCAACGTGCCCTGAAACGGCCGGTCCGTGAGCGCGAGGTAGCGGCGCCGCGCGGCGCGCTCGAGCGACTTGAGGATCGTCACGGGCTCGGGCCCATTAGACAAGCGCCCCTCTTCGTGGGAGGGGCGCTTGTGCGTTCCCGGCTAGCCGACTCGCCTCGGCCGAGCGCGCGGGACTCTGGTACGCCTCAGTACAGGAAGGTCTGCGCGTGCTTCGTTCCCGGGCTGTTCACGTCATCGCCCCCAACCACGAGGAGATGGTAGTTGCGGTTCCCGTCACGATAGCCCGTCGAGCCCGAGTTGAACAGGTTGCAGCCGCACAAGCTGTTGATGGACGCGCTACCCGCTGCGGAGGAAAGCACGGAGCCCGTGATGCTCAAGGAGAGATAGTTCTCCTCGCTCGAGCCGCTCGCGGCACCGCTGTAGAGGCCGCCCGTCACGGTCACCGCAGCCGCGCCTGGGGCGCCGGCGCCGAGCGCTGACAGGCCGGACCGCCCGCCGGGGAGCGTCTGCTGCGACACCACCCACCCCGTCCCGAGGACGCGCAGGTAGGGATCGATCGCCGCGTAGTCGACTTCCGAGACCGCCGTAGCCCCGGCCGAGTCGTTCGGTGTCGCGACCCCAGAGTCTCCGCCGACGGCGTAGAGCGTCAGACCATAGAACCCGACGCCGAGGTGTGAGCGGGCTTTGGGAAGGGCGGCCTCTGTGTGCCAGGAGATCGGCTGCCCGGTGTTCTGGAGCACCGCGCGGTAGACCGTCGAGACCGGGGCGTTCCCCGTGGTCGCGCCGCCTACGACATAGATGTCGTCGAAGTTGATCGCCGTGCCGAAGGAGTGCAGGGGCGCGGGCAACGTGATCCCGAGCTGCGTCCAGCTCGCCACACTGCCGTCGCCGTTCAGCACGCCCTGGTAAATCGCGCTCGAGGCGGTCCCCGCGCGATCGGTAGTGCCGCCCATGACGAGGAGGGACCCAAGGGAGTTCTGAATGAGACTGTTCGAGGTGGTCGGGGCGACGATGCCGTGGAAGGCGAGCGCCTTGGGCAGCGGGGTCGTGGTCTTCCAGGCGCTCAGGTTCCCGAGCGCATCGATGGTCGCGAAGTACACTGCAGACGTCGGATTGCCCGAATTGTCGGCCCCGCCGGTTACATACACGGCCCTGACCGTCGAAGTGGCCTGCTCGAGCGCAGCGTAGGTGACGCCGGCACCGCTCACGGCAACCGGGAGCGCGGTCCCGGCCCGCCACGTGAAGCTGCCGGGGAAGGAGTCCTGCGGGTTGATCGCGAAGACGATCGCGGCGCTCGACCCGCCGACGGTCGACACATAGGCCGTACCGCCCACGGACCCCGGGGGGATCGTGCCGACGATGTAGGAATCGAGCCAGGTGATAACCGACGCCGGGATCCCCGTGCCGAACTGGCTCGAGAAGACGAGCGAGTCCGGTACGGTACCGTAGTTCAGGCCCTCGGCGAGGACCGTGCTGCCTATTTGACCCTCAGGAGCGTTCTCGCCGTTGAAGTCGGAGACAAATGGGCCCTGGTTGATGGGGTTTTGGCTGCACCCAAGGGCGAGGGAGCCTGCAAGAAGAAGGACGAGCAGCCTAGGCATCTGCCGGAACGTCATGAGCACTCCTCGAGACCGTACAGGGATGTACTAGGACGAAACACGGGCCGAGACGTTAGCACGGGCGGTCGCTGAACGGAACCGGTCGCCTGGGCGTGCGGTCTAGGTACCCCACAGCGAGCCGCTCGCTCCCCGACAGCAACCCCTGTCCCTGCAGGTCAGGCGAGAACGCGCCGGTAGACGGCGAGGGTCATTTCGGCCACGCGCGGCCAGGCGTAGCGGGCGGCTTTGAGCACCCCGAGCTCGCTCATGCGGGCTCGGCGCTCGGGGTTTTCAAGGAGGGCAATGGCCACGTCCGCCCAGCTCCGGGGATCGTTCCCCTGGACGATCACGGCTTCCTGGCCGTCGTCGGCGACCGAACGGAACCCCACGTTGTCCGAGAGCACGAGCGGTGTGCCGCAGGCCATGGCCTCGAGCAGTGTGACCCCGAACGACGCCCGCACTGAGGGACACATGTAAAGGTCCGCGCTGCCGTAGTGCACGGGGCGGTCGTAGACCCGCCCCAGAAACCGCACCCGGGACCCGAGGGAGCGGGCGCGCCACTCGTAGTACCCCCGCCAGGGCCCGTCGCCCACGACCGTGAGCTCGGCGTTCGGGTAGCGCTTGAGAATGAAGGGCATTGCATCGAGGACCATGCCGAGGCGGTTGCGGGGCTCGAGCCGATGCAGGAAGAGGAGCCGAGGGCCCACCACCAGGGCGTCGCCCGGGCGGCGCCCGTTCGGCTGGAAGTAGCGGACGTCGACGCCGTTCGGCACGAGCTCCCAGGTGCCGCGCAAATACCGGGACATCACTTCGATCACGGGCGGGCTTACGGCGAGCAAGGCCGCGTGTTGATCGAGCACCTTCTGCAACGGGCGGCGCAGGAGGCTGAGGCCGATCGACTCGGGGAACCACGAATGGCAGGTCGCGACGATCGGCACACCCACGCGCCGCGCGGCCCGGGGCGCCACGAGCCCCCACGTGGGCCAGAGGCCGCCATGCACGTGGACGACGTCGATCTGGTGCTCGCGCAGGAGGTCGGCCAGGCGGGCCGTGAGCCGCCAGCCCGCGGTGACTCGCGCCACGCCCCCGTTGGCGTAGATGACGATGCTCTTCCCGATGCGGTGCACGAACGGCGGGTCTTCCTTGTCCCCGCGCATATGCGAAGCCACCACGATCGCCGTGTGCCCCCGGGCCTGAAGCTCGAGCGCGAGATGGTGGACGTGCTCGGGGATCCCTCCGAGCTGAGGGTAGTAGTCTTCGGCAACGAGCGCGATGCGCAGTGGACGGTCCGGCACGTGGGACACCGTGCAGGGAAGATCAGGGTACCCAACCGTGCGGGCAACCCCGGAGCGGCTCAGGAGTGAAGCGGTCTTAAGGATCGGCGCTTGCCGACGCCGCAAGAGCCGAGGCTTGGCGCACGGCGGCGACGACTGCGGCCGGTTGCTCTTCATACAGGAAAAGTCCCGCGCCCGGCACGGAGTCGAGCACGAAGTGGGGCAACACTTGACGGAGCAACGCGATCTCGTCCGGGCCTACGTGTCCATCGTGCGGCGTGCCCCCCACCATCAAGATCACGGGGCAGCGAATCTCAGGCAGGTGCGGCGCGAGCTGAACGGGCTCCGTGGTGGCGGCGACGGCGCGAAACGCGCGCAGCGTGGCACCGAGGTTCCGGGCGGCGGCCGCCGTGTAGCCTCGGATGACGGAGTCGCTGATCCAGTGCGGATCCCCCGACGATGCGATGAACGTCTGGCGCATCTTCCAGCGGATCAGGCCCACGCCGCCCACGATCCTGAGCAGAGGGGCGAACCGCATGGCCCGTTTGAACGAGGCGGTGACCTCCGTCTCGGTCGGGCCGCCCTCGATCGACACGAGCGCTCGGACCTTCTCGGGGTGCCGGTAGGCTAGCCGGAACGCCTCGGACCCCGCCGCAGCGTGAGCCACGATCACCGCGCTCGACACGCCGAGCGAGTCGAGCACCGCGGCTAGACGATCGGCCTGGGCGGTGAGCGAGTAGTCCGCGTGGGGCGGTCTGCTCGATTCGCCGAGGCCAAGCGGCTCGATGACGATCGTGCGATAGCCGTCCGCCGTGAGCAGGGGCACGAGATGCCGAAACGAGAACGCGGAGCCGACGAGTGTGGGCACGAGCACGACCGGCTCGCCCGCGCCGCTGATCTCAACGTGGAGTGTTTCGGAGGGTGCCACGGGGACCGAGACTCGCTGGATGGAATCCGCGATGAGCAGTACGGCCAACAACCACACGGCGTCCCCCCTGGTCCCCTTCGCCCTCGTGCTCGCGAGAGTCGCGAGCCAGGGCGCCGTGCTTGAAGATAGCCTCCGCTCGGGTCCGGCGGACCGGAGGCCTTCCAACCCGGGGTCGCCTCGGGGTATCCTTGGCGCGACCCCGACGGGAACGCAGATGCGTGGATCTCGAGCCTGGCTGCCGCTCCTCGTGGGGGCGTGGCTCGCCCCCGTACGGGCCCCCGCCCAAGCCCGCCTCCCGAAACACTTCGACGCCGAGGTCGCCCGCGCCCTGGCGCGGTTTCAGGTGCCGGGCGCCGTCATCGCCGTTGTGCACGACGGCCGCGTGCTCCTCTTGCGCGGCTACGGAGTGCGTCAGGTCGGCGGGGCGCCCGTCACGCCCCACACACTCTTCCAGATCGGCTCGAACACAAAAGCCTTCACGGCGGCGAGCCTGGCGATGCTCGTCGACTCCGCGCGGATCAATTGGGATGGGCGGGTCACGAGCTACCTCCCGGGCTTCGAGCTCGCCGATCCCTGGGTCACGCGCCAGCTCACCGTGCGAGATCTCCTCACCCACCGAAGCGGCCTCGGCCTCGGGGCAGGGGACCTGCTCTGGCTCCACTCCACGCTCTCGCGCCCGGAAATCCTCCATCGGATTCGCGCAGCCCGGCCGGCCACGAGCTTCCGGGCGAGCTACGCCTACGACAACGTGCTGTACGCGGTAGCGGGAGAGATCGTGCCCGCCGTCACGCACGCGAGTTGGGAAGCGTTCGTGCGCACGCAGATTCTCACGCCGCTGGACATGACGGACACCCGGACCGGTATCGCCGATCTGCGGCCCGGCGACACCCTCGCCACGCCCTACGCGCTGGTGAACAACGCGCTACAGGTCGTGCCGCTCGATACGGTCGACAACATCGGGCCCGCGGCGTCGATCATCTCGAGCGGGGCCGACCTCTTGAAATGGGTTCAGGTCCAGATCGACTCGGGCCGCGCGGGTGTCACGACGGTCTGGAGCACCGGCCAAACCCGGGAAATGTGGTCGCCGCAGACCGTGATCCCCATCGACGACCCCGAGCCGCCCCTCGCCGCGCTGCGGCCGAACTTCTTCGACTACGCCCTGGGCTGGAGGCTCCGCGACTACCACGGGCGGAAGATGGTCTGGCATACAGGCGGACTCGCCGGCATGACTTCGCGCGTCACGCTCGTGCCCGAAGAGCGCATCGGCATCGTCGTGCTCACGAACGGGGAGAGCGACCTTCCCGACGCGCTCACCTTTGAGCTGCTCGACCAGTTCTTCAAGGTCCCCGCGACCGATTGGGTCACCGCGTTCGCCGATGTCGCCGACCACGACCGCGCGGCGAACGACTCGCTGCTCGCGACCTGGCGCGCGCGACGCGATACGACGTCGCGGCCGACGCTAGGGCTCTCGCGGTACGTCGGCGTCTACCGAGACTCACTCTACGGCGACGCCACGATCGTCCTCGAGCACGACACGCTCGTGTTTCGTCTCAGTCGCTCGCCCGCGTTCACGGGCGCCCTTGAGCCCTGGCAATACGACACGTTTATCACACACTGGCGGGCCCTGAATCTCGCCGACGCGTTTCTCACGTTCGATCTGTCGCCCGACGGGTCCGTGGCCGGGATTCGCATGGCCGCTGTGTCGCCGCTCGCGGACTTCAGCTTCGACTACCAGGACCTGCACTTCGTCTCGGTCCGCGCGCGGTGAAAGCCGTCCGCGTTCACCAAGTGGGAGGTCCCGAGGCCCTCCGATACGAAGAGGCGCCGGACCCCGCGCCGGGATCGGGCGAGGCGCTCGTGCGCGTCGCCGCCGCTGGTGTGAACTTCATCGACGTCTATCAGCGTATGGGGCGCTACCCGCTCGCCATGCCCTTTACGGTCGGGCAGGAGGCGAGCGGCACGGTCGCGGCCACAGGGCCGGGTGTCACGAGCGTGGCCGTGGGCGACCGCGTGGCCTACGCCGGCGCCAACGGAGCGTACGCTCAATTCGCCGTCGTCAACGCAGAGCGGCTCGTGCCAGTCCCGCCGAGCGTCGATTTGGACCAGGCCGCGGCTGTCATGCTCCAGGGCATGACGGCCCACTATCTCACCACATCCACCTATCCCCTCAAATCCGGTGACACGTGTGTGGTGCACGCGGCGGCCGGCGGGGTCGGGCTCCTCCTCTGCCAGCTTGCGAAACGCCTGCGTGCCCGCGTGATCGCCACCGTGTCCACGGCGACCAAGGCCGAGCTCGCGCGGGGAGCCGGAGCCGACGACGTGATCATCTATACGGAACGGGACTTCGTCCCGGCCGTGCGCCAGCTCGTCCCTCGCGGGGTCGATGTCGTCTATGACTCGGTTGGACGCACGACGTTCCTTGGAGGCTTCGACTGCCTGCGGCCCCGCGGCATGCTCGTGCTGTTTGGCCAGTCGAGCGGGCCGGTCGAGCTCTTCGACCCGCAGCTCCTGAACCGCAAGGGCTCGCTTTTTCTCACCCGACCAACGCTCGGCCACTATATCGAGACCCGCGCCGAGCTGCTGCAGCGAGCTGGGGATGTCTTGGACTGGGTCCGGACCGGCGCGCTCCATGCCCGCGTGGGCGGGCGCTACACCTTGGCCGAGGCGGCGCAGGCGCACCGGGACCTCGAAGCGCGTCGGACGACGGGTAAACTCCTCCTTATTCCGTAGCTCTCAGGTCTCCCCGTAGGGCCCCCGCCGCGGCGTCACCCCTGGCGCGTCGCCAGCGCCCGGCGCACGCGCGCGGCACCGCGCGCGATCCAGCCGGGGTCGCGGTCACGCTCGTCGCGAGCCGCCTGGAGCCATGCGCCGAGAATCTCGGCGCGACCGAGATTCCCCACGAGGGCCTGGGAATCGTCACGGCGCACGACCGGCAACCGCCCGACGTCGGCGCGCAGCATCCGGTCCGCGGCAGTGGCGAGGAGCTCGTCGGGGTGGGCCACGACGAGCGTGCGGCTGCCGAGGTCTGCCGCGGTCTGCTGGCGGTCGTCGTCCGTTGTTTCCAGCGCCCGGACGAGATCGCTGCGCGTAAGCATCCCGACCAGCCGACCGGCGTCGTCCACGAGCGGCCAACCATTCCGGCGGCCGTAGAGGGGGTCCTCGTGCAGCACCCGGTGGAACAGCTGGTCGACAGCCAGAGTCGCGGGAATCGTCGGCACATCGCGCTGCATCACGTCTTCCACCCTGAGCAGTCGCATCGGGTTTACGATGTATTCCCGGGTCACGGGCCGGCCGCGGCGCGCGAGCCGCTCGGTGAGGATGGAGTGGCGCATACCGAGGACCGCGACGGCCGCGGCCGTCACGCATGACACGAGGAGCGGGGGCAACAGGCGGACGTCGCCCGTGGCCTCGACGAGAAACACGATCGCCGTGAACGGCGCGTGCATCGTGCCCCCGAGCATCGCGCCCATGCCCAACGCCGCCCAGAGCCCCGGATCGTGGGCGCCGAGGAGCTCCGCGCACAGCGCGCCAAGCGCTCCACCCATGATGAGGAGCGGTGCAAAGACGCCCCCCGAGGTGCCCGACCCGAGGGCCACCGACCAGATGATCGCTTTGGTGACGAGCAGGGTGGTCACGAGGCCGAGGCCCAGGTTTCCCGCCACGAGGTCGTGGATGGTTTCGTAGCCGACCCCGAGCGCACGGGGAGAGATGAGCCCCCCGACCCCGACCACGATGCCCCCCAAGGCGGGCCACCACATCCAGTGGAGCGGCAGGCGCGCAAACGCATCTTCCGCCCTGTACACGAGCGCGCTCGCGCACGTCGCCGCCAGGGCCGCGGCCGCCCCGAGGCCCACGCACGCGAGGAGGACGCGGGCCGTGACGGCCCCGTGCTCACCCAGGGGAAAGAGCGGGCCCGCGCCCAAGAGCGGAATCCGCACGGCCCACGCGGTCGCCGCCGCTGCGGCCACGGGGATGAAACTGCGCGGCTTCCACTCGAACAAGAGGACTTCGATCGCGAGCACCACCGCGGCGAGCGGCGTGGCGAAGATCCCCGCCATGCCCGCCGCCGCGCCCGCCGCGAGCAGCGTCTTTCGCTCGGCGGCCGACAGCCGAAAGCCCTGGGCCACGAGCGACCCGACGGCGCCGCCCGTCACGATGATGGGTCCTTCGGCGCCGAAGGGACCGCCCGTCCCGAGCGCGACCGCGGCCGACAGGGGCTTGAGCAGAGCCACGCGCGCCTCGATCCGGCTGCCCGTGAGGATCGCTTCGATCGCCTCGGGAATTCCATGGCCGCGAATCTTCTCCGACCCGTAGCGAGCCATGAGCCCCACGATGAGCCCGCCTAGCACCGGGACCAACACGGCCACGACGCCCAGTCGATTGCCGCCCGGCACGACGTGAGCGGCGCTCAGCCGCTGGTAATAGAAAAAGTTCGTGAAGATGTCGATGAGGTGAAGCAGGGCGTCCGCGACCAATGCCCCGAGGGCGCCGATCGCGACGGCGACGAGCGTGAGCAGAACGACCCGTCGGTCGAGGGTGTAGTCCGGCGCCGTGCGGGGCTCAGTGGTCTCGGTCATCGGTTTCCAGGGGGGAAAATCGGGCGCGTACGCGCCCGGTGCGCCAATACTAACGCCGCTGCATCGTCCGCGGCGAGCGCTCGCCTCCTTGTCGTGTGCGCGACGACTCGAGCGCGAGCAACGCCTGCTTGCGCGCGAGCCCCCAGCGGTAGCCCCCGAGCGCGCCGTCCGAGCGCACCACCCGGTGGCACGGCACCACGAGGGCGGTGGGGTTCGACGCGCACGCCCGCGCGACGGCGCGGGCGCTCCCCGGCGCGCCAATCGCGCGCGCGAGACCGGCGTACGATCGGGTGCTCCCGTAGGGGATCCGGCGCAACGCCTCCCACACGCGCCACTGAAACGCGGTGCCTCGGACGTCGAGGGGGAGATCGAGGCGCGTGCGCGCATTCGCGAGGTACTCGTGAAGTGCCGTGACCGCGGGCTTGAGCCCGCGGGCATCCTGCACGAGCTCCGCGTTCGGGAATTCCTTGCGCAGGTCGCGCTCGAGTGCGTCACCCGACCCCATCGCCACGCGGCACACGCCGTGTTCGGTCGCAGCGAGCAAGACATCCCCGAGTTCCGTGGTGACGACCGCGTAGCGGATACGCGCGCCGCGGCCGCCGCGTCCGTAGGTCGCGGGGGTCATCCCGAGCCGGGCGCGGGCCCGCTCGTACAGACGGCTGGGCGACCCATACCCCGCCGCGTACATCGCCGGGCTGATCCGCCCGCCGCGGCGCAACTCGCTTTTCAAGCGCTCCACGCGCCGGGCGTCACGGTACTGGCGGGGCGTGAGGCCGAGCACGGCGTGAAACGCGCGACGCAGCCGCGCCGGCGTTGTGGCCACTCGGGACGCGAGCGCTTGCAGGACGACCGGCTCGTCGACCCTCCGCTCGAGCTCGCGGCAGGCCTGGAGCACGAGGGCAGTCCGGGGATCCCCGACGGCCGCGTCGCGGGGCCGGCAACGTCGGCAGGGGCGGAATCCTGCCTGCTCGGCGAGCTCGGGTGCCGGGAAGAACGCGACCCGCGAGCGGCCCGGACGCCGTGACGGACACGATGGGCGACAATAGATCCCGGTCGAGCTGACCGCGTAGACGAACGTCCCGTCGTAACGACGGTCGCGATCGAGGACGATGCGCCACTGACGGTCGGGCACGGCACGGGTCACGCCGACGAAGCTAGCGCGAGCCCGTGCGGCGTTCTATCCGGTTTTGACCGCCGAACTAGTCGAAGCCCAGGGGGTTACTGCCAGGGCTCGTCGGCCGTGGGACCGTAAATCGAGGGCACCTTCGCGTCGGCGAGGCGTAGATAGACGGACCATTGACCGCGGTGGTGTACCGTGTCCATCAGCAGGAACCACAGCACGTCCGCCCGGCGCATGTCTTCCATCCGCTTCGGCCCGGCGAAGAACTTCACGGTCTTGTTCAGGTCGGCATCGGACGTGCGCTTCAACCGGTCGACGAAGGTGTGATGCAGCGAGTCGTACGTTGCGATGATTGAATCGAGCGTGGCACCGAGCGCGGGGACTTTCTCGAGTTGGAGCGCGCCGTCGAGCGTCATGTCCGCCACCTTCGCGCCGAACACGAACGTGTGCGCGAGCTCCCGCGCGCTCTTCGACTTGGTCGAAGGCTTGAGCTCCGATTTGGCGGTTGGGTACGCCCGGAGCGCCTTCAGGGTCGTCGGGAATTCCCGCTCTATGATGTTGATGAGTTGCTCCTGCTCTGTCATGGCCGGCCTCCTGCCGATGTGCGTGACGCCAACGGGAGTCTCTTGTCCTGGGTAGGTAACGCGGGGCCCCCGAGCTCCGTCAAGGCGGCCACGGCCCGATGATCCACACGATCGGCCATTCGACCCTGACGCTCGATGAGTTCACGAGCCTGCTGCGGGCGCACGGCGTCACGGCCCTCGTGGACGTGCGCCGCTACCCCGCGTCACGCCGCCAGCCCTGGTTTGAGGGTGCGGCGTTCGCCGCAGCACTCGCCGGGCTTGGCATCGACTACCGACACGAAGTGGATCTCGGAGGGCGCCGCCGGGCGCGGCCCGAGTCCCCAAACCGGGCCTGGACGAACGCGGCGTTTCGGGGCTTTGCCGATCACATGCAGACCCCGGAGTTTGCCGCGGCCCTGGAGCGGCTCGTGGCCGTTGCACAAACGGCTTCCACGGCGATCCTGTGTGCTGAAGCTGTTCCGTGGCGGTGTCACCGATCGCTCATCGCCGACGCCCTCACGGTTCGCGGGATCGCGGTGGACCACATTCTCGGAGCCGGACCGCCGCGCCCGCACCGCCTCTCCCCTCACGCGCGGATCGACGACGCGGGCAAACTGACCTACCCCGCGCCAGCCTGAGCCGCGGCCCTTGCGCCGGAGGATGCGATGCACGAGCGAATGAACATTGAGAGCGGCACCCCCTGGGAGTCGCGCGTAGGCTACTGCCGGGCTGTCCGGGTGGGCGGGCACGTGTACGTGTCCGGGACCACGGCCACCGCGGAGGACGGGACGATCGTTGGGCCGGAGGATCCGTATGGGCAGGCCGTCCAGACGTTCCTCAACATCGAGCGCGCGCTGCGCGCGGCCGGCGCGCGCCTGGAGGACGTCGTGCGCACGCGCATGTTCGTGCGCCGGATCGAGGACTGGGAGGCCGTGGGGCGCGCCCACGCCGAGTTTTTCAGCCACACCCGGCCTGCGTGCTCGCTCGTCGCGGTGGCCGGGTTCGTCGATCCCGCCATGCTCGTCGAAATCGAGGCTGACGCCGTCATTCCGGGAGTCTAGCCCGCTGTCCGGGGCGGGGGCGCGGTCATTAACTTCCTCGGCCACCTGCCGGCGGCAACCGATCCTAGAGTGGGGGAGTCGATGAAGATTGGGGTCCCGAAAGAGACCGCGCCCAACGAGCGCCGTGTGGCGCTCGTCCCGGACACCGTGGCCAAGCTCTGCAAGGCCGGCTACGAGGTCGCGATCGAGTACGGGGCAGGGGACGCCGCATCGTTTTCGGACGCCGCCTATCGGGCTGCGGGCGCCACGCTGGTCGACGGGAACGGAGCGGCGGCGGCGGACATCGTCGTCCGCGTGCAGCGCCCGAGCGAGGCCGAGGCGGAGCGCCTGCGTGAGGGCGGAGCGCTCGTGTCGTTCCTCCAGCCCGCCCGCAGCCGCGAGCTCTTCGGCGTGTTCGCCCGCCGCCGCGTCACGGCGTTCGCCATGGAGCTCGTCCCGCGCATCACCCGGGCGCAATCGATGGACGCGCTGTCGTCGCAGAGCACGATCGTGGGCTACAAGGCGGTGCTGCTCGGCGCCGAGCACCTCGGCCGGGTGCTCCCCATGCTCACGACGGCGGCCGGCACCCTCGCGCCGGCCAAGGCCTTCATTCTCGGCGCCGGGGTCGCGGGCCTGCAGGCGATCGCCACCGCGCGTCGCCTCGGCGCTGTGGTCTCGGCGTTCGACGTCCGGCCCGCGGTGAAGGAGCAGGTCGAGAGTCTCGGGGCTCGCTTCGTTGCGGCCGAGGCCGTCTCACAGGCGGCCGAGGGCGCCGGGGGATATGCCACCGAGCTCGCCGAGGAACAGCACCGGCGCGAGCTCGAGCTCATCGGCGCGCATCTCCAGGAAATGGACCTCGTCGTCACGACGGCGCTCATCCCGAACCGACCCGCGCCCCGGCTCATCACCGCCGCGATGGTCGAGCGCATGAAGCCTGGCGCCGTGATAGTCGACGTCGCGGCGGAAGCGGGCGGCAACTGCGAGCTCACCCGTCCCGGCGAAACGACGACCGTCGGGGGCGTCACGATCCTCGGGCCCGTGAATCTCGCGGCGAGCGTGCCGGTGCACGCGAGTCAGATGTACGCGCGGAACATCCAGACCCTGCTCAACCACGTGGTGAAAGACGGCCAGCTCGTCGTCGACCTGAGCGACCAGATTACGGCGGCCATGGTAGTCACGCACGCGGGCCAAATTCGGAGCCAAGCATGAACGGCATTTCGTTCATCGAACTCTACGTCTTCGTCCTCGCCGCCTTCGTCGGCTATCAAGTCATCTCGCGCGTGCCGCCGCTCCTGCACACGCCCCTGATGTCGGCGACGAACGCGATCTCGGGGATCTCGCTCGTCGGCTCGCTCGTGCTCGCCGGTGCGAACTACGGCACCGTGGCCACGATTCTGGGCGTCGTGGCGGTTGCCTCGGCGATGACGAACGTCGTGAGTGGGTTCCTGATCACCGACCGGATGCTCCGGATGTTCAAGCGGGGCGACGAGGGCAAGTGATGCCGCCGGTCGTCATCCAGATCGCCTACCTCGCCTCTGCGATCCTCTTCATCCTCGGGTTGAAGGGCCTCACGTCTCCGGCCACGGCGCGGCGCGGGATGCTCTACGCCGAGATCGGGATGCTGGTCGCGATCATCGGCACGCTCCTCCAGCACGAGATCGTCCGCTTCGACTGGATCCTGGTGGGACTCGTCGCCGGCTCGGCGATCGGCGCGCCGATCGCCATCTACATGCCCATGACCGCGGTGCCGCAGCGGACGGCGATCTCACACATGTGCGGGGCCCTCGCGGCGACCCTGGTCGGGGTGGCGGAATACTGGCGCATGGGGGGCCAGGTGCCGCACGTGGAAATGGCGGCGCTCGGCTTCGAGGTCTTGTTCGGATCGCTCACGATCACGGGCAGCTTCATGGCCTTCGGGAAGCTGCAGGAGCTGATCAAGGGCGCCCCGGTCACCTATCGCGGCCAGAACACCGTCAACATCACGCTGTTTCTCGGCACGCTCGGTCTCTTCGCGTATTTGATCGCCGTGCCCGGGGCGCGGCCCCTGTTCTACGCGATGGTGGCGCTGGGCCTCTTGATCGGCGTCTTCATCGTGCTCCCGATCGGCGGCGCCGACATGCCGGTTGTGATCTCGCTGCTCAACTCCTACGCCGGCC
>DATNIM010000120.1:0-4765 GCA_035604455.1 Gemmatimonadales bacterium
GACCAGCTAAATGTCGTGCGGTCAGATATCCCGGCCGTCACCCATATTGACTATTCCGCGCGCATTCAAACCGTCACCCGCGAAACCAACCCAGACTACTACGATCTCCTACAAGAGTTCGAGCGGCTTACGGGGTGCGCCGTCCTGGTGAATACGTCCTTCAATGTTCGCGGTGAACCGATCGTCTGCACGCCCGAAGACGCATACCAGTGCTTCATGCGCACTCACCTCGACTATCTCGTGCTGGGCGAGTTCCTTCTCGACAAGACCGCGCAGCCGGTATGGAAAGAGACGAAGAATTGGCAGACAGAGTTCCAGCTCGATTGACGGCCGCCGAAGGGCGCCGCTTCGGCCTGAAGGTAGGCCTCGCCTTTCTCGTGTTGGGTGGTGTGGCGTGGTGGCGAGGCCGACTGCACGTGGTCACACCATTCGAGGTGACCGGGGGCCTGCTGATCGTCGCCGGCCTGGTGGTGCCGGCTTCTCTCGGTCCCGTCTTCCGAGTCTGGATGGGCCTAGGGCACCTGCTGTCGAAGGTGACTACGCCCATTTTCCTCGGGATCGTGTTTTACTTGGTGTTGACTCCGGTGGGATTACTGATGCGACTGGTTGGCGCATCAGCGCTGCCCCGCTCCACGGGCTGGGCCCCGCGGGCGCCCGACGCTCGCCAGCGGTCCGACATGCAACGGCAATTCTAGGGGGTTTCAATGGGAAGCGCAGGTTTGGTCAAGGACCTGTGGGCGTTCATGCGGGTGCGAAAGAAGTTCTGGCTCCTCCCGATCCTCGTTGTGATGCTGTTGGTGGGCGCGCTACTCGTGTTCGCGCAGGGATCTGTCTTGGCTCCCTTCATCTACACGATCTTCTGATACCAAAGCGACCGGTCGTGCGGTCGTGGTCGTGAGTACGTCAGCCACGGAATAGCGGTGCCCGGCGGGACGCCCGCGCGACCACCGATCACACTGATCGGCGCGGGCCGGTCTGGAGGCGTGCGGCGGGACCGCCCTCATTGAGGCTCTGACGCGCGAGGGGTAAGACGCTCGGCCTGACGCCGAATGGTCGAAACGGGCGTCAGAAGCGGCTTACCGTAGCTGGTCAGGCGCTGATGGCGCGCGCGCTCTCGGGTGCGCGTGGCGGATGGAACGACCGTGACTCACCACGTCCCTGACCCGTCGCGTCATTCTGACAGGGGAAGCTCTGCCAAGGTTTCCACCCATGAACCGCGGATACTCGCGCATCAGAAGGGCGTCTCGACGAGGTGCAGCGGGGAAGGTTCATGGTGCCGTTGGGGAACTGTTGCGCCGCGAATCGCCCCGAGAGTCACCACGCGGCCCCCCGCACGGAACTAGCGACACGATACCAGATCCCGACGCGCCTCCACGTCATGTGAACATGTCCTCACAGCAGCCCTGTCGTCGCATCAAGTCATCGAGGTTCGGCCTCTGGCTGGCTTATTTGTGTTTGATCCAGAGCCCGGCCCGCCTCGAGAAAAGCGTTGGGACCGCTGAGCGCAACCGACCAGACAGGGGTGTAGCATATGGTCCAATCCTTGAGCGCCTTGCCGTCACGCTCCAAAGGCTGGCATGGCGAGGTCTCGTGAGGGTGGCGTACCGGCCCCCACAGGGTTCGCAGGAGGGGCATCTCGGGGTGCCAGAACCGTGCGGGGCAGATCCTCTGGTGAGGGCTGGGGCCACGTGGCGCGGGTGATTGTGACGGATGGCGAAACGCGCGCAGCGCTCGCCGCTGTGCGCGCGCTGGGACGGTCGGGGCACGAGGTCTTTGTGACGGCCGCTCGGCTTCCCGCACTCGCCAGTGTATCTCGGTGGGCGCGGCGCTCCGCGATCGTGCCCAGCCCGCTCCAGTCCCCCGAAACGGCGGTCGCGCGGTTGGCGGAGCTCGCCCGCACGTGGGAGGCGGATGTTCTCCTCCCCGTCACGGACCCTACGACGTCCCTGATGCTCGGTGCCCGCAGCCGCCTGGGATCGACCGTGGTGGCGGGCCCAGACGCCGCAGCCTATACCGCACTCGCTGACAAGGCGTCGCTCATCACGCGGGCGCGCTCTGTGGGGCTCGCAACGCCCCGATCCGTGGAAGTTGGTCGCGCGGCGGAACTGCCGGCGGCTGTCGAGGAGATCGGATATCCCTGTGTCGTGAAACCCCACCGCTCGGTTGTCCGTGACGGAGCTATTCAACGCTCTTTCCCGGTATGTCAGGTCGCGCACCACCGCGAGTGGGGAGCCGCCTTCCCGGCGTCCGCGTTCCCGGTGCTTGTCCAAGAGCGGATCGTCGGACCCGGCGAGGGCGTCTTCCTACTCATGGACCATGGCCAGCGAGTCGCGGCCTTCGCCCACCAGCGTCTGCGGGAAAAGCCGCCTTGGGGGGGCGTGAGCGTCTATTCGGAGAGTATCGCGCTTCAACCCGAGCTTCTCGAGGCCTGCGAACGCCTTTTGGCAGGGGTGTGCTGGCACGGGGTGGCGATGGTGGAATTGAAACGAAGGGCAAAAACGGGGACGAGCTACCTGATGGAGGTGAACGGACGGTTGTGGGGATCCCTACAGCTTGCGCTCGATTCGGGCGTCGACTTTCCCACGTTGCTCGTGCGCCTCGCCCTGGGGGAGGTCGTGGCGCCCGTCAACGTATATCGGGTGGGAGTGCGAAGTCGCTGGTTCTGGGGTGACCTTGATCACCTTCTTACCCGATTCCGACGCGCGCGCGAGGTGCTCGCACTCGACCCGGGAGCGCCGTCCCGGCTCGGGGTGCTGCGAGACTTCTTGCGCTTCTCTCGCCCTGGAGAGCGCTTCGACGTGTGGGACGCCACCGATCGTCGGCCCTTCATCCGCGAGACGATCGACTGGCTGTCAGGCAGGAATCCGTGAGTTCGGGGGGGGATCGTCGCATCCGAGTGCTCCACGTCATCCAGAATCTGAACTACGGGGGCATGGAGAAGCTGATGGCGGACCTGGTCCACCAACTCGACCCGAGGCTGTTCGAGTCGCATGTCCTTACGCTTGAGTACCAGGGCCGCTACGGCAGGGACATGGCGGGCTATGCCGAGGTTCACTCCGGGCCCGCCATGTCAAAGCTGTCGCTACTGCGGCCCGTCGCGCTCGCGCGCTGCATCGCCAGCCTGCGGCCCGACGTCGTCCACACCCACAGCGGCGTATGGTACAAGGCCGCCCGGGCCGCGCGCCTAGCGGGCGCGGCACGCGTTATTCACACAGAACATGGCCGCCAGCCCGACACCTTGGTGTCACGGCTCATCGACCGCCGAGCGGCGCGACTCACCGATGTGCTCGTCGCCGTGTCCACCCCGCTTCGCGGATTCCTGGAAGGCAGGCTCGGGCGCGCGGCGCCGAGGATCGTCGTCGTCCACAACGGGGTTGACGTCGCGACGCTCCGGCCTGCGGCCCCGAGCGGCCAGCTCCGGAGTGAACTGGGTCTCGCGGACGGTCAGCCCATCGTGGGAAGCGTCGGGCGACTCGAGCCCGTGAAGGGCTACGAGGTTGTGCTCGAAGCGTTCGCGCTACTTAGTCGCAGGGTGACGTCTCGCCCCGTGTTGGTGATCGCGGGGGACGGGTCGGCCCGGCCCGCCCTTGAGGCTGCCGCGACGCGCCTCGGCGTGCGTGACCGGGTGCACTTGCTCGGCTGGCGCGATGATACTGCGGATCTCCTGGCGCACTTCCGCTGCTTTGTCCTTGGCTCATGGAGCGAAGGAACGTCGGTGAGCTTGCTCGAAGCGATGGCGTCGGGAATTGCTCCCGTTGTCACAGCAGTGGGCGGGAACGCCGACGTCCTCGGACCAGCGCTTGCAGACCAGCTCGTGCCGGCCGGGGATGCCATGGCGCTCGCCAACGGCCTCGAACGCGTGCTGCATCCCGGTGCAGCGGGGCGCGTTGCTAGCCTGGCCCGGCGGCGCGTTGAGGCGGCGTTCAGCCTCTCCGCCATGGTTGGCGAGTACGCGTCCCTCTACGCAAACGGGGCGACGGTGGGTGCGCTCGCCCGCGAAGGCTGATCCAAGAGGGTACTCGGGTCGAGCCTTCCACCAGGACCTCACTGTCTAGGTTCGACGGCCCCGGGCGCCATGCCTTTCAACAACGGACCGGGGCGAAATCGCAGGACGACGGCGAACACCCACGCCTGCGCCCGCCGCGCGGTGCGTGGCGTTAAGCAGCGTTGGGGTTTGGCCTTGCTCTGGCCAGGTCCAGCCCCCACCCTCCTCAGCCGCACCCTTTGATCACCCTCTCCCCGAGGACGCCGTCCGTCGCGCGAGTTCGTAGGCCTCACACAGTTTCGTGGCAATGACGTCCCAAGAATAGCGCTCTTCCACCAAGCGTCGGCCAGTTCGGCCCAGCCGTTCACGCAATGCGGGGTCCTTCTCCAGCCGCCGGATCTGTCTAACATAGGCATCGGGACTTTCGGCGCGGAGATAGTGTTCTTCCTCGACGAGGTCGAGGCCTTCTACGGCAAGTCCCGTCCCGACGACCGGCTTGCCCATCGCGAGTGCGTCCAGCACCTTGAGTCTCGTCCCGCCGCCATCCCGGATCGGGCAGATGTAGATGGCCGCGTCAGCCAAGTAGGACCGCACGTCGTCAACAAACCCCGGCGCAGACACTGTGCCGCTCCGCGCGGCCGCCAGAAGGAATGGGGGCGGATCGCGCCCGATCACAGTGAGCCGTCGCTCTGGATCATCAGCTAATAGCTGCGGCCAGACGTCGCTCAGGAAGTAGCGAATTGCCTCCTGGTTCGGGTACCAATTCAATGTTCCCACAAA
>DATNIM010000121.1:0-7309 GCA_035604455.1 Gemmatimonadales bacterium
CCCGTACCGTCGAGTTGTCGCTGTCCATCTATGCTGTCGATGGCAAGCGGTTCATTCTGGCCAGCACGCTCGACGTGACCGACCGACTGCGGGCGGAACGCGAGGCACGCGCGGAGTTGGCCGAGCGCCGGCGTGTCCAGCGCCGCCTCGACCTGGCGCTCGGGGCCGACGGCATCGGCGTCTGGGAGCTCGACACCGTGAGCCGTCGGTTCGACGCGGACCAAATGCTGTCCGAGCTTTATGACGTATCTCTTGACGAAGACGGGACGGTTTCCTGGGACACCTGGGCTTCCCGCGTCCATCCGGACGATCTGCCCGGGGCCGTCGAACAGATCACGCGGGTCGAAGGAGGACAACCGGAAGCGTTCGTGGACTTCCGGGTCGTCCGGCCTGACGGAACCGTTCGGCACGTCCACGGCGCGGCGGCTGCGCTGCCGGCGGACGGGGAGCGTCCGGCACGTATCGTGGGAGTCAATGTCGACGTCACCAGTCGCAAACTCGTCGAGCTCGAGCTGCGCAAGCACCAGGAAGGCCTGGAGGCGTTGGTGGCCACGAGGACCGCGGAGTTGCGCGCGGCCAAGGAGGCGGCAGAGAGCGCCAGCCGTGCCAAGGGGGTCTTCCTGGCCCATATGAGCCACGAGATTCGTACGCCGATGAACGCTATCCTCGGCTATGCCCAGTTGCTGCAGGTTGACGGGTCCCTGGATCCTGCCCAGCGACGGAAGGTCGCGGCGATCCACACGAGTGGTGACCACCTCCTGGGCTTGCTCAACGACATCTTAGAAATGTCGCGCATCGAAGCCGGACGGCTGACGCTCTCCGTCGAGCCGTTCGACCTGCTGGTCCTGCTCGACGCCGTGCAGTCGATGTTCACGGAACTGACGTCACAGCGGGGGCTCCAGTTCCAGGTGGTCACCCCGCCCGATCTGGTCCGAGGGGTCCAAAGCGACGCCGGTAAGATCCGGCAGGTCCTGATCAATCTTCTCGGCAATGCGACGAAATTCACTGACCGGGGCCGAATCGTGGTGCGCGTCTCCTCGCGGGATGTCGGGCCAGAGCACTGCGAGGTGAGCATCGAGGTCGAGGATACCGGCCCGGGGATCCCCGAGGACGAGCAGGAAATGATCTTCACGGCGTTCGGCCAGGCGGAGGCCGGTAAACAGCGGAGCGGTACCGGCCTCGGCTTGACCATCAGCCGGAGCGTGGCACGCCTGTTGGGTGGTGATCTGACGGTGCGCAGCACGGTGGGCAGGGGAAGCACTTTCACCTTCACTTTCACTGCGATCCGGGTCCCCGATTTCGCGCTGCGCGATACCGGGCGCCGGCACGGTCGGCAGCGCCTGGATGCGAACGAGACGCGGCGCAAAGCGCTGGTCGTTGACGATGTGCCCAGCAACCGCGAACTGCTGGAGGAATCGCTGTCACGGGCCGGGTTTGAAACCCGGAGCGCGGCGTCGGGAGAAGAGGCTCTCGAGGTGGCCCAGGTGTGGAGCCCCCACCTGGTGTTGATGGACCTGCACATGCCCGGGATGGGCGGGCTGGCCGCCATCGGACACCTGCGCGAGGTGCAGGCCCCGCCCGTCATCATCGTGGTAACCGCGGGCGCGGACGACTCCACGGCATCTGCGGTCGTGGCGGCAGGCGCGGTCGGGCTCCTGCGCAAGCCCTATCGCGAGAGCGAGCTGTTCGAGACCATCGGCCGCGCGACAGGGGTCAGGTTCGTCGAGGTTCCGGCGGCCGAAATGCCGCCTGACCGAGAGTCAGCGCCGAGCCTGGATGGTCTGGTGCAGCAGATCCCGCCGGAGCTCGTTGCCGAGCTGCGCGCGGCCTGCCGGCAGGCCCGGGCCGCCCGCCTGGTTCAACTGGCCGACCGCGTCGCCCCGCACTCGGGCGGCGCCGCGGACGCGATTCGCGAGTTGGCGAACGGGTTCCAGTACCGGACACTACTCGAGGCTCTTGACGGAGCCCATGGCCCGTCCTGAAGCCGTGGCGGCCCCGGCCCCGAGCATTCTGCTGGTCGATGACACCGTCGAAAACTTGCGGCTCCTGGCAGGCATGCTCGCCACGCGCGGGTTCGACGCCCGGCCGGTGACGAGCGGCGCTGAAGCCCTCGAGGCGGTGGCTCACGAGTTGCCGGACTTGATCCTGCTCGACGTTACGATGCCGGGCATGAATGGGTTTGAGGTTTGTGCCAGGCTCAAGGAGCAGCCCGACTCGCGGGATATCCCGGTCATCTTCCTCACGGCACTCACGGACGTGAGCGACAAGGTGAAAGGGTTCGCGGTGGGCGGCGTGGACTACATCACCAAACCGTTTCAGCTGGAGGAGGTTCTCGCACGAGTCACGACCCAGCTCGCGCTTCGCCGGGCCCGGCGCGACCTTGAGGAGACGATCCAGCAGCTCCGGGAAGTGCAGCGACTGCGCGACGACCTGACCCACATGATCGTGCACGACATGCGTTCCCCGCTCACCGTTTTGGTCATGCAGCTCGGCGCCCTCCGAATGGACCTGAGCGGTGAGCTGGCCCAGTCGATCGACGAGGCCACGGCCGGAGTGCGACAGCTCACTGAACTCGCGAATACCCTGCTGGACGTGAGCCGGCTGGAAGAAGGAAAGATGCCCATCAACAAGGCACCGGCCGACCTCGTCAGGATTGCGGGTGACGTGCGCACCGCACTGGCCAACATGGAATCGGACCGGGTCATCAATCTCATTACGACCGGCCCCGTAATGGCGAACTGTGACGCGGCGTTGGTGCGCAGGGTGCTCGAGAACCTGGTCAGCAACGGGATCAAGCATACGCAGCAGGGCGGCAAGCTCACGATCGAGGTGAAGTCGCTGCCGGGCAAGGTCCGGGTCGCGGTGCAAGACGAGGGAGAAGGCGTTCCGCCAGAGGCTAGGCAGCGCATCTTCGAAAAGTTCGGCTCGGTGGTCGTACGGAAGGACCGCACGTACCACTCGGTGGGCCTCGGGCTGGCGTTTTGCAGTCTCGCGGTCGAAGCGCACGGCGGGACGATTGGCGTCGAGGATGCCACGCCGCGCGGCAGCATCTTTGCGTTTGAGCTTCCCACGTGATCGGTCGCCGTTAGGCGTCGAGAAGCGACGACACTCTCCCGATCCTGTCGGAGGAACTCGCCCAGGTGGCACTCACGCGCTAGCGCCTCCTTAGCCGGCGCGGGTGTGGGCGATCAGCGAGATTGCATCCGACGATCGCTCCGCAGGGTCAGGTCAGGTTCATCTTCTTGAGCAGCGCGTTGAACCTCGGGTGCCCGTGGAGCGAGGCGAACAGAAACGAGCCTTTGACGCCATAAATCGCGCCAGCGCCCCGCGCGAAGGCCCCCTCCAGCATGTTCATCGCCTCATCCGTGTCGCCAAGCCCCGCGTACAGGAACGCCAGGTGGTAAGGCGAGACGTGCTCCGTGCGCCCCCGCTCGAGCAGGCGTGCCAGGATCTCGCGGGCCCGGTCCGACCGGCCGGTGAGGCCGTACGCCGCTCCGAGTTGGGCGAGCCATTGGACGTTCCCGGAGGCGGCCGAGGCCGCCTGCTCTAACTCGGCGACGCCTGCGTCAATCTTTCCCATCTTGAGGTAGGCCCAGCCCAGCGTCGCGTGCGCGCGATCGTGCTCCGGATCGAGTTCCAACGCGCGCACCGCGCCCAGGGCGGCCTCTTCGTACCGCCCGGCGCGGAGCAGAGTTGTGGCGACGTCCATCCGGTGTGCGAGCGGATCGAGCTGCTGCGCCCGCCTATGCAGTCGGAGGGCTTCGTCATAGCGGCCGAGCCCCGAACACATCCGGCCGTACAGATCGTAGGTGTCGGCGCTGCTCGGGCTTAGCTCCAGGGCGCGTCGGAACCCCTGTTCCGCCCCTGCCCAATCGAAATCCCAGAGGGTTTTCAAGTAGGCGGCGACGCAATGTGCCTCGCCAAGGGTCGGGTCGAGTTCGAGGGCTCGCGCCGCGGCCTCGCGGGCGTGCCGGTAGGCGTCCTCGGGCGCCAGCGACCCGTTCTCGGCGAGCTCGGCGTACGCCTCGGCCATCGCGGCGTGCGCCATGGCGTAGCCGGGGTCCTGCGCCGTCGCCCGCTCGAAGTAGGCAACCGCCTGTCGCATGCCTTCGCCCGTGTAGCTCACGAACCAGCGCCGACCCTGCAGATAGAGCTGATACGCGTGCAGATCCACGGTCGGCTCTTTCCGAATGCGATCCTGCTCATCCGCGGACAGCTCGGCGCGCAGAGCCGCGGCGATGTGCAACGCGACATCGGTCTGGATGCCGAAAATGTCTGTGAGCTCCCGGTCGTAGGTCTCCGACCACAGGTAGCGTTCCGTTTCGGCATCGACGAGTTGCGCGACTATCCGCACCCGGTCGCCCACGCGCCGGACGCTGCCATCGAGCAGCGTCGTCACCTCGAGCTGCGCCGCGACCTTCTTCAGACCTTGCTCCCGCTTCTTGAACGGCATCACCGACCCGCGAGAAATCACCCGCAGCGCGCGAATCTTCGAGAGATGGGCGATCACATCCTCCGTGATCCCGTCGGCGAAGTATTCGTTCTCAGGGTCTGGGCTCAGGTTTAGGAACGGGAGCACGGCGACCGAGGGCGTCGACGGCGTAGCGGACCCGGGTCCCGCGAGCGCCTCGGCGAAGGCGGTCACGGATGCAAAGCGGTCGGCGGGCGCCTTCGCGAGCGCCTTTGCAAGGGCTTGGTCGACGGCCACTGGCACGGCACGGATCCGTCGTACCGTGGGTACCGGGTCGGAGAAACGCTTAGCGATGACCGCCTGCCCGGTTGCCCCGGTAAACGGCGGCTCGCCCGCCAACATCTCGTACACGACGCATGCCAAGCTGTAAATGTCGCTGCGGGCGTCGAGGTTGCGCTCGCCCACCGCCTGTTCCGGGCTCATGTACTGGGGCGTTCCGAGCGCGAGGCCGGCGTCGGTGAGCCGGTCCTCACTGGTGTCATTCGTAGCCAGGGCGACGCCAAAGTCGGCGACCATAGCCTCGCCTTCGTGCAACAAAATGTTCTCAGGCTTCACGTCGCGATGAACGACGTTTCGGGCATGCGCGTGGGCGAGGGCCGTCGCCACTTGTCGCGTGATGCTCAGGGCTTCGTCAAGCGACAACTGCTTCTCGCGCTCGAGCTTGCCGCGCAAAGATTCGCCCGGGATGTAGGGCATCACGTAGAAGAGCCATCCCTCGGCATCACCCGAGTCGTGCAGGGGGAGGATGTGCGGGTGGCTCAGACGCGCCACGATCTCCACTTCGCGCAGGAACCGCGCATGCCCCACGAGCGCGGCGACTTCGGGGCGCAGAACTTTGATCGCTACTTGACGGCGGTGCTTGAGGTCGTCCGCCAAGTACACGGTGGCCATCCCACCGCGGCCGATCTCGCGGACGATCGTATACCGCCCCGCCAGCCCCGCATCGAGTCGGCCGGCGGGCGCGCCTGGCACGTTGGAGCTCATTTGCAGACTCCGATCTCCACGCCCGCCTCTTTCCCTTCGGGTTTTTCAAGATGGCGCAGCCTCACGAACGAAGCCAGGTTGCGCGACTCGGGAACCCGATCGCGGTCCGTATCGTTTTGGACGCGCGGGACCGTCATTCCGCGGCGCGGGGGTAGCTCCGACCGCTTTGCCGCATCGGTGCCGGGCCGCCTCGGCCCCAAGCCGTCACCCTTCCAGACGGACGGCAGCCGCTCGCTGTTCCTGACCCCTCCACGGGCGCCCGATGCGGGAGCCCGAGGCGTGGCGGCGCGATTACCCGCACGGAGGTTAGGCATGACCCTTAGTAGACCGCTGCTGGGATCGGGGCCGGTGCCCCCGTTGGCTTGCTTGGCCTCAGGCGCTCTAGCTGCCTTTCTGGCCGCCTGCGCTGCCGGCCCTGGGTTTCGCACCCCGGTCGCCCCGGCCGTGGTTGACAGCACTCGGCCCTATTCCTCGGCCCCCCTTCCTGCTCGCACCGACAGCGCCCCGGTTCCGGGCGGAGCCGCGCAGCGCTTCGTCACCGGGCAGGAGGTCCCTGCAGACTGGTGGACGCTGTTCCGCTCCGAGACGCTCGACCAGTTGATCCGATCAGCCATCACCCGCAGTCCGACGCTCGAATCGGCGAAGGCCGTGCTACGGGAGGCCCAAGCGGCATATGCCGCGGATCGCGGCGGCAACCTGCTGCCAGGCGTGGACGTAGCGGGCGACGCGGCACGCCAGAGGGTGTCCGAAGCGCCTTTCGGTATCAGCGGCGGAAGCGTGTTCACCTTGTACGACGCCTCGGTTCAAGTGTCCTACACCCCGGACGTCTTCGGAGGCATCCGCCGCGGACTTGAGAGCCTCGCGGCCGCCACAGACTACCAGCGCTTCCAGGTCGAGGCCGCGTACTTGAGCCTCAGCGCGAACCTCGTGACGACCGCCATCCAAGAGGCGTCGCTCCGAGCGCAGATCCAGGTGACGCGCGACCTGGTCGACGCCGATTCCCAATCGCTGAACATCACGGAGCAGCAAGCAAGACTGGGCGCAGTTGCCCAGTCGACGGTGCTTGTTGTGGAAACGGAGCTCGCTCAGGCGAAGGCCACGCTGCCCGGGCTTGAAGGCGCGCTGGCACAGACACGCCAGCTCCTCGCAGTCTTCGCGGGGCGGTTGCCCAGCGACACCGGGCTCCCTGAGTTTGACCTTGAGTCATTGCAGCTGCCGCAGGATCTGCCCGTGAGTGTCCCGTCCTCGTTGGTGCGTCAGCGGCCTGACATCCGCGCGAGCGAAGCCGTCCTTCATCAGGCGAGCGCGGGGGTGGGCGTCGCGACCGCGAACTTGTATCCCCAAATCACGCTGAGCGGCAGCGGCGGGTGGGAGAGTCTGACGTTGAACGCCCTGTTCTCCGCTCCGAACGAGGTCTGGAGTCTGGGCGGTGGCCTTCTGGCGCCGATCTTCCACGGCGGCGCCCTCAGGGCGAAACGGCGCGAGGCGATCGCCGCCTTCGACGCGGCGAACGCGCAGTACGAAGCGACGGTGCTGAACGCGTTCCTCAACGTCGCCAACACCCTGCGGGCGTTGGACGCCGACGCGCAGACGCTCGAGGCGCAGGCCGCGGCAGAATCACTCGCCCATGAGTCAGTAGACCTCGTCGCCCAGCAGTATCGGCTCGGCGCCGTCAGTTATTTGTCGCTCCTGGACGCTCAGCGCAGCTACCAGCAGACCCGCATTGCGCTCATCGCGGCGCGGGCGGCGCGCTACGCGGACACGGCGGCGCTGTTCACGGCCCTCGGGGGCGGCTGGTGGAACCGCGGCGCGGCCGAGACCGCCGACTCCCCGGGGCTCGCGCCGCCCGGACAG
>DATNIM010000122.1:0-3237 GCA_035604455.1 Gemmatimonadales bacterium
AAGGTCCTCATGAACGTCGCCGGCAAGCCGATCCTTGCCTACATCCTCGACGACCTGCGCGATCTCGGGATCGACGAGATCGTCTTCGTGGTGGGATATCTCGCGGAGAAGGTGGAGGAGTTCGTTAAGGAGCACTACGGGTTCAAGGCGCACTTCGTCTACCAAGAGGAACCGATGGGGAACGGGCACGCCATCTACCTCGCCCGCGAATACCTGACCGGGCCAACGCTCATCTTCTTCGGGGATACGATTGTGGAGGCGGATCTTCACGCGGCGACGCGGCTCCCTACCTCGGCGATTGGCGTCCACCGCGTCGGCGACCCGCGGGCGTTCGGCGTGGTCGAGTTGGACGCCGACGGGTTCGTCCGCCACCTGTGGGAGAAGCCGCAGACCCCCCCCAGCGATCTCGCGGTCGTCGGCGTCTACATGATCCAGTCCCCTGCGCCGTTCCGCACGGCCCTGGAGCGCATGGTCGCGGAGCGGCGGATGGCGCGGGGCGAGTACTGGTTGGCGGACGCGCTGCAGATCATGATCGAGCAGGGCGAGCGGCTGCGGACGTTTCCGGTCGATCGGTGGTACGACTGCGGGACGCCCGACGCGTTGCTGAACGCGAACCACGCGCTGCTCGAGCACGCGCCGTCGCCGCGAGAGATCCCCGGGTCGGTGATCCTGCCTCCCTCGTTCGTCTCGCCGACGGCCGTCGTGGAGGGATCGATCATCGGTCCCTACGTCACGCTCGCGGACGGCGCGCGGGTGGTCAACGCGGCGATCCAGGACAGCATCATCAACGTCAACGCGCGCGTGGAGTCGGTCCTGTTGGAGCACTCGATCATCGGGGACAACGCCGGGGTGACCGGCCGGCGCGGCCGGATCAACCTCGGGGACAGTTCGGAGATCGAGTTGTCCTAAGGCGGCCGCCCCAGACGGCCCAGGTGACCTCGACGCACACCCAGCCGAGGCAGAGCCCGCCGAACACCTCGGACGTCCAGTGGTCGCCGAGGTAGACGAGTGACGCCATCATCGCGGCGACGAGGACCGCGGCGAGTACGGGCATCCGCCGCAGGAGCGTACCGGCGAGCAGCGTCGTCCGCATCGTGTGCCCGGACGGGTACCCGTACGGCGTGGCGTGAATCGTGAGTCCCGGCCGCCCGATCGGGCGGGTCAGCGCGAGCGGCGGCCCCGGATGCACGATGAGGTGCTTGAGGACGACCGCCAGCAGGCTGACGCCGGCCGCCGCCCCGGCGAGCCACAGCAGCGCGCGGCCCCGGCGAGTGTTGCGGCGGAGCAGTAGGATGAGCCCGGCGACCGCCAGGCCCGGGATCACCACCTCAGCGTCGCCGAGGAAGACGAGCGATGCCGTCGGAACGTCGGGGCCGGGGGCCGCCCGCTCGACCCAGACGGCGATCATGCGGTCCACGCGGTGGCCAGCCGGGAGGACGGCTACCCCGGTGACGAGGACGAACAGGCCGAAGGCCAGTGCGAGACGACGCGCGGACATACGTGCAGGTTCGGGGCGTGATCGACGGCTTCCTGGGGTGTGACCGCGCTGATCTCCTTGGACGGTGATGGCGATGGCGCGCACCGAGCCGCACCGGATGGTGACAGGCGACTTCGAATCCGGGTTCGCGCATTCGTGGCGGCGTCGATGTCGCACGCGATGGCTCGTTCGGGGCCGGTCATACCTGCTCCCCCGGCGGACGGGCCGCGACCATGCGACGCGACGGGAATGGGGGCATCGCGTCGGGAAGCGCCAGGCGGGAGCACGACGTGGAGAACATCGGGCACCTCGATGTGCAGAGGTAGCGGCTGAAGGGGATCCTCCGGCAGGGCCTCGTTGCCGTAAACTATTTTCTTGTGGGTCTGTGGACACTCACACGCGTTGCGGAGGTCATCAAGCGATGGTACAGCATCCCCCATCATCCCTTTCGCTGTCTTGAGACTCTCCACCGTTTGGGCTGGAGTAGCCAGCACCCAGAGCACCGCACTTGGGCGATTGGTCGACTGCATCCCGAGCCGGCCGTTACAGTACGATGGGGTCCGCGCGAGAAATCGATGAGACGGTGCGCGTTTGCTCTCCGGCCGACCGGGCACCCCAGTGTGTCTCTGATGTTCTGGGTCTTTGTGACGCGACGGTGGATCTACTACACTGGCTTCTGGTAGCCGAGTCGCCTTGGGTTTTGCGCAGGCTATCTGATTGTGGAGGCACGACGGTGACGCTCACGGTCGAGATCGAGTGCGAAGCCGATGGTCGCTGGATTGCTGAGATCCCGGAGTTCCCCGGGGTTCTCGCCTACGGCCGCACCGCAGAGGACGCGCAGACGAAGGCTCAGGTCCTGGCGTTGCGAGTCCTTGCTGATCGCCTCGAACATGGTGAAGCTGGACTGGACCTTCACACCATCTCATTTGCCGCTGCATGAGTTGGTCCAGTACGCGGGCCGGGCAGGTCCTCACAGCGCTCCTCCGCATCGGGTGGACGGTTAAGCGCCAGACCGGCCCGCCCGGGTTGGCTCGATACGATCTTCTCCTTTCATGATGACGAAGAGATCGGACCACGGATGCTCGCGCGCACCGCCAAGCACACTGGCCTGCGCCCGGAGGAGATCTATAGGCATCCTGCCTGATCGCACTTGTGCTAGCGGGGAAGGACCATAGGGAACGCGCGACTATCCGCCTTCCCCGCGAGGCCGCGCCTGATGCAGCGCGAGTTCACTCACCCTCTGCAGGGCGGCGGCACCGCTCGCGCCCTCGATGGCTTTAAGGGCGATATCCCGAACGCGGTCCACCGCGTCGCGCAGCTCACGCTCCAGTTCTCCGACGCGAGTGGATTGAGTCTTGGTCTGTTCCTCCAAGGCCGCGATCCGCTGCTTGAGCAGGGCCTCGGTAGCCTTGGCTCCACTCGCGGCGAGATCGGCCGCCACGCGCGCGCGTTCGCGTTCAGCCTGGGCAGTTTCCTCCCGCGCGCGCGACACCGCCTGTTCGATCTCCGCCGGGAAGGCCTGGACGCGACCCTCCAGCTCCGAGAGGCGTGCCTCGCGGGCGGCAAGGGCTTCCTCCCGGGCTCCCAGCTCCTGCTCACGCCGGGCCCGCTCCTCGTCCAGCTCCGCCAGGAGCGCCTTGCGCTTGGCCTGGTACTCCGCCTCTTCTCTCGCTCGCTCCGTCCTCTTCCGGTATTCGTACTCTTCCTGCTCACGCTTCCATGCCTTGCGGGCCTCGGCCTGTTCCTCTGCAAACGCCTCG
>DATNIM010000123.1:0-3692 GCA_035604455.1 Gemmatimonadales bacterium
CAGAGCACCGGGAACGGACAGCGTGGCCCAGCACAACAACAAGACTACGCCCGCCGTGGTGCGGCCGCGAAGCAACTGGAGGCGGCGAAATCCCGATTGGTGAAGCAGGTAGATGGCGATCCCGACGACCGCGGCTATCAACGAGATCCGCAAAGGCATCAGAACGGGGAACAACTCCTGCACTCGGCCCACTGCGTTCGCGATGTACGCTGCGACGCACGCGAGCACTACATCCCAGCCCTGGTTACGGGCCGAGCTAGCAGGGCTCGTGCCGCGAGGAGGGGGGAATGTCCCGGGTTCAGTCATTGGCCAGCGCCTCAAGCAAGAGCGGAGCCACGCGCCGCGCGGACAGCGCGGTGGTGAGAAATTGGCCAATCCCCATGGGGATATGCGGTTATCCGTCCCGAGTACCGCCCGATCGACGCCGAATAGCCACTGTTGCTGACGAGCAACACTAATAAGCGTCGGCGGTTGGCTTCAAGGTAGCCCCGAGTCCGGGCCGGATTCGCGTGCGGCGTAAACCGTCGACGCTGCCTCCGTACGCGTTGGACCGCACCTGGGCCCGCCCCAGTCAGACGGGATGCGCCACAGCGGCTCGCCGGACATCACCAATTGCGCTCCTGCCATCCCACCGGCCACCCGATTCAGCACATCAAGCGTCGCTGCTTGGCCTCCTGACGCCCGCCAGCACGTGGGGATTGCAGCCGTTGTTTACGTGCGATCCGGCGCCCCCTTCCTCAAGACGGCCCAACGTCTGAGGTTAACGCGGCGCTAGGGCCGCACCATCACGAGGGCGCTCTAGGAGCGTGACGACTTCCGGCTCTATGTAGTGTTCGAGGACGTCGTGCCCCGCTGGCGTGAAGTGGTTGTCGACGGCACCGTAGAGTTGAGTGCCCTGGCTCTCAGCAGCTCTCATGGTGAGCAGAGGGTTGGCCACCCGCAGGTGCCGTCGCTCTAGCGCCTCGCGCATGAGGCGGGTCGGCTGGTCCACATCGAGCTCCGAGGAGTCGACCCCAAATCCATGGAGCACCTGGACAAGCGCCGAGTGATCAACCTCGTATGGGCTAGGTACGAGGACGAACAGCGTCGGAACGCCAGCCCGTTCGCCCAAGGTCGCGATGTCGCTGCAGATGTCAGCCGTGACGTTCCAGCGGGGAGAGATCGCCTCGCGTCGGAACAGCACCGGAGGAAAGTAAACCGCTGTCAGGTGAAACCGCATCAGCGCCGTGCGGAATCGGGTCTTCAGAAAGACGAAGAGCTGAGACCGCACTACGAGATAGTCATTGATCGGGTACAGCAGCGCGTCCACGAGTTCGCCCGGTGCAAGGCTAGTGGGCAACCGCAGGCTGTGCACCTCCGCTAGGGGTCGGGGCGGTAGACGGTCAAGCCGCTTAGCCACCACGTCGTGGCCCAGGTATAGAGAAACGATGATCAAATCGAATGGGCGCCGGCCAAGTAACGCGCGCGCCTGCAACAGGAACTGAGGAGGGTTCCACCCTCCGACACCGGTGTTGACTACGGACACAGGCTTTCCCAAGCGCTCGGGCAGGCGCGCCTCCAATAGCCCGGCAACGCTTTGCTCGTATTCGACCTGGAGCGCCTCCATGAACGAGTCCCCCAGAAGCAGGATGTGCCTCTTGGCTGGCGTGCGCCCGGCGCGGCTGACGCGGAAGCCGTCGGAATCAGTAACCACCTGAACAGTGCGTTCTCCGGTGTTGATAGTGGTCCGCACGTTCGGTTGGTGCACCCAACCGAGCGTGTCTACCGCCTTCCAGACATCAGGTCGTTTGATGACGAGTTGTTGGGGAGCGAGAAGTCGGACCGCCACTTCGCCGAGGCCGAACACAACCGTCAGGGATGCCAAGAGGAGGACGGCGTTGAACAACGCCAGCCGGCCGCGGGAGGTCCAAGACCGTCCGACCGGGACGGGCACGTCCGACCCGGACTGGCTAGGGGACCGGGTGGCGCTCACGTCGCAATCAATCGGCTCGTCACGGTGCTAGGCTCTCACGGGTTCCATGCCCGCAATGACGAGTCCGCGCACCAGGGCGGTTGAGTCGCCAGCACCGGCCCGCCACCACAGGGTCCCGGGCCTCAAGGGGTACGCCCCGCACGGCGCACTCACGCTCCCGCGGCACTGTACCGGGTTCGTGATCCGCCCTCCGCATAGAGTCGATGCCACGTGGAAAAGCAGAGGAGGGCCCAAAGGATGCCTTCCCGATTGTGGCGACCCGAGAGGTGCTCATCGAGCAGTCGCTGCACGGCACTCGGATTGAAATAGCCCAGTCGATTGAGTCGGTCTGCTGAGAGTTCATCTTGTAGGACCCCGCGCAATTCGTGCCGGAGCCACGCCGAGGTCGGCCCCACAAATCCACGTTTCGGGGCCCGATAGTGCCCCCGGGGGATACGCGTGCGCAAGGCGCGTTTCAATAGGCGCTTGCCTTGCCCCATCCCGATCTTGACCCAGTCCGGAAGCCCGAACACCTGCTCAACAAGTAGGTGATCGACAAAGGGCACGCGGACTTCTAGAGAATGTGCCATCGACAGGCGGTCGCTCAAGGCTAGAATGTCGTCGGGAAGAAACGTCTTGTAGTCGAGATACAGCGCCCCCCGAAGCCCCGCAGGTGAGCCGCCCTGCCGATACAGAGTCTCGAACCGAGCCTGAGCCCATGTCTGCGTGACGTGCTCACGCAGGTGACCGCTGTATAGCTGCGCGCGGTCCTCGTCGGCGGCGCGACTCAGATATCCGAGGTAGCGATCGGGAAGCACGCTCGAGGCGGGACTGACGAACCGCTTGAGACGGTTGATCCCGAGCGTCGCGTCGGCGGGCTCGCGAAGCTGATTCGCCAGTCCGCTCACGATGCGCTGGATCGGCAGGGGCAGCCGGGCATAGTACCCGCCGAGGAGGGCTCCGATGTGGCGCCGATAGCCCGCGAACAGCTCGTCCCCACCAATGCCGGTCAGGACCACTTTGTAGGCTGCTCCGACCGCTTTGGACAGTTGCCAGGTGGGTAATGCGGAGTCGTCCGCATGGGGTTCGTCGAGCGCCCAGACGATCGGCTCGAACTCGTCTCGCACGTCTGGCAGAATGTCTACCACGGTCAGCTCGGCGCCGTAGCGGCTCGCGAGCGCGGCGGCCAGGGTCGTCTCATCTGCCCCGGACGCGCCAGAGCCCTGATAGCGCGCGGTGAAAGCGTGTGGCCTACCATTAACCAACGCCATGCTCGAAACCACTGCCGAAGAGTCCATGCCACCACTAAGGAAGGCGGCGACAGGCACGTCGGAGACGAGGTGCGCCCCGACGGATTCGTCGAGCCATTGCAGGATGTGTTGCTCGATGTGAGCAGGTTCCGAGCGCAGAATCTGCGGGACGTCCCAGTACTGCCGCACGGTGAGCTCGCCGGAGCGCCGCCAGGATAGCACGTGTCCAGGCTCGAGTTTGCGGACATCCCGGAACGGGGTGCCCGGAGCAGGGATATAGCCGAGCTGGAAGTAGGCATCGAGGGCGTCCCAATCGAGCTCACCGCCCGAGCACCCGACCGCGACCAGCGCCTTGAGCTCCGAGGCGAAAGCGATGCCCCAGGCTCCGGTCACGACATAAAGCGGCTTGATCCCAAAGCGGTCCCGCGCCAGGAGCAACGACTGTGCGCTTTCGTCCCAGATAGCGAACGCGAACATCCCACGGAGATGGT
>DATNIM010000124.1:0-2240 GCA_035604455.1 Gemmatimonadales bacterium
CGCTGACGCGGCTGAACGCGATCTCTCCGGCCGTCTTCCCGTTGGGCCGCTTCATGGCGGAGAGGTCCGCCTTCATGCCGTCCTTGTACGGCACGGTCACCGTGAGTGACGCGGTGCCGGGTTGGGCAGTGTCCCCGGGAGCTACGCAGTCGGACCCTTCGGTGAGGCTGATGAGGATGCGCCCGTCTTTCTGCATGGCGCCGGCCACGAGGGCGAGCTTCGGAGAGAACGACTTGCCCTCGATGGTGCCGTTGGCGCTCGGCGTGGGGTGCACCACCGCGTGTGCGGCGGGGGCGGACGCCGGAGCCGTTGCCGCGCTCGCGGCCGCGGCCGGGTGGGGCGACGCGGTGGACTCGGGCGGTGGGGGCATGTCCTGCGACGACGACCCGCTCGGTTCGAGCGACGCGAGCGAGTTCTCGGTATCGGCGGGCTTGCCGCCGCCTCCTCCGCAACCGGCGACCAGAAGAAGCGAGCTGACGACGGCGACGCGCATGACGAGCCCTCCTCGGGCGAGGAGCTTACTGGAGTTTCCGCCGCCCACACGCCGTCGCGTAGCCGGTGTGGGATAGAAGAATGTTGAAAAGTTGCGCCTCCTTCCATCGGTCTGTGATTGGGGACTTGGCAAGTTTCCAATCTGGACTGAAGGACGAAAGGAGGCGCTCGATGGCATCGACTATCCGGCGGTTGAAGAGGTCTGTCCAAAAAGCAGCAAGAGCGGGTGGGCTCAGCGCCGAGGACACGGCGCTGGCGGCGGAGATCGTGGTGAGCATTGCCGGCACGGGCAAGGTTCACCTCAGCGAGGTCGCGCGCCGGCTCAAGGGCAAGGACCAGGAGCTGATCGACCCGGAGCGTGCCGTGTCCGAGCAGCTCGCGGCGAAGCACTCGACGCTCGACGGTCTGCGCGACGGCTGGTTGCAGATGGTGGCGCCGACGGCGAAGCGGCTGTCGTTCATCACCGTCGACGGAAGCGATCACGCCAAGCCGCACGGCAAGGCATTCGAGTACCTGGACGTGGTACGCGATGCCAGTGATCCAGGCAAGCGCATCGTGCCCGGCTACTGGACCGTTCAGATCGACGCGCTCGACGAGTTGCACCGCATGCTGCCGCTGGTCAGCGAGGTGTTCTCGACTCAGGCCCCCGAGTACAAGAGCTGGTATGACGCGTTCCTGCGGCCGATGCTGCGGGTCCTCGCTCGGTTGGGACGCGAGCACACGTGGCTGTTCGATCGCGGCTTCGACGCGATCGACTTCTTGAAGACGCTCATGACGCTGCGGGTCCACTGGGTCGTGCGGCAAACGCAGACGCGACACGTGCTGCTCGGCGACGGCGAGGTTGTGCCCATGCACCTGCTGGCAGCGGGACTCCGCAAGCCGCACTCGGTCGACGTGCCCTACGTCGACAAGAGCAACCACGAGCCGAAGGTCGCTCCGGCTTCCTTCGGATTCGCACCGGTACGGCTGCCCGGGATCGACGCCGCGTTGACGATGATCGTGATCGACGGCGGACGCGACGAGGACATCGTGCTGGTGACCAACGCGCGCATCACCGACCCCGACCAGGCCGAACAGATCGTCTTGGCGTACCTGCGGCGCTGGGGATCGGAGGAGGCCACCAGGGCGCTCAAGCAGCTCACCGGAGTCGAGGACTTCCGCGTGCGCAAGTGGGAGTCCATCCAGCGACTGACGTTCCTGGCCATGATGACCTGTGGCGTGCAGGCCCTGATGCTCATCACCCGAGCGCGCACGGCGACGCGCTACATCGCGCGCATCCCACAGTTCTTCGACAACGTCCTGCTCAAGAACTACCGGCTCTGGGAGGGCATCGCTGACGCGCTGCTCAACGGCGCATGACGCGGCCGTCGCCCATCCACCCGAAACCATCCACTGCGCCGCCGACGCTCCCGGGCGACGGCACCGACGGCGCCCAGGCGATACCGATAGCGACGCAACTTGGGGGAAGGGGGCCATGTCTCAACGCCCCGTCACGTCCTCGCGCTCAGCACGTCACGCCGCCGACAGCGGCCGTTCTCGGGAAACTCCAGTCACCAACCCGGGCCCCCAATTCTCGGATTGGGGTGACCGGTTGGCGGGAGCAAGGGACATCAACGGCGACGGCTTCGACGACGTTCTCATCGGCAATCCCGGGAACGGGTGGAGCGCCGTGCAGATCTCCTTCGGCAGCGCCCAGGGCCCATCGACGACGCTCACCCCGGTTGTCGTCCCCGCGGGCAACATGGGCG
>DATNIM010000125.1:0-23792 GCA_035604455.1 Gemmatimonadales bacterium
ACGGGCATGCGCGTATCCCCCACCTCGGTGAGGAGCGCGAAGTTCTGCATGTTGCGGGCCCCCACCTGCAAGCAGTCCACTTTCTCGGCGAGCGGCCTGCCGGTCGTCACCGAGGTGCTCGACACCCGCCATGTGGCCGCCGTCGCCGAGAAAGTGGACTGCTTGCAGGTGGGGGCCCGCAACATGCAGAACTTCGCGCTCCTCACCGAGGTGGGGGATACGCGCATGCCCGTGCTCTTGAAACGGGGGTTGGCGGCGACGATCGAGGACCTGCTCCTCGCTGCGGAATACGTGCTCGCCCGCGGCAACCCGAACGTGATGCTCTGCGAGCGGGGCATCCGCACCTTCGAGCGCGCCTTGCGCAACACGCTCGACATCAGCGCCGTGCCGTATCTCAAGCAGGAGACCCATCTGCCGGTCCTAGTCGACCCGAGTCACGCGGCCGGGCGCAGGGACTTGGTACCGGCGCTCACGCTCGCCGCCGTCGCGGCGGGCGCCGACGGCGTCCTGATCGAGGTACATCCCGACCCAGATCAGGCGCGCTCGGACGGCGATCAGTCGTTGTCGATTGACGCATTCGCCGAGCTCATGGATCAGGTACGGGCGGTGGCCGGTGCGTTGGGCCGTTCCGTAGCGGAGCTCGACGTGCCCGCGGCTAGATCGCTAGCGCGAGCTTGACGCCCTTCGCCTTGAGGGAGGCGGCGAGCCCCGGCTTGTCCACCGACTTGAGATAGGCCTCCTCGGGTGTCACTTCCTTCTTCTCGATGAGGTCGATCAGCGCGTCGTTCAAGGTCAGCATCCCGAGCTGCTTCGACGTCTGAATGATGGACGGGATCTGAAACGTCTTTCCTTCCCGGATCAGGTTTGAAATCGCCGCTGTCGTGAACAGGATTTCGCGCGCCGCCACACGGCCGCCGGCGATCCGCTTGCACAAGGTCTGGGCGGCGACGCCCCTCAGGGACTCGGACAACATCACGCGAATCTGCGACTGCCGGTCCGCCGGGAACTGATCGATGATGCGGTCGACCGTCGAGGCCGCGGTCGTCGTATGGAGCGTACCGAAGACGAGGTGGCCGGTCTCGGCGGTCTCGATCGCGATCGCGATGGTCTCGAGGTCGCGCATCTCGCCGACGAGCACGATGTCCGGATCCTCGCGGAGCGCGGCGCGTAGGGCCGTCTTGAAGCTGCTCGTGTGCAGCCCCACCTGGCGCTGGGTGATCACGCACTTCTTGTTCTCGTGCACGAACTCGATCGGATCTTCGATCGTGATGATGTGGTCCGTGCGCGTCCGGTTGATCAGGTCGATCATCGCGCAGAGCGTGGTCGACTTGCCGGAGCCCGTCGGACCCGTGACGAGCACGAGGCCCTTCGAGAGGTAGCAAAGCTGTTGGAGCTCCTTCGAAAGCCCGAGCTCCTCGGCCGAGACGATCTTCGCGGGGATCACGCGGAAGACCGCCATCGGACCCTTGCGGTCGCGGCCCCCGTTTACCCGGAAGCGCGCGAGCCCGGGAATCTCGTAGGCAAAGTCCGTGTCCCCCAACTCTTTCCACTCGGCGCGGTTGCGGTCGGGCATGATGGCGAGCAGGAGGAGCTGGAGCTGATCGGCGGTGATCGCCGGCTGCGACTGCCGCTGCATCACGCCGTGCGTGCGGAAGAGCGGGGGTTCGCCGACCCGAAGATGGAGGTCCGAGGACCCCGACTTGACCAGCGCCCTCAAGAGATCGCCCAGCGTCCGCTCCGCGGCCTGGTACTGCGGCGCGGCAAACTCGGCCGGCAGTGCCTCGGGCGGGCTCGCGGGCGCGGCGGTGGTGCCTGAGGGGCGTGGGGCAACAACGCTCGGCCGGGGCGGGGGCGGCGGCTCGGTCGCCTCGACGAGCGGGGCAGCCGCGATGGCGGCCGCGGACGGCGCTGCGGGCGCGGGCGGCGCCGGGGTGGCAGCGGGCGGGGCCGCGGCCCGTGCCTCCTGGTCCAAGGGTGCTACGACCGCCGTCAGGCGACCCAGTTCGGGCACGATCCGCACACGCACGAGGCCGCGGTCGGCCGCGTAGTCGAACTCGGTCTCCGCCATCTTGTCGATGCGGTCCGCGCATTCGGACGGAGCCACCTCCACGAGCAGCGCGTAGATATGCTGGTCGGTCAACGGCTGGCGGCTGACCTTCCGCGGCTTCCCCGCCTTCACCATGGTCACCGGCTCATCGGGGAGCAGGTAGAGCTGGTCCCCCCCTTCCCGCAGCAGGACGTCGACGAACGGATCGAGACGGGCGGCCATGTCAGTCGAGTGGCCGGGCGTACACGATGTGCGCCCGGTTCACGTAGTGTGTCGCGCCCTCGGTCCACACGCGAATGAAGGCGTCCGGCGAGTTGTTGAGGTAGTCAAGAAGCCGCGTCTGGTCAGGCGGGAGCTCGACGCTCGCCCAGCCGACCAGCTTCGGGCCTTCGGTGAGCCTCAGCTCCGCGCCCACGCGGCGCATGGCGGACAGGCGTGCCGGGTCGTCCTCGGACGGCTGGCCATGGACCGATACGCTGACGGCGTGCGCTTTCGAGACGAGCCACAGTGTCTTGCCCTCACTCGGCCGGAAAGCGAAGAACGCCTCCGGGCGGCACAGCATCTCGAGCACGGTTTCCGGGCCGTCCCGTTGCGGGAGCCGCTGCACCACGAAGACCTCGCCATCCGATGCCGTGCCCCGGCTTACGAGCACGCGCGCCGCCACCGCGGTGCGCGGCACACTCAGGGACACGAGGTCGGCGGCGACGCCGCCCTGGGCGCGCGCCCGGCTCACAACTGGATCAGGTACACGCCGTAGGCCGCGCAGGCGACCCCGCCCAGGATGACCACCGTCCCGCCGCCGCCGCCAGCGAGCGCGCCGACGAGAATGGCGCCACCCCCGATGATGAGCAGCGTCTCACCGAGCGCGTGCTTTTCCTTGGTCGTCGAGGCGGGGAGGGCGAGGCGGAGGGTCGGGGCCTCGGAGGACTGGGGCACGGCCGCCGCCACCCGGGCCTCGAACGCCGCGGCCGGCGCAAGCGCGCGATCGAGCAGCGGTGTCTGGGCGACGCTCCTGCCCGCCGCGAGGAGGACGAGCAGCACGACGGCGGCGAAGATACGCATCAGAACCTCCGTGAAGGATCGGTCACCGGGGCCGGCATTCTCCGGAAGCCGGGGGAGTTCGGCTGCACTCGATTTGCTGGTCCATCCCGCTCGCGATCGGGCCGCAGGCCGTGGTCTGGGCCGCCTGTCCCGCCGCGTCTTGGGTCGGCCCGATGGCCGAGGCGCAGTTCGCGCGGCCCTTGTACTCCATACAGACGCGGCACTCCACCCGGGCGCGGGCGGACGTCATGAGGAAAAACAACGCCGCGACGGCGAGCACCGCGGCGATGCTGTAGAGCGTGGAGGGCTTCATGCGGCGTATCCCGTCACGACGCGAAAAGGTAGGTAGCCCGGCGCGTGTGTCAACGCCTGAAACACAGGCGCGACGGACAGACTGTTCGGGAACGCCGCTTAGAAGCCGGGCGTCAGGCCCAGCTCGAGATACCAGCCCTTGGTCGGTCGCTGATACGGCTTGACGAGGTCGATTTCCGCCACGGCGTAGCCCAAGAGGTTTACGCGAAGGGCGGCCCCGGTGCTGTAGATCGCCTGGTTGTCGCCGGTGCAGAAGGAGGGCGTGTTCCCCGAGCAGTAGGCCTGCCCGCCGTCGGCGAAGATCGCGGCCTCGATGGGGAACGCGCCATAGTAGCCGCTGCCCGCATGGAGGAGGCCGAGGAGCGGGAAGCGCAGCTCAATGTTGCCGACGAGCAGCCGGGACCCGAGCAGTCGATCAAACGCGGGACACACCTGGGGCGTCGCACTCTGCGGGCATTCCGTCGGGTCGAAAGACCCGATGTCGTAGCCCCGGACGAGGCCCTGGTAGCCGAGGTACAGTGGGGTAAGGCGATAGTCCTCGGCCCCGCTGCCATAGCGGCCGAACGCGAGGCCGCGGATGGCCAGCGTGAACGGCCTGAACGGCACGATGTAGCGGCGGTAATCGGCGAGCACTTCGACGAACGACACGGTGCCGACGTTCGGGGTCACCTCGAAGCGATAGCGCTGGCCGAGGATCGGGCTCGTGGCACCGTAGAACGAGTTGTCGTAGACGAGCGCCGCGCTCACGTTCGCGAGCGTGAGCCCGGGCGGGGCCGGCAGCGTCGACAGCGTGTCGTACAGGAGGAACCCCGTGCCGGCATCGAAGCCCTGGCTCTCGAGCTGCTCGGCGAAGGTGATGTTGTCGATGCCGGCAGACAGCTCGACGCGCTGCGCCGGGCTGAACGGGTACGCCGCGAGGAAGTCGAGCTCCCGGTTGATCTGCCGCACGAGCAGGATCTGCTGCACGTACGCGCTCTGGGTCTGGTCGTAGGTCAGCCCGTAGCCCCCCGTGTAGTAGGGGATCTGCTGCGCGGCGATCGCCCAGTTCCAACGGTGCGTCAAGTTCTGATAGGCGAGGAGCGCGGAGACGTCCTGGAACCCGCCGTTCACCTGGAGCGCGGTGACGAGGTTGTGGTTCCCGAGCATGTCGCTCCAGTAGAGCGCCGTACCCCCGCCCACGTAGGTGCCGTAGGCGTCGGCGCCCACCGCGAGCGACGGTGGAGCCACGTAGTCGATCGTCATGTTCGGGGCGTAGCCCTTGACTGGAAACAGCGTGTCGGGCGGCAGACCGCTGTTCGGGTCGCGAATGGCGGCGAGCAGCTCGGCCGAGATGCGGTCCTGCGGCGGCAGGAGCCCGGGATTCGCCTCGGCGAGGGGGGCGCTGACCGGCTTCCCGGCGCGCACGGACGCCGAATCGATCGCGTACAGGCTGTAGCCCGACGCCTGATAGACACCGAAGACGAGCTCGCCCGTCCCCTGGGCGACCGAGAGCACAGGGCTCAGATCGGTGATCCCGCTCGCGCCCGTGTACACGTTCGTGACCTGGGTGATCTGTCCCGACGTAATGTCGACCCGATAGACGTTCGAGATCCCGTTGTGATCGGAGACGAAGTACAGGGCCTTGCCGTCCGGGGTCCACTGGGGGTCGATGCTCTTGCCGTCGGAGAACGTCGGTACCCGCCGGACGTCGCCCGTCCGCGCGTCCATCAGCGCGAGCTCGAGGTTGCCGAAGTGGAGGTTGTCGAGCGAGGTCGAGAACCGGTCCGTCGTGAACGCGATCGTCTGCCCGTCGGGGGACCACGCCGGCTCGATGTCGGCGAACGGATCGTCGGTGAGCCGCTCGAGGTGGTTCTCGACGAGATCGTAGCGGAACAGATCCGTGAAGCCGTCGGCCAGGGCCGAGAACGCGATGTAGCGGCCGTCCGGCGACCAGGTCGGATTGAAGATCTCGCCCACGTCCGTGAGCGGGATCTCGCGCTCGGCGTGGCCGCTCGCGCCGTCGCGGATGACGAGCACCGCCTTGCCGTCGGCCACCGCGCCCAGCGCGATCTTCTTCCCCTCGGGGTCCCACGCCCCCGACGAGTTGATGAACTCGAGGCTCTGGAAGTGCGGGTCGAGCGCGGTCTCGATGATCCGGTGTGTCACCGCGCCGGTCCGGGCGTTGGCGACGTAGAGGTCGATCGAGAACAGATCCCGCGACGAGAAGAACACGAGCTTGGAGCCGTCCGGGCTGATCGCCGGGGCGATGTTGAGACCGGGGTGCGTATCACCGCCCACCACCAGCCGGCCGAGGGTCTTCGCCTCCTGCGTGTGATCCTTCAGCGGCGCGTAGGCGGACTCGAGGTCGTGCTGCCACCATTTCGAGAGGGAGTCGAACTTCACGCCCGTCACTTCCTGCAGCGCGAAGGTGGGGTCTCCCTGGCGACCCGCGCGGCGCAGTATCTCGCCCACCATCGCGTCACCCCAGTGGCCCGCGATGAACGCCCAGAACGCCTGGCCCCAGCGGTAGGGGAAGTACCGGGGGTCATCGAGCTGGCGGAGCGTTGGGACCTTCTTGTGCTGGACCGCGTCGCGGATCCACATGGCGGTGTTGGGGTCCACGGGTCCGATGGACACGTACTCGGCCATGCCCTCGATGAACCACAGCGGCAAGCGGGCGGCGCCGGGAATTCGGAAATTCACGCCGAGGCCTTGCCCCGTGATGTCGTACTGGAAGGCGTGGGTCAACTCGTGCCCGATCACGTGGTCGGTTTGGGCAAGCGAGCTGCCCGCGGGCAGGACGATCCGGCGTTTCAGGATCTCGGTGACGCCCCCCGTGCCCTCGTCGAGATCGCCCCCGATGGCGTTGGTTTGCGCGAACTCCGGGTGGCTGCCGTAAAAGATGACCGCCTGGCGCCCGTGGAGCTGGTAGTCAAAGAGCGTCGATTCCCGCAAATACCAACGCTCCGCCATGCGGGCCAGCAACCGCGCGGCGTAGCTCTCCGAGGGATAGAAGTAGATGTCGAAGTGCTCGGTCTTGAGCACCTCGAATTTGAACTCGTCGTACTGGATCTTGTTGCGGCTGAAGTACTGCGCTCGCGCCGATAGCGGCGCGACGAGCGCGAGCGCAACTAGGGCCACGGTCCGGCCGGCCCATGCAAGAGCACGCATCGTCTCGCCTCTACCCCGTTTCGCTCTGGCTGTTTCCAGACTCCCTAAAGGGCGACCGGTAGGATTCTGAGTCGCCCCTACACCCTGCCTACGCGCGCGCGTCGACCCGTGTTCGCTCTTCCGTAACCCCAGGGCGGGTTCCGGGAGACCGATGAGTTCAAAGCCTCGGTCACTCATCATCCCCTCGTCGTGGGCGGCAAGCACCCAGGCCCAATGGGTGAGTGGAAGCTCGTTACGGTGCGGCGTCGGGGGAAGAGGGCCTGCGCTCACCCCCCCGTGGCACCGACTTGGTCTCGCGGGGCAGGTCTCACGTGCATTCCGCCTTGCGGATGACCCACAATGTGACGACGTTAGCGGGCGATCGTTACGTCACACGCCCCCCATCCTGAACAGGCAGCGCCGTACCACGTGCATCCGGGGCGAGCCGACCGGCGTTGATTCTCGGGATCTCGCCGTGCGGCGTTGCGACGAAGGGCGTCTTGGCATATGCTGCGACGCCTCTAGCCGTCCAAGGGCGGCGAGGGGCTTTCAGTTCCGGGACGGGACGTAGCGCAGCCCGGTAGCGCACCTGAATGGGGTTCAGGGGGTCGCGGGTTCAAATCCCGCCGTCCCGACTCGTTGCATGATCATGATACGGAGTTGACGCCTTCCTACGGCTGGCCTCAACACGGCCGACTCGGCGAACTTCTTCGTTGGTTGACGGCGCTCACGAGGGGACGCGGCTGCACGCCGAGTCCTCTCGAATCACGCTTGGTATGGCGAAGTTCGGGGTTCCGCGGCTATCCAAGCGACGCCGATTATTTCCAGTACGAATTCACGGAACCTGCCGAAGAAAGTCGGCGTGATCACCGGGCAGATCCTGCCGTGGGCGGAACGAGCGGCGAGCGTCAGAGTCGCGCGTGTTGCTGGGTGAGAACGGCTGGCTCGAGTGGAATAGTCCTTACGGGCGTCTACCGAATGGGCGTCTACCGAGTCGAGCATCGGAAATCAGATCGTCCGCGAGGTACTTCGGAGGGAAATACAACATCTACCCCACACTGCCCCGAGAGTCTTCAGAATGAACTCCCGGGGAATGGCTGATCCTCACTTCCTGGCGATGCTCGCCAGCCCTACGCGCCCGAGCGTCCTACTTCTGAGGCGCCTGGGCCGCGGCCGGAACGGGTGCCATGTGGTCGCACATCTGCATCCCCGGCATGCTCTCGGCGCACGGCGGGGCACTAGAGCCGTGTCCGCCACACGCTGCCAGCGCGAGCGTCGCGACGAGCCCCACTCCCAGCAGAGTCGTCCGCTTCATTAGGACCTCCAACACATTGAGTAATTCCTACCAACACGTCCTAAATCGTACCACCATTGAGGCGCCTGGTGCAAGTGCCCCCGGCGTTGGAAGAGAGGTTCCGCAGTATCCTCAGAATAGCTGGTGGCGCCGAGCAGTTATAGGTTGGTGACGGCAAATGGAAACGTGCGTTAGGGTTGGGTACAAGTCCCGGCGATCCCGTGAACGGAAGGCCGGAATGCCATGAATTGCCTCGTCGAGTGCGAGGGAGCACTTCCCGGGTTCGGTAGAATGCGGTTCGGGGTGTCGCGGGTTCAAATCCCGCCGTCCCGATTGAAGCTGAGGAGTTCTTTCCGGTCACATCCCCTTCATGATCGGTTCCGTGTTCGGCCGCATTAGCATCCTGCCCGGCTTGTCCTTCGCTCTCGGAGTGGCCGCGGTCTCCGGCGGTCCCGGGCCCGTGCCGCCCGAGCTCCTGGCCGGACTCCGTTGGCGCAACGTCGGCCCTCTCCGCGGCGGCCGCATCGCCGCTGTCAGCGGCGTGATCGGCCAGGCCGGTGTCTTTTACGTGGGCCTGCCCGCTGGCGGAGTCTGGAAGACCACGAGCGCCGGCGAAACGTGGTTCCCCGTGTTCGACTCCATCACGGCCGTGTCATCGGTCGGATCGATCGCCGTCGCGCCCTCCGATCCCAACGTCATCTACCTCGGCACCGGCGACTTGATCACCGGCAACGCCATCAACGAGGGGAACGGCATCTACAAATCGACCGACGCAGGGCGCACGTGGCACCACCTCGGCCTCGACGACACGAAGCAAGTCCCCTCGATTCTCGTCGATCCGCGCGATCCGAACCTCGTCCTACTCGCCGCTCAGGGCAACGTTCATCAAAAGAGCGAAGCCCGGGGCGTCTTCCGGAGCACGGACGGCGGCAGGAGCTGGACGCGGACGCTGTTTGTGGACGACTCGACCGGGGCCCAAAAGATCACCTGGGCCGCAGACCACCCGGAGACGATGCTCGCCACGACCGTCGCGCACTACATCGCGCCACATCGCCCACCGACGAGGACGCGAGATCGCGGCACGGGGCCAACCGACACCAGGTTGTACAAGTCCACCGACGAAGGCCTCACGTGGCACGAACTCGCCGGCAGCGGGCTGCCGCGCTTGACCGGGCGCACGTCGGTCGCGGTCGCGATGACGACCAACGCAGAGCGTATGTACCTCATCGGCGACTTTGGCTTATATCGCTCGGACGACGGCGGGGTCACGTGGCGACAGATGGCCGCGGACGACAGCCGTATCGCCAACGGGCAGGGTGGCTACAACTGCGGGGTCTACGTGGACCCTCAGAACCCAGACATCGTCTACACGATCAATACGTCCAGCTATAAGTCCATTGACGGGGGCCAGACCTTCACGGGGTTCAAGGGCGCACCCGGCGGCGACGATCCGCAGCAGATGTGGATCGACCCCACCAACGGACAGCGGATCCTGCTCGGGCTCGATCAGGGCGCGGTGGTCACGTTCGACGGCGGCGGGACGTGGAGCTCGTGGTACAACCAGTCCACGGAGCAGGTCTATCACATCGCCGCCGACAACTCGTTCCCATACTGGATCTACGCCTCGCAGCAGGATGCGGGCGCCGTGCGGGTGCGCGTCCGCGGCAACCTCGGGGCCGTGACGCCGCTCGACTGGACACCGGTTAACGGGTGGGAATGGGGTAGCGAGCTGCCCGACCCGCTCAACCCCAACATCGTTTACGCCACCGGCTCCGGGATCGTGAAGATGAGCTTCCCGAGCGAGCAGTGGATCGATGTGAGCCCCGCTCTCGATCCCGCACTGAAGGCGCGGACCTCGTTGTCGCAGCCGCTCGCGTTTGCGCCGTGGAACCCGCGCGAGTTGTTGGCCGGGCTGCAGTACCTCGTGGCCACGACCGACGCCGGTGCCCACTGGACCAAGCTCAGTCCGGATCTGGGATACGCCAAAGGCGTTACACCGCCGCCCGACAGCTTGCGCGGTCGGCCGGGGCAGCCCGTCGCCGGAGCGATCGAAGCGCTCTCGGCTTCGACCCTGGCGCGCGGGGAGATCTGGGTCGGAACGACCAACGGTCTCGTGGAACTGACGCGCGATGAGGGCAAGACCTGGACCTACGTCTCCATCCCGAACCTGCCCGACTCCACGCGCGCCGACATCTCGAGCATCGACGCGTCCCATTTCAACGCGGGCGAGGCCTACGTCGCGGTCGATCTGCACCGGGTGGGCAATTACGCCCCATTCCTCTACCGCACGCAGGACTTTGGCAAGACCTGGACGCTAATCGTCGCCGGTCTGCCCACGGACCAACCGAGCGGCAGCTTCGCCCGTGTGGTCCGCGGCGATACCGAGCGAGCCGGGCTCCTGTTCGCGGGGACGGAGAGCGGCGTGTACGTGTCGTTCGACGACGGCGACCACTGGCAGTCGCTGATGCTGAACCTGCCGAACACGTCGTATCGCGACCTCGTGATCAAGGGAAACGACTTGATCGTTGGGACGTACGGGCGCGGCATCTATGTGCTCGACGACTTTTCCCCCTTGCGTCAAATCACCGCTGGCACCGCCGCCGAACCCGTCCATTTCTTCGCGCCTGGGGGCGCTGTGCGCGTGCGGCGCAACGTCGGGGCTGATACGCCCTTCCCCCCGGAGGTGCCGCACACCCTGAACCCGCCCGACGGCGCGCTCATCTACTACTTCTTAGCGGCGAAACCGAGCAGCGACATCACGCTCGAGGTACTGGATTCGGCCGGTGCGGTCGTCCGCCGCCTATCGGGCGCTCCCATTGCGCCGGTGGCCGAAGCCGCGAGGCCGCCCGAGCCGAATTTCTGGCTCGCGACGCCCGAACCTCTGCCCACGGCCGTGGGTACGAACCGCGTGAACTGGGACGTGCGCTACGACGATCCCCCAGCGCTCACTCACACCTTTGAGATCAACGCGAACCCAGGTCTTACGCCACCCTCTCCGGTCGGGCCGCTCGCCCTGCCGGGTACCTATACGCTGCGGCTCACGATCGACGGCAAGCGGTACACGCAGTCGCTTCGGGTCCGCAACGACCCACGATCGCCCGCGACCCTGGCCGACCTGCGGGCGCAACACGTGCTGCAGATGGCGGTCTACCGTGGTCTTCAAGCGTCCTGGGACCGATATCACCAAGTAGCAGCGTTGCGCGCCGCCGTTGCGGCCGATACGGCAGCAGGGGACGTGGCGCAGGCCGCAAAGGGATTCGACTCGACACTCGCGGCCGTGGCGGGGGATCCGGATGACGGGGCGGGGTCAGACGGAACTGGCCGCCGGCGGGCGCCCACGTTCGCGAGCGTTAACGCCGGTTTCGTCGGTCAGTTGAACGGCGTTGAGAACGGAGACCTCGCGGCGACCGAGGCGATGTGGCGTGGCTACTCCGCCGGCTGCACCGACCTCATGGTCGCGGATAGCGCGTGGGCGAAGGCGAAGACGGCGGGGTTAGTGGCATTCAACGCGATCCTGGCCGGACACGGCGTCCCCAGCGTTCCCGCGGTGCCTCCCGCAGCTCCCCTGACGTGTCCGAAGCAACCCAGCCGCGTGGCGCGGTCGCACTGACGGTGGCCGGCTAGCCACTCTCAGTCTGGCCGCTTGGGTCCGGGCGCGTTCAGGCGCTTGCCCTCCCCGAGCCGCCCGAGTGTGCGCTCGACGAAGTCGAGGCGCTCCTCAACCTCCTCCATTCGCCCGACGCGTTGTTCCAGGGTCGCAAGCCGGGCATCCAGGTCCTTGAGCCCTTCCCGGGTCCGACTGTCGGGAAGCGCCGTCTTCGCGGAAACCCGTTTGGCGTAGGTCACCGCCATCGCGATCGTCCAGATGCTGACGACCACGGCACCGGTGAAGGACACCAGCAGGACGAGGAACGCGCCGGTGCTCATTAGGTGCAGGCACCCCGGTGAATCATTCGGCCTCCTCTACTGCTCACCTTCCCCGTGCGACGAGGCTACTTCTTCGCCAACGCCTGCCGCACCAACTCGATGAGCTGGTCCCGTGTGAAATAGGGCACTGCCTGCTGGGTCTTCAGGTCCACCTTCTGGAACGAGCTCACCACCACGAGCAGCGCGCCTTTCCGCGCGGCGACGATCGTTTTGACGGCGTTAGCCTCGTCCCCGAGGCCCGGCACCGGGCGGTTTGGAATCGGGCCCACGTATCGAACGAAGTCCCGATGGCCCGCGACTTGGTTGATATCGGCCATCAGTATGAGTTGTGGCTTCGCGGCAGACGGATCCGCGACGTAGTTGCAGTCTCCGCCCGCGCCGATCGCTACCTGGCGCGGGATCAATGCCGTCTTTGGCTCACCCGCCAGCCTTCCCACGAGCGCCGCCGGCAGCAGGCGTTTGCAGACCGGGTTGAGCGGTCGCCCCTGCGCCTTGAGCGCTGAGAAGGACACCAGCCCCAGTGTCACGACCAGCAGGGACCGCACGTGCATGATCTCCCTCCGTTGAGGTGTTGTTTAGGAACAGGGCAAATCTACAGGGCACCGAGCACGCCGTCGGCGGTGCCTGGAGTCGGCCCAATCTACAGGTCGGAAGAGCCATGCCTGCCCAGGGGAACACCGGCTCCGTTGACGAGAGGGAGCTTATGCTCGGGCGGCGTGCGTCACCGGTGTAGAATCCCAAGGCGGGGTGGAGGGTGGATTGGCACTGGTAGCGGGCGATTCGAGTTGAGACGCGCGCACCCAACCCCCTGTGCTTGAGCATCAGTGGGACTAGACGTCCGCTCTTGGCTTTCAGTCTAAAGGGCGTGTCGCTCGCGTATCGAACCGTCCGGCCAGCCGAGGAGAATGTCAGTGGATCCGTCTTGCATCGCTTGGGAACTCGGTCGCTCGCCAGGGTCTGAGAGGCGGGGTCGCGCGCGCGCCCAGCCGGTTGTCCTGCCCGGGACGCTCATGATGATCGGCATTCTCGTCGCCCCTTTGTTATGGGCCCAGACCCCGAGCACCGCTGGCCAAGCGCCGCCTCCGAGCGCCCCGGCCGCGTCCATCGTAGGGCGGTGGACGCTGAACGTCGGGCAAAGCGACCGAGGCGCCGACATGATTCAGCCGAGCGACACCGCTGGGGCCAAACCGCGTCAGAACAGTCCCTTGGGCGGTGGGGGCTTTGGAAATGGGGGATTCGGCGGGTTTGGGCATCATGGTGAGCGCCCCGGTCGCGCGGCAAACTCCCTTCCCCTGACGGACCAGGAGCGGGTGCGAATGCGCCAGACTCTACAACTGGCGTTGGACGCGCCGTCGATGCTGACGATCACGCAGAGCGACTCCACCGTCGAGCTCACGGGCGACACCGCGGCTGCCCTTGTCGTCCGGACCGACGGCATACGGCAGGTCATGCACGTCCGGGGCGCGGCCGACGTCGAGCTCCGTGGTTCGTGGCAGGGGCACGACTTCTCGGTCCAACGCAAGGTGGCGGGCGGCGGCACCGTGACCGAGGACTACTTCCATGCCCCGGACGGCGCCCAGCTGTACGTCGTCGTCGGCTTTGACGGTGCGGGTGGGCGGTCGGTGATGTTCCGGCGCATCTACGACCCGTCCCCGGAGTGACGGCGGATCGCTAGCTAGCTCCGCGGGAGGGCTGACACCCACTGGGCGACCGTCAGGACGTCTGCCTGTCGCGGAAACACCTTCTCCGTCAGAACTCGATGCACTTCCTCATCCGCGTCGAAACACGCGTCCGCGAGCACTACCAGCTCATAATCCCGATCCGCGGCTTCGCGGAGCGTTGAGAGGACGACGCCGCTCGTCGCGATCCCGCTCAAGACGAGTCGCGTCGCGCCGACGCTGCGCAGCAGGACGTCGAGGTCGCTCCCCGAAAACGCGCTGTAGCGCTTCTTGAGCACCACCGGCTCTCCCTGGCGGGGTCCGAGGGCCGGGTGGATCTGCGTCGCCGGACTCGCTTCGGTGAACGCCTCGCCCCGTTGCTTCACCATCGCGAATGCCCGGTTCCTGGGGCTCGCCTCGGGGTACCCGGACCGAAAGGCGACGCGGACGAAAATGACCGGAATCGCGGCCGAGCGGGCGGCGGCGAGTGCCTGAGCGCCGCCCCGACCGCGCGCTCGGTGCCTTGGTACCGCTCGACGACCCCTACCTGATAGTCCATGACGAGTAGTGCGGCGGTCATTCTCGCTCCTCTCGGGAAACGGGCTCCGCATCGGTCAACCGAGGACTACGTCGCGTCGGAACTCGTCGTTGGCGCACCCGGCGCGCCAAAGCCCTGGTCCTCCTGTCCGACGTGCACGCCCAGCCCCTGGTCGCGCTCGGGCGGGCCGGGCTGTCAGGAACTCGGGGAGGAGAACAGCTCGGGCAACATCGACGACGCCCTGAACCGCGGGCGGAGTCACCTCGGGCTGGCACCGGTCCCGCGTCCCGACTTCGCGACGCCCCCGTCACCCGCGCGACCCCCGCGCACGGGACGCCACGGCCGGATGAGGTGGGGAGTTGAACGCCGGCGCCTACTACCACAGGATCTTGGGCCTAGGCGCGCCATGCGCCGCCGAGGCCCGCGGCGTCAGGGTTGGAGGAGCTTGGCCAGCCCGTCGTAGTCGACGCTATCGAGGAGCCGCTGCGCGAGGGGCAGGGTCTGCGCCGAACTCTCGACGGAGACGAGAATGCCCTTCACCGCTCGGAGCACCGGCTTGGGGTTCTTGTTGTCCGGCGCGAGGTTCGTGAAGCCGTTCGGGCCGACGAACACAAAGAGGTAGGCCCCGTCCGGGGAGCGGGCGGCCTTGAACGCCGGCCGGCCCTTGACCATGCCGTTCGGATCCCGCCTCCAGTCCCACGGACTGTCGTTGAGCTTGATCGTGAGCTCGCCGACGGGCTTGAATTGCCGCTTGACGCTGTCGAGCGCCAACGCGCTCATCTGCGCGCGCTGCATCATCGTGGCATCGAACTCCCCCTTCATCATCTTGCTCTGCACGTCGCGAATCTGCTGCACGAGCGGGGCGGCCTTCCGCACGAGCGCCGAATCGGCCACGTAGTAGACGCGCCGCACGCTCGCGTTCGCATACAGCATGCAGGTCCCGGCTTCACCGCCCACGCACGGCCCTTCGCCGGAGACGGGCTGGTCGAGCTGAAAAAGCGCGCTGTCGCCGGGCAGTCGGTCGAGAACGCCGGACGGCGGCGCAGGGAGAAACGGGGGCAGCTCGATGGCTGCATCCCAGCCTTGTGCGTGTAGACCAACCGCGATCAGGAAAGCCGGGAGAGCAAGAGCGGCGACGCGGAGGGATCTCGGGGTTGTCATCTCACGCGCTCCGTTAGCGGGGGTTCGGATGGAAACGGGTTGGGGAAACTTCCCCTCCGGGGAAGGAGGGTGTCAAGAAGATTGGAGCGGCTTCCAACAATCGGCGGCGTGGACGCAGACCCATCCGGGACCCGCTGCTAGACCCCCTCGTACGCCCGTTTCAGGCCCTGGATGTCGATCTTCTGCATTTGGAGCATCGCGTCCATCACCCGCCGCGACCGCGCGGGGTCATGGTCCCGGAGCATCTCGCCCAACGCCGCGGGAATGATCTGCCAGGAAACGCCGAACTTGTCCCTGAGCCACCCGCACTGATCCTTTTCACCGCCGGCCGAGAGCTTGTCCCAAAGCTCGTCCACCTCCTCCTGCGTCTCGCAGTCGACGAAGAGCGAGATGGCCGGTGAGAAGGTGAACTGGGGACCACCGTTCAGAGCCATGAACTGCTGCTCCTCGAGCTCGAAGGTCGCCGTCACCACGCCGCCACCGGCGCCGTAACGATGGATCTTGCCGACTTTCGAATTCGGAAAGATCGACGTGTAGAACGTCATCGCTTCCTCGAGCTGCCCATTGAACCAAAGGAACGGCGTGATCTTTTGCATGAGGTACTCCGGTGAGCGATTTTCGGGGCGTGCCAGGCGGTCCGCGCGGGCTCGGGGACTCGGAGCGAGCCTAGTCGGTCTTCGTCGCTCCGTCCCGTGGCCCCCCACGCGGTCCGTAGAGCAGTCCGAAGTGATTGCGTTCGCACTGCGCGTCCGTAGCGACTGCGAGCTCAAAAGGGCCGAGAAGGATGCGGTCCGCGGTGAGCGAAACGACGCCCGAGCCCTTTTCAAGGCGAGACCGCAGCCCGACCCAGTCGGCCGGGTGGAGCACGAGAGTGCTCGGGCGCCGACCGCGGCGGGCGTACAGCAGCTGACAGGCCTCGAGCACCGTCTGTTCCGTGATGATGTGGTCGCTCACATCGCCTCAGCCGCCGGCCATCGCCCCGACGACGAGCAGCGGCTCATCGCCCGACGCCACACGCGCAGGAAGCGGCGCGTCGGGCGGATCGTGGGAGAGATCCTCCTCACACGCGTAGAGCCGCACGAATGGCCGGCGCCGCTGGGTGTCGTGGTCGCGGATCGTGCCCGCGAGCATCGGGTACCGCGCCTCGAGGGCGTCGAGGACCGCACGCTGAGTGACCGGTCCTGTGAGGTCGAGCGTCACCTCCGACGAGACCCGCGCGAGGACCTTGAGATGGGCTGGCAGGACGACGCGGATCACGGGAGCGTTTGTACCTCGACCGACAGCACCGCCGGGAGATGCCGCACGATGGGCGCCCACGAGTCGCCGCCATCCACGGAGCGGTACACCTGGCCGCCCGTCGTGCCGAAGTAGATGCCGCAGGAGTCGAGCGAGTCCACGGCCATCGCGTCACGGAGCACGTTGACGTAGCAGTCCTGCTGGGGCAGGCCTTTGCTCAGCGGCTCCCACTCGTTGCCGCCCGTGCGGCTGCGATATACGCGGAGCTTCCCATCCGGGGGATAGTGCTCGGAGTCGCTCTTGATCGGCACCACGTAGATCGTTTCCGGTTCGTGGGCGTGGACATCGATCGCGAATCCGAAGTCGCTCGGCAGATTGCCACTCACTTCGCGCCATGAATCCCCGCCGTCGTCGCTCCGCATGACGTCCCAGTGTTTCTGCATGAACAGCACGTTCGGGCGCGACGGGTGGCTGGCGATGTGGTGGACGCAGTGGCCGACCTCGGCCTCCGGATCCGGGATTTGGGCCGACTTGAGTCCGCGGTTGATCGGGCGCCACGTCGCCCCGCTGTCGTCGCTCCGGAACGCCCCGGCTGCCGAGATGGCGATCACAATTCGTTCCGGGTCGGCCGGATTGAACAGGATCGTGTGCAGGCACATCCCGCCGGCCCCCGGTTGCCACTTCGGGCCCGAACCATGGCCGCGCAGTCCCGAGAGCTCCTCCCACGTCTGCCCTCCGTCTTTGGACCGGAACAGCGCCGCATCCTCGACGCCCGCATGCACGACGTCGGGATCGGTTTGCGAGGGCTCGAGGTGCCACACCCGTTTGAACTCCCAGGGATGCGGGGTGCCGTCGTACCACTGGTGCGTGCCGGGGGTCCCGTCGTAGCTGAACTTGTTTCCGACGGTCTCCCACGTCCGGCCACCATCCTTTGAGCGCTGGACCACTTGTCCGAACCAGCCGCTGGACTGGGATGCGTAGAGGCGGTCGGGATCGGCCGGCGAGCCTTTCATGTGGTAGATCTCCCAGCCCCCGAAGAAGGGGCCAGCGACGGTCCACCGCTCGCGTTTCCCGTCCGACGAGAGGACGAACGCTCCTTTTCGGGTACCCACTAACACCCGCACTCGGCTCATCGGCTCCTCCGCGACGGAGAGTCTTCACGCGAGACCCGCGCTCGGCGGGCGTTCCACCGCCATTAACCCTGCCACCTCTCCGCCCGCGAGTCAAAGGCTCGTTTGAGCGGTCGTCAGCGCGATAGCTTGTCTCTCATGCACCCCGTCCGCCTCATCGCCGGTTTCAGCCTCGCCCAGGCCCTGTCGGATCGGCCCCTCGCGGCGCTCGCCGCCCTGTTCGGTGCGGGGCTCGTGACGAGTCTCACGCCGTGCATCTATCCCATGCTGCCCATCACGCTTGCGGTCATCACGGGGAGCGCGGATCCGGATCGGCCGGCCTCCCGGCAGCGCGTGGTCGTGCTCACGCTGGTCTACGTGGCGGCGCTGGCGAGCTGCTATGCCTTACTAGGTCTCGCGGCGGGGTTGACGGGGTCGTTGTTCGGAGCGGTGTCGTCGCACCCGCTCGTGCTCTTTGGCATGGGCAACCTCCTGCTCCTCTTCGCCCTGGCGATGCTCGACGTCTTTCCGGTCACCGTGCCTGCGGGGCTCGCCGCCTGGGCGGGCAGCAGGGCGGGCGGCTCGGTGCCGGCCGTGCTCGTCCTTGGGGCGACGTCCGGGATCGTGGCGGCGCCGTGTGGAGCCCCGGCCTTTGCCGTCGTCTTGACCTGGGTAGCCGCGACACGAAACGCGCTCGCCGGATTGGTCTACCTGTTCGTGTTCTCCCTCGGCATGACCGCCCTCCTCATCGCCGCGGGCCTCTTCTCGGGGACGCTCGCCGCCCTGCCACGGGCGGGACCCTGGAGCGAATGGATCAAGAAAGGGGCAGGCGTCGTAATACTGGGGATGGCGGAGTACTATTTCGTCCAGATGGGTCGCGTGCTGTGAGCTGCCGCCGCGCGACGATTTGGGTGATTGCCTTCTGCTTCGCGGTGGCCGCGCGCGCGGCGGCGCAGGAGGACGAAGAGGGGATCACCGTTGGTCAGGTGCCCCCTCCGGCCGCCGTCCAGACCCTCGATGGCGCCACGGTCGACCTCAAGCGCGTGATCGGTCTCAAGCCCGCCCTGATCGAGTTCTGGGCTACGTGGTGTCCCCGCTGTCGCGCGCTTGAGCCGCGACTGAACGACGCCGCGGCACGGTACCGTGGGAAGGTGCAGTTCCTCGCGGTCGCGGTCGCCGTGAACGAGACTCTGGCCTCTGTGCGGCGCCACCTCGCCCTGCACCCAGCATCCTACCCGTTCGTTTGGGACGCGGACGGCGCGGCGGTACGCGCCTTCCAGGCACCCACCACGTCTTACATGGTCCTGCTCGGCAGGGATGGGAAAGTGTTCTACACGGGCGTCGGGGCCGAACAGGACTTTGAGCCCGCGCTCGCCAAGATCGCTGCCGCTCCGTGACGATCGAGCTCAGGGCGCGGTCGGCCCGCCCCCGCCACCTGCGGCCGGACGAGTGACCGAGTCGACTGCGGCGGCGAGCTCGGTGTAGGCCGTCGGGTCCATGACCTGAAATGGGGTCTCGCGATGGGCGATCCGCCCGTCCGGTCCCACAACGAACAGGTCCCGGTTGTCGAGGTGGTACTTGGCGGAAACGGCGCCGTACGCTTTCCCCACGACCGAGCCCGTGTCGCTTGCGAACAGGAACTGGAACTGATCGTCTCGCGCCCACGCTGCGAGCGTATCCACGGGATCCGTGCTGATGGCCAGCAGCACGACGTTCTGGCCGTCCCGAAAGAGCTTCGCGTACTGATCACGGTACGCGTGCATTTGGATCGTTCAGCCTTTGGTGCGCGCCTTGAAGAAGAACGCGAGCACGACCGTCTTGCCCTTGAAATCGCTTAAGCGCACGGGCTGGCTGAGCACCCCGAAGCGCGTCGCTCCGGGTAGCGCGAAATCGGGCGCCACGGCGCCAACGGCCAGGGGCTCGGGGTCCTGCGACGCCGGCTGCTGCGCGGCGAGCGGGGCGGCCAGCACAACGGCGAGCGCAAGTGAGCGGATGGAAGGCATTCCACATCTCCTCTGCAGGCGGGACGACAGATATACGCACGCCCCTCTGTTGGTGTGATTGACGGTCGCTAAATCCACCGGCGCACCCGCGCCTTGTAGGCGAGGTAGGCGTCGCCGAATTTCCCCTCCAGGTAGCGCTCTTCCCGCCGCACGATCCCGAAATGCGCGACCAGCAACACGGGTATGATGAAGATGAGCGGCCACGCGGTGTCCGCGAGCAACGTGATCCCGAGATATGCGCCCGAGAGCGCGAGATAGAGCGGGTTCCGGGTGAGCCGGAACGGCCCGTCGCTCACGATCGCGAGCGTGGGCTTGGTGGGATGCACGTTCGTGCCGGCGCGGTGCATCGTGACCTGGCCCCAGCGCGCGAGCGAGAGACTCGCCACGAGGAGGACCCCGCCTGCCGGGCGCGCCACGAGCGGTGGGAGCAGCCGGATGGGGAAGAGCCACTGAAGCACGAGAGCGACCGCAAGGGTTCCCGCGAACAGAAGCGGCGGGAAGACGATCACCCCGGGGTGGTCGGGTGGCGAATCAGTCATTCGTCGCTCCTCACGGACTAGGGATCGCTGCTTTCGAGGGCCTAACCGCCCATCACTCCCAAGTCTCACACTACGGGCTGCGCACCGCCGAGCAAGGGGTGGAACCCTTGCCCCCGCCGCCCGAGCGCGCGTAGCGTGCAGCCGAGCGTGAGGTAAACCAACGCCGTCTCCCATCCTGCCACGAGGCCCCGTCCCTGATGACGCAACGCACATTCGCGATGCCCGCGCGCAAGCGGATCACGCTCATCGCGCACGACAACCAGAAGACCGACCTGCTCGAGTGGGCGCGCTACAATCGGGGGACGTTGAGTGAGCATGAGTTGTTCGCGACGGGCACCACGGGTGGCCTGCTGGCCGACGAACTCGGCCTCGCCATCAAGAGGTTTCAGAGCGGCCCACTCGGCGGGGACCAGCAGGTCGGGGCGGCGATCGTCGAGGGCAAGCTCGACCTGGTCATCTTCTTCTGGGACCCGCTCGAGCCACACCCACACGACGTCGACGTGAAGGCGCTGCTCCGCATCGCCGCCGTGTACAACATCCCGATCGCCTGCAACCGCGCGAGCGCCGACTTCATGCTCTCGTCGCCTCTGATGGAGCTCGAGTATCCGCGGCTCGTGACGGCCTACGAGAGCCGCTTCGGTCGTGTGGACTGAGATTGCCCACCCGTCGTTTCAAGGGAGTCGAGCATGCGTGACTTCAACAGCCTGAATGAACGCGAGGTACTCGCGCTCGCGATTTCGCTCGAAGAGGAGGACGAGCGCGTGTACGCCGATGTCGCCGAGGGCCTCAGACCCCAGTATCCAGCCTCAGCCGCGGTATTCGCGGGAATGCGTGTCGAGGAGTCCGATCATCGACGCCGGTTGCTCGAACTCTATCGCCAGAAGTTCGGTGAGCACATTCCGCTCATTCGCCGGCAGGACGTGCGGGGGTTCGTGCAGCGCGCACCGGTCTGGCTCGCGCAGCCGTTGAAACTCGAGACCATCCGGGCGCAGGCGAGCGCGATGGAGGTGGAGACTCGTCGCTTCTACGAGCACGCCGCCGCGCGCGCCCAGGACGCCGGCATCCGCCAGCTCCTGGACGACCTGGCGCAAGCGGAGGTGGCCCATATCGACCGGGCCGCCGCACTCGAGCACGAGACGCAAGCGGGCGGAGCCGCGGAGCGCGAAGAGGAATCCCGGCGGCGGCTCTTCGTGCTCCAGATCGTCCAGCCGGGTCTGGCCGGGCTGATGGACGGGTCGGTGTCCACGCTCGCGCCGATCTTCGCCGCCGCCCTCGCCACACGGTCCACCCACGCGGCCCTGCTCGTCGGCCTTGCGGCTTCCATCGGCGCGGGCATCAGCATGGGGTTCGCCGAAGCCCTGTCGGACGACGGGACGCTTACCGGCCGGGGCCACCCCTGGGTGCGGGGCGCGGTCTGCGGCGTGATGACCGCGCTCGGCGGCCTCGGTCACTCACTGCCGTTTCTCATTGCGAGCTTCAGCGTCGCCATGACGGTCGCCATGAGCGTGGTCTTGGTCGAGCTGTCGGTGATCGCCTGGGTGCGCCACCGGTATATGGATACGCCGCCCGTGTCCGCGGCGGTGCAGGTCCTGCTCGGTGGCCTGCTCGTGTTCACGGCAGGCGTGCTGATCGGGAACTCCTAGTAGCGGGCGCTACGGTCCCGGGACGGGGAGGGGCCCGAGGCCATTTTGTGCGAGCTCCCGATTCAGGTCGGGGATCGTCCTCGTGTTGAGCGCTTGCCACCGCGCACGAAGGAGCGCGAGGCGCTCGCGTGTCCGCGCGAACGCCACCTCGGCCTGAACGGGCGACTCGCGATCGGCGCTCTCCACTGCGGTCTCGACGTCGCTCAGATCGCCCCCGGCCCGGGAGAAACCGCGATCGAGTGTGTCGAGTGCGGCGTGGAGCGCGGCCAACCGTTCCGCGAGCACGGGGACCCGGACTGACAGGCTGTCGAGCGGCGCCCGTGCGGCGCGCGCGGCCTCGCGGGTCGTGTGTTCCATTCTCAAGGCGCCGCCGATCTCGAGGGCCAGTCGTAACTGCGCCGACAAGGCTTCCGTGGACACGTGCTCCCGGGGGTCCCCCCGCACGGCGAGAAACGCGGTCGCGCTCGCACCCTCGGCCCGAAGCGTCACGCGGTACGTGCCGGGCAGGACGAGAGGCCCCTGGGGCTCGGTCACCGTTCCGTGTCCCGCGATCGCCGCGATGCTGTAGTTCGGCTCGTCGGTCGGCGGCGCGGGGTAGCGGAGGTTCCAGACGAATCGGTTGAGCCCGGCGCGCGCGCTCAGCGAGTCTGGTCGCGGGAGCCAGTCGCTCGTAAACGGCGGTGGGGCAGAAGCCGCCCCTGATCGATCGGCGGAGGACCAGCGGCGCACGACCTGTCCCGCCGTGTCCGCAATTTCAAGCGTCACGGGCCCCGCCGGAGCGGCACCCACGGAGTAGTCGATCACGGCGCCCGCCGGGGGGTTCTCGCCCTGTGGCTCCTCTGGGGGAAGCGGCGTGTCCTGATTGGTACTCCGCCTGAGCCGGACCGCAGCTCGCGGCGGGAACAGGTGCAACCCGCTCGGGCGAGCGTCGAGCGCCTCAAGCGGTGCGAGATCGTCCAGCACCCAGAAGGCGCGCCCGTGCGTCGCAGCCACGAGGTCTCCGTCCTTGACCCAGAGATCGTGGACCGGTGCGACCGGCAAGTTGAGCTGGAGCGACTCCCAACTCTCGCCGTCGTCGAACGATACGTACACGCCCCTCTCGGTCCCGGCGTACAGCAGGCCGCGCCGCGCGGGGTCCGCGCGCACGACGTGGACGTAGGCGTCCGGCGCGATGCCCCGATCGATCCGAGCCCAGTGTCGACCGCGGTCGGTTGTGCGGTAGATGTAGGGTGCGGGATCGTCCAGCCGGTGTCGATCGACCGCCGCGTAGGCGCTGCCGGTATCGAACGACGAGACCTCCATGAGAGAGATCTTGCTCCACGGCGCCAACCCCTCGGGCGTGACGTCGCGCCAGGCGTGACCGCCGTCCGTCGTCACGCTGATCCGTCCGTTGTCCGTCCCGACCCAGATCACGCCCCGCTCGAGCGGTGACGGGGCCACGGTGTAAATGACCCCGTAGCCTCGGGCGGCCGCCGTGGCCACGCTGACCGGACCGCTGTCGATCGTACCGAGTCGCGCGCCGGTGAGGTCGGGGCTCAGCGTGTCCCAGCGCAGCCCCCCGTTGCGCGTGGCGAGAAGGAACTGCGTGCCGAGATACAGCGTCCGGCGGTCCATGCGGTCGAAGACCAGCGGGGACGTCCACGTTGCTCGGTATGTGCGTCGATTGATGGGCTCGCCGAATTCCGATGGGGGCCAGGGCGAGACGTTCTGCGCCTGGCTCGTGCGCCGGTCGAAGCGGAAGACCCCGCCATAGACGTCGCCGCCGTAGACGATGTTGGAATCGAGGGGGTCGGGGGCGATATAGCCGCTCTCGCCGGCTCCGGTCGGCGCCCAGTCGCGAAAGCTGAGCAGGCCGTAGTCGCTTCGGCTCCTGATGGCCACGCTGCCTGCATCCTGCTGGGCGCCCAAGACCCAGTAGGGGAACTCGTCATCCGTGATGACGTGGTAGAACTGCGCGGTCGGCTGGTTGTACCAGCTGCTCCACGTGCGCCCACCGTCCTGGGTGATGACCGCGCCCTGGTCGCAGCCGATGATCAGCCGCTCAGGCGCGCTCGGGTCGATCCACACGGCGTGATAGTCGTCCCCACCCGGCTGACCCTTGAGCGCGGTCCACGTGGTACCGCTGTCGGTCGATTGGAGGAGGGCGACGTCCGGC
>DATNIM010000126.1:0-14502 GCA_035604455.1 Gemmatimonadales bacterium
GGCGGCAAGATGGACCTGTTTCCAAAGTTCGTCGGCGTGGGCGAAAGCGCGTTCTGCCCAGACTCCTTCTCCTGGGGCAAGGGCCAGGGCATCGTGATGGGGTATTTCGATGGCAACTCTGCCACGGCGCTCTGGAACTACGCGCAGCATTTCGCGATGAGCGACAATTCTTACGGCAGCACGTTCGGACCCTCGACGCCGGGTGTGCTCAACCTGGTGGCGGGTACGACCTACCCGGCTACCCCTAGTGCCCCGCTTGCCAAGGTGGTCCCCAACAACAGTGGGCCGGGTACGCTTGTCGGCGATGCGGACCCGACCGGCGACGTCTGTGCCGCGGGAACCACGGTGCAGATGACCGGTGGGTTGAACATCGGCGACCTGCTCAACAGCAAGAAGGTGAGTTGGGGCGCATTCATGGGTGGCTTCGACCTGACGATTACCAACCCGAACGGCACCATCGGTTGCGCACGCTCGAGCCCGGCGACGCCGGCGAATGGCGGTCCGACTGCGGACTACATTGCGCATCACGCGTTCTTCCAGTACTACCCGTCCACGGCGAATCCGAAGCACACTCGCCCGGCCTCCGTTTGGGAAATCGGCCATGACGGTCCGGCGAACCACCAGTACGACATCAACGACTTCTTTGCGGCGCTCAAGGCGAACAACCTGCCCTCCGTCAGCTTCCTGAAAGCGATTGCTGCGGAAGACGGCCATGCCGGCTACTCTGACCCTCTGTTGGAACAAGGGTTCCTGGTCCGGACCGTCAACGCGATCATGGCATCGCCGTACTGGGACAATACGGCAATCGTCATCCTGTACGACGATTCGGACGGCTGGTATGACCACCAAATGTCGGCGATCACAAACCCGTCGGCGGTCAGCCTGTCCGGTGGTGTCGCAGTCGTGAACGATATCGACGAATTGAACGGGCCCGGAGTCTGCGGGAAGGGCACGCCTCTGTTTGGCATCGAAGGACGGTGTAGCCCCGGTCCCCGGCTTCCGTTGCTCGTGATCTCACCGTTCGCCAAATCAAATTTCGTCGATCACACCGTCACCAACCAGACCTCGGTGATACGCTTCATCGAGGACAATTGGGATACCGGCCGAATCGGTTTCGGGTCCTTCGACCAAACCGCAGGCTCACTGATGAACATGTTCGACTTCGACGGCCGCGACCGGCATGATGACGGCCGTGACGATCGTGCCAATCGTCGTTTCTTTCTCGATACGGGCACCGGCGAGCCCGTCCACGGGCAGTACTAACCAGACTGAAGGCTAGCATTGGCCTAGTCCAACGATGACGAGAGGCAGACGCCAGCGAGCGCCTGCCTCTCGTTTTCGTGTGGGACGCTACGACTCTTCCAACTCCTCGCGATGCGACGACAATCAGAGACTGAGGCCCGAGCGGGCCTCCACCCAAGGTGGCGGCTAGCGACGGCGATCGGGGCCACCGGGATCGTAGTCACGCTCGCCGTTGTTCACACTCGGACCGCCGTGTCTACCGCCAAGTGGCCGCTTCCGTCCCCCACCTACGCGGCGTCGCCCACCCGCATCGGGTTCGAGCACGGGCTCGATGCGCTCGCTGCCGCGCTCGACTCCCTGGCCCGCGACCTCAACAGCGCGCACCTCGACAACGCGCGCCGGGACTTTGCATTGTCGCGGCAGGCGTATAAACGGATCGAGTGTCTGCTCGAGACGATCGGACCGTCCCTGAGCGGGGAATTGAACGGCCCACTGCCTGAGGACAACTCCCGACCGCTGGGTGCGCCCGTGGGCTTCGGGATCGTCGAGAGCGCGCTGTTCGATCGCGGAGTCCGTGGCGACTCGCTCCGCGCCACCGTGGATGGAATGCGGGATGCGGTGCGGACGTTCCGGGGTTGGACCACCCACCTCCGCATCGACGACTCCGTCCTCCTCGACGCGCTGCGCCGCGAGATCGCGCGGGTGATCACGCTGGGGCTCGCGGGCTTCGACTTTGAGTACACGCAGGACGCCGTGCTCGAATCGTCCGCGGCCTTCGAGGGGATGCACACCCTGGCGCTAGCGGCGGCGGGCCCCGCAGAGTCGGCGGCGGGCCCGTGGGCCGCGATCGACTCGACGCTCGCAGCCGCGGCCGCCTACCTTCGCGCACACCCCGATTTCACGACGCTCGACCGCCTGACTTTTATCGTGGGCTACGCCAACCCGGCTGCGGAGGCGGTGCAGGCCGCCCGGCGAGCGCTCGCGCCGGCCGACCGACCCTTCCCGGCCTTGTGGCGTTCTGACGCGGCGACTGTGTTCGAACGCGACGCATTCGATGCGAGCGCGTTCGCGCCGAGGTGGGCACCTCCACCGTCCCCGGCCTTGGTGAGCCTCGGGCGCCGGCTCTTCTTCGATATACGTCTGTCGGGCCCGGGCACGCGGTCATGCGCGTTCTGTCACGATCCGGCTCGTGCGTTCACCGACGGGCGTGCCCGCAGCGCGACGCTCGTCCCGCCTCCGCGACCGCCGCGCAATACACCGACGCTCCTCAACGCCGCCTATGAGCCGGTCCTGTTCCTCGACGGTCGGGCCGCCTCGCTCGAAGCACAGGCTGCGGCCGTCCTGAGCAGCCCCGTGGAGATGGGCAGCAGTGAGGCACTCGCCGCGCATCGCCTCCAGGCGGACTCGGCCGACCGCCGCGCCGTCGCCGCGATCTATCCCGATGGCCCGGACACGATTACCGGACCCGAGGTCGGCATGGCGCTCGGCGCCTACGTGCGTTCACTCACCGCGCTCAATTCCCGCTTCGACGCGGCGACGCGAGGCGACACCAACGCGTTGCGGGCCGATGAGCGGCGCGGCTTCACGGTGTTCATGGGGAAGGGACGCTGCGGCACCTGTCATTACCTGCCGCTCTTCAACGGCACGGTGCCGCCCGACTTCGCGGTCTCAGAACCCGAGATCATCGGCGTGCCAGCCGAGCGCGGTCTGCACGTCCTTGACCCCGATCTGGGGCGAGCCGGGGTGGATCGCTGGGCCACGCATCGCGCGGCATTCCGCGTTCCCACGCTCCGCAACATCGCGCTAACGGCGCCCTACATGCACAACGGCGCTTTCGCGACGCTCGACCAGGTGATCGAGTTTTACGATCGGGGCGGCGGCGCCGGGACGGGAGTTGTCGGGGTCACGCTGACGCTCCCCGCCAACAAGTTGCACTTGAGCTCACAGGAGCGCGCCGACCTCCGCGCGTTCCTCGAGGCGCTGAGCGACACGTCGGTCGCACCGTACCGGGCGTCGGCGGACTGAGGCGCGCGTCGGCCTGGAGCACGACGAGCCGCAAAGCGCAATGGGTTGGCAGGCCGCGACCTGGAGGACTTCCGGGGGCTTTGGCGCTTTCCACTTGATGTTGTAGGGGGTAGGGCTGTGCCTCGAACGCAACGCGGCCCTCACTTCCCCCGAAGGGTGAGCGGTGCTGCCGCCACGAACACCGCCGCTCCCGATACCAACATGATCAAGCCCGCGAGCTGTTGATCGCGAAGGGCCAACTCGCCACTCGCTATTACGCCGACATAGTGCGGGTAGACTGCGGTTCCCTTGAACGCGAGCAGGGCGCCCAGCAACCCGGACTGCGTGCCTCCGGTCGCCAGGTAGAGCGTGCGGGCCGCGTCCGTACGGAGCGCAGCCACGGCGTACCCGAACGCCACGAACGGGCTCCAATAGAGGGCGTACGCCGTGAGCAAGGTGGCGTGTTCGACGTCGTGCACCACGGGATGGGCGAGCGCACAGTCGTAGAACGCAGGCCAGTGCCAGACCCAGAGCGTGACCGCAGCCAAGACCCAGGTCACGCGCGGTCTCGTCAGGGCATGACCCCATCGCGCCACGGGTGAGCCCAGGCGCGGCAGCAGGGCCAGCGTCACCGGGCGCATCCCGACGACGAGCAGCGGCGCCGCGGCGAACGTGAGGACTTCGTGCTGCACCATGTGGGCGGAGAGCCGCGCGTCGCTGAGCGGGTCGAGGCGCGAGCATGCGGCAATGGCGACCGCGAGGAGACCACCCCACCACGCCATCAACGGTACGAGCGGGCGCGGGCGCTCCGGCCAGCGCCACCACACGGCCGCGTGCCCTAGCCCGCTCGCAAGGAGGGTCGCCCCGAGCAGGGGGTGCCACTGCCAGCCGGTGACAAGCGCGACCACCGCGACGCGGTGTGTCAGGACGGAGCGAGGCGCGTCCGGCGGTAGGCTCGTCCGATCCGGGCGAGGATCTCGGCCCCAAGCCACGCGAGCGCGATCACCATCAGTACCACGAACGGGATGGCGACCCGGGCATACCCCTGCCAGTCCGCTTCGTGGACAGCGTAGCGCCGCGGGATGCTGTGGGCGCCTTCGAGGAAGAACACCACCGACGTGCCAGCGGCACCGATGCCGTAGAGCCAGGCCGCCCAGCGGCTCGCCCGGCGCGCCGGCGCGTCGCTCAGTTCGCCCGCGAGGTGATAGAGGTACGCCCAGACGAACGCGGCCACGCCGACCATGTTGTACGTGTGGAAGTGCGCAGGCACCCACATCGTGTTGTGCATGACCTGATTGATCGGGACCACGGCGTCGAGAATCGCGCCGAGACCGCCCAAGACCCAGCCCCAGACGCCGAGGAGCATCAGGATCGCGCTCGGCGACCAATCGAGATCCGCTCCGTAAACGAGCGCGAGGGCGCCAACGATCGTGACGACGAACGACGGGAACGCGCCCGCGAATGAGCCGAGGTTGCTCAAGATCTGCAGGCCGAGCGGCTGGACGAAGTCCTGGTAGAGGTGGTGGGACCAGGGGAAGAAGATCACGAAGATGATCGAGTTCCAGGCGAGGGCGACGGGCCAGGTCGTATGCCACGGCCGACGCGCGAAGCGTGGCAGCGTCCCGTACACGAGCCCCGCGGCGACGTAGATGCAGAGATTGGCCATCGTGTGCCCGAACAGGAACACGGTGTTCTTCGCCAGGAGGGTGTCGACGTGCTTCACCGCGCCCGCTGCCTCAAGCAACAAGGGTACGAGATAGGCGAGCCCTGCTACCACCAGCAGGAGCCCGACAATCGCGACGACCGTAGCAATCAGCACTGGAGGCCGCACCTCAGCCTCGTGTGAGCGACCGGGATGAAACAGCACGTCCCAGGCGAGCGCGCGACCGAATCCTTGAGCGGTCGTGGCCCGCAGTAGCGTCGCGCAGACGACGACGATTGCGAGTCCCGTGAACAGATAGCCGATGTACACGGTGACGCCGGCGGCTACGGTCCATGTCTTCCCCTGATAAGGGAGGGGATCGAGCACGGTCCATCCCGCTGCGAAGGCGCCAAACACGATTGCGAAGACCACGAGCATCATGCCGGTGAGGAAAACCAGGAGGCCGATCCACAAGCCTCGAGATGACACGCGGACGTCAACACTCACCACGGCCGCGAGGCCCCCGAAGCCGGCGAAAAGAAGGCCTGAAACCATTCCGGCGCCGTGGAGCGTCATGATGCGATAGAACCAGTCGGCTGAGATCACGAGGATGCCCGCGTGGTCGAGGCGCATGAGCAGGCCGAGAAGCCCCATCACCACGACAGTGCCGAGGCCGGCCACGAGATACACGATCGCGGCCTGGAGCACGGAGCCGTTCGTGGCGTTGAGGGTCGGGGCCTCAGGGTCCATGCCGCTAATGAACGGTCAGGGTGTCGAGCATGACGTGATGGGAGACGCCGCAATACTCAAGACAGCGAACGACGTACGAGCCTGGCTCAGAGAAACGGTAGATGAGGTGGTTCGCGTAGCCCGGCATTGCCTGCACCTGCGTGAGCAGTGTCCCGTCGGGAGAGTAGATCGCAAAGCCATGGTTTACGTCCTGCGACTGCACCACGAACTCAACCGGGACCCCCTTGGGGAGAATGCGTTGGCTTAAGTCCCAGGTCCATTGGGCGCCCCACACCTGCACGGTTACGACGGGGGCTCCGATCGAGCGGCTCCGAAATTGGAAGTAGGGGTAGGCACGGAGCGAGACCGCGAAGACCACGCCGAACGCGACGAGGAACACACCAAAGAGGAGACGGCGGAGACGTCGCACGCGCGGCGCCGTCGCCTCGTAGGACGGCCCGGGCCCAGCGTGCAGGAGCACCCAGCCCCACACGGCAGTCCACGCCACTCCAAGGGCGACGAAGACCCACCAGACAGAGACCGGACTGACGCCGTTCGGATTCATGTGGAGGACACGGGAGACCCCCGACAATATTGTCGATGAAGACGTGCCGCTAGAGGCTAGTTGACCGTGCACGGCGAGCTCGCATGCTCGGGAGGCACGTTCCGCACTTCTCCAACCCCCCGAACCCAGTCCCACCCGCTAGGCGTGCCGACGGGCCATCCACTGGTCCCGTCGTCTCATCGCGTGCACGACAGGACCAGACACGGCCGACAGGCATCAACTCCCATTCTGCGAGCGGCAAGAGGGCGGTTCTCCAACTGCCTCATGCCGAAAGGACTTAGGGCGTGAAACGGATCCCAAGTGTTCCACGGGGTCCGCCGCGGCGCCACTCACAGGCGTTACCGATTACGAGAGCGCGAGCTCGGGATTCTGTCATGCGGCCCCGAGGGTCCGTGCAACGGGCTCCGGGGTGGAGCGACTGCGCGCTGACCTCGCCGCCACCTCTGCTCGTTATCAGGCTCAATTGGGTGCCTGACTGAGGAGCATCTGTACGACCGGCGGCACCGTCGTTCCAAACACGTCCTGCGCGTTAGCGGTCACGATCGCCGGACGAGGTCCTCGGGGACCCTCGTAGCTATCAGGTCCGGTCGGACCCTGGCGGCCAGAGGGCCCGTCGACCGCGTCCGGGCAGTGCCCGCCCGTGGGACTCAGACTGCCTTGACCGCCTCTCCCGCCGTTGCCGCCCGGCCCCCCTGGGCCGCCCGGCCCGCCCCGTCCCCCTGGGCTCCGCGAGTCAACCAAGCCAGCGAGGTACGGCTGATTAGCCGGTACGATGATCGTGATGGTGCCCCCGCGTCCCCCCGGAGCTCCAGGGCCGCCGCCTCCCCCATCGCCCCCCGACCCACCCGCTTGAGCCGGACACCCGGGGGCACCTGAGGACCCTGACCCGCCCGCGGGGCCTTCCGAGCCCCGTCCACCCCGGCCGCCGCGAGAGCCAATCGTAAGCCAGTTTGCCGGCGGGACGGCTGTGGCATCGTACAGGAGATAGAAGGGCGAGGACGAGCCTACGGCAACGCTCGCGACGATCAGCTTGCCGTAGAACGAGGATCGACCGAGCCCGAGTCGCACGGTAACGTCGGGACCGTTCAACCCCGCCTGGGCGCCACCGCCATCGTGGCCCGCGAATTCGAAGGTGTGCGGCATGCAGCTGTAGTCGGGCGCCACGGTCGCGAAGCCGTGTACGCTCGGTTTGGCCCGGAGAGCCGCGTCGAGCCGGAACCCGCTCACCGCGCTGACCAGGGGATCCGGCGCGAGCGTCCAGTTGGCGTCTGAGTTCGCTGCTGCTTGGTCACTCGATAGGTCGAGAAAGATGACGTGCAGACGGGGCGGATGGTCCTTGTCGTACCTTCGCTCGAACGGGACGTGCGTGCTATCACCGAGCACCGCGCCGTAGTCTGCTTGGATCCCAACGCCGGGGCAGGCGGTCGCCACGGTGCGGATATCGATGCTGCGGATTTGAGAGACGAGTGTCGGATCCGGCGCGAAGTCCGGTGGTGGGCCATGCGAGCAACCAGCCGCAACCACTGCGACCGCTGTGCTCAACAATTGGAGCGAAACACCCTTCGCTCTCCCCCTGTGTGCGATCATGCGACATCCCCTTGTAGCTGGTGACGGTCCCAGACGGGCGCTACGCGTCCACAACTGTAGGAAAGCAGTCCGATCGCGCAAGGTTCTGCGAGGCAGCTTCCATCGCGTCTCGTGGCGGTCCAGGGTCGAGCGCGCATCCGGAAACGCTTAGCTCCCTCCAACGAGTGCGACCGCGAGGGCTGTGGACAGATTCAGCCCTAACGGCGCGCGCTGCCGCAATTCGGGCCGCTCGTACCGCAACAACGCCCTAACCGGAGCTAGCTGATCGCCGATTTCGACTCAATGGGTGGAAGCGTCAGCCCGACGCAGAGTGGCTCGGGGAAACGTGTGTGGCCGCGTTCTCACAGGCACCCGCGAGGACGCAGTGCGCGGGATTTCGCAGACGCGCGCGAGCGGCACGCCGCTGTCCTCCCTCGACATGGGCGACGCGTGGCGGTGGTTGTTCGGTATCGCCGGCGGGTTCGCCGATCGGGGGCCGTCGAGCTTCGACATCTCGATCAGCAAGTCGATTGAGACCGAGACCTACACCGACGCGAGCGGCGAGAAGATGGGCGCGTACGGTGGCGAGCTCGCGTACTACTATGATCGCACGTGGGGTCTCGTGGTCCAGTGGAGCAACTACGACACGTGGAACTACACGGACCAGAACGGCGTCGTGCACCAGATTCCGACCGATCCGAGCTGGAACATCACGGTCGTGCGTCGTATCGCCATGAACTTCGCGATCTACGGCGCGTACGGGAACAGTGAGACGTACGCCCTCGATCAGAAATGGCAGGACGGCAGGAGCTGGGGGATTTACCTGCAGTATCTGTGGTAGCGTAGCGTTCGAAGGCGGTTCTACCTTAGAGCGGGCACACGGCGCCCGTGCACAGGTGCGCCGTGTGTTTTATAGGGGCACAGCGCGAGGTCCCGGTGTCCCCGCGGGCATTGGAGGCTCGCCCCCTTGGTACCGGGACGTGTCGCTCGCCCCGGCGGGCTGGCGGGCCAACGCTCGTGCCATACATTTGACGCTAGTGCCGCTGCCGACCGGGCGACACCGCCTGCCGAGCGAGCCCAGTCGCCGTGGCCATTCCCGTCAACACGCCGCGTCCGTTCCTGCCGTTCCGGACGCTGCCGGTCGTCCACCCACCTCTACCTATCGCCTGATGGCTCAGACTGTTGGTTGGTTCGATCCAACGCCAAGAGGTGGATTCGTCCGCCTCGCCGAGCACAGCTTCCTGCCGGCCCCGGGAGATGTGGCCGTTCGCCACCCGGGACTCCGCCGCGGTGACGCCGTCACCGTCGAAGGCGGACGGGTGCTCGGCGTGAACGGCTTGCCGCCCGGGACCGGGTTGAACGACCGGCCCGAATTCGCGAAGCTCGGCGCGACCCACCCCACGCGGCCCTTGGCGCTCGAGACCGCGTCAGCCTCAGGGCTCCGGACATCCGATATCCAACGCACGATCGACCTCGTTTGCTCTCTCGGATTCGGGCAGCGGGCCCTGATCGTGTCGCCTCCCAAGGCTGGCAAGACGATCGTGCTCCAAGCCGTGGCTGAAGGTGTGGCCCTCACGTACCCTCATTGCGAGTTGCTCCTCCTGCTCGTGGACGAGCGTCCGGAGGAGGTGAGCGAGCTCGTGGACTGGGGGCGCGGCACCGTCATCGCCTCGAGTTTTGACCTCCCGCATGAGCGTCACGTGGCGGTCGCCGAGATGGCCTTTGAGCACGCACGGCGCCAGGTGGAACTCGGGCGCGACGTCGTCATCGTGCTCGACTCGCTCACGCGGTTGGCCCGGTCGCACAACACGACCGCAAAGAGCAGCCACCGTACGTTGTCCGGCGGTCTCGACGCGAACGCGCTCGCCAAGCCGAAGGCTCTCTTCGGCGCGGCACGTGCGGTCCCGGACGGTGGATCCTTGACGGTGATCGCCACCGCGCTCGTCGAGACCGAGAGCCGTATGGACGACATCATTTTCGAAGAGTTCAAGGGCACCGGGAACTCCGAGCTACGACTGTCGAGGGAGCTCGCCGACCGGCGCATTTACCCGGCGGTCGATATCGCAGCAAGCGGGACCCGGCGGGAGGAGCTGCTCGCCGACGCCGAGACCGTCGCGCGCCGCCAGGCGCTGCGCCGGGCCCTCGTCGGCCTGCCGCCCGATCAGGCAATGTCAGCCTTGCTCACGCACCTGCGCCGCACCAAGACGAACGCGGAGCTCCTGCGGCAATTTGCCCCCGACGCGGGCCGCTAGAGCCCGACCAGCGGGCTCCCGTCTATACGACGGGCTAGTGCTGCCCGTTCCCTCGCCCGGCATCCAGGCTGATCGGCCCCGCCCCGAAATGGGCAATGAGCAGCGCGCCGCCCAGTAGCGAAAGGTTCTTGAAAAACATGGCGGCCTGGACCTGGGCCATCATCGGATCCGTGACGGCCCAGAAGTTGTGCATCATGAGGGTCACCGGCACGAGAAACACGACGATGAGCCACGCGCCAGCCCGAGCGCGGAAACCCACTGTAATGAGTACCCCGCCGACGAAGGCGATCACGCCGGAGAGCGGGACGAGAACCCCCGCCATGGGTACGCCTTGGTGTGCGGCGTAACCAATGCCCATGGCTGAGAAGTGGTGAAGCGGGGTCATCAAGAAGATGACGGCATATAGAAAGCGACCGAGTGGGACGAGGTAACGCATCGCGAGCCTCTTCTTTATAAGTGGAGTAGTGCCGCGCCCCCCGTGTCGGGGTGCGTTCGTCGCACCCTTTCCCCCGGGCGAGCAAGCTCAATGACCCAACGCCGCCCGGCTGAACGCAGTTCCGACGGAAGCACCGATGGCGTTTAAGTTGCTGTCCTCCAGTGAGTTAAGCCGCTTGGATCAGTTCTCGGTCGTCCGGCGGGCGTTTGGTAGTTCGGATCGTCGCGTGGCATATTGGGCCCCCCAATGACTCCAGCTAAAGCCGTGTGGGTCTTTCGGATCGTGCATCAGGACACGGGCAAGCCCGCGCAGGGCGTGCCCGTCACTGTGCTCGACGAATCCGGCGATCCCGCTGGCTATTGGGTAAGCGAGGCGGACGGGACGCTCGCGATTCCCCGTCGACCGGGTCCGAGGCTGCGCCTTCGTGTCGGGTTGCGGAACGAGGAGCCGATGGAGCTCGCGACGGCGAGTCTTGGTGACGAGCCCGTCGACCTCGCCGCGCCGAGCTTCGTGCCGGCGGGTTCGCTCGCCGAGCGCCCTGAGCGCCCGACGGTTCCACCCGGTGAACCGGTGGAAGTCCCCGCTCATGTGCTCTACTTCCAGCGACTGGCGCTGTTCGCGGACCGGGCCACCGCAGTCGGGGCAGGTAGCGACAACGTGGCGGACTTCTTCGTGCCGGCTCCTGAGCCCGCCGCCGTGATGCGGTATGGAGTCGTCGTCGAGATCGAGGAGCTTTGGGCCTCGCTCGGCGTGCAGTGGGGGGAGCTCTTGTACAGCGTCTCCCTCACTCCGGGTGACGAGGCGAGACTCGCCGTCCTCGACGGGCGCTGGCGTCGTGACGTCGAGGGTCGGGAGCGTCCGCTGCAAATCCTGGCCCGGATGGTCGGCACCTCGATGCTCGGCGATCTGGTGACGGCATTGCGTCCCGAGCTGCAGCTTGAGCCCTTCTCGGTTTCCACGCCGGACTTGGCGGCTGCAGCCGCGGACAGCGTCGGATTGATTCGCGAGCGGACCGAGCGCATGAGCCAAGCGCTGCGACGCCGACCGCTCGGCGTCGTCGACGTCAACGCCGAGCCCGCACCGGGCGGCGCGATTCGCACCGTCCGCAACACAACCGCGGACCGCGTCGTCACCTTCCACTTCTTCGAGCCCCTTGAGCGCTTCCGGGTGGTCGTGCGGACACCGCGGCTCCGGCCGGTGCTCTTCGTGCCGTTCCGTCTGCCCAACGTCGCGACGCCAGACGTGATCCGTCGCTTCGGGTACATCTTCCGGCGGACGCTGCTCGACCGGGCCATGGTGCCGCTGCTTGACCTCCTGCTCTCAGGGGAGAACGCGGACGCGCGGGTCTCCCGTCTGATCGAGCATGTCGAGGCAAACCTGTTGTACTACTCGACCGCGATCCTCGCCGCGGGGGACCCTGGGGCCCGCCTCCTAACCCTCGCGAAGATGCGGGCCCCGAACGGCGTGCCGCTGACGGACGTGATCGAGAACACGGTTGCGGGACGCGTGGGCAACGCGGTCGCGTTCCCGTTGCGCACGATGGAGTTGTTGCCGGCCGCCTGGCGCGAGGCGCTCGCCGCCTATGAGGCGCGGCCGCCGCGGATTACGGAGGAGTTCGCCGTCACGATCCCCCACCCGGGCGTCTGGGTCGCGGCCCAGCCGCACGAGCCGATGCAGCGCGTCGAGGCGCAGAGCGCGGCAGGCTGATCGGGGCTAGGCCCGCACCTGGTTGCGGCCCCCCTCCTTCGCAGCATACAGCGCGCGATCGGCGGTACGCAGGACCTCGTCAGGCGTCGAACGCTGGCCTTTGGTGTCGGCCAGTCCCGCGCTGATCGTCACCGCGACGGCTACAGGTCTCGTGCGCGAGGGTTTCCCGGCACCACGCTTGCGGCGCAGGCGGCGCCGGACGATGAACCGCGTGTCGGCGATCGCGCGACGCACGGCTTCGATATATGGCAGTGTGTCAGCCGTCGTCCGATCGGGGAAGACGATCGCGAACTCCTCGCCTCCATAGCGGTACGCTCGTCCCTCACCGTCGACCTTCGACAGCTTCGTCGCGACCATCTTGAGAATCTGGTCCCCCGCATCGTGCCCGTAGTGGTCGTTGAACCGTTTGAAGTGGTCCACATCGATCATCGCCACCGCGAACGTGCCGCCGAGTTGTTGCAGCGCTTCGACCAAGGCCCGGCGCCCGGGCAATCCGGTGAGGGCGTCCAGGTAGGCCAGCCGATGCGAGCTCTCGGCGGTCACGACCACGAGAATCAGGCCCGCCGTGCCGAGGAAGATCCCGGAGGCGGGGCCCGGGTAGAGATTCGCGAGCGGAGCGAGCGGCATAGGAACGTGCCGCGCCAGCACCGCGGCGAGCGAGGCAATAATCGCCCACACGAAGCTCCGGTCCATCGGGTCCGTTTCAAAGACCAGCGGCGCGGCCGCGGCCGCGAGGGCCACCGCAAACGCTAGGACACCCACTTGGATCAGATGAAGCCTCGGAATCCACGGGGCCGTGAACAGAGGGTGCTCCAACAGGGTCGTGGTCTGGACGGGGGCGTTGCGAGCTGCGAGGACCACCGCGACCACCTCGAGCGCCATCACGCCGAACGTGACGAGACCCGCACGCGTGAAGATCCCGCGGTCGGGCCGGAGTGCGAGGATGGCCAGATTGAGGGGCAACAGCACACTCACCGCATCCCACACCGTGCGCTCGAACAGCCCCGATTCCGGGAGGTGGAGCGCCGCGGTGCTCAAGGCGAGGGCAACCGTTGCGAAAAAGAGCCGGCCGCGCGCCAGACGCCAGGCGAGCAAGGCACCGACGACGTAGACCGTCGTCGGGAAGAGCCTCGCCGCCGCGGGCAGACTCGCGCGGAGCGCGGGCACCTGGAGAACGACGCCCGCGGCGGCTAAGAGGACCCCGTCCGGGACAAGGAAAGACACCCACCGCTTGGATGATCGCGCTGTCATGGCGAGGGCAGTCCTCGTGTCGCGGGACGAGAGGTGGAGATGCGGAAACCTCTACCAGTGATTCACCAACGGTCAACTCGGGCTCGCCGCCTGGTTGCGTTGGTTGCTCGGCGGTGGCGATATTTGGCCCCGGCGCCGCGATGCCCTTGCCCGGCGGTATCGTCTAGGGGACTAGGACGGAGCCCTCTCAAGGCTCAAACACGGGTTCGAATCCCGTTACCGCTACTTGTCCCACCGCGTCGTGTGGCGATCCCCGTCGCCCCCATCGTCTAACGGTCAGGACACCACTCTTTCAAGGTGGGAACAGGGGTTCGATTCCCCTTGGGGGCATTCGAGTTCCGCACATCGGGACAGGTTCGCGGCTCATCGTACGGAACGGATCTACTCGTGCCCCCCTCGACGAGCTGCGCGATGCTGTCGAGGTTGCTAATAGAATGCTCACGAGCGGCGAAGTCTCGCTCCACCTCGCGACCCAAGCCCTCGATCCGTTAGTCCCGCGTCAGCCGCACCGCTTTTTAGCGCATCGCCCACCCGCAGCGGTGCGAAGAGACTTGCCCCGGCGCTCGGCGACTAGCGTCCAGTGAACGATGACAGCCGAGGGGAAGGGCAGAACAGTGAGGGTCTTCCAGAATTCGTCTGCGGCCGACTCGACGAGGACGAGGATGACCGTGACTGCGCTCAGCAATAGACAGATACCGGCACCGCCGGTCGAACCCAGCGACCGCCGGGCGACCTAATCGGCGGGTAGGGTTGCCGGCCGCTGGAAGAGTACGACCAGGTTGTAAGGGAGAGGGCGCCGAGATCGGATGAACCGCAACCCCCAATGGTTCGCTTGTCGAGTGAGCCAGTGCACTGTGAAAAGGTTCATGCGGAACCCATGGGACGCTTTGACTCCCAACGCGTATAGATAGCCGCCGAGGGACGCGCGCGGGGCTTGAATCACCAACCTCCCGCCTGGTACCACGAGATCGCAAAGGTTTCGGAAAGCGATCTCTGGGCGTACGACGAAATCCAGCACACCGGAGCACACGACGACGTCATACTGCGCGGCGAGATGGATATGCTCCACGTCGCCGACCAACGCTCGGTCAACCTTTCCCTTGAGGTT
>DATNIM010000127.1:0-3835 GCA_035604455.1 Gemmatimonadales bacterium
GAGGGCTTCCTCGCGAAGGGTCTCGAACTGCGCAGGCGTCCCGAGGCCGAGGGTTACGACATTGTCCAGTGCGTTGATGGGCGGGTGTTCGAGCGGTACTCCGTGCCGCAACGCGTGGGCGGCGTCACGGTTGGCCGGGTGTGGAGCTTCCGCGACCTGACGCAACGGCGCGAACTCGAGGAGCAGCTGCGCCAGTCGCAACGCATGGACGCCATCGGCCAACTCGCGGGCGGGATCGCGCACGACTTTAACAACCTGCTGACGGTCATCCGGGCGCACGCGGACTTTCTCCTCGAGGCGATCGCGCCCGACGCCCCGCACCGACCCGATGTCGAGGCCATCATCGAAGCGGCGCGCCGCTCCGCGGGGCTCACGCGTCAGCTCCTCGCGTTCAGTCGGAAACAGTTGTTGCAACCCGTGGTCTTCGAGTTGCACACGGTCGTCTCGCGCCTTGAGCCCATGCTCCGGCGGATCATCGGAGAAGACATTGCGATCACAACAAGGGCGAAGGGAGGCCCCACGGTTGTCTCGGCGGACGTGGGGCAGATGGAGCAGGTGGTGGTCAACCTGGTCATCAACGCCCGCGACGCTATGCCTCGTGGCGGTCGGCTCTCAGTCGAGACCGCGCTCGTCGTTTTCGGTGAGAGCGACGAGCGGCCCGGACGTGGGGTCATGCCGGCCGGCGAGTTCGTGCTGCTGACCGTCTCGGATACCGGAATCGGAATCTCTCCCGACAAGATCGACCGGGTGTTCGAGCCATTCTTCACGACGAAGGGGGTTGGAAAGGGAACCGGGTTGGGGCTCTCGACCGTCTACGGCATCGTGAAACAGTCCGGCGGCTACATCTGGTTGGAGAGCGAAGTCGGGGTCGGCACCACGCTCTCGATCTATCTCCCGCGCGCTTCCGGTGAGGCGGTGGCCTTGCAGGAGTCCCCACATGTCCGGCAGCACGTCGGCGGCTCGGAAACGATCCTCGTCGCGGAGGACGAACCTGAGGTGGCGGCCGTTACTTGCCGGACGTTGAGGCGGGCCGGGTATCGCGTGCTCGCCGCCGCGAACGGCCGTGAAGCGCTCGCGGTCGCCGCGCACTACCAGGGCCCGATCGATTTGCTGCTCAGCGATGTCATCATGCCCGAAATGGGTGGCCGTGACCTCTCGGAACAGTTGCGCGCCGCCCGGCCCGACGTGCGAGTTCTCTACATGTCGGGGTACACGCACAACGAGATCGATGGGCGCGGGCTCGTGCAGAAGGATGCGGCGTTTTTGCACAAGCCGTTTGAGGTGCGCGAGCTGACGGACGCGGTGCGTGCGGCCTTAGGCCATGCGCCGCGCGCGTCCGCGAGTTCGAGCCCCCCGCGCGCAGGCGGCTTCGCCATGAGGTCGCAAGAAGGTGCCCCCACCGAGTAGCCGTGATGCCCCTTTGGACGAAGGGGTGTTGAGGGTTCGAGTTGTGGAGTTGCTCCGTCGGTGTACGTTCGACGGTTCCCCCAGACTCGAGGCCGTATGGCTACTCCACTGATCGACGATCTGAAGCGACTCTATCGGATGACGTGGTGGGCCCTCATGCTTCGCGGCTTGTTCTCTGTTGCCGTGGGAGTCTTCATTTTCGCGCGGCCGCTCGATTCGGTCGCGGCATTCGCTTTGGTGATCGCGTTCTGGGCGCTTTTTGTTGGAATGGTTGACGTCGTCCACGCCTTTCAACTGCGGGAAGCGATGCGTCATTGGTGGGTAATGTTGCTTGCAGGCTTGTTCGGCATTGGCTTTGGGATCGCGGCGCTCATCTACTATCCGGCCCTGGCTTTGACGTTTGCCGTCGTTTGGGTCGCTTGGTGGTTGACGCTGACGGGCTGCCTTGGGGTCTACGCTGCCCTCCAACTCAGGCGGCTCAGGCTGGACTGGGGCTGGCCGGCGGCGTTCGGCACATTGAGTGTGATTGCTGGAGTTATCGCCCTCTTAGCGCCCCCGCTGACTCTCGCGGCCATCATGGGCTTGATAGCAGGGTTCGCCATCCTAGGGGGCATCGTGCTGGTTGGCGGCGCCTTCAAACTCCACGCGATCGCGCATTAGGACCCGGCGCTCCGTCGGTGTGCGCCATTCGGCGCACACCGCGGCCGCCGATCCCGTGGCAAAGGCTGAGAAACAATGGGGACGATGATCCCGCTCGGGGACGCGACGCGACGCCCTGTGCATTTTCCCTTCGCCACGAGCGCCATCATCCTCCTCAATGCACTCGTCTTCGCGCTGGAATTGACCGGTGGCGATCCCTTCGTGACCCAGTGGTCGGCGGTCCCCGCCGATATCGTTGGGGGCCATCACTGGATCACCCTTGTGACGGCGATGTTCCTCCACGCGAGCTGGTCGCACATCCTCGGCAACATGCTGTTCTTCTGGGTGTTTGGCCCCCAGATCGAAGATGCGATGGGTCCGTTACGGTACAGCGTGTTCTATCTGGTCGGCGGAGTGCTGGCGATGTTCGCGCAGGTGGCCGCGAACCCGAGCTCGACCGTTCCCTGCGTGGGGGCGAGCGGGGCGATCGCCGCCGTGATGGGGGCGTTCCTCGTTACCTACCCCCGCGACCGGATCCGCACGCTGCTCGTCATCTTGGTATTCGTGCGGGTCACGTTCGTCCCGGCGGCGTTGCTGATCGGTCTGTGGTTTCTCGTGCAACTGTTCAGCGTCGGTTCGATCGCCACCGCGCAGACCGGCGGGGTCGCGTATCTCGCACACATTGGTGGCATGGTGTTCGGCGCCCTCACCGCGCGCCTGTTCGAGGATCCCCGGCGCATCGCCCCGCAATCGGAATAGGGCACCCGGCGCGCGCCGCGCGACTCGATGCTCGGCCGAGCATGCCTCTTCCAGTCGCTCTTCGAGACCTCCGCGATCTCGCGCGAGGCGTGCGGGCAAGTCGCCCGGAGCTCCCGAGGCGTCGTCCGCAAGTCTCAGTGTTTGCCGAGCGGCGGGATCGTCAATGTGCGCGCCAGGGTGACCAGCAAGCTGTCCGAGCGGACGAAGACGTCGCTGCGCGATGCGAAAGCGGTCAGCGAGCGGGCATACGGCGTCATCCCCCGCTGATCCGGGCGCGCAGGGCGGCGGTCTCGTCGAACTGACGACTTCCCCCGGCGGCGAGCGGACCTTAACCTAGTGTGGCTTCAGGCAGTGCGGGCGTTACGCCGGAAGTGGATCTGGCTCGCATGGTCTCTTAGTCGTGGCATGAGGAGCACGGGACGGGGGCACGTGCATGGTGCGTTCCGTCGCGCGGCTGGTGCTCCCTCTTCTCCCGAGAGGCGGTACCTGGCGCGGGCGGGTTTGAGGATGAAGCCGCCGCAGTTTAAGCACGTGATAGAGCTTTGGTTCATGTCTCGGCGGGTTTGCGGGATGGGCAAATATAGCCGCGCCTGAGCGTCGCGCTCGGGGCGTGCGGGCGCCCACCGCGCGGACCGGAGGTTAGGCACTGTCCCCCTCAGGCGTCCGCCCCGGCCGATAGCCCTCCCGTGGCGTCCTGGGGCGCTTGGGGTTATCTGTCAAAGCATTGTGGGCCCTGAGGTTCCGAAAGGGCACCATCGCGTCGGCCAAGCGGCCGGGCGGTGCAACCCCAAGAGCACCGGCTAGATCACAGTGAGGGTGGGTGACATGATCGATCGCGATGGGAAGGCTGGCCCTCAGCGTCCCGAGCCCCGGGAAGAGCGTTCAGCCGAGGTGGAGGTGACGGATCGCCTTCGGCGGCGGGGCGTCGACGTGAGGTCGACCGACCGGCCGACCGATCTCGCGGACTTGCTGTCCGCCGTTGAGCGCTTTGAAGCCGCTGTGGAACGACATGGCGGGGATCTCATGGTGG
>DATNIM010000128.1:0-4223 GCA_035604455.1 Gemmatimonadales bacterium
GGAGCTAGTGCGCAGGAACGCGATCACCCGCTTGCTATCGACCTCTTCCACGCCGTCAAGCTCGATCCGGAAATCGGGTCCGGCATCCTCGATGTCCGTAAAGAAACGCCCGATGCCGTCGATTCCTTCGTACACCCCTCCAACGGCGGCCACTGGCGTCTCCAACTTGACGTCCTCGGTGCAGCAGGCGCGATAGCCCTCGATGTCCCTTGCGTTGATCGCCGCGATCGCACGCTCAACCAACCTCACGTTCTCCTGTGACATCGCCTACTCCTCTAGTCCCGCTGCTTCAAGGGCCTCAACTGGATTGTTGAACCACGCGAAGCGGATGACCTTCCCATTGCGAAGGTCGAAGACATATCCTCGCTCGGCGTCGATGGGTATGTCGTTACCCTTGCTACGCGCCGCTACCCTTGCTCTGACCGCGACTCGGTCTCCGGTGTCGTAAGCCTGGATCGCAGACACCCGATAGTCGCCGTAGACGTTGAGCACCGCCTGAGCGGCGGCGGCGAACTCGTCGTAGCCGTGCCGGGTACCAGGCTCGACCGCATATGGCGGGTTCACCCACTCGATATCCGGGTCCATCAGCTCCGGTACTACCCCGAAGCCATCTCGCTGCCAGGCCTCGTAGAGGCTCCTCACGATCTCTACGTTCTCCTGCGACATCGTCTAACCCCGTTGTTCGGCGAGGCGTTCGGCGGCAGCACGGGCCTCGTCGATGTCGAGGTAAGTCGTTGCGTGCGTGACCATGCCCTGTTCCCACACGCCGATCAAAGCTTCTCGCCGTTGCATGTAACCACCGCTGCTGCTGCTGCTGCCAGCCGGGCGGGCTCTTTGGTTGACCACGGTCAAGGTGACGCCATTGCCGAGATCGAGAATCTCCTCAAGCTCGAACTCAAGCTCGTCAAAAGCGCCGAGCCACTCCTCCAAGCGTTCGCGTATCGCCGCCGAACCGTCGAGGGTGACCAGCGTCGTCTCCCACACGGCGTCCGGCGCGTAGAACTGCATCAGCGCGTCGACGTCGCCGCTGCTGGCGGCATCAAACAGCTGGCGCGTCAGCGCCACCAGGTCGGGGGTCGTGGACTCCTCAGCCATCGCCCCGTTCCTCGGCGAGGCGTTCGGCGGCAGCACGGGCCTCGTCGATGTCGAGATAGGACATCTGCCGCACAATCCTGGCTTGGACCCACACACCGACAGATGCGTAGCGCATCTGAACGTGATCACCGTGACCACTGCTGCCAACTGGACGACCGCTGAGGCGGATCACGGCGAACGTCACGCCGCTGCCCAGGTTGAGGATTTCCTCAGCCTCGATCTCAAACTCATCGAAAGCGCCGATCATGGCTTCATAACCTCCACGAATCGCCGCGACACCCTGGTAAATGCTGCCCAGCCCCTCCGTCTTCCAGACTGCATCAGGGCCGAAGACGCTCATCGCCGCATCAAGGTCATGGCGATTCGCAGCATCAAACGCCTGCCGCGAAAGCTCTACCAGGTCGGGGGTCGTGGACTCCTCGGGCATCGTTCATTGAGTATCCCCGACCGCTGCTTTCGGCAGCCAAAGGAGCGCGCGGGGAGCCTGGCTCAGTGCTGTCGCTCAGGACGACACGGAGGTGTCAGCGCGGACGACGCCTCACGACTGCTTACGCGGCGCAATGCGGCAGTGTCTGGGCTGATGCGCGTCAGTGCTCGTGCTCGTCCCGAGCGGCGGTCTCGTCCAGCGATGATCGGACTGCCGCTTGCCCCGGCTGAGCACGAGTCCCGGCGCGGCGAGGCCGCGAGCCGTCGGGATTGCTCAGGAGCGAGAGAGCCAGGACCGACTCTCCCGCCGTCGTCCGGCGAGGGGGTGAGAGGGCGCCTGTGGCGGCACGGCTATCCGGTGCGATTCTCAAGGCCCTCCAGGTTCCTCAGTATGCGCTTCGCGTCGTGGGTGAAGATCGGCTTGCCGACGAGTCTGAACAGGGTCTCGAAGATCTTGCCGCGAGCGTCGCGCTTGAAGTTGCGCACCCAGATCATCTCTACTTGGCTTCCGCGCGCGGCTGGGGTCGCGCGCAGCTCCCAGCTGCTGTCGGGCTGGTAGACGTTCGAGTCTGTGACCGTGGCCTTCACCGAGCTGGGCTGCGACCAGTCGTAGCGACAGCGCTCCCAGTTCACGCCGATGCCGGCCCGCGTGCCCTCGGTCACATCGGCCGAAGTCTGATCCAACTCGTGAATCTCGAGGTACTTAGTCGAGACGGCCGGAAAGATCTCCGGGCGCCGATCGGAGAAGTCGTGGCCCGCTGCGAGCACGCGCTCGGGCGACAACAGACTCTCGACGATCACGTGGATAGTCGACAATTTTGTTCCTCCTTCTGGTCGTGCCGGCATTGCTCCTCTCAGCGCGCGAGCTGACGCTCGAAGAACTCGATCGTCGTCCAGAACACTCGAGCAACGGATAGCTGGTCGCGATAACCATGTCTCCCCCTCCCACGATTGCCTGTCGAAGCAACGTCCTTCCGCTGCGTGACCGTCGAGTCTACACCCCGCCTGTCCGTGCCACTCGCGTCGTTGTCGAGTGTCATCGCGCAATACTGGGCGGGCGATGTCGTCTGAGAACGTGGACTTGATGCGCCTGATGCTCGAAGCGGTTGGACGCAGGGACTATCAGGCCGTCCTAGCCGTTCTCGACCCTGAGGTCGAGATCGACGACACCGATATCCCTGAGTCAACGGGTACGGATTCCTTTCTCGAGTGGCTCGCCCGCTGGGATGAGGCCTGGGAGAGTTGGCGCGTGGAGGATGTTGAGGTTCGCGCGGCGGGTGACGATCAGGCAATCGCCCTGTTCCGGATGGTGACCACGGGTAAGGGAAGCGGCATCGAGCTCACTCGCCCCGATGCCCTGGTTGCGTCTTTTCGTGGCGGCAAGGTCGTAAAGCTGGGGTACTACAACGACCAAGCACTGGCCCTCCAAGCCGTGGGGCTGCGCGCCTAGCGCACGGTTAACGCTGCTGCTTCGGTGGGATTGCAGGCCTGTCGTTCGGCGACCACGAGACGCCTGCTCAGGACGAAATGCAGCAGTCCAGGGCAGGCCAACCGCGGGCACTCTAGGGGATGTGGTTAAGCGCGCAATCTTAAATTGGTTGGTTGAGAGCACGGGCGTTAGGTTAGCTGCGTGGCACCGGGCGACTGGACTCTGCCCGCTGCGCGTCGGCGCCGGACGTCGGTGGACGAGGCCAGTTCTCGCCCCTGGGGCTCCCGTGTCGTCGTCCCAGGCGAAGTCGTAGTCGGCGTCTGGGTCGCAGAGGGACGGCCCGGGGAAGCAATCTACAGCGACGGCCGGTGGCTCTTCCACGTCAGCTGAGTGTCTTGCCAACGGGCACGGAGCTCGGCGAGCAGAAAGTCGGAAAGGGTCATTCTCGTCGTTCGCATGCTTTCTGCCTGAGGCTGGCCAGCGCCGCAGTTCACCTGGCGAACCTCGACGCTAGCCGACCCCGCTACCGGCCGAGCAGTGCAGGACGAGCGACGTCGTATGCCGTCCGCGCACCCGCACCGAGTGCCGGCCGCAGTGGGGCGCGCTGATCGTGTACCTCCCAGCCATCGCCCGGAAGCCGAAGCCGCCGGCAACTGTCTCTTCCCCGGCCGGCAAGCTGAGCGTCGTTTCCCTGTGATGCCCGCGCGCCGAGAGGGTGACCGGCCAGCCGATGCGGACCGGGCTCAGGCGCCCCGCGATGTAACCCTCTTCGCGGCTCAGCCTCACGCTCGCGACGGCGTGCCTTGCCGCCGCCACCACAGCACCCGCCACCGCCGGCGCGGTCGCGCTCACGCTCGGCCCGAGCGACGCCAGGTTCGGGGCGTCGGGGCCCACGTACTCTTCTTTGACGAAGCCGGTGTGCGCGTCAGCCACCACGACCATCACGCTTCCGGCCGGGCCCTTGCGCCCGCGCGGTAGCGGGCTGATCGGCGAGAAGGAGCCGCCCGCCGGCGCGGTCAACAGCGTGACCCAGACCGGGCTGCGCATCTCTTCGGCGCGTTCGGCGGGGCCGACTTCTTCGGCCTGCGCGGGCGCGGAGCCCATCAGCAGCGAGTGTGCCTGGGCGAACGTCGAATGCACCGTTGTAAGCGCCAGCTTTCCGTTCTGCCCGGCGATTCGCGCACGCTGCACCGCGGCGGTCTGGGCCTGTGCCGGCGCTAGTTCGGGGCCGGCGGGCGCGACGTAGCTGGTGAATCGTTCGCCCTGCGTTGCC
>DATNIM010000129.1:0-43782 GCA_035604455.1 Gemmatimonadales bacterium
AACCATTGGCGCAGGCTCGGTGGCAACAGCAGCTCTTGCTCAGGAAGGTAGGCCCGGTAGCCCTTTGGCATAAAACATTATGTGCCAGTTCCGTTCGCTCTGTTCCCTCGATCTTGCGGGATTCTCGGACAGGCTCCTAGAAAAACTTTTGTCCGTGAGGTCCGCCGAGCCGCCGTGTGCCTCCGCGAGCGCCAGTATCTCCTCAAGCGTCTTTCCGTAGTGCTGCGCGAACTGTCGCATCATGTCTTCGATTTCTTCAGCGGTGATATCGGGCATGGCTTCGTCAAAGACTTTCCGGGCGTCTGAGTCCCCGAGATCAAGGAACTGGCACCCGGCAATTCGTCGCGCCGCGTCGTCGAGCGTCTGGAGGTAGCGCTCCGGCGTCCAGGGGCGTCGGGATTCATTGATCTCCTCCAGCGCAGCCACTCTCTTGATGAGGTTGCTTCTCACTGTCGCCTATCCTGCCTTCGTCATGGGCCGTTCTGAAGAAACCATTCCTCATAAGAGGGAAAGGAGAGTTGGGAAACTTAATGACCCGGCATCTAAACATCTCGCCACTTCACCGGCCAGACCACGCACGCGCTCCTACGCCTCGAAGCACCTGCACAGCGGCAGAGGGGCTGGATGCCGAAACTTTTTCGCGGCTTCCATCTCGCGGGGAAGCTTTTTCTCTCGACATCCTTTTTTATAGCACCGAATAGTTGTAGGTTCGAATCCCATCTGCCGAGCCCAACGAACTCCACTTCGGAATTCTCTGCACTTCCGGTTAACGGCGGCGGCACGGACTCGCTGAAAATGGCCAAAACTACGGGCAAGTGGCTCTCTCAGGATGGTGAGCAGGCTGGGCTGACTGAGCACTCGGCATTTGGTCTATGCACTACATCGGGATGCTGGCTTTCCTATTGCCCGTACCGGTGTTGTATGACTGGCCCACCGTGCTCCATCGCCGATTATAATTGGATCAATAATTAATGGTCCGGATGATAATCACACCTTCGCCGATGTTCAGGCACTGGCCGCCTTTCTTCTGCGTCGTCCCATCCCACATCTTTTGATTGAGGTGAGGCCCGCGATGGCCCTGCCCGTCATCGGCGCCGCTGGACTCCGCAATCTTCAGGCTGTTTCCCATCTTGCCGACGATCATCGCGATGTGCCCCGGCGACTTGGTCTCTACGCCGTTCTCATTCATCCACACCATGACGTCGTCCGGTTGCACCTCATCCAGCGTCCACACGATAAAGCTCTGCGGGTGCAACCGCCTGGCGATGCTGTAGAAATAGGCGCAGCCCGCATTGACGCCTTGTCCCAAAGGCATCATCGCGCATTGAAAATGATAGGCGGATACAAAGCCGGTGCAATCCACGCCCAGGCTGCTATCGGCCCAGCCCTGTAACGCGTCTTTATCGGAAGGCAGAACGCCGGAATCGACGCCCACCTGTAAGACGTGCTGCAAGTCAGAGGGCAGTCCCTTGCCGTAATAGGTTCGTGTGAACGCGGCGCCATCCACAAATATGCCCGGCTTCTTTGCCGGCGCTTGTGACCGTACGTCCTGAATTTTGGCCTGTTGCGCCTGCGCGCTATCGCCGTTCATCAGGTAGCGATTGCAAGAAATGGTCACCGGTCCGGCTGGAGTGGACACGCCCAGCTTCCAATATTGGTCGACCAGATCGTCCGCAAACATTCCCATGGCCGGAGTCTAACACAACGTGTCGTGCGGCTCACGAAGCCGAGGGTTGGTAGGTTTGGTACTCAGCGACGAGCCCTCACGATACACGGAAACTTCGCAAAAGTAGATCGAACCAGGAAAGTCTTCACTATTTCGACCGGCTAACCTGATCCTTTTCCTGGGCTGCCCTTGGAGATGTTTCTTCGATTGATGGACTTCACATGGTTAGGACGACTCGGAACTGCGCGTCGCCGCTTAACATGCGCGCGTAGGCCTCCGCCGCCTTTTCGAGCGGATAGGTCTCGATCATGGGATGCACACCGGCCAATTCGGAGAAGTGCAGCTAGGCGTATGGTTCGAGCCAGTTTAACCCAAGGAGGCAAGTTGCGATGAAGAACGTATTCCTGAGTCTGACTCTTTCCGCTCTGATCGGCATACCGATTACGGCTGCGCTGAAGGTGGCCGACAAGGCGCCCGATTTTTCGGCGCGCGCATCGCTGGCCGGGAAAGAATTCAATTTCTCTCTACCGGACGCGCTGAAGAAAGGGCCGGTGGTGGTCTACTTCTACCCCTCCGCCTACACCAAGGGTTGCGATCTCGAAGCCCACACGTTCGCCGAGGAGAAGGATAAGTTCGACGCGGCCGGCGCCACAATCATTGGCGTGTCGGCCGACAGCATCGCGCGGCTCAATCAGTTTTCCGCCGATCCCGATTATTGCGCCGGGAAGTTTCCGGTGGCCTCCGACGCGGACGGAAAGATTGCAGCCTCCTACAGCCTGAATTCGACCGCGGTCAAGGCGGGCATCAAGGATGTGCGCGGTGTCGAGATCGACCACAACTTCATCGAACGTGTGACGTACGTCATCGGTAAGGACCACAAGATCGTCGCAACGCTGTCCTCGGCCGACGACAAGCTGACTCCGGATCAGCACGTGCACCGCGCTCTGGAGATCGTGCAAAAACTCGGTTCGAAGTAGCCCGCGAGGCGGCTGTCCAGGCCGCATATCGCCATTGGGCCCTCCGCAGGCCGGAATATCGGCAGGCGGCTGGTACGTCTCCCACGACTGGCCTCGAGAGAGCCCCGACGATTCTGTCCGAGGGAAGGGGCAGGGCCCACAGATCGAAGCCGACCCGTCCTCACTCGAATTATCGTTTCCCACTCGGAATATGAAATCTGTTCACCATGCCTTCCGTAGTACGCCCGCTGCGGTTGCGTGATGCTTTCATCCGTAAACTCAGCCCTAATAGAGGCCGGGAATCAGCCGTGATGTCCGGGCACGGTAGGCGTCGTACTCGTCGCCAAACTGCGAATGCAGCAGCCTCTCTTCCGCGCGGATGCGCGCGAGGAGCGGCGGTATAAGAAGCGCCGTGAGCAGTACGCCGACCCCGGAACGAAAGGCCAGGACCCACCGCAGTGAGAAGACCAGCGCCCCCAAATAACTCGGATGCCGGATAACGCCATAGACACCGCTGGTCACCAGCGTGTGTCCGGGCTGAATGGCAACCAGTCCGCTGAACCGATCACCGAGCACAAAGACCGGCCAGATTCGCAGTGCGCCACCGGCGGCAAACAGAACGACGCCCAGCCACCGTATGGCATCGCCGTCGATCGTCCAGAATTCCAGCCGGTCCGTGTAAGCCGGCAGATAGCCGTCCAGCACTCCGATCACCGCAAAGGCTGCGAGGACCCAGCGGTTGTCACGATCCTCGCGCACACCCGGACTCAGATTACCGCCGGCGAACAGCGATACTCCAGACATCAGGAAGAGCACGACCGTCAGCGCAATAAGAGCCAGATGGGAGAAGAAGACTCCGATTCCGCCCCACCCAAGAACGGCCAAGCCGCCATAGGCCGCAGTTCCCACGACGACGAATATCAATCTGAGGGTTAGCTTCATTTCGTTGGCGCTCGGCCGCGCCCTAAATTTACTTCGCCTGCTTAAGCCGTCAACGTCATCATCGCACTGCCACGAACGAGACCGAGTCAGGCGAGACCTGCTCGACTACTGTCACCGGGATGCGCTGGCGATGGTCAGGTTGGTCGAGACTTTGGAAGGCCTGGCCCGAGTTGCTCCATGATGCGGCCGACTCGGGCTAACAAGCCCAATGGCTACCTTCTCGGCTCATACCGCATCGCCACCGCCCCCGAGCCGAACTCCAGCCGGCTCACGAGCCTCAAGTCGACACGCTTCGATAGCCCCGCGAACAACGTCGGCCCGTGGCCCGCTAGCCTGGGCTGCACTACGAACTCGTACTCATCGATCAATCCCAGCTCCGCCAACGCCAGCGGGAGCTTCACGCCTCCCACGAACAGTCCCTTACTCGACTCCCGCTTGAGCTGCTGAACGGCCTTCCCTAGATCCCCGCGCACGAGCTCCGCGTTCCAATCGACCCGGTCCAGGGTGCTCGACACGACGTACTTCTTTGCCGCGTCGATCGTCCGGGCGAAGGGCTCCATCCAATCAGGCCTCGCCCCCGTCCGGGCCGGCGGACGCCACGCGGCCTCCATCATTTCGTAAGTCACCCGGCCAAAGAGGAGGGCATCGGCTTGGTCGAGGTTCTCGGCTGCGTGACGATGCAAGTCTTCGTCCGCGAACATCGCACGATGGTCGCAGCACCCGTCCAATGTGACGTTGATGTAATACCGAAGGGGTCGCATTACGTAAGAGTACCGCCGAAGGGGTAGCCCGGTACGACTGTTTATGAGATGACTTCTAGGTCCGCATGGCCCACGTAGCGCATGAGGAGTTGGGCGGGGACGCCCGCTGCGAGCTTCCGGGTCACGATGGCGTGGCGGAGGTCGTGGGGGCCGAGTTTACGATCAGGTACGCGACGAGCGTGCGCACCCCGGAGGGTGCTGGCTGGGATCCCGCGGTCGGGGTTGTTGCGCATCGGTGCGTGCTCGACTTTGATCGGCACAATCTACGTCGTTAGTATTCTGCCATGTCGTCGCTCGCCGCCGTGCGGGCGCTCGTGCGCACGTTCCGCTCGGCATTGCTCGGGTACTCGGGGGGCGTCGACTCCGCGCTGCTCGCCGTGGTCTTGCGCCAGGAACTCGGGCGCGACCGCATGCTCGCCGCCCTGGGGCGCAGCCCCTCAGTGTCGCAAGATCAGATTGCCACCGCGCGGCAGATCGCTGCGGCATTCGACCTGCCGTTGCTCGAGGTCGAGACTGACGAGCTGGCGGACCCGCAGTACGCGGCGAACCCCACCAATCGGTGCTTCTTCTGTAAGCGGGCGCTGTGGGCGCGACTCACCGCTTTAGCCGGTGCGCGCGGATTGGCGTTCGTGTGCGACGGCACCCACGTGGACGACGCAGGAGACCACCGACCGGGACGCGCGGCGGGCCTCCTAGTGAGCGTCCGCTCGCCGCTCGCCGAGGTGGGGATGCGTAAGGCGGACGTGCGCGCGGCGGCCCGGGAGCTCGGTCTCCCGACCTGGGACGCGCCCGCTTCGCCGTGCCTCGCGAGCCGGGTGGCCTACGGCATAGCCATCACGCCGGCACGCCTGGCCCAAGTCGAGGAGGCGGAGGCCTACCTACGGGGCCTCGGCGTGACGGGCGACCTGCGGGTACGCCACCACGGCGCCCACGCGCGCATCGAGGCGGAGGCACACCATCTCCCATGGCTCACCAGGCAACTTCCGGCGATCGGCCAACGCCTCGCGGCGCTCGGGTTCAGCGAGGTCGAGCTCGACCCCCGCGGGTACCGACGGGGCGGGTTGCTCGCCGACGCCGTGCGGCGGTGAGGTTGTTTGTCGCGCTGAACTTTCCCGAAGCGGTCAAGCACGGCTTGTGGGAAGCCGCCTCTCCGGTACGGGCTCGACCGTTCCCCGTACGCTGGGTTCCGCGCGAATCGATTCACCTCACGGTCAAGTTCCTGGGCGAGGTGACAGCCGCCGAGTTACCCGCCGTGCGAGAGGCGCTGGGCCGGACGGCGGCCGGGTCGCGCGCCCTCGTCCTCACGATCGCCGGATTCGGGGTCTTCCCCAACGCGCGGGCGCCTCGGGTCGTGTGGGCAGGTCTTGAGCCTGACCCGGCGCTCGAGCTCCTGCACCATGACGCGGAACGGGCGTTCGAGCCCCTCGGATTCACCACCGACGGGCGTCCCTTTCGGCCGCACGTCACGCTGGGGCGTACCCGCAGCGCGCGCGCGGGTGAATTCGCCGCGTTGAGCGAGACCCTCGCAAGCCTGCAGTACGAATCCACGGTCCGGATCGAAGCGCTCGATCTGATGGAAAGTCTTCCGGGCGCGAGCGGTGTCACCTACCACCTCCGGTATGGTGAGCGGCTGTCTTAAGGGCCTTTTGCGAACCGGGTGCCTCGTGCTCGTGCTCACGATTGGCGCCGCCGTCTGGTGGCTCAGGCGGCCCCTAGCCCGGTACGGGTCCGAGCTCCTGCCGCGGCCGAGCGCGCCGCTCCCGCGGGTGACCGACACGGCGGTCGGTGCACCAACGCCCAAGGCGCTCCAGAGCACGCAGGGCAAGTTGAACCGGCTGGCGCGGCCTGCGGGGCCGGACTCCGTGGTGCTCTCGGCCAACGAGGTGGCCGCGCTCGTCGGCAGCGGAATTGACTGGTCGGTGCGGAAGAGCTTCGATTCACTGCGCGTCGAGTTGCTTGAAGGTTCGGTCGCGGTGTACTGTCGCTTGGACACGAGAGTAATTCCGACGGATGTGCTCGGGCCGTTTACAAGCATGCTCAATCCCATGGAGCCCTTGCGACTCGCCGGACCCGTGCGCATCGATCGGCCCGGCATCGCGCTGTGGCGCGTTGAGGAGTTGAGCCTCCGCGGTGTGGCGTTTCCCCGGCCGATGGTGACGATGCTCGCCCAGCGCGTCGCTGGCGCGGACTCGACCGGAGCGGTGCCGTTGCGCGTATCCCCTGCCTTCCGGGACGTGGCTGTCCACCCGTCCGGCGTAATCCTCTACCGGACCCGACGCAAGCCCCGAGTGCCCTCGTGACGGGCCTGATCCGAGCGCAGTGCCGCCCGTCGCGCCCGATCGAGCGGGAGGCCCGGTGACCGATTCGAACGAACAGAAGCCGCGCGACTTTGACGCTGAGCTCCGCGCGATCGACCGCCTGATCGAGAAGCCGGCTCCGAGCGTCCCGTCGTCGGACCCCTCGCCCGCGGCCACGCCGCTACCACCGCCGCGCACCCGCGAGATTACCGGTGTCCAGTGGCTCGGGACATGGGCGCGGGTCATCCTCGGCGTGCTCGTGGGTATCGGCATGACCCAATGGCCCTACACCCACGGCTGTGGGTGGCGCTTCATGTTCTATCTCACCGGAATTGGCGTGGTGCTCACGGCTGGCCTGTGGAGCAGTCTGTCGTCCTGGAAGCGCCGCCTCGGAGTTGCCCATCTCCTGTCGCAGCTTCTCATCATTTGGGGGCTCGTCCTCGGAGCGCGCGCGATCTTGCCACGCATCGGGTACGCGAAGGTCTCCGCACCTTGGCTCTGTCCCGACGACCCCGCTTCGACTCGAACGGCCGAGATGTCCTTCGCCGTGCAAGAAGCGGATGCGGTCGTGGTGATCGCCGTCGACGTCGACGCGGCCTCGGTCTGGTCGGAGCGCACGAGACGCGTGTGACCGAGATCCCCTCGCGCCGGTCGGACCCGTTTCGGCGGCGGCCGTTGCGCGGGGAAGGGGGGTTGGCTAACGTACCACGCATGCATGAGTTGGGGGGCCCGCCGCTCACCTCCGGCGCATCGCTGACGCCGGGGAGCGGTCGCCCCTTTAAACGCCGCCGCAGCACGCTGCTTCGCTGGTTCGATAGTTGGATGCGCTCGCTCGGTATCGCGCTCGTGTTGTTCCTCGGCATCCGCACTTTTCTCGTCGAAGCATTTCAAATCCCCTCAGGCAGCATGGAGCGCACGCTACTCGCCGGCGACTTCCTGTTCGTGAACAAAGCCGTCTACGGTGCGCAGATCCCGGGCACCGCCGCGCGGCTGCCGGCGTTCGAAACGCCTCGGCGGGGCGACGTGATCGTGTTCGCGTACCCCAAGGATCGTTCGCTCAACTACGTGAAGCGGCTGGTCGGGGAGCCCGGAGACACGATCGAGATGCACGGGGGACGCGTGCGGGTGAACGGCCAGCTTCTCGCGGAGCCCTACGTCCAGCGCGTCGATCCCACGCGCGACGTCTCGGATCCGGAGTTCGACTGGCAGCGCGACTACTTGGTCGTGCCCTCGCCCGAGGAGCGACGGGAGTACCACCCGACACGGGACAACTGGGGGCCGCTCCTCGTACCGGCGGCGAAGTACTTCGTGCTCGGCGACAACCGCGACAACTCGGCAGACTCGCGGTACTGGGGCTTTGTGGACGCGTCGGCCGTCAAGGGCCGACCGATGGTCGTGTATTTCAGCTACGATCGGGAGGCGCATGATGCGCTTCCCTGGCTGACCGACATTCGCTGGCACCGGCTCGGTTCATTGGTTCACTGAGCCGGCGGCGAGTGAAGGTCCGTGGTCGCGCCCCGCGCCGTCGGCGCGACCCGCAGGAGCCGTGCGGCGTATGCGTCCGTGGAGGGATGAGCACGCCATGCATCTGAACGCAGCGAAACGGTCGTCGTACGACGAGGGATCCCTGGACCAGTATCTCCGGGAGATCAGTCAGTATCCCCTGATCACGCGCAACGAGGAAGTGAATCTGGCGCAACGGATCAAACAGGGGGAGGCTGAAGCCCTGGACAAGCTGGTCCGCTCGAACCTTCGGTTCGTCGTTTCGGTCGCCAAGAAGTACCAGAATCAGGGTGTCTCCCTCTCCGACCTCATCAACGAAGGCAACCTCGGCCTCATCCGCGCCGCGCATAAGTTCGACGAGACCAAGGGCATCAAGTTCATCTCCTACGCCGTGTGGTGGATCCGACAGGCCATCCTCCAGGCGCTCGCCGAGCAGTCCCGGATCGTCCGTGTGCCCCTCAACCGGGCCGGCACGCTCCACCGGATCGGGAAGCGGTCCTCCGCCTTGTTGCAGGAGTTGGGACGCGAGCCGACAGTCGGGGAGATCGCCGAAGGCATGGACATCTCCGAGGAGGAAGTGGCGAAGACGCTGTCCATTTCGCAGGCGCACCTCTCGCTGGACGCGCCCCTGACGCCGGGTGAGGACAACAAGCTGCTCGACTATCTCCCCGATACGCAGAACCCCGGACCCGACGACGAGATCTTCGAACATGCCTTGACGGAGTCGATCGAAAGCGTCTTGGGCACGCTGAAGGACCGGGAGGCGCGCATCCTGCGGTTGTATTTCGGCCTCGACGGTCAGGAGCCCATGACGCTGGAAGAGATCGGCTCGCTCCTGGGCATCACACGCGAGCGTGTGCGGCAGATCAAGGAGAAGGCCCTCGCGCGTCTGCGCCACGTCTCGCGCGCGCGGGCGCTCGAAAGCTTCCTCTTCTAGCTCAGAGTCTACGGGTGGCAGGCGGGCTTCCCGCTTCCCACCCGTGTGCCTAGCGGTTTACTTCCGGCGATGCCTCCCTCACCCTCATTCGACATCTCAACCGGGGCCGACCTCCAGGAGGTCGACAACGCGGTCAACCAGGCCACGAAGGAAATCGCCCAGCGGTACGACTTTAAGGGCTCCAAGGCCGCCGTCTCGTTCGATCGCGACACTGCCACCCTGAGCCTCGTCGCGGACGACGAGTTCAAGATGAAGGCCCTCTTCGACGTGCTGCAGGGCAAGCTGGTCCGGCGTGGCGTCCCGGTGAAAAACCTTGAGATCGGCCCCGTCACCCCGGCCGCCGGCGACACCGTGCGCCGCGAGATCAAGCTCGCCCAGGGCATCTCGACCGAGAAGGCCAAGGCCATCGTGAAGGCGATCAAGGACCAGAAGTTCAAGAAGGCCCAAGCCTCGATTCAGGGGGAGGAGATCCGGGTCCAAGCGCCGTCGAAGGACGAGCTCCAGGCCGTGATCACGTTCCTCCGCACGCAGGATTTCGGGCTCGAGCTCAAGTTCGGGAACTATCGGGGATGAAGCTCGGGGTCGTGTCGCTCGGGTGTGACAAGGCGACGGTCGACTCCGAACGGCTGGTGGGCGAGCTGGTCGGGCACGGGGCCGTCGTGACGCCCGACCTCCCCACCGCGGACGTCATCCTCGTCAACACCTGCGGCTTCATCGACGCGGCGAAGCGCGAGTCGATCGAGGCGATTCTCGAGGCGGTCAAGCTCAAGGCCGGCGGGGTCAAGGCGGTCGTGGCCGTCGGCTGCCTCGTGGAGCGGTATGCCGCCGAGCTCACCGCGGAACTGCCCGAGGTCGACCTCCTGCTCGGCTTCTCCGAGCTCCATCGCCTCGTGCCCGAGCTCAGCCGCCGCGGACTGCTCGAAGACCCGGTGGCGCGCCATCCCGGGGTGCGTCATTTCCTCGGCAGCGGCTCGCACGTGCGCTACCTCAAAATCTCCGAGGGCTGCGATCACACGTGCGCGTTCTGCGCGATCCCGTTGATGCGCGGGCGCCACCGGAGCGAACCCCTCGAGCGACTCGTACGCGAGGCGCAGCAGCTCGAGGCCGCAGGCGCCCGGGAAATCAATCTGGTCGCCCAGGACATCGGCCATTACGGCCGCGACCTCCGCGGGCCGACGCTGCCCACGCTGCTCGAGGCGCTGCTCCGGGAGACGGGGGTCGCGTGGTACCGCCTCCTGTACATGTATTCGGCCGGCCTGACCGAGCCCTTGGTCGAGCTCGTGGCCCGTGAGCCCCGGGTGGTCCCCTATCTCGATATCCCGATCCAGCATGCGAGCGATCGGATGCTCGAACGCATGCGGCGGCCGGAGCGCCAGGCGTCGCTGCGAGAAAAGCTCCGGTGGCTGCGGGCTGCGATCCCCGACCTCGCCCTGCGAACCACGTGTCTCGTCGGGTTCCCGGGCGAGACGGACCAGGATTTCCGCGAACTGCTTGAGTTTCTCGAAGAAGCGCGCTTCGACCGGCTGGGCGCCTTCGCCTACAGCCCCCAGGAGGGGACGCGCGCCGTCCTCTACGCCGACGACGTCCCCGACGGGGTGAAGGGGGAGCGACTCGAGGAGCTACTCGAGGTGCAGCGGGCGATCTCGGCCGATCGCCTGAGCCGCTTCGTGGGTCGCGAGACGCCCGTGCTCGTGGACCGCGTGGCCGAGTCGGACGAGGGGGCCACGCATGTCGGCCGCGTCCAGTGGCAGGCCGACGACGTCGACGGTGTGACCTACGTCCAGGCTACGGGCGCCTCGCCCGGCGCGTTCGTACGAGCCCGGGTCACGCACTGTGAGGACTACGACTTTCGGGCTGAGGCGCTCGTGTGACCCGTTCCGCCACGCTGTTCGAACGGGCGCGCCAGATCCTGCCGGGTGGGGTGAACTCCCCGGTACGGGCCTTCCGGGCGGTCGGGGGCACGCCGTTCTTCGTCGCCCGCGGCACCGGGGCGCGTCTCGTGGACGTCGACGGCCGCACGTATCTGGATTACGTCGGATCGTGGGGGCCGCTGATCCTGGGTCACGCGCACCCCGCCGTGCTCGAAGCGATCGAGCGGGCGAGCGCCAACGGATGGTCCTACGGCGCGCCGTGCGAGGCGGAAGTCGTGCTCGCGGAGCTCGTCCGCGAGCGCATGCCGGCCGTGGAGATGCTTCGCTTCGTGAATAGCGGCACGGAGGCCACGATGGCGGCCGTACGCCTGGCGCGCGCCGCCACCGGCCGTGACCTCTTGCTCAAGTTTGAAGGTTGCTATCACGGCCACGCGGACAGCTTTCTCGTGAAGGCTGGGAGCGGGGTCGCGACGCTCGGGCTCCCGGACAGTCCGGGCGTGCCCGCGGCGCTCGCGAGTCTGACGCTCACGCTGCCGTTCAACGATGTCGGGGCGGTGACGGATCTCTTCGCACGCCGCGGCAACGAGATTGCGGCGGTGATCGTGGAGCCCTACGTCGGCAACGCGGGGTTCATCGCGCCCGAGCCGGAGTTCCACCCCGCGCTCCGGGCGGCCTGCGATCGGAGCGGAGCGCTCCTGATCTGGGATGAGGTGATGACCGGGTTTCGCGTTGCCGCCGGTGGTGCCCAGGAACGCCTGGGGATTCGCCCGGACCTCACCACGCTCGGCAAGATCATTGGTGGCGGCATGCCGGTCGGCGCCTACGGCGGGCGTGCCGACCTCATGCGCCGGATCGCGCCCGAGGGCCCGGTCTACCAGGCGGGCACCTTGTCGGGCAATCCGGTCGCGATGGCCGCCGGGCTCGCCACGCTCCGTGAGACGGCGCGGGCGGGCTTCTATGACGCGCTCGAGCAGCGCACCGCGCGTCTCGTTGCGGGCATCGCGGACGCCGCACAGCGCCTCAGCGTGCCGGTGACGGTCGGACACGCGGGATCGCTCTGGGGGGTGTACTTCGCCCCCGGGCCCATCCGGGACTTCGCCGGCGCCCGCCGGGCGGATACCGCGCTTTTTGCCCGTTGGCACCATCACGCTCTCGAGCGCGGCGTCTTTCTCGCACCCTCGGCCTTCGAGGCGGGATTTGTCTCCAGCGCTCACACCGATGCCGATATCACCGAGACGATCGCCGCCCTTGAGGGCGCGCTCTCGCTGGCAGCTCGCTAGCCTCATCGCCGCGGCTGCCGCCGCGTGCGCCCATCCCAGTCTCCCCGCCCTCGGCACGGAGCCAGAACTCCGCGTCGGGCTCGAGACCGATCAGACGCGCGTCGCCGTGGGCGGCGACGGCGAGTTGGTCCTCACGGATGACGCGAACGGGAGCGTGGTCGGGTCCATCCCGTCCGGCACCGCCTGGACCGCGATCGCGGATCCCGCGGGCCTGCGTCTCGTGCGACCCGACGGCTCTCGCTCCGAGCCCCACCCGGGCGTCTTTGCGGTGGACATCACGGAAGGGCGCTACGTCATGGTCGACGGCCGGCGCTACCGCGGGCGACTCGATGTCGTGCGGCAGGGCACGGGCCTCTTGGTCGTCAATCGGGTGCCGCTTGAGAGCTACGTCGCGAGCGTGATCGCCGCCGAACTCGGCCCCCGGCGCGCCGACGAGCGCGCGGCCCTCCTTGCGCAGGCCGTCGTCTCACGCTCGTTCGCCGTCAAGAACCGCGGCCACTGGGAGGGCCAAGGCGTCGACGTCTTCGCCGACACGCGCGACCAGGTCTATCCCGGGGTCGCCACGGAGTCCCCCCAGGCTTGGGACGCGACGCGCGCCACGGCAGGCGAGGTGCTCGCGTATCACGGAGGCGTGATCGACGCGTTTTTCCACTCGACGTGCGGGGCCCGCACCGCCGCCGTCGAAGAGGTGTTTCAGACGGCCGTGCCCCAGCCGTATCTCCGCTCGGTGTCGGACGCCTCGGGCGGCGGCCACTTCTACTGCGATCTCTCCCCGCACTTTCAGTGGCGAGAGGAGTGGGACGGTCTCTCGCTGCGCGCTATATTGACGCGCACGCTGCCCGCGATCATGAGCGTGGGAGGCGATGGGCTGCCTCGCGTGACCGATCTGCAAGTGACGCGCACCACCCCGTCGGGCCGCGTGGGAGAGCTGCGGATCGTCTTCGATCACGGGGACATCCGCGTGCCGGGCCCGATGGTGCGGGCGGTGCTGCGCCCCGAGCTTGACCGGCTGCTCGGGAGCCAAGCGTTCCGGTTGGCCGTGACCCGTGAGGGTGGGCTAGTGACGCGCGTCGTGGCGACGGGGACGGGCTGGGGCCATGGAGTCGGATTTTGCCAGTGGGGTGCGGTGGGCCGCGCACGCGCCGGGCAGAGCTACTCGAGCATTCTCTCCACTTACTATCCCGGTACCGCACTTGCGCACCTGTACTGAGTGCGCGCTCCCGTGGTGGGGCCGGGCGGCCGCGGTCGCGCTCTTCGGTTCCGTCGCGATCGCGCCAGTCGTCGCCGCGCAGACCATTCTCGAGCAGTTCTCGGCCGAGAGCCTTGCCCCGCGCGCGATCGGGGTCGACCTGGGCGCGCTCGGCGGCACGCGCATTGACGGGGCCACCGTCGTAGCGCTGCGCGTCGACGTCGGCCCCGTGGCGCCGCGCGTGCGCGTCCTCCTCGGCCTATCGTACTTTCAGGCGAATCTCACCAATGGCGAGCTGGCCACGTTTGCCGCGCGTCTTCGCTCGCTGGTCGTCGATCCCACCGGGGATGCGACGATCGAGCTTGGGCAAGTGAGTTGGGGCGACCTCAGCGGCGACCTCGACTTGCAGTACGTCCTGCCTACGCGCGGCACGGTCGCCCTCTACGCGGGGCTCGGCGCGAGTGTGCACGTCCGCCACGGGAGCGGCCCGGCGATCGACGGGACCTTCGTACAGGACGCGCTGGACGGGATCAACCCGGGTATCAACGGCACGCTCGGGGCTGAATTCGGGACCGGCCAGTGGCGCGTGGTACTCGAGGGGCGCGGCGTGCTCGCGAGCGGACTCTCGACCGCGGGCGTCGTCTGCGGGCTTCGCTACCACTGGGCGCGCCGATGAGCGAGACCACCCGCGTCGCGGTGGTCGGAGCCGGGGCCATCGCGCAGGTTGCCCATCTCCCGGTCCTGCGGCGCCTTCCCGACGTCGAGGTCGCGGCCATCTGCGACAGCGACGGCTCAAAGGCGCAGGCGCTCGCCTCGCGGTTTGGCGTCTCCGACGCCTACGACGATATCGAAGACGTGTTGCGCTACGCACGCGCCGACGCCGTCGTGCTCTGTACCCCGAATCACCTGCACGAGATTCACGCGCTCGCCGCCCTGGCGGCGGGGGTCCACGTCCTGTGCGAGCGGCCGCTCGCGCTCGGCGCCGCAGGGATCGAGCGTGTGCTCAAGGGGGCGGAGCGCTATGGCAAACGCGTGAGCGTCGGGATGAACCACCGCTTCCGCTCCGATGTCCAGGCAGTGAGGGGGTTCGTCGGAACAGGTGAGCTTGGACCGGTGCAAGCGATTCGAGCGTCGTGGCACAGCTTTCAGCCGCCCCGCCAGATGGCCCCCTGGCGACTCCGCCGGCAGGAGGCGGGGGGAGGGGCGTTTCTCGATCTCGGGGTGCCGCTCGTCGACCTCGGGCTGTGGCTCGCCGGATGGCCCCTGCCCAAGCGCGTTTCCGCTCAGGTGGTCGGCGGTACCGACGGTGTCGAAGACCTTGCATCCGCGCTCGTGGTCTGCGAGGGGGGCGTCGCCCTCGCGATCGACGTGAGCTGGCGCAGCCTGCCCGAGGGCGAGCGGTTCTCATTCGATCTGGTCGGGGCGAACGGCGCCGCGGGGATTCAGCCGCTCCGTATCGTGAAAGACGTCCGTGGGGTTCCGACCGACGTTACCCCCACCGGGGCCACCGGGCGCGAAACGCAGTTCACGCAATCGTATCGCGCCGAGTGGACGTACTTTTTGGCCGTGATCAGGGGCCACGTGAACGCGCCGCCGCCCCGGGACCAGCTCGTCCTGCACCGCGTGGCCGAGGCGGTCTACCGGTCCGCCGCCGAGGGGCGCGACATCCTGCTGTGATCGGACCGCCGCGCCGGGCGCTCGGCCCGATCGCGCTCGGCGCCATCACCCTCGGCGCCAGTTACCCTCCGTTCCGTCTCGTCGTGCCGAGCTTCGTCGCGCTCGCGCCGGCGGTCTTGCTCGTGCGACAGTGCGCCCGCGAGAACGACCCGCGTGGCGCGTTCCGCATTGGGTTCTGGTACGGCGTCGCCACGCAGGCCGTGGTCCTCTACTGGATCGCGTTCGCCCTGTGGCACTTCACGCCGCTCGCAGCCCTCGGGTACTTCGCGACCGTGGCCCTGGAAGCGCTGTGGAGCGGTGTGTTGTTCTGGTTCGTCGTCCGCGTGCGGCAGCAGCTGCCCGCCGTGCCGCTTGCCGTCGTCTTCCCGGTGGCTTGGACCGCGGTTGAATGGGCCGTCGGACATCAGGGCGACATCCAGTTCCCGTGGCTCGGATTGGGCACGTCGCTCGCGGCGGCCCCGGTCCTCGTGCAGTGGGCCGACATCGCCGGCGCGCGGGGTATCACTCTGTGGCTCGCCTGGTGCAACGTCCTGATCGTCGAAGCCCTTCTCCCGCCTGAGGGTGTGCGGGGGGCGCGCGCCCGCCGGCTCGTGCCCGTGGCCCTGACCATCGTCGCCGCGCTCGGCTACGGCCTGTGGCGCGAGCACACCTTGCCCAAGCGGGATGTGGGCATGATCGGGCTCGTTCAACCGAACGAGGGATTCTGGGAGAAGTGGGACCCCGCCCGCGACGACAGCGTTGTCGCGAAACTCGTCGCGCTCTCCCGGCCGCTCGACCGACCCCCGGTGTCGTTGCTCGTCTGGCCGGAAGCCGCGGTCCCCGGCTACTTCGTCGATCATCCGCAATGGGACACGACGCTGGCGCGATTCGCGCGTGCGGTGCACACGCCCATTCTCACGGGCGGACTGGACGCGACGCCCGCCCCGGGCGCCTGGGACTATTTCAACGCCGCCTTCTTCTTCGACTCGACCGGGCGGCGGACGCCATACCCGATCTACCACAAGCATTATCTGGTCCCGGTTGTGGAGCGGGTGCCGTTCATCCCGCCACGGTGGGTCCACCTCCAGTGGTTCGGCGGGTTCGGCCGCGGCACCCAGTTCCCGATCTACGGCGTCGCCGGGCGCCGGTTCGGCGTCCTGATCTGCTATGAGTCCGCGTTCGAGGACCTGCCGCGGACCTACCGGCGAGAGGGCGCGGACTTTCTCGTGAATATCACGAACGACGCGTGGTTCGGGCGCACCAGCGCCCCCTATCAACACGCGTCACACCTCGTCCTGCGCGCCATCGAGACCCGCATGGGCATCGCCCGCGCGGCGAACTCAGGGATCAGCGAGTTCGTCGACCCCTTGGGACACGCGTCCGACGCGACGGCGCTCGGGACGGAGGCGACGGTCCGGGGTCATTTGTGGACGAGTGATGTCAGGACCTTCTACGTGCGCGCCGGAGACTGGGTCGGAGGGTTGGTGGTCCTGGTCTCGCTCGCCGGGGCGGCCGCGCTGCTCATACCTCGGAGATGACGCTCCGCCTGGGCGTGGATGTCGGCGGCACGTTCACCGACGCCGTCAGTGTGGCTCGCGGAGCTCTTGCAGTCCATAAGGTCGTGAGCACGCCGGCCGACCCCGCTATCGGACTCTTTCAAGCCGTCGATGCGCTTCGCGAGGCCCATGACGGACGTCGGGCGGTCGCCGCTCTGATCCACGGTACCACGGTGGCCACGAACGCCCTGCTCGAACGGCGGGGGGCTCGAGTCGTTCTCGTCGCGACGGCGGGGTTCGAGGATCTACTGTGGCTCAGGCGTCAGGACCGGGCCGCGCTCTACGACCTCGCTCGCGCCCACGCCCCGCCACTTGTCGCGCGGGACGACGTCATCGGTGTGGCTGAGCGCCAGGATCCCTCTGGGACCGTGGTCCGCCTTACCGAAGCGGAAATCGCCCGCGTCGTCGCCGCCGTCGTGGCGCGGCAGCCGGAGGCGGTGGCTGTAGCCCTCCTGTATGCGTTTCGTGAGCCGGAGCCGGAGCGACGGCTCGCCTCAGCGCTCAGGCTTGCGCTCGACCGGATCCCCGTGGTGACGAGTCACGAAGTGCTCCCCGTGTTCCGCGAGTTCGAGCGGACGAGCACAACCACCGCCGAAGCCTACCTCAGGCCGCGCATCGCGGCCTATGTGGCGCGTGCGTCGACCGCGGCGCGGGAGCGAGGGATTCTCCGTCTGCGCATGATGACGTCGAACGGCGGGTCGCTGCCGCCCGATGCCGCTACGTGCCGCGCGGCGGCTCTGGCGTTGTCGGGCCCAGCGGCCGGGGTGGTGGGAGCACGGCTCGTTGCCCGCGCGGTCGGAGAGCGCGACGTCCTGACGCTCGACATGGGGGGCACGAGCGCGGACGCGTCCGTCATCGCGAACGGCCACGCGCTCCGGCGTAGTGCCGGAAGCGGCGAAGGAGACAGCCCGGCCGGCGTGCCGCTCGCCCTGCCGTCGCTCCTGATCGAGAGTGTGAGTGCCGGAGGCGGGAGCGTCGCGAGGCGAGACGAGGGTGGCGCGCTCAAGGTGGGCCCGGAAAGCGCGGGCGCCGTGCCGGGACCCGCGTGCTACGGCCGGGGGGGCACAAAGCCTACGGTGACCGATGCGTGTCTGGCCCTCGGCTGGCTCGACCCGGCCGTTCCGCTCGCAGCCTCGGTCGAGCTTGACCCCGGGGCCGCCACGCGTGCGCTCGAGACCCTCGGGCCCGTGGGCTCTGGAGGTGTGCCGCGCGTGGCGGAAGGCATTGTGACCGTGGCCGCGGCGACGATGGCGCGTGCACTGAAGCGTGTGGGCCTTGCGCGCGGCCTCGATCCACGAGGCATGGCGCTCCTCGTGTTTGGCGGGGCGGGCCCCCTCTTCGGCTGTGCGCTCGCGGATGCCCTGGGGATGAATCGGGTGATCATTCCTCCTCACCCCGGCGTCCTGAGCGCGCTTGGTCTTGCCGCGGCGGCCGAAGAAATGGAGTTCGTCGTTTCGGTGCACCGGGCCTTGGCCGGGCTCACGCGCGTCGAGCTCGCGCGGCCCGCTGAGGTGCTCGCGGCACGTGCGCGGACCGAGATCCCCGGCGCGCGCTGCATGTACGAGGCTGACTGCCGCTACGCGGGGCAGGGCCACGAGCTGGTCATCCCCTGTCCTCGCCTGGATCCCGCTGCGCTCGCTCGCGCCTTCGAACGCTCGCATCGCGCGCGTTACGGCGCAGCGGACGTAGGCCGGCCGATTGAGCTCGTGAACCTTCGCGTCCTCGCCCGGCGCCCGGTTGCCGCACCGCGCCTAGTCGGCGTCGCGCGGGGTGCGCGGCGCCCGCATGGCCGCCGCACGGTGATCGTCGCCCACCGACGGGTCCTGGCCACCGTGTGGTCAGCGGACGAGCTCGCCCCGGGCGTCATGATTCCGGGTCCCGCGGTCCTCGCGGGCCGTGACGCCACGGGGCTCATCGAGCCCGGGTGGCGCGGTCGCGTCCACCAGTCCGGCGCCGTTCTCGTCAGTCGCCTATGAGCGTCGATCCGGTCGAACTCGAGGTCATGGCGCACGCCTTTGCATCGATCGCCGAGGAGATGGGGTACGTGCTTGTCGGCGCGGCGCTTTCACCCAATATCCGCGAGCGCCGGGACGCGTCCGCGGCGCTCTTCAACGATCGCGGGGAGATGATCGCTCAGGCCGCGCACATCCCGGTACACCTGGGAGCGCTGAGCGCCGCCGTGACGGCGGTCCGCGTGCACACGCCCCGGCCGGGTGATCTCTTCATCCTCAACGACCCCTATGCGGGCGGGTCTCACCTCCCCGACCTGACGTTCGTGGAGGCGATCGAAGATCACGGTGTCGTCGTGGGCTATAGCGCGGTGCGCGCGCACCACTCCGATGTCGGCGGCGTTGAGCCGGGGAGCATGCCCGCCGGCGCCCGCGACCTCTTTAGCGAGGGCTTGATTCTCCCGCCGACCCGTTTCACGCCGGAGGTCGAGCGCGTGTTGCTCGCCAACGTGCGGACTCCGGACGTTCGCCGCGGTGACCTCCTCGCCCAGCGAGCAGCCGTGGCGCGCGGTGGCGCGGGCCTGCGACTCTTGGCCCGGCGCTACGGATGGCCCCGGGTGCGAGCGGGGATGCGGGCGCTTCTCTCCTATGCTGCTCGGCGCACCCGCGCGGCGCTGCGGCCGCTCGGTGCGGTCGGGCTCTCTGCCACTGACTGGCTCGAGGGAGACGGCATCGAGGACGCCGATCTCGCCATCACGGTCCGGGTGGACATCGTCGACGGGGTGCTGCGCGTGGATTTCGACGGCACCGCGCCCGCGGTCGGTGGCAACGTGAACTGTCCCCTCGCGGTGACCCGGGCGGCCGTGCTGTTCGTGCTCCGCACGCTCGTGCCGGAGGACGTGCCGACGAACGCGGGGGTGGAGCGCGCGATGCGCGTTCGCGCCCCGAGCGGGTGCCTGGTGAATGCCCGGCCCCCGAGCGCCGTGGCGGGCGGCACGGTGGAAACGGCCCAACGCGTGAGCGACACCGTACTACTCGCGCTCGCTCGCGGCGGGATCCCCGTACCGGCCCAGGGCCAGGGCACGATGAACAACGTCACCTTGGGCGGCGCACGTGACGGGGGGCGCTGGACCTACTATGAAACGATCGGCGGGGGACAGGGCGCGAGCCGCGGGGCCGCCGGGCCGTCGGGCGTCCATGTCGGGCTCTCGAACACGCGAAACACCCCGGTCGAGGTGTTGGAAATGGAGGTGCCCGTGCGCGTGCGACGGTACGCGCTGCGGGCCGGGAGCGCGGGGGCCGGCCGCTGGGCGGGAGGCGAGGGCGTGATCCGGGAACTCGAGGCGCTCGCGCCGATGCGCGCCAGCCTCGTCACCGACCGGCGCCGCCATGCGCCCCAGGGGGCCGCAGGTGGAGGCCCCGGAGCGCCGGGCCGCAACGTGGTAAATGAACAAGAAGTGGCGCCAAAAACCCGCATCCTGCTTGCCCCTGGCGACGTGCTCCGCATCGAGACCCCGGGAGGCGGCGGGTTCGGGCCGAGGGGAGGCGACCAGTGACCTGGATACTCGTGGCGTCGGGGGGGGGGTGCGGGTTCGGCGTGGGCGGCGCGATCGCGATCTTCGCGGTGGCGCAGATCAGGGTGGAGCGGCGAAGAGGCTTACGACGAGGAGACCCAGCACCGTCGCCGTGATCAACACGTAGGGCAGGTCGCGCGCCCGTGCGAATGCCACCATCGTAACGGCGACGCGGGCCACGGGCGTTGCGATCAAGAGCAACAGGCCGAGCTGGATCAGGAAGCGGCCCTTCCCGGCCGCGACGCCAGCCAGCACACCGCCGAGCACCCGCAGATCGGGCGACTCCCCGTGGAAGATGCTGTAGTGCGCGGGCTCTCGGCCGTGCCGGACGAGGAACAGTACGCCGCCCACGACCGCCACGGCCGTGGCCACCCCCACCCCCCATCGGAGCAGCAGTCCGATCTCGCGTTCGAGCCCGAGCTCCCGGGCCTCGATCTCGGTCACAACCGCCCCGTGAACCCCCGGTAGAGCATCTCGACCGCGAGCACGACAACGACCCCCGTGAACACGAACCGCAACGCACGCGTCCCCACAATCGGGAGAATACGGGCCCCGAAGGAAGCGCCCGCGAGGACGCCGAGCATCACCGGCAGGGTGAGGCCGGGGTCGATGTAGCCGCGGTGCAGGTAGACCCCTGCGCTCGCAGCCGCGGTCACCCCGATCATGAAGTTGCTCGTCGTCGTCGAGACCTTGAACGGCAGTCCCATGACGTGGTCCATCGCGAGCACCTTCACGGCGCCTGAACCGATGCCGAGCAGACCCGACAAGGCGCCCGCCACCGTCATCAGGCCAAACCCCGCGGCCACGCGTCGCACTTCGTAGTGTTCGGGCCCATCGGGCCCGGGGTAGCTCGAGGCCAGACGCAGCCGGGCGGCGAGGGGGTCCGAGGGACCCGCTGGCGCATGGCGCGGTGGGTGCAACGAGAGGTACGCGGAATAGAGCAGCACGAGACCGAAGAGGATCGCGATCGCACTGGTGGGCACGAGGACCGCCGCGAAGGCCGCGGTGAGGGCTCCGAGCGCCGTGGCGATCTCGAGCACCATGCCGATGCGCACGTTCGTGAACCCTTCGCGCACGTACGCGGCAGCGGCGCCGGACGAGGTCGCAATGACCGCCACGAGCGAGGCGCCGATCGCGTAATGCAGATCCACGCCGCAGCCGAGCGCGAGCAGGGGAACAATCACGATGCCACCGCCCAGCCCGGTGAGGGCGCCGAGCAGGCCCGCCGCGAGCGCGCCGCTGCCGGTGACGGCGGCGAGCTCGAGGTTCGTCACGAGGGCGTTTCGAAAACGCGCCCCTCGACGAACAGCGTGAACAAGCCCTGGTCGAGCTGACCTTCGCGGACCTCCCTCGCCATGATATCGAGGGCCCGCTCCCTCGGCACGGCCGGCTTGTAGGGCCGGTCGGAGGCCGTCAGCGCATCGAAGATGTCGCTGATGGTCATCATTCGCGTCTGCACCGGGATCCCTCCTGCCGCGACCCCCCGCGGGTAGCCCCGGCCGTCGAGCTTTTCGTGATGACCGTAGGCGATGAGCGGGATCTGCTGCAGCTCACGGGTCCAGGGGATCTGCTGGAGGAACCGGTAGGTGTGATTGACGTGGCTTTCGATCTCGTGGCGCTCCCCCTCGTCGAGGCTGCCCTTGGGGATCGTGAGAAAGCGTACCTCGTCCGCCGTGAGGTAGGCCTGCGAGATCCCTTCGATATCCTCGTAATGGCGCTGGGCGAAGGCGACGAGCTCGCTCGACGACGCTTCGGGGAGCACCGTCGGCTCGTTCGCCGTCGTCACCACCCTGACGAACCGATCGAGCTCGGCGATTTCCCGGGCCTGCGCTTCCGCGAACGCCGCCGAGGCCTCGGCATAGCCTTCCTGGCCGTGCCGCTCCAGGTACTCGGCGCGGCGCTTCCAGAAGTCGCGCTCGGCCGTGCGGCGGAGGAACCCGTACCGCTGGCGGATGAGCGCGAGGTCGTGTGGGTAGAGCTTCTTCGCCTTGACGAGCACCTGCTCACGCACGCCGACCTTGCCGAAGTCGTGCAACAGGCCGGCGTAGCGGATTTCGCGGATTTGCTCGCGCGTGAAGCGCACGGTGCGGTACTCGCCTGCCTCCGCGCGATCGACCACTTCGGCGAGTCCCACCGTCATCCGCGCCACCCGGCCGCTGTGGCCGAACGTCGTCGGGTCCCGCTGCTCGATCGCCGTGACGGCGGCGAGGACGAATCCCTCGAACAGCCGCTCGATGTCCGCGTAGAGGCGACTGTTCTCGATCGCCACCGCGGCCTGACCGGCGAGCGCCGTCACGAGCTCCACCGTGCGCCTCGTGTACGAGAGCACCTGGGCCTCGACCTCGGCGGGGGTCGCGAGGACCGCGTCCCCGTCGCGCTTGCGGTTGATGAGCTGGAGCACCCCGATGACTTCTTCCTTGTGGTCCTTCATCGGGATGACGAGCATGGATTTCGTGCGGTAGCCGTAGCGCTCGTCGAAGGACCGATTGATCGCGTACTCGACGTCGGGCGGTAGGGAATAGGCGTCGTCGATGACGAGCGGCTCGCCCGTCGTCGCGGCGTTCCCGGCGAGGCTTGTGCGGTCCGCGGGGATCGTGAACTCGACGAACGGCGCTTCGGGCTTCGAGAACGTTTGCGCGAGGCGGAATCGGAGGCGCTTTCCGCCGTTCTCGCCCGCCTCGACCAGGTAGAGGCTGCCCGCGTCGGACGCGGTCACCCGCCGCGCCTGCGTGAGGATGAGCTCGAGCAGGGTCTTCAAGTCGCGCTCGGTCCCGAGCGCCACACCGATCCGTGTGAGCTCGCCGATCTCGCGGCTTCGCGTCGCGGCCTCCGCGCGGGCCCGCGCGGCCTCCGCGCGCGCGGCCGCTTCCCGGAACCCGCTGCGGACCGCGACGAGGAACTCGCGGGCTCCGGGGGGATGGCGTACGAAGCCGGCTAAGAGCTCGGCCGCCATCTCCGGAGGCACCTCAGTTTCGCCCGGACGGCCGAGCGCCACGATCGCGCCGCCGCTCTCGACGAACCCGCGGAGCGTGGCCAAGGGGATGCTCGAACGGTTGGCGGGGTCGAGCAGGAGGACCGTGGGACGTTCGTCCACGGCGACCGGTTGGGAGGGGCCGATCTCGCGGGGCTCGACCTGCGCCCCTTCGAGCGCGGCCGCAAGCGGACCCGCGCTCCACGCCGCCGTGTGGAGCAAGACGTATCTCACGACGGCGCGCCGCGGGTGGCGTCAGTCATCGGCGCGCCGCGGGCCCTTCGGCGCTACGCTGGTTCGCGGCGTCACACGCCCAGACGGCTGAGCGGGTGGCTCACCGCAACATCACGAGTTCTTGAGCCGCTTCAGACCGTCGCTCGCCTCGGTGTAATCCGGAAAGACGGCGATCGCGCGCTGGTACATCTCGACCGCCTTGTCCCGCTCGCCGCGGTCCTGATAGAGCAGGGCGCGCGAGTAGAAGGTCAGCGCCTCGGTCGGTACCTGGCGGCTCATCCGCTGGTCGGACGCCGGCTTGGCGAGGGGCGGGAGGTTCGCGTCACCCATCAAATGGGTCGCCACCGTCCGGATGATGTCGTAGAGGTGGTCGCGCTGAGCGCGGTCGGATTCGACCTTGACGATCTCGCTCGTCTCGACGTTCACGAGGCGGGCGTCGATCCGGAAGTCGCCGTAGAAGTCGATGAAGCTGCCGAGGATCACGTACCGTGCCCCGACGAGCTTGCCGATCTTGGCCGCGGTCTGGGGATCCACGCGCCCCGCGGTGCCCAGATTCTGCTCTTCGATGATGCGTTGGATGTCTTCGCGCTCCACCACACGGGCCGCCGGATTCTGGGCGAGTTCCGAGATCATCATCCCGGCGATGCCCTTCTGCAGGGCGTCGAAGTCTTCCTTGTTCTGCCCGTAGGAGCCGCCGTTGTCGAACGGCATGACGGCGATGCCGGGCCGCGTATCGGAGGCCGGCGACGCTGGGGCCTGAGCCCGCAGCACCGGGGCGCCGAACGCGAGTGATGCCGCGACGACTGTCAGAGCAAGACGCGACTGCATACGACCTCCTGTGGAATTCAGAGCGTCAGCTTCATCCCCTCGTGCGCCGCGAAGACCTCGGCTGGCCGGCCTCGCGTCCGGGCCTGTTGCCGGGCCTTGGCGAGCAGCGCGTCGATGTCCGTGTCGCTGTGCTCTGGTTCATGATGAAACAGCACCAACCGCTCGGCGTGCGCGTCGGCCGCGAGACTAAGCGCCTCCTCGAAGGTCGAATGCCCCCACCCGCGGTGCCCCTCGAGCTCGGCCGGCGTGTACATCGCGTCGTGAATCAACACCTCGACGTCCTGCAGAAACGTGACGAACTCCGCCCGCCAGCTCGCCGGCGTATCGTAGGAGCCGCCGGTCCCGAGTTCGTTGTCCGTGACGTAGGCGATGCTCGGACCGCCCGCCGCGGGCGTCAGCCGATAGCCGAGCGCCGTGCCCGGGTGGCGAAGGCGCATCGCCCGCACCTCGAAGGCGCCGACGGAGAACGCGCCGGCCTCGACGTGCTGCACGGTCAGGGTCGCCGACAATGCGTCGAGCGGCACCGGGAAGACGGCCGGATCCATCTGCTGGCGGAGGATCGTCTCGAGCGACGTCGTGCCTTGGCGAGATCCCCAGATCCGCACCCGGTTGCCCGGGGCGAAGAGCGGCTTGAAGTGCGGCAGTCCTTGGATGTGGTCCCAGTGCGCGTGGGACAGCATGATCTCGGCGTTCACGGCACCGTTCTGCCGCTCGACGAGTTCGAGCCCCAGGGCGCGGATGCCCGTGCCGGCATCTAGGATGATGAGCTCCCCGCCCGTCCCCTCCACCGCCACACATGGTGTATTACCTCCGTAGCGCGCGGTGTGGGCCCCCGGGGTGGGGATCGAGCCCCGCGTCCCCCAGAAGGTGACCGTGTACGCTTTGCGTTCAGGCACGACGCATCCTCGCGTAAGTTACTGAAAACACGCTACGTACAACAAGCGTGCCGCTCACTCCCGCCCTGTGACGTGCCTCACGAGCGTCCCGCGGACGCTTCCAGCGCCGCGCGGTCGCGAATGACGATCTCGCGGCGGCTCACCTCGATGTGACCCTTCTCGACGAAGTCCCGCATGGTGCGGCTCACGGTCTCGCGGCTGGATCCGATCATCTGGGCGATCGTGTGGTGGGTCAGACGCCGGGTGATGCGCTCAGACCCGGATTCCTCGGCGAGTTCGAGCAGGAGCTGCGCGACCCGGCCGTTCACGTCGAGGAGCACGAGACTGCCGACCTTCTCGTCCACGCGCCGCAGGCGCCAGGACAAAGCGCGGAGCAGGGCGAGCGCGATGCTCGGAGTCTGGCGGAGGAGGCCCTGGAAGTCCTCGCGGCGGATCACGAGGAGGGTCGAGTCGTTCATCGCGATGACGTGTGCGGAGCGCGGCTCGTCGTCGATCAGCGCCATCTCGCCGAAGAACTCCCCTTCGCCGAGGACCGACAAGATCACCTCGCGACCGTCTTCGCCGATCAGGACGACTTTGACCTGTCCCTGGGCGACGACGTACAGGGCGTCGCCCGGATCGTCCTCAAACAGGATGACCGAGTTCCGTGGGTAGGCTCGCTCCCGAGAGATTTCGGCGACCCGCTCGAGTTCAGGGGGGCCAAGTTCGCTAAAGAGCGGGACTTTCCTCAGGACTTCGGTGACCGCCACAGCGCGCTAGCCTCTCCGGCGTGGGGGATCGGGAGCGCAAGCTTAATGCCCGGCACGGGCCGGTGTCAATTCGGCGGACGCCAGGCGCTTGCTTCCAAGTGCTTTTGCCAATTATCTTTCCACGCTTCGTCGTGGTCGATCCTTCAGCAAGGAACGTGCAGTGAAGCCCGGTATTCACCCCACCTATCAGCGCGCCACGGTTCAGTGCGCGTGCGGCAATACCTTCGTCACGCGATCCACGGTACCCGTGATTCACGTGGAAATCTGTGCCCGCTGTCACCCGTACTATACCGGCAAGCAGAAGCTGATCGACACGGCCGGGCGGGTGGAGCGGTTCCGCCAGAAGTACGGGACCGACAAGGCCGGGAGTTGAGCGATGGAGGCGAGGCTCCGCCAGGCGCTCGCCCGGGCGGAGGAGGTCGCGCGGCAGTTGGCCGACCCCGACGTCGCCCGCAATCCCGCGAAGCTTAAGTCCTTGGGTCGTGAGCACGCCCGCCTCGACGCAATCCGGCACACCCATGCCCGTCTCGAGCGGGCCGAAGAAGAGCTGGCGCAAGCGCGGGACGTTCTGCAGGACCGAGACGTCGAGCTGGCCCAGCTCGCCCGTGCGGACGTGGAGCGCCTGCGGCCGGAGATTGACCGCCTGACGCGCGAGCTCGGGGGGCTGCTCGCTCCGAGCGATCCGCTGGACGATCGGGACGCCATCGTCGAGATCCGCGCCGGCACCGGGGGCAATGAAGCAGCCCTGTTTGCCGCGGACCTGTTCCGGATGTACACGCGCTTCTGCGAACGGCGGAACTGGAAGGTCGACGTGCTGGCGCTGTCCGAAGGGAACTTGGGCGGCTTGAAGGAGGCGATCTTCGCCGCGCGGGGGCCCAAGGTCTACGGGATGCTGCGCTACGAATCGGGCGTTCATCGCGTGCAACGCGTTCCGGTCACGGAGGCGCAGGGGCGCATCCACACCTCGGCGGCTACGGTCGCCGTCCTCCCCGAGGCCGAAGAAGTCGACGTGAAGATCGAAGACAAGGAGCTGCGGATCGATGTGTTCCGGTCGTCGGGCCCTGGGGGGCAGAGCGTCAACACCACCGACTCCGCCGTGCGCGTGACCCACCTCCCCACGGGCCTCGTGGTGCAGTGCCAGGACCAGAAGTCGCAGCTGCAGAACAAGATCAAGGCGCTCGAGATCCTCCGCTCGCGACTCCTCGACCGGCTCGTCGCCGAGCAGGAGGCGGCGCGGGCCCGGGAGCGGCGCACGCAGGTCGGCACGGGCGATCGATCGGCGAAAATCCGGACGTACAACTTTCCCCAGAACCGGGTCACGGACCACCGCATCCACTACACGGCCCACGATCTCACGGACGTGCTCGACGGCCACCTCGACGAGCTGATCGCGGCCCTGCAGCTCGCCGGAGAGCAGGAGCGCCTGAGTGTCTGAGATCCTCTCCATCGGCGCCTGCGTGGAAGCGGCGGCCGCCCGGCTCGGCGCTGCGGGGTACCCACAGCCCCGGCGCGAGGCGCGGGCCGTCTGGGCGGCGCTCGCCCGCCAGTCGACCGGCGACGTGTGGCTCGCTCAAGACGCGTCCGCCGCGCCCTCGGCGGTCGACCGATTCCAAGAGGCGGTAGCTCGGCGTTGTGAAGGGGTGCCGTTCGCGTACGCGGTCGGGTGCGTCACCTTCCGCACGCTGGAGCTCGCGATCGACCCGCGCGCCCTCATTCCGCGCCCGGAGACCGAAGGGCTGGTGGAGCTCGCGCTTGGAGCGGTGCGAGCAGGGCTCCCGCCCGGGGGCTATGCGGCGGACGTCGGTACCGGGTGCGGGTGCATCGCTCTCAGTCTCGCGGTCGAGGGAGACTTTGCAGGCATCGTGGCCGTCGACCGTGACGCAAGCGCGGCGACGCTCGCTCAGGCGAACGTGGCGCGCGTATCTCCCAGGGTGCCGGTCGAGATCCGGGTGGGTGATCTGCTCGCGCCGCTTTCGGGCGAGCGGTATCGGGCGATCCTCTCGAACCCGCCATATCTCACGGAGGGTGAGGCGGCAGCGCTCGATCCGGCGGTGCGGTCCTTCGAGCCCCGCGCCGCGCTCGACGGCGGGCCCGACGGCCTCGCGCCGACGCGCCGATTGCTCGCCGAGGCCCACACGCTGCTCGTCCCGGGGGGCTTACTCGCGCTCGAGATCGACGAACGCCGCGCGCCGCTCGTCATGGCGCTGGCCCACGACCACGGATGGAGGCGCGTGACCATTCACGAAGATCTCTTCGGCCGGCCGCGGTACGCGCTCGCCTATCGGGAGGCTCGGTGATCGACGACAAGGCGCAGGAACTTGGACGGCTGCTCGGGCAGAGTGAGGAATACCGGGCCCTGGTGCGCGCGACCGACCGCATGAAGGCCGACGCCGACTGCCAGAAACTGCTCGCCGATGTGGAGCGCCTGGCCCAGGCGATGGAACACTCGGCGCAAGGCGGGCACGAGCCCAGCCGCGAGCAGATCGAGGAATACGACCGGGCGGTCCAAATCGCGCAGACGAACCCGGTGTATCAACAGGTAGTCGCCGCGCAGGCCAACTTTGAGAAGCTGATGGCCAAGGTGAATGCCCGTATTTATGATGGGATCAAGAAGGGTGCCGCGAGCCCCATCATCACCCTCGGGTAAGGGCGATGGCGTGTTTGTCGTCCTCGAAGGGCCGGACGGGGCGGGCAAGTCGACGCTCGTGCGCTGGCTCGCGGCCGAGCTGCGAACCGCGGGACGCGACGTGGTGACCGTGCGGGAGCCCGGCGGGACCCCAGTGGCGGAAGCGGCCCGCTCGATCGTGCTCGGGGCACACGAGCGGCTCTCGCCGTCGGCCGAACTCTTCCTCATGCTCGCCGCGCGGGCCGATCTCGTGGCCGAGGTGATCCGGCCAGCCCTTGATGCTGGCCGCGTGGTCGTGGCGGATCGGTATGAGTTGTCGACCTTCGCCTACCAGGTCGCGGGCGCCGGTCTCCCGCGCGGGGACGTCGAGGTCGCGAACCGCCTGGCCACGGGGGGGCTCGTCCCCGACGTCACCGTCGTGCTCGACGTGCCCGTGGCGCTCGGGCGGGAGCGGCAACGTCGGGCGGGCAAGGTCCGGGATCGGTTCGAGCGCCGCGGCGCCGGGTTTCAGGAGCGCGTCCTGCAGGCGTACCGGAACGCCCAGGGACCGGGCGTCGTGCACTTGGATGCGTCGCAAACGCCGGGGGTCGTACAGGACGCCGCGTGGCGCGAGGTTGCGGCGGTTGCCCTTTTACCTCGAGAGGTCTCATGAAGCACCGCAGACTGATGGTCGTCGCCGTCATCACGTTCATTGCCCTCGCGAGCGGCGGGTGGCTCCTCCAACGGGAGGCCGATTCGGACCGCACGGTCTATCAGGAAGCCGCGCTCTTCGAGCAGGTGCTCGCGAAGGTCTCTGACGATTACGTGGACTCGATCGACGAGCGCCGGCTCTATGATATGGCGATCGACGGCCTGCTCGATCAGCTGCACGATCCGTATTCCGTGTTCCTCAAGGGGGACGATTTCCGCGCGCTTTCGGAGACCACGTCGGGCAACTACGGCGGGCTCGGCATTCAGATCGACGTGCGGGACGGCTGGATCACCGTGATCGCGCCGCTGCCCGATACGCCTGCCGAGCGGGCCGGCATCCACTCGGGGGACCAGGTCATCGCGCTCGACGGTCGCTCGACCGAGGGATGGAAGAACGACCAGGCGGTGAAGCAGCTGCGGGGGCAGCCGGGCACGACCGTGGAACTCAAAGTGCGACGCGTCGGCGCGGATCAGCCGCTCACGTTCCAGATCACGCGCGCCATCATCCACATCCGCTCGGTTTATCTGTCGCTGATGCTCGACGACAAAGTCGGGTACGTGGCGCTCTCACCCGTGAGTGAAACGTCGGCGCAGGAGCTCACCGACGCGATCACGGACCTTACCAAGAAGGGCATGAAGTCCCTGATCCTCGACCTGCGGGGGAATCCCGGCGGGCTCCTGGATCAGGGCATCGCGGTGAGCAACCTGTTCCTCGATCCGGGCCAGGAGGTGGTTGAGACCCGCGGACGCGCCCCGAACAGCACACGCGTCTACCGCGATGCGGAGGCGCAGGCGTGGCCGAATCTGCCGATCGTCGTGCTCGTAAACGGCGGCTCGGCGAGCGCGGCCGAGATCATCGCGGGCGCGCTCCAGGACCACGATCGGGCGGTGCTCATCGGCACCCCCACGTTCGGGAAAGGGCTCGTACAATCGCTGTGGCAGCTCTCGCAGGAGACCGCGCTCAAGCTCACAACCGCGCGGTGGTACACGCCGAGCGGCCGCACGATCCAGCGGCGGAGCCGGGACGAGGCCGACCAAGAGGCGCAGGTCGCGCTGGCCGAAGCGGGCCGCGATACGACCAGGCCCGACACCACCCAGACCTTCCACACGGACGGGGGCCGGGTCGAGTATGGCGGCGGGGGTATTCGTCCCGACGTGTTTGTCGCACCCGATACCTTCACGACCGGCGAGCGGGCCTTCCTCAAGGCGCTGGGCCCGAAGGTCACGACCTACCGCGACGTGCTCTCGAGCTACGCGCTCGAGCTGAAGGGCGACGGTCACCTCACCGCGGCGAACTTTGTCGTCACCGACGAGATGGTGAGCACCGTGCTCCGCCGGTTGCGGGACCGGGGCGTCGCGGTATCCGACAGTATTGCCGCGGGCGGCCGCGGCCTGGTGGCGCAGGAGCTCGGGTACGAGGGGGCCCAATATGCCTTCGGCCGAGCCGCGGAATCGCGTCGACGTCTCGGTGACGACCGCGAGCTGCAGGACGCACTTGCCCTCGCGCGCCGCGCGAAGTCGCCTCAGGACCTGCTGGCGCTCGCCGTGTCGGGGGCGACTCCGCCCACCCACAACTGAACCTCGCCCGCCGCGCCCCCCAAGGCGCGGCGGGTTACTGGTCCACCACGCGCACCCCGCGCGGGACCGAGAACTTGAAGTCCTCTGCAGGCACGGCCTCGTTCACTCGCACGGCGTGGAGCGTGATCACGCGTTCCTGTCCCGACTGCTCCGTGATCTCGAGCCGCCGGACAAGCGCATCCAAGCGGTTCACCCACAGCACCGCGCGCCGGTAGGGAAGGTCGGCCGATCGCGGCTCGAGGGCGATGACGTCAGCCAGCCCGTCGGCCGCCAGCGTGTCCGTGCGGATGTAGCGGATCGTGTAACGCTCGCGCGCGTGATCGACGAACTGCCCGAACAGATTCGGTCCGGTACCCGTGCGCGGGATCCCCGATCGAATGACCTGACCCGGCGTCGTGCTCGGGGTGTAGAGCCAGAGGTAGTGCCCGTCGGCCACGATGCGGTCTCCCCGAGGCACGGCGAAGCGCATCTCAAAAGAGCTCGGGCGCATCTGGTGCAGGGTGCCCCGAGTCGTGTCGGGGCTCCCGATGAGCGGGTTGGTGATCACCTGCGTGAACTCGGCCGTCAGCGTGCGCGTCGAGTCGTAGGCGCTCTGCGCACGGTCCACCACGGGCCCCGGGTCCTGGCCCTTGAGGGGTCCGGGGAGGCAGCAGACCGCGAGCACGAGCCCCGCGGCCCTGACCGCGCGGGTCACACGCTAACCGGAGCCGGCTCCGCGACGCGGCGGCCGATGACCTCGGCAATGGCGCGCACTTCGCGCATGAGCTGGGCGAACTGCTCGGGGGTGAGGGACTGCGCCCCGTCGGACAGCGCGGCGTCCGGGTCGGGATGGACCTCGATGATCAGCCCGTCCGCCCCGGCCGCGACCGCCGCCCGCGCCATGGGGATCACTTTTTCCCGCAACCCGGTGCCATGGGAGGGGTCCGCGATGATCGGCAGGTGCGAGAGCTTGTGGACCACGGGGATGGCGGTCAGGTCGAACAGGTTGCGGGTGGCCGAGTCGAACCCCCGCACGCCGCGCTCGCAGAGAATCACATCGCGGGTCCCTTCGGCGAAGACGTACTCGGCCGACAGGAGCAACTCCTCGATCGTGGCCGCCATGCCGCGCTTGAGCAGCACGGGCTTCCGCGCTCGCCCCGCGGCCTTGAGAAGCGAGAAGTTCTGCATGCTGCGCGCGCCGATCTGAATGATGTCCGCGACCTCGGCGACGCGTTGCACGCCCTCAGGGTCGATGGCTTCGGTGCAGATGAGGAGCCCGACCTCCGCGCGCGCTTTCGCGAGCAGGCGGAGCCCCTCGGCCCCGAGCCCCTGGAAGGAGTACGGGGAGGACCGGGGCTTCCAGGCCCCGCCGCGCAGGATCACGGCGCCCGCGTCTTTCACGATCCGCGCCGCCTCGATGATCTGCCGCTCGTTCTCGACCGAGCACGGCCCCGCGATCACGGGTACGTCCACACCCCCGAGCGTCACCCCGCCCGGGAGCCGCACGACGGTCGCCTCGGGCTGCCACTCGCGGCTCACCTGTTTGTACGGCTTCGTCACCTGGATGACTTCTTGCACCCCGGGGAGGCCTTCGAGGCGCGACGGCTCCACGCGCCCGTCGTTGCCGACCAGGCCCACGGCCGTGCGCTGGGCCCCCGGCATGACCCGCGCCTCGTACCCGAGATCCTGAATCACCGCGACCACGCGGTCGATTTCCCGGGGGCTCGCGCCGTGTCGCATCACGATCAGCATCCAGCGCCTCCGATCGTGAAGCGGGCGCCGTCGTGTGCGATCGCCACGGAGCCCGGAAATCGGGCGCGCGCGCCGGCCGCGGCGTCCATCTGGTCGACCGCGGGATCGAAATGCGTGAGCACAAGGCGCTTCGCGCGCGCTGCCTGGGCGAGGTCTCCTGCTCCCGCTGGCGTCAGATGTTCGTCGCTCGGGCCCGAATCGGGCAGGGAGCACTCGGCCAGCAGGAGGTCGCAGGCCGCCGCCCAGGTCGCAAGCTCCGCGCTCGGGCCGGTATCGCCCGTGTAGACGAGCCGCCCCTCGGGGGCGGCGATGCTCACGGCCACGCTCTCCGGGGTGTGCGGCACGCGACAGGTTTCCAGGCTCGTTTCGCCGTCCAGCGGGAAGGGCTCCCCGTCACGCACGTCGAGCACCCCGATGGGGAATCCCGGGTCGAGGAGCCAGGCCCCGAACCCCTGCGCGAGCGCCTTCACCAGGCGCACGGTGCCCGCGGGGCCCAGAATCACGAGCGGGTCCCGGCGCGGCGGTGTCGCGGCGTTGCGCAGCGCGAACACGAGAATCGGCAATTCGCCAAAGTGGTCCGGATGGAAGTGGGACACCACCACGTGCGTCACGTGCTCCCACGGCAGCCCGAACTCGGCGAGCCGGTGGAGGGAGCCTGGGCCGCAGTCGAGGAGGATCCGCAGACCGCTCCGCTCGACCCAGTGACAGGGCGCCGTCCGGCGCGGCGACGGCGCGACGGTCCCGGTGCCTACGGTTACGAGTTCCACTGGGAGTCTACCCCTTGTTACACCGGCTCGAGCTGTCCGAGCCTCACGCCGACGATGGTGGATACCCCCGGCTCCTGCATCGTGACGCCGTACACGGCGTCGGCAGCCTGCATGGTGCGCGGGTTGTGGGTGATGACGATGAATTGCGTCTGGCTCTTGAATTCGGCCAGCAGTCGCACGTACCGGCCGACATTCGCGTCGTCGAGCGGTGCGTCGACCTCGTCGAGCAGGCAAAACGGACTCGGCTTCGCGAGGAAGATGGCGAACAGCAAGGAGACCGCGACCAGCGTCCGCTCGCCCGACGACAGGAGGTGGATGCGTTGCGTCCGTTTCCCCCGCGGCGCCGCGTGGATCTCGATCTCGCTCTCCAGGGGGTCCGCCTCGCTGGCGAGGCGCACGTCGCACTCGCCGCCGCCGAACAGGGTTTGGAATACCGTGCGGAAATGGTCCCGCACCTTTCCGAAGGACTCGAGAAAGAGGGCCCGCGCCGTCTGGTCGATCTCGCGCGCCGCCTGTTGGAGCGCGGTGCGAGCGGCCAGGAGGTCGTCGCGCTGCGTCTCGAGGAACTCGAGGCGTTTCACTTCCTCGCCGTGCTCCTCGACCGCCAGTGCGTTCACGGGTCCGACGGCGTCAATCGCCGCCGCGAGCCGCTCGTTCTCCTGGCGCAACCACGCGAGGTCTCCGGCAACCTCGGGCGCGCGCTCGAGGAGCTGCGCCAACGGCTTGCGCCACTCCGCTTCGACGCGGGCGGCAAGCGTCTGTTTGCGGCCGAGCAGATCGGCGCGCTGGAGTTCGAGGCGATGCTCCTCGCCCGCCAGGGACTCGACTGCCTGGCGCCGGCCGTCGCGCGCGGCCTCGACTGCTGCGAGCTCGCGGTCGGCGTCGGCGACGCGTCGGTCTGCCTCTGTGGCGGCCTCGGTGAGCGCCGTCAGGGCCTGGCGTCCTTCCTCGAGCGCGTCCTGCCACCGGGTACGCTCCGCCGTGAGGGCGGCCGTGTCCCGATCGATGGCGTCGATCTCGCGTCCCAGCTCGGCGGCCTCCGCCCGCGCCGTCATCGCCGCGTTCGCGCCCCGTCCCGCGCGGTCCGCGGCGGCGGCGCGGCGCGCCTCGAGTTGCGCAGCGTCGACCTGCCACCGCACGCGGGCTTCGCGTGCGGCCTCCTGATCCCGCTCGAGCTCCCCGAGCCGCATCCGCTCGGCGTCGAGGCGTTCGTCGAGCCCCACGCGCTCGATCGCTCGCTGGTCGAGATCCGCATCTAGCGCCGTCACGAGCGCTTCGACCTCACCGAGGCGCTGGGACAGACGCTCGACCTGAGCGGCGGCGCCCGTGGCGTCACGGTGCGCGTGACTGACCGCGCGCTCTGCCTCCCGTTGCTCGGCCTCCGCGTGTTGCGCGCGTTCACGGGCGCTCTCGGCGGCGCTGACGCTCTCCGCGCGGGCGCTCTCAAGCGACACCAGCGTGGCGAGGGCCGCATCGAGCGCGGCGGACGCGCGTGCTCGCGCGGCTTCTGCGTCTCGGACGTCCTGCTCCAGGGCATCGAGCTCCGCGCGTCGCTGCAGCGGGCCACTCGCGCCGGCAGACTCAGACAGAAAGACGGCGCCGTTGGCGCGCCGCAGCGCACTCTCGCCGATGACCTCCGAGCCCGCAAGCAGGGCCCGCACCCAGGCGACCGCCGGCCCGTCCACCCGTAGCTCGGGGGGCACCGGCCGCCCCGTGGCGTCGACCCGGGGTCCCGGCAGGCACGGGAGTAGGAGCAGCGGGCCGGGTCGGTGCTCGGCGTGCCAGCGCTGGATCGCGTCGACGGCGGTCTCGTCCCGCACGAGGATGGCGTGCAGCCATTCACCGAGCAGGCGCTCGGCGAGCTCGGCGTCGCGGCGGCCGGTCCGCACGAAGTCCGCGAGCGGGCCGAGCACGGCGTCGCCGAAGCTCCCCCGGGTCTTGAGCAACGCCTGCGCCGCCGGTGCGAGGCCCACGCGCTCCCGATCGAGCTCGGCGAGTGCGTCGCGCCGCGTCGCGAGTTGGGCCAGGGCCTCCTCTGCGTGGCGCCGGGTTGCACGAGCGTGGGCCTCCTCGGCCTCGGCTGCCGTTACTCGGCGGCGGGCGTCGTCTACGGCCTCGGCCGCCGCGCGGGCCTCGCGCGCGCGAGTCGCCGCGTCATCGGCCCGCCTGCGGGCATCGAGTGCCGCGGCGCTCTCGGCCGAGGTGCGGGCCGACCGCTCTCCCGTCGCGTCGCCGAGCTGTTGGCGCAGCTCTGCCCGCTCGCGCTCGAGGGCCGCCCGCTCGCCTTCGCGCGCCCGCTGCGCCTCGGCGCGCTGCTGCAGGTCTTCCTCGAGGCCACGAACGGCAGTGCGCTGCTCGGTCAGGCGGGCGCGGGCGTCCTGCTCGTGCGCGGTCCGCTGATCCAGTTCGCCATGCACCGCGCCAAGTTCGGTGGCGGCGGCGCGCTCCTCGGTTTCGGCAGCCTCGTGCTCCCGCTGGGCGTGGCCCGCCCGGAGCTCCGCGTCGCTCCGATCGGCCAGCGCCTTGACCCGCCGCTCGCTTGCATTGCGGAGGCGCTCGGCGGCGAGCGCGAGGTCACCCTCGAGCCGGCCAATCGCGACCTTCGCGTCCGCCAACCGCCGTTCCACCTCGGTGCGCTGTGCCTCGGCGCTGTGACGTGCCTGCGCCCGGGCCTCTCGGTCGCGTTCGGTGTCCGCGAGATGCGCGCGCTCCTCGGGCAGGGCCCCGGCCAACTCGGCCCCGCGCCCGCTGAGGGCGCCGAGCGCGAGCTCGACGTCCTCGAGCTCGCGGCGCACGACCGTCATCGCGACCGCGAACCGCTCCTCGACAAGCTTGCCGTGGCGCTCGGCCTTCCCGCGCTGGCGCGCCAGGCTGCGGACCTGCGTCTGCACCTCCGCGATGAGGTCATCGAGTCTCGCGAGATCTCCCGTCGTCTCCTCAAGGCGCCGCTCGGTGCTGCGCTTCCGATCACGATAGAGGCCGATCCCGGCCGCTTCCTCGAATAGCGACCGCCGCTCCTCGGCACGCTCGGAGAGCAGGGCGTCGATCATGCGGGCTTCCATCACCACACCGGCGTCAGCGCCTAGCCCCGTGCCGCGGAGCAGGTCCTGGACGTCCCGGAGTCGCACCGGCGCGCGGTTCAGGAAGTAGTCGCTCTGGCCCGAGCGCGACAGCCGCCGGCTGACGACGACCTCCTGATAGGCCACCGGGAGCGTGCCGTCCGAGTTGTCAAAGACGAGCGCAACCTCCGCCACGTTCACCGCGCGCCGCCCGGTCGAGCCCTGGAAGATCACGTCTTCCATCTTGCCGCCCCGCAGCAGGCGGGGCGACTGCTCGCCCAGTACCCAGCGCACGGCGTCGGAGATGTTCGACTTGCCGCACCCGTTCGGGCCGACGATGGCCGTCACGCCGTCGTCGAACGGCAAGTCGACCGATCCGGCGAAGGACTTGAACCCCGACAGCTCCAAGCGACTCAATCGCATGGTGTGCGCTCCGGTTGGGTCACGTGGTCACTCGTCATCGTCATTGGGTCGACTGATAGATCCAGTACGGTCGGCCGAGTTTGCGCCCGATCGCCTCGGCCTCGTCACGCGTCGGGTAGGGCCCGAGCACGACGCGGTACCCGTCGTCGGGGTTCTGGGGGGGCAGGACCCGCGCCGTGAGCCCGGCGCGCGAGAGTTGCTGCGCCATTTCGCTCGACCACGCCTCGTTCTGCGACGTGGAGATCTGCACGTAGAGCGGGCCGCCTGGTCCGGTCGTGTCACCGGGCGTGCCTTCGGTCGCGGGCGCGGTGGCGAGCGGAGCGTGGTAGCCGCTGCGTGGGCGCCACGGCGTGAAGGTCCACAAGTCACCGGCGCCTCCGGCCACGCGGCCCGTCTCATAGAGCGAGTCGAGGTGGATGGCCGCGACGTCAGCGCCCTGGGCCACCACGAGCGAGCCGTCCGGGGTGATGACGGGAAGATCCGAATCCCAGGTGCTCGCGACTGCGCCCACGAGCGTCTTCGGCGGCAGGTCGACGACCCAGACCGAATCGGCGGTAGCGGGTCGTGCAAGGAGCCAGCGGCCGAAGGGATCGACCCGCACCGCGCTTGCCGCGCCCGGCAACGCGACGCCGTCGATCTCGGCGTGCTCGTAGCGGTCGATCACGGCGAGTCCGGCGGCCGTGCGGTGGGCCACGTAGACCCGGTGGCCCGAGGGCGAGAACGCGACCGCCCGTGCGACGTCGGTGAGGGGGACGAAGGCGGGCTCGCGGCGTGCCATCGGGTCCTCGAGGAGCACCCCGCTGTCACCGGCCACCGCCACCAGGTCGCCCCAGCGGGTCGCCTCGACGTCGCCGCCGAAGCTCATCGTGCGGACGGCCGGCGGTTGATCCGAGGCAACGGACACGAGGCGGAGCGCGGCCGGCCGCGAGTGATCGCCCGGGAGCACGGCCAAGAGCCGCTGGTCCGCCGCGCCGAAGACAGCCCGCGGCATGGCGGCGAGCACCTGGGGCCAGACGACGCGACTCCGCCGGGCGACTGTGACCACGCGGCGGTCGCGATCGACGGCGAACAGGGTCTCATCGGGTCCCAAGGCGGCGAATTCGACGTGCGCGGCGATGCTGTCGACCCGCCCCGTTTCCAGGTCGAGGGACAACAGCTCGTCCCCCTGGCTCATCACAAACACGAGCTCTGCCTCGGCCGCGACACCCACCACGCGGGCGAGCGCCGGAAGCTTCCCGGGCAACGCGGGGAGCTCGGTGAGCCCGGGCAGCCGGTAGGCGCGGACTCCGCCGCCCGCGCGCGCCAGCCGCAGCGCTAGGGCCGGGCGGCGCCCGTCGTCCGGATGGGTCGTGCTAACCGCTTGTGTACGAGCTGCTTGGAGGGGATGAGACGGCGGGGCGGCTGGCGTCTGGGATCTGCAGCTCCCCAACGCCAGGCTGAACCCGAGAACACACGAGTTGCGGATGCGCAAAGGGCCTCGGCGGACAAAATAGGCATCCGGCGAGGCCCACGCAAGTAGTTTGCTGATGCGGAGTTAGAACGTCTCGCCGACGCTCGCCGTCACATAGGGAGTTGTGTACGTGCGATCGAGGGCCTGGGCCAAGTCGACCCGTAGGATGAACAAGCCATACACGTTGAAGTCGAGCGACGCGCCCCAGCTGCGGAGCGGGATGCGGACCGTTTCGGGATTGTCGGTCGGGGCTCTGCTCCACTTGAGCGTCGACCCATTGTTCCAAGCGATGCCCACGTCGTAGAAAATCCCCGCCATCACCGGGAGCGGCGGCAGGAAGCCGAGTGAGAGCGCCTGGGTCAACGGGAAGCGCAGCTCGATGTTGCCCACCGCAATGCGCGAGCCAATGAGCTGATCGAGCGCGCCGCAGCCCGTATTGCCGCTGCCGATCACCCCGATGACCGGGATCGTGGGGACCTGGGTCTGGCACTCGTGCAAGAGCAGCGAGCCCGCGGTGTAGCCGCGAATGAAGAACGGGTCGCCCATGTAGATCGGGAACTCGTCCGCATCCGGGCCCACGCGACCCTCGGCGACCGTGCGGATGGCGAGCGTGAACGGCCGCGCGAAGAAATACTTGCGGAGATCGATCAGTCCGTACTCGAACTGCCACCCACCGACGGCCGGCGCGATCTCGAGGCGGGTACGCGAGCCAGCGAACGGACCGACGAGCCCAAAGAGCGAGTTGTCGTGCACGTAGGCGACGCTGGGTGACACATAGGCGATGTCCGGCTGGTCGATCGTCGATCCGTCGTTTGTTTGGAGGGCGTTACCGCCGGGGTTGTAGAACTCCTGTTGTACGAAGGTCGCTTGGCCGATGTCGACCAAGTGCAGGCCGAACTCCAGGCGATTGAACCGGTCGAACGGGTAGGCCGCGCTCGCAGTGGCGTCGCGGATGACGAGCCGCTTGACCTCTTCGGAGAAGAGCACCGTACTCCCGGGTGGCAGCCCGGTGGTCGACGAGAGCCCCCCGTTGATCACGTAGAAGTAGGCAGGACTCTGTGTGAACGAGTACGCCCGAAACAGGCGCGCACCCTGGTCGGCGTAGGCCGCGATGATCTGGGATTCCGCGAGCCGCCCGTCCAGGGCCCCGCCCAGCGTGAGCGAGCGATTCCCGAGCATATCGGAGAGCGAGATTGACGTGCCGCCGAAGATCCCGTTGCCGAGGTTGTTGCGCTGGTAACCCACGGTGGGCTGGGCGACGAAGTCGGTCGTGAACCGCGTGCGGTACGCATGCACGGTGAAATCGCTCGTATCCGGCAGCGCAAGGGTGAACGAGTCGAGCAGCGCCCGCACCGAGACGCCCGAGGTGTCGCTGCTCGTGGAGTCGATGCCCGGGAGCAGGGCGGAGGAGCGCAGGCCGCCCTCCGAGCGATACAGCGACGACGAGGCGCGGGGCTGCTGGGCCGTGGACTTCGCCTCGGTCACGGCGACCGCGGCCGCGCTATCGCGCCGCGCGGGCGTGAGGAGCGTAAAGACGGGTGCCGGGGTGTCCGGATACGGCTGCCGGCGCAGGGATCGCGGGTTCTCGATCGTGTAGACGTTGAACCCCAGGCGCTCGTAGTAGGTGAACGCGAGCCGGTCGACGTTCCGCGCCCAGGACAGCGTGGGCGAGAGCGGTTCGACGCCCTCGACGCCGGTCCACAGGTCGGTCAGCTGGTAGACGTTGCGGTCCGCGAAGTCGAACAGGAACACGTTGGCGATCCCGCTCCGATCCGACACGAACGCGAGCGATTGCCCGTCGGGGGACCATACGGGGTTCACGTTCGTCCCGTAGTCCATGTGCGGCAGCAGCTCGATTTTCCGCGTGTCCAGGTGGTAGAGCGCGATGCGCATGTTGCCGAAGCGGAGCGTCGCGAGGTTCGTCACCGGCCCGCGATCGGACGAGAAGGCGATCGTCTTGCCGTCGGGTGACCACGCGGCGGTCATATCCGCATAGCGGTCCTCGGTGAGGCGCTCGAGACCGCTCCCGTCCTGGTTGGCGAGAAACAGGTCGGACCAGCCCCCCGTGTATCCGGTGAAGGCGAGCTGGTGGCCGTCGGGCGACCAAGTCGGGGTCGTGATCTCATCGATGCCCGGGAACTGCAAGCGGCGGACCTCGCGCTGCTGCTTCACGTCGAGGATCACGAGGTCGTCGTGCTGGTGGTGCCGGACGGCCATGGCGAACAGGTTGCCATCGGGCGAGAAGGCTCCCGACGAATTGATGTAGCGGAGGTCCTCGTAGTGCGAGTTGATCGTGGACTTGATCAGCCGGCGCTTGACGTGACCGCTCTGGGCGTCGGCGAGGTAGAGGTCGACGAAGAAGTCGTTCCCCTCGCCCAAGTACGCAATCTGCTTGCCGTCGGGCGTGAAGGCGGGTCCCAAGTGCCAGTGTCCTCCGGTGCGCTCCTCGGTGAGGAGGGCCTTCGCCACCCGCCGTGCCGGCGAATGGTCCGCGACCGATGGCAGGACCGTGGTCTGCACCGCCTCCCGCCAGTCTTCCGACACCTGGTTCACCGACCGGCCGAGGACGCGCTGAAACGCCTGGTCCACGCCAAACCGCACGGTGGCCTTGAGAATCTCGCCCACCACCTCGTCGCCCCACCGCTCGCCGATGTACGCCCATACCGCGTGACCGAAGTAGTACGGGAAGATTCTCGGATCCTCGGTCATCTGCTCGAGCGTCGGCAGATGTCCTTCCAGGGCCGCGTCCCGGAGCCACATGGCCGTGTACGGATCGATCGGACCGAGGGAGAGGTATTCCGCTTGGCCTTCCATGAACCAGAGCGGTGGGTTCAAGGCCTCCAGGGCCGAGATGCCGCCCCCGATCTGCCCGCGACTGATCTCGTCAAACTGGAACTGGTGCACCATCTCGTGTTGCAGGACGTGCGTGAGCTCGCCGTAGGAGCCGGTGAAGGGCAGCACCATGCGGTGTTTGATCGGCTCGGTCACGCCGCGCGTGCCCCCGCCGAGGTCGCCCGGGATGACGTTCGTCGCCTCGAAGTCCGCCGTCGACGCGTAGAAGATGATCGGCTTGCGCGCCTGAAAGTCCCGGTGCAGGAGCCGGGACAGCCGCGCGTAGGCCCGCTCGGCCATCCGCGCCGCGTCCATCGCCGCCGTGCGCTCTTCCTCGTAGAAGTAGAGGTCGAAGTGCTCCGTCTGGATGATCTGGAAGGAGTACCGCTTGTATTCGACCTTCGACTGGCCGAAGTACTGCGCGTCGGCTTTGCCCGCGCCGGCGAACAGCAGGATCAAGCCGAGGCCGCCAATCCATCGCATGAGGTTCACCCTTTTGACCCTTCCTCCGGGGCCGCGAAGACCACCGGGGCGTCACTCCACAGGCGCTCGAGCTGGTAGAAGTCCCGCAGCTCAGGATGGAAGACGTGGACAACGAAATCTATGTAATCCAGAAGCACCCACCGGCCCTGAGGTAACCCCTCCACGTGGTGCGGCTCGATCCCGCTCGGCGCGAGGCCGCTGAGCAGGTGCTCGGCCATGCCCCGCACGTGGGCGTCGGAGGTCCCGGAGGCAATGATGAAGTAATCCGTGGCGGCGGTGAGCCCGCGCAGATCCAGCACGAGGGGGTCGACCGCCTTGCGATCGGTAAGCGCGGCCGTCACCAGCCGGACGGCATCGGGCGCGAGGTCGGGACGCCGGGGCTCGGGCGCCGCACTTCTCCCCATACCTTTGATAACAGGGGCGCCCTCGCTTTGTTCCGCGGCCAACCCTTACTCCCGCACCACGCTCACCGCGATCTCGGGCCGCACGTCGGCGTGGAGCTTGATGCCCACCTGGAACTCGCCCAGCTCATGAAGCGGCTCGGGGAGATCGATGCGGCGCTTGTCGAGCCGGATGCCTTCCTCTTCCAGGCGGCGCTGGATATCGCTCGCGGTGACCGATCCGTACAGCTTGTCTTCCTCCCCGACTTTCACGACAAAGGTCAGGTGTACGGACGCGATCCGGGCCGCTTCGGTCTCGGCGTTCGCCCGCTCCGCCGCACGTTGGGCCGAGATCCGGTCGGCTTCCCGCGTGATGCGCCGCTTGTTGGCGTCCGTCGCGAGGTAAGCGAGGCCCTTTGGGAGCAGGAAGTTGCGCGCGTAGCCGTCCTTCACGTTCACCACGTCCCCGGTCTTGCCGAGATTCTGCACGTCTTCACGGAGAATGATTTCCATCGAGGAGTCTCAGGGTTTAGGGGCCCGGCCCGGGAGCCGGCGCCGGAATTCGAGCCAAGTGTCGGTGACGCCGAGGGTCGCGAGGCCCGGCAGGATGAGGACGAGCGGGGCCGCGAGGACTGCGGCGACGATGAGTCCGAGCGTCAGCGCGCCGGGCGCGATGCCCGCCGTAGCCGCCACCGCCACGACGACCGCCGCGCCGCGCAGCAGATACAGCATCCCGAGGACCACGAGCAGATTGAGGGCTGCCGCCTTGAATCCCACGAGGAACGGCGTGACACACACGCCGAGTGCCGCCACCACCCCCCACACCCAGCTGTCGGCGAAGCGGAACTCCCGGAACGGCGCGAGCGGAGCCCCGAGGGGTTCGTGACTCAAGTGCTGGTACCACTGCCAGGCGAGCGCGAGGCCGGCGAACGTCTGCAGCACGAGCGTCGCGGGCACGATACGGGTGAGAAATCGCATGACCTCGACCGCCACGGGGTAGAGTTCCGGGCGGAGCCCGACCACCATGCTGAGAGGCTCAACCGCGGCGCGATCCGCCGCCCAATGCACCATGTCAGCGAGTCCGGGTCCGAAGATCAGCCGCCCGAGCCCAAGGGTCGCCGCGAGCGCGACGACGGTCGTACGCACCGCCTGGCGGAGGAGCGGTGCGGGGGCGACGAGCGTCAACGCGCAGAAGGCTCCGGCGGCGCACACCACGTAAGCGCGCAGGAGCGCGCTCAACACGTCCTGATCAGGCGTTGCGAGCAGCACCGCGCTCGGAAGCCCGATCAAGACCGCGAGCCCCCACGCCCGGACCGAGCGATCGGGCCCGAGGAGCAGCAGGCCGGCGAGCGGCAGGCCGGCGAGCGAGGGTGGCGCCCAGCTCGCAAACGCGACGCTCGCTATGCCGAGGCGCAGCACCCAACCGCGTGATGCGGCCTCAGCCATACCGTTTGACGTAGGGCAGGAGCGCGAGCTGGCGGGCGCGCTTGATGGCCGTCGCGAGCTGACGCTGATGGCGCGCGCAATTGCCCGAGGTGCGGCTGGGCACGATCTTGCCGCCCTCGGTGATGAAGTTCTGCAGGGTGCGCACGTCCTTGTAATCGACCTTGAGCGCCTTGTCGGCGCAGAACCGGCATACTTTGCGCCGGCCTCCGCCGGGCCGCCGGCGCATCCCGCCCCGCTCGCCTCCGCGCCCCTCGCCCGGGCGATCGGAGTCGGAGCGCTGACCACCAGGGCGCGGTCCGCGGCCATGCTCATGACCACCGTGTCCGGGGCCCTGTTCCATCCTTTCTTCGTCGGCCATTTTTATCCCGTCAAATCCTGCGTCGAATCGTATCCAGGTCAGGCGTCGAGCCGCCTGATAAAACTCGTTGTTGTTGCATATTCAGTTCTTATGAACTCGCGTCCGCCAGGACCTCGCTGATCTCGGTGGCGAGCACTTCGATCC
>DATNIM010000130.1:0-54389 GCA_035604455.1 Gemmatimonadales bacterium
CCCTCGTCCGTCGCGCGCCCGCCGCTCGCGCCGCGGCCACCAGCGCCGCCCAAGCCGAGCGCTCCAGCTCCCGCGGCACCGCCTGCGCCCCCGGTGTCCACCAGAGCACCGCTCGCGCGCCCCGCCGTGGCGCCCGGTACGGCGCGCCCCGCTCCGTCGATCGCCGCCGCGCCCCAAGCCCCCGCGTCCGGCGCGCCTGCTGTTCCTGCGAGGCCGGTCCCGGCGACCGTCGTGTCGCCCGCCATGACGCCGCCCGCCGCGCGGGCACCAGTCCCGGCCCAGGCCCCCATCGCCGCGCCCGCGCCGTCCGCGCCCCTGGCACCGCCCACGCCGCCCTCGTCTGGAGCGCACCCACCCGTGCCCCGCGCCACGGGGCCGCTCCGCCCTGTGAACCCGTTCCTGGTCCAGGATCCGAAGCAGAAGGCGCGCAGGCTCGCTCGCGCACTGATCTCGGACCTCGTCGTCTACCACGCCGAGAAGCGCCAGCAGGGCCTGCGCGATGGCACCCTGCCCGCGCTGTTCAAGGACGAGATCGAGAAGTGCTGGCAGGAGTACGTCGAACAGGTCGGAGCGGCGGTGGCGCAGAGCACGCCCTATTGGACCGAGGCGCTGAACGAGATCCTCGCGGGCGGCGCGAAGGTGTTCTAGGCTGGCTCCGAGCTCGCTAACTTATTAGCCTTCCTTGTAGTTAGAGCGCGTTCTCGGATTCTCCGAGGCGGCTCCTGTTCCGGTGCTCCCGAGGGTCGCGTGACGCTCGCAGAACGGTTCCAAGACTTCGATCGCCGGCTCACCGAGCTTCGGAGCTTCCTTTGACGTCGAGGGGAAGATCAAGCGGCGGGCCGAGCTCGAGGCGCTCATGGCCGATGGTGCGGTCTGGAGCGCGCCCGAGCGCTCGCGTCAGCTCGTCGACGAACTCAAGGATCTCAAGCGCTGGCTCGATCCGTATAACGCCCTGCGCAAGCGCCTGGATGACGGCCGCGCGCTAAACGAGCTCGCCCTGGCCGAGGGCAGTGGCGACCTCGCCCACGATCTCGACACCGAAGCCCAGCAAATCTCGGCCGAGCTCGAGATCCTCGAGCTCCAGAACATGCTCCGCGGTCGCGACGACGCGCGGGATGCCCTCCTCACCATCCATCCCGGGGCCGGGGGCACCGAGTCGCAGGACTGGGCCGAGATGCTCATGCGCATGTACGTCCGCTGGGCGGAACGCCACGGCTTCAAGGTCGAGATCCTCGACCTGCTCGAGGGCGAGGAAGCGGGCGTCAAGTCGGCCGAAATCCAGATCTCCGGACGCTACGCCTACGGTCTCCTCAAGGCTGAAAAGGGCGTCCACCGTCTCGTGCGCATCTCGCCGTTCGACGCGCAATCGCGCCGGCACACCTCGTTCGCGTCCGTGTTCGTCTACCCCGTGGTCGACGAGGACATCGAGATCGAGATTCGCGACGACGACCTGCGCGTCGACACCTACCGCGCGTCGGGGAAGGGCGGTCAGCACGTCAACAAGACGTCCTCCGCCGTGCGGCTCACTCATATGCCGAGCGGCATCGTGGTCGCCTGCCAGCAGGAGCGCAGCCAGTACAAGAACAAGGCCACGGCGATGAAGATGCTCAAGGCCCGGCTCTACGAGCGCGCCGTGGAGGCGCGGGAGGCGAAGAAGGCGGAAGTCGACAAGCAGAAGACCGATATCGCCTGGGGCAACCAGATCCGCTCCTACGTCTTCCAGCCCTACACCCTGGTCAACGACCACCGCACGGACCTCAAGGTCACCGACGTCCAGGACGTGATGGACGGCGACCTCGATCCCTTCATCGAAGCGTTCCTCAAGCGCTTCGGGGGCAAGGCTGCGTGACGAGCCAGGTCGAGGCGGCGCGGCGCGAGAAGCTCGAGGAACTCAGCCGACGCGGGGTGCCCGGATTCGCCTACGCGTTCCACCGCTCGCACACCGCCCATTCCGCCCGGGCCGCATTCGAGGCCGGCGCAGACGAGACCGGCATCTGCCGGCTCGCGGGCCGCCTCGTGGCGCTCAGGCCCCACGGGAAGACCACCTTCGGACACCTCGCGGACCTCTCTGGCCGCATTCAGGTGTATGTCAAACGAGACCACGTGGGCGACGAACGCTACGGCCTGCTCGATCTGCTCGACCTGGGCGACTTCGTGGGCGTCACGGGCCCGCTCTTTCGCACGAAGACGGGGGAGGTCACCGTGCGCGTGGACGAGCTCGTGCTGCTCGCGAAGTCGCTCCGGCCGCTGCCGCTCGGGAAGGAAGACGACGCGGGGGTGCGCCATGGCGCGCTCGCAGACCCCGAGCAGCGGGCGCGCCAGCGCTACGCCGACCTCGCCGTCCATCCCGAGGTGCGCGCGCTCTTCCAGATGCGCGCGCGGGTAGTCGCGCAGGTGCGCCGCTTCCTCGACGCCCGGGGCTACCTCGAGGTCGAGACGCCGGTGCTCCAGCCCCTCTACGGCGGCGCCACGGCACGGCCCTTCACGACGCACTACGAGGCGCTCGACACGAACGTCTTCCTGCGGATCGCCGACGAGCTGTATCTGAAGCGCTGCATCGTCGGCGGCTTGGAGAAGGTCTACGAGATCAGCCACGACTTTCGCAACGAGGGCCTCTCGCGTTTCCACAACCCGGAGTTCACGATGGCCGAGTGGTATGAGGCCTACGCGGACTACGACGCGATGCGCGAGCTCACCGAAGAGATGCTCGCGACCCTCGTGGCGGAGCTCTTCGGGGCCACGACGCTCGAGCGCTCGGGCGCCACGATTTCCTTCGCCCGGCCGTTCGCCCGCCGCGACTACTACACCCTCGTCCGGGAGCTCGCGGGCGTCGATCTCGCCCGGAGCACGGACGCCGAGCTGCGCCAGGCGCTGCGGCGCCGCAACGTCCCCGACGCGGACGGGCTCGTCGGGGCGAAACTCGTGGACGAGGTGTTCAAGACCTTCGTCGAGCCCACCCTCGTGCAGCCCACGTTCGTGTACGACTATCCGGTCGCCCTCTCGCCGCTCGCGAAGCTCAAGCGCGGCGATCCGACCACGGTCGAGCGGTGGGAGCTGTTCGTGCACGGCCGCGAAGTCGCGAACGCGTTCAGCGAGCTGAACGACCCCGATGAGCAGCGCCGCCGCTTCGAGCAGCAAGCCGCGCTGCGGGCCGCGGGCGACGCCGAAGCCCAGCGCCTGGACGAGGACTTCCTGCGCGCGCTCGAATACGGGATGCCGCCCACGGGTGGCGTCGGGCTGGGCATCGACCGCCTGATGATGATCCTCGCCGATCAGCCGAACATCCGCGACGTGATCCTCTTTCCCATGCTCCGGCCCGAATGATGCCCACCGCCCAAGTCTGGGGTGTCGTCGCCGCGCTCGTCGTCGCCGTCCTCGTGCTGCGCTTCGTGCCGGGCCTGTGGCCCGGGCGGCTCGAGCGCCAGATCGCGCTGCGCTACCTGCGGAGCCGCCGTTCCTCCCGGCTCTTGTCGCTCATCACGCTGATCGCGGTGGGCGGCGTCGCGGTCGGCGTCATGGCGCTCGTCTTAGTGCTCGGCGTGATGAACGGACTGCAACAGGACCTGCGCGAGAAGATCCTCGTTGCGAATCCGCATTTGCGCGTCCTGACCTACGGCGAGGGCCTGCGCGTGGACGACTGGCGGCACGTGCTCGAGCTCGTGCGCCGCTCGCCGGGCGTCGTGGCCGCGGCACCCTTCGTCCTCACGCAGGGACTCATTTCGGCCGGGCACGACTACGCCGAGGGGGTCGTCGTCTTGGGCGTCGAGCCCGACACCGGGGCGCACTCAGTCACGACCCTCGCGCGGCATTTCGTGAAGGGCGACCTCGGCTTCCGCACCACGCGCAGCGACGTCGACGGCGGCATCGCGCTCGGCACACGCCTGGCGAACAAGCTCTCCGCGTTTCCGGGCGACGTGGTGACGCTCGTCTCCCCGGCGGGCGCGCGGTTCAATCCGAGTCTCGGCGCGTTCGTGCCGCAGTTCCACCGCTATCAGGTCGTGGGGCTGTTCGAGACCGACATGTACGAGTACGACAACAACTACGTCGCGCTGAAGCGCACCGTCGCCCAGCGTTTCGCCGGGCTCGACACCGCCGTGACGGGGATCGAGGTGCGCATCGCGGACCCCTGGAACGCGCGCGATTTCGGCGCGGCGATGGAGGAGCGGCTGGGCTACCCCTACCGCGTGCTCGACTGGCAGTCGCAGAACGCCTCGCTCTTCTCCGCGCTCAAGCTCGAGAAGCTCGCCATGGCGCTCGTCGTGTTCCTGATCTGCGTGGTGGCGGCGTTCAACGTGGTCGGGATGCTCACGATGGTGGTCCGCGACAAGACGCGGGAGATCGGCATTCTGCTCGCCATGGGGCTGCAGCGCGGGGCGATCCGCCGGATCTTCCTCGCCCAGGGGATTCTGATCGGGGTCGTGGGCACCACGATCGGCGCCACGCTCGGCTTCACGCTCGGGATCATGGTGAACCGCGGCGAGTGGATCCACATCGATCCGTCGATCTACTTCATCGATCACCTGCCGGTGCACACCCAGGCGCTCGACGCGGTGCTCGTGATCGCGACGAGCCTCGTGGTGGCGACCCTGGCGCCGCTGTACCCCGCGATCCAGGCGGCGCGGCTCGATCCCGTGACGGCGATCCGCTACGAATGACGCCCCTCCTCGAGGCCCGGGGGCTCCGCAAGATCTACGCGGGCGGCGACGGCCAGCCGGTCGAGGTGCTCCGCGGGATCGACCTCGCGGTGCGGCGTGGCGAGGTCGTCGCGGTGGTCGGCGCCTCGGGCGCGGGGAAAAGTACGCTGCTCCATCTGCTCGGCGCGCTCGACCAGCCGACCACGGGGGACATCTGGCTCGAGGGGTCGCGCTACGCGGATCTCGATCCGGTGGGGCTCGCGGACGTGCGGAACCGGAAACTCGGCTTTGTCTTCCAGTTCCACCATCTCTTGCGGGAATTCACCGCCGTAGAGAACGTGATGCTACCGCTCCTGATCGCGAAGGTGCCGCCGCGCGCGGCCCGGACCCGGGCCGAGGAGTTGCTGGCGGAGGTGGGGCTCGCGGGCCGTATGACGCACCGGCCGGCGGAGCTCTCGGGTGGCGAGCAGCAGCGCTGCGCCGTGGCGCGGGCGCTGGTGCACGATCCGAGCCTCGTGCTCGCGGACGAGCCGTCCGGCAATCTCGACCACGCCAACAGCGAGCGGCTGCACGACGGGTTCTTCCGGCTGGCGCGGGAGTTCGAGACAGCGGTCGTCGTGGCCACGCACAACCGGCAGCTCGCGGCGCGCGCCGACCGGATCCTCTGGCTCGAGGACGGGCGCATCACCGTGGTGGAATCGATCGACGTGATACCCTGATGTTGTGCGACAACTGTAAGGAACGCGACGCGGTCATCAACCTGACCCAGGTGGAGCACGACGCGAAAGTCACGCTCCACCTCTGCGAGCCGTGCGCCCAGGCGAAGGGCGTCGAGACCGGGGTGTCGGTCCTCAAGTCGCCGCTCGGGGGGTTCATCACGGCGATGGGGAAGGGCGCGCCGAGCCTCCTGCCCACGCCGCAGGACGGGCTGCGCTGCGCCGCCTGCGGGGCCACGCTCAAGGACTTCCGCGAGAGCGGCCGGCTCGGGTGCGCGGAGTGCTACGACGCGTTCGCCGGCCACCTGCGCGACTTGTTGCGGCGCCTCCACGGCTCGAGCCAGCACGTGGGCGAGCGCTACCAGGTCCCGGGCGAGCGCTCGGACCCGCGCCACGCGCTCCTCGACCTGAGGGAGCAGCTCCGCCGCGCGGTCGAGAACGAGAACTTCGAGCTCGCGGCCGAGCTCCGCGACCGCATCCGGGTGCTCGAGTGATCGACCTCTCGCTCCTGCCCGACGGGGGCATGAGCTGGCTCGACGCCTCGGGCCCGCGCGGGAGCATCGTCTTGTCCACGCGCATCCGGCTCGCCCGAAACCTGCAGGGCTACACCTTCAGCCAGCGCGCGCGGGACTCGGACCGCACGGGGGTGTTGCGCCGGGTCGCCGAAGCGGCGGCCGCGAGCGAGCGGCTCGCCGGCGCCGTCACGTTTCAGCTCGATCAGATGGACCGGGCGGACCGGCAGCTGTTGCACGAGCGCCACCTCGTGTCCAAGGAGCTGGCGGCGCTCGATCGCGAGGCCCGGCCGCGGCCCGGCGCGGCACTGCTCGTGCAGGGCGCGGTGGGCGTGATGGTCAATGAAGAGGATCACCTCCGCCTGCACGGGATGCGCTCGGGGTTCGCGCTCGAGGAGGCGTATGTCGAGCTGGAGGCGGCGGATGCGGATCTCGGCCGGCTGCTGCCCTTCGCCTTTCACCCTGAGTTTGGCTATCTTACCTCCTGTCCGACGAATGCCGGGACCGGGCTGCGGGCGAGCGTGCTCATCCACTTGCCAGGCCTCGTCTTGACGAAGGAAATCGGCAAGGTATTGCAGGGCCTTTCCCAGGTCGGCCTCACGTTCCGGGGCCTCTACGGGGAGGGGAGCGAGGTGGTCGGCAACTTCTTCCAGTTGTCGAACCAGACCACGCTCGGCAAGTCCGAGGACGAGCTGCTCGACCACCTGGGCAAGATCGTCCGCCAGGTGATCGAGTATGAAGAGCAGGCGCGCGAGATCCTGTTGCGCGAGGCCACGACGATCGTGGCCGACAAGGTGTGGCGGGCGTACGGAACCTTGCGGCACGCGCGCACGCTCACCTTTGAAGAGGCGATGAATCTGTTGAGCGGCGTGCGGCTCGGGGCAGGCCTGAATCTGATCCCGAACTTGAGTGTATATACGCTCAACAAGCTGCTGATTTTCACGCAGCCCGCGCATCTGGCGGCGCTCGAGGGTCGGCTGACGGGGGATCCCGAGTTGCCAGCAGTACGCGCGACGTACGTGCGGCGGGTGCTCGACGCCGAGGCGTGCTAGGCGGGAGCCGGCATGAACGGATACAACTTCACAGATCGGGTGCGGAAAGTGCTGCAGATGGCGCGCGAGGAAGCGGCGCGTCTGCACCACGAGTACGTCGGGACGGAGCACATCCTGCTCGGCCTCATTCGTGAGGGCGAGGGGGTGGCGGCTGCCGTGCTCACCAACCTGAACGTCGACCTCGAGGAGATCCAGCAGAAGATCGAGGAGACGGTGAAGAAGGGCAAAGCGGCCGCCGCGGCCGGGCCCGACCTCCCCTATACCTCGCGGGCGAAGAAGGTGCTCGAGCTCGCGATGAGCGAAGCGCGGGAGCTCAACCACTCCTACGTCGGGACCGAGCACCTGCTGCTCGGGCTGCTGCGCGAGGAGAAGGGTATCGCGGCCCAGGTCCTGACCGACGCCGGCGTGAACTTGGAACAGGCTCGGGCCGAGACCCTGCGTCTGCTCGGGAGCGAGATGCCGCCCGCGCCCGCCGCGGCCGGCGCCGGGGCGCAGCCCGCCGCGCCCAAGAGCGAGAAGAAGTCCAAGACCCCGGCCCTCGACCACTTCTGCCGCGACCTCACCCAGCTCGGGGCCGAAGGCCAGCTCGATCCCACGATCGGGCGGCAGAAGGAGATCGAGCGGGTCATGGAGATCCTGTCGCGCCGCAAGAAGAACAACCCCGTGCTGATCGGGGAGCCCGGCGTGGGCAAGACGGCGATCGTCGAGGGATTGGCCCAGCTCATCGCGAGCGGCCAGTGCCCGGACGCGCTCAAAGACCACCGCGTCCTGTCGCTCGACATGGCGGCGGTGATCGCGGGCACCAAGTACCGGGGCCAGTTCGAGGAGCGGCTGAAGGCGATCATCAACGAGATCGCCCAGAACCGCAACATCATCCTCTTCATCGACGAGCTCCACACCCTGGTCGGGGCCGGCGCGGCCGAAGGGGCCGTCGACGCGTCCAACATGCTCAAGCCCGCGCTCGCTCGCGGGGAGCTCCAGTGCGTCGGGGCCTCCACCCTGAACGAGTACCGCAAGTACATCGAAAAGGACGGAGCCCTCGAGCGGCGCTTCCAGACGGTGATCGTGGACCCGCCGAGCATCGATGAGACGATCGAGATCCTGAAGGGTCTGCGGAAGCGCTACGAGGAGCACCACCGGGTCGTGATCCCCGATGGGTGCCTCCAGCAGGCGGCGAAGCTCTCCGAGCGCTACATCACGGACCGCTTCCTGCCCGACAAGGCGATCGATGTGATCGACGAGGCAGGCGCGCGCGCCCGCCTCGCCACCCAGGTGCCGCCGCCTGAAGTGGCCGCATTGAAGGAGCGGCTCGAGCAGATCAACACGGAGAAAGAGACCGCGGTGCGCGATCAGAACTTCGAGCGCGCCGCCGGGCTCCGCGACCAGGAACGCGAGCTCCAGGCCGACATCCGCCGCAAGCAGGAGCAGTGGGAGAAGGAGCGGCAGACGCACCGGCCCACGATCAGCGAGGAAGGCATCGCCTTCATCGTCTCGCGGTGGACCGGGATCCCGGTCACCCGGCTCCAGGAAGCCGAGACCGCGCGGCTGCTGCGCATGGAGGACGAGCTCCACCAGACGGTGGTCGGCCAGGACGAGGCCATCGCCGTCATCTCGCGCGCCATCCGCCGGAGCCGCGCGGGGCTCAAGGACCCCAAGCGCCCCATCGGGTCGTTCATCTTTTCGGGGCCCACCGGGGTCGGGAAGACGGAGCTCGCCCGGGCGCTCGCGCGCTTCCTCTTCGCCGACACGAACGCCTTGATCCGCGTCGATATGTCCGAGTACATGGAGAAATTCTCCGTGAGCCGGCTGATCGGCGCGCCGCCGGGCTACGTGGGCTACGAAGATTCCGGCACGCTGACGAAGGCCGTGCGGCGGAAGCCCTACTCGGTCGTCCTGCTGGACGAGATCGAGAAGGCGCACCCGGACGTGTTCAACATCCTGCTCCAGGTGCTCGATGAGGGGCATCTCACCGACAACTACGGGCGGTTGATCGACTTCAAGAACACGGTCGTCATCATGACCTCGAACGTCGGGGCCCGGGACATGGTGAAGGGGAAGGCGCTCGGGTTCGCGCAACCGGACTCGCGGGCCACCTTCGACCGGCTCGCCGAGAAGGTGAAGGAAGAGATCAACAAGACCTTCAATCCGGAGTTCCTGAACCGGCTCGACGACGTGATCGTGTTCCATCCGCTCACACGGGAGCATATCGCGCTCATCGTGGCGATCCTCCTCAACGACGTCCAGCGGCGTCTCGGGGATGAGGAGCTCACCTTGAAGCTCACGCCCGCGGCCACGGATTTCCTGGTCGAACACGGGTACGACGAGCACTACGGCGCCCGCCCCCTCAAGCGCGCCATCCAGAAGTACGTCGAGGATCCGCTTTCGGAGAAGATTCTAGTCGGTGAGTTCGCGCGGGGGGATGAAATCGAAGTCGACGTGGCCCCGGACAAGGAACGGCTGGCGTTCCGCGCGCTCTCCGGCTCGAAGGCGTGAACCGCTCGCTCGTCGGCGCGTTCGCCGTCGGCGCGAGTGTTCTGGCGGTCCCCCTCGCGGCGCAAATATCGGTCTTCCGGCCCGACTCGATCGCGGTCGTGGGGCTCCGGCGCACCGACCCCCGGCGCGCCATCGCCGATAGCCGGCTCGCGGCTGACACCTTCGTCACCTACCGCGACGTCCAGCGCGCGATCGAGCTCCTCTACGCGACCGGCGCCTACCAGGAAGTGGGCATCTACCGCGACAGCGTCGGGAGGAAGGACGTCCTCTTCATCCGGCTGCGCGAGCGGCCCACGCTCTCCCGCTGGACCCTGAAGGGCGTCGTCCAGCTCTCCGAACCCCAGATCCGCGACAAGGTCCAGCTCGTCGAGGGGCGGCCGCTCGACCCCGCGGCGCTCGCGCGCGCCCATGCGCGCATGGACTCGATGTACCGCACCGCGGGCTACTATTTGGCCGAGATCAAGACCCGCCGGCTCTACGACCTCGACTCCTCGCACGTGCGGCTCATCTTCGACGTCACCGAAGGCCCCCGGGTCGCCATCTCCGAGGTGAACTTCGAAGGCAACGCGCATTACAGCGCCCCGATCCTCGCGGCCCAGATGCACACGCGGCCCGAAGGCTTCTGGTGGTTCCGCTCGGGCGAGTACGACGACGACGAGCTGCGCGAGGACCTCTACCAGCGGCTTCCGGCGTTCTACGGGTCGCAAGGCTACGTCGACTTCCAGGTGCTGGGCGACACGGTGGTCGTCGACGACACGACGGGGAAAGCGACCCTCGTCGTGCGCATCAATGAAGGGGACCGCTATCGCATCGGGTCCTTCGAGATCGCCGGGAACCGGCGGTTCTCGACGAGCGAGCTCGATCTCTACTATCCCTTCGCGACGGCCAAGAGCGACGCCTACTTCGACCGGCAGAAGTGGCAGGATGCCGTCCAGAACGTGCAAAGCCTTTATTTCAACAACGGCTACATCTACATGACCCTCCACCCCGAGGTCGTACGCAAGAGGGCGGCGGACGGGACGCCCGCGGTCGACCTGCGCTGGTCGCTGCAGGAGCAGCAGCCCGCCACGATCAACCGGGTCGACGTGGTCGGGAACGACGTGACGCACGAAAACGTGATCCGCGACGCGATCCTCGTGTTGCCCGGGGACGTGTTCCGGCAGGACGCGCTCGTGCGGAGCTACCAGAACATCTCAAACCTGGGCTTCTTCGAAGAGCCGCTTCCGGTGCCTGATACCAAGTCCGCGAACGACCAGGGCGACGTCGATGTGATCTTCCACGTCTCGGAGAAGCACACGGGCACGGTGAACTTCGGCGCGTCGCTCGGGCAGGGGACGGGGGTCGGCGGCTTTCTCTCACTCACCGAGCCCAACCTCTTCGGCCAGGGCAAGCAAGGCCAGCTCCAGTGGATGCTCGGGGCCGACATCAACGAGTTCAACGTGTCTTACACCGACCCCTCGATCCTCGAATCGCGGATCTCGGGCACGGTGAACCTGCACGACTACCAGGTGAACTACACGATCGCGAACCTGGGCACGCTCCGCACCCGCGGCGCGTCGCTCCGCTTCGGGATCCCGGCGTTCCACGACCACTACACCCGGCTGTTCGCGCAGTACGGGCTCGACCTCCAGAGCTTTAACGGCGCCACGACGAACCAGGCGTTCTCCGCCGCGTTCAGCTGCAACAACTGCTTGAGCTCGAACGTCACGCTGACGATCATGCGGGACACCCGGATCGACCTGCCGTTCGCCACCGCGGGCTCGCTCTACGAGCTCGACCTCACGCAGGGCGGCGGCCCGCTCGGCGGCACCGGGAACTACCAGAAGGTCGATCTGCAGTCGTCGTGGTTCGCGCCGCTCGGCGGACTCGGCTCCGATCCCCAGAAACAGGTCGTTCGGTTCGTGCTCGGGCTTGAGGCGCGGTCGGGCTACGTCTTCGGGTATGCGCCGTTCTTCAGCCAGCTCTACACGATGGGCGGCACCCAGTATGGGATCCCGCTGCCGGGCTACTACGAGTTCTCGATCACCCCGGCGGGCTACGATCCGAACGCCCAGAACGGGGTCGCGAACCCGTCGGCCTTCGGGAAAGCCTTCATGCAGCTGACGGCCCAGATCGGGATGCGCATCTCGCAGGCCTTCTACGTCCACCTCTTCTCGGACGCGGGCAACGTCTGGGCGCGCGCCGCGGACTTCAACCCCACGAACCTCTTGCGGGGCGCGGGGATCGGGTTCAGCGTTGTGTCGCCGCTCGGGCCACTGGGGCTCGATCTGGCGTACGGGTTCGACCGCGTCGACGCGTTCGGGAATTCGGCACCCGGCTGGAAGGTCGACGTCCAGCTCGGGAACACGACCCTGGGCTCGCCCTTCAGCTCGGCGTTCGGACAGTTCTGACCCTGGTCGGGCCCGGCCCGGCCGCTTCCCTTTCCCCTCGGAGACATCCTGTGATCGGTCGGACACCGATAGAGACTCGCGCGCTGCTCGTCGCCGTTGGACTCGTGCTGCTCGGTGCCCGATTGGCCGGAGCGCAAGGGGCGGGCGCCGCCGCGCCCGCGCCCGCGGCATCCCCCGCGCCCGCCGCGGCCCCCTCCCAGGCCCCGCTGCCCGTGCCGGTGAAGATCGTCTACATCAACGGACGCCAGATCCTCCAGCAGACGCCGGGCTACACCGCGGCCGAGTCCACGTTCAATCGCGACGTGGAAGGCTACCGGGTCGAAGTCCAGCGCCTCGAGGCGCAGCTTGATTCGGCCGCGCGGGCGTTCGACATGGAGGCGATCGCGCTCTCGCCCGCGGCGAAGGCGGCGAAGCAGAAGGAGCTGCAGACGATGCAGCAGCACATCAGCGAGCGGCAGACCGAGCTCCAGCAGAAGGCCCAGCAGCGGGAAGCCGAGCTCCTGCAGCCGATCCAGGCCCGGGTCAACGCCGTGCTCCAGGGCATGCGCGCTGAGGGGAACTACGCGTTCATCCTCGACGCTGAGGCGCCCGGGAGCCCGCTCGTCGCCGCCGACCCCGCGCTCGATATCACGAACCAAGTCCTCGCGCGGCTGCACCACAGTCAGTAGGTCCGTGGCGCCCGAGTCGCGCTCGCTTTCGGCGCAGGACGTCGCGGCGCTGACCGGGGGGCGGCTCGTCGGATCCGCCGACGTCCGCGTCCAGCGCGTGGCTCCCCTTGAGCGCGCCGGCCCCGACGAGCTCTCGTTCCTCGCGAACCGCCGCTACCTGAACCAGCTCGCGCAGTCGCGCGCGGCGGCCCTCCTCGTCGGCCCTGCCTTCGCCGACGCGCCGGGCGGCCCCGCCTGCCGGATCGTCGTCCCGGACCCCCACACGGCGATGATCGCCGTGCTCGGCGTGCTCTATCCGCCGGCGGTGTGGGCGCCCGGCATCCACTCCACGGCGGTCATCGGCCACGGGGTGCGCTGGGAGGACCCGATAGCGATCGGGCCCTACGTTGTGCTGGGAGACGGCGTGCAATTGGGCCGGAACGCCCGCCTCGAGGCGGGCTGCGTGCTCGGCGACGGCGTGGTGGCGGGCGACGACCTGCACTGCTACCCCCACGTCGTGTGCTACAGCGGTACCGAGATCGGCGCCCGCGTGATCCTTCACGCGGGCGTGCGGCTGGGCAGCGACGGCTTCGGCTATGTGGCCGGCCCGGGCAAGCTGCCGCGCAAGATTCCGCAGGTGGGCCGCTGCATCATCGGGGACGACGTCGAGATCGGCGCGAACACGACCGTCGACCGCGGCTCGATCGACGACACCATCATCGGGGCGGGGACGAAAATCGACAACCTCGTGCAGATCGGCCATAACGTGCACGTGGGCGGGCGCTGTCTGATCGCCGCGTTGTCGGGGATCTCGGGGAGCACGCACGTCGAGGACGACGTCATGATGGGCGGGCAGGTGGGCCTCGCCGACCATCTGACGGTGGGCCGGGGCGCGCGTCTCCTGGTGCAGGCCGGCGTGATCGGCGACATCGCCGCGGGTGCTACCGTCTCGGGCTTCCCGGCCCGCGACCACCGCTCGATGCTCAGGGCGCAGGGCGCGCTGCACCGTCTGACGGCGATCGTGGGGGAGCTCGAAGCGCTCGTGAAAGACCGTGAAGACCCCTAGACGCTCGATCGCGCGCCCGGCGCTCGTGCGGGGCATGGGGCTGCACACGGGCGTCGAGGCCGAGGCCCGCTTCCTCCCGGCCCCGGCGGGGTCGGGGATCGTCTTCCGCCGTGCGGATCTCGCGGGGGCACCCGAGATCCCGGCGCGGCTCTCCGAGGTCAGCGCCGTCGACCGCCGCACGGCCCTCGGGCCGGAGGGCCGGACGATCCACACGGTCGAGCACATCCTGGCCGCCGCGGCCGCGCTCGAGATCGACGACCTCGTGGTCGAGCTCACCGGACCCGAGGCCCCGATCGGCGACGGAAGTGTGCAGCCGTACTTCGACGCCCTCACCACGGCCGAGCCCGTGGACGTGGGCGGCGAGGCCGCGGTGCTCACCGTGCCGGCCCCCTTCTCGGTGACCGAGGGCGAGGCCTCCTATATCGTGGCGCCGGCGAAAGGGCTCCGCCTCACCGTGACGATCGAGTGGCCGCATCCCCTGATCGGCCAGCAGACGGGGAGCTACGAGCTGCCGGCCGCGTTCGCCCGGGAACTCGCCCCGGCGCGCACCTTCGGGTTCGCAAGCGAGGTGGCGGATCTGAAGGCACGCGGGCTCATCAAGGGGGCCTCGGCCGCGAGCGCCATCGTCCTGGATGACCACGCCGTCGTGCATGGCGGCGCGCTCCGCTGGCCGGACGAGTTCGTGCGCCACAAGGCCGCCGACGTCTTGGGCGATCTCGCGCTCACCGGTGCCCGCATCCGCGCCCATATCGTGGCCACCCGGCCGAGCCACAAGGGGAACGTGGCGTTGGCCCGAGCCCTGTCGCGCGCCGGTCGGCGCGCGGGGCCGCCGCGCATGGACATCGCCCGCATCATGGACGTGCTGCCCCACCGCTACCCGTTCCTGCTCGTCGACCGGATCATCGAGGTCGAGGGCGAGGACCGGATCGTCGGGATCAAGAACGTCACGATGAATGAGCAGTTCTTCCAGGGACACTTCCCTGGGCACCCCATCATGCCGGGCGTCCTCATCATCGAGGCCATGGCGCAGGTGGGCGGGATGCTCTTGATGACCCGCTTCGAGGGACAGAACCTGGAGGAGCAGGTCGTCTACTTCATGTCGCTCGACAATGTGAAGTTCCGGCGTCCGGTCGTGCCCGGCGACCAGATCCGCTTCGAGCTCGAGATGCTCCAGATCCGCGGCAAGACCTGCCGTATGAAGGGGACCGGATTTGTCGACGGGCAAGTCGTGGCCGAAGCGGAAATGATGGCCATGGTGACGGACCGATGATCCACCGCACGGCGCTCGTCGATCCCACGGCCCGCCTCGGGAACGACGTGTCGATCGGCCCCTACTGCATCATCGGGCCGCGGGTGAGCATCGGCGACCACTCGAGCGTGGCGGGCCACGCCGTGATCGAGCGCAACACCCGCATCGGGAGCGGCGTCAAGATCGGTTACGGCGTCGTCATCGGCAGCGATCCGCAGGACCTGAAGTACCAGGGCGAGGAAACCTGGGTCGAGATCGGCGATAAGACGATCCTCCGGGAATACTGCACCGTGAACCGGGGCACGACCGCGACCGGCAAGACCTCCATCGGCGCCAGGTGCTTCCTCATGTCCTACGTCCATGTGGCGCACGACTGCGTGCTCGGCGACGACGTGATCGTGGCGAACCACGTGCAGATGGGCGGGCATGTCGTGATCGAGGAGCGCGCGATCATTGGCGGCGTGCTCGGGATTCACCAGTTCGTGCGCATCGGAAAGCTCGCGTTCGTGGGCGGCGCCTCGCGCGTGAACCAGGACGTGCCGCCGTTCACCAAGGCGGCCGGCAATCCGGTGCACCTCTACGGGCTCAACTCGATTGGGCTCACGCGGGCGGGGTTCACGCCGGAGGTGAAGGTGGCGCTGAAGCGCGCCTACCGGCTGCTCTTCAACTCCGAGTACACCGTCACCCAGGGGATCGTGCGCGCGCGCGCCGAGCTCGAGCGCGTGCCCGAAGTAGCGTACTTCCTCCGCTTCATCGAGGGCTCCCAGCGCGGGGTACTCGTCTGACCGCGGCGCTCCCCGTCGGCGTCATCGGCACGGGCGCGCTCGGCTACCACCACGCGCGGCTGCTGCGCCAGGTCCCCCACGCGGAGCTGGTCGGGATCTACGACACGGACGGCGAGCGGGCCGCCCGGGTGGCGCGCGAGCTCGAGACCGTCGCCTTCCCCTCGCGCGAGGCGCTGCTCGACCGCGCCCGGGCGGTGACGGTCGCCGTGCCGACGCCCGCCCACAGGGCGGTGGGTCTCGCCGTGATCGAGCGGGGCCGGGCGCTGCTCATGGAAAAGCCCCTCGCCGACTCACTCGACGGCGCCGAAGCACTCGTGCGCGCGGCCGCCGCGGCGAAGGTGGTGCTCCAGGTGGGGCACGTGGAGCGCTTCAACCGCGCGGTGCGCGCGGCCGCGCCCTATCTCGAAGAGCCGCGCTACCTGCAGACCGAGCGCCTCGCGCCCTTCCAGCTGCGCGGCTCGGACGTCCCCGTGATCCTCGACCTGATGATTCACGACCTCGATTTGGTCTTGGAGCTCGCCCGCTCGGAAGTGACCGACGTGCGCGCCACGGGGGTTGCCGTGCTCACGCCGCACGTGGACATCGCGAACGCGCGGGTCGAGTTCGCTAACGGCGCTGTGGCGAACGTCACGGCGAGCCGCATCTCGCGTGACCGGACGCGGAAGCTCCGGATCTTCCAGCCCACCGGGTACTGCTCGCTCGATCTCGCCAGCGGAACGGGGGAGTTCTACCGCTTGAAGCCGGGCTGGCAAACCCTCGGCGCCACGACCCTTGAGGCGATCGTGCAGCACGTGCGGCTCGATGCGCCCGAGGCGGAGCCGCTGCGCTTGGAGCTCGAGAGCTTCGTGCGCGCGGCGCTCGGCGAAGGGGACGTGGTCGTCACGGGGGCCGCCGGGCTCCAGGCGCTCGCGTTGGCGCTCCGCGTGGCCGACGCCGTACAGGCCTCGCCGCTCGCCGCGGAGCCGTGAAACGGGTCTACATCTCGGCCGGCGAACCGTCGGGCGACGCGCACGCGGGCGCCGTTGTGCGCGCCCTCACCCGGAGGCTCGAGGTCTCGGTCGACGCCTTCGGCGGACCCGCGCTCGAAAGCGCGGGGGCGCGGGTGCTCGACCGGATGGAGGACTACTCGGTCGTGGGCCTCGTCGAGGCGCTGCGGAAGCTCCCCGCCCATCTCCGACTGCTCCGTCGCGTGACCAAGGCGTTCCGGGCCGGGACCTACGATCTCGCGATCTTGGTCGATTATCCGGGCTACCACCTGCGGGCGGCGGCGGTCGCGGCAGAGGCCGGTGTCCCGGTGCTCTACTACATCGCGCCCCAGATGTGGGCCTGGGCGCCGGGCCGGGTGCGCCGCCTCGCCCCGGTGCGGCGGCTCGCCGTGATCCTGCCTTTCGAAGAGGCGTTCTTTCGCGCCCACGGCGTGGCGGCCACGTTCGTCGGCCACCCGCTGCTTGACCGCCCCCCCCCCCCAACGCGGGCCGAGGCGCAGCGCACGCTCGGGCTCGACCCCGCGCGACCCGTGCTCGCCCTGTTTCCGGGCAGCAGGAGCCAAGAAGTGCATCGGCTCTGGGCGCCGTTTCGGGACGCGGCGGCGTGGGTCGCGCGCGCGCGGCCCGACGTGCAGCTCGTGGCGGCGGGCAGGCCCCGGTTGGCCTACCCGAACCCCGGCGCGATCCGCGTGCACCACGGGGACGCCCGGGTCGTCTTCGCGGCCGCGGACGCGGCCCTCTGCAAGGCCGGGACGACAACGGTCGAGGCCGCGCTCGCCGACGTCCCGCTCGTGATCGCCTACCGGCTGCACCCGTGGTCGTTCGCCGTGGCCCAACGCGTGCTCGACGTGCCGCGGGTCGGGCTCGTGAACCTGATTGCCGAGCGCGCCGTGGCCCCGGAGTTCCTCCAGGAGACCGGGACGCCTGAGGCCCTGGCCAACGCCGTGCTCCCGCTCCTCGACCGGGACGGCGCGCCGGCGCGCGCCCAACGCGAGGGGTTGGCAGTGGTGCGCGCCCGGCTCGGCGGGCCGGGCGCGGCGGATCGCGTGGCGGCGATCGCGGCGGAGCTCGTCGCGTGAAGCTCGCCTGGGCCGAGCCCGTGGTGGCCGCGACGGGTGCCCTGCTCGTGCGGCTGCTCGCGCGCACCTGGCGTTACGAGGTCGCAGGGTTCGAGAACGTGCAGCGCGCGCGGGAGAGCGGCGGCCCGCTCGTGTTCGTGACCTGGCACAGCCGCCTGTTGCCCGTGATCCACCATCGCCGGAACGAAGGCATGGCGCTCCTCATCAGCCGGCACCGGGACGGCGGGTATCTCGCCGACCTGTGCGAGACGTGGGGCTACCGCACGATCCGCGGCTCGACGCAGCGCGGCGGCGTCGGTGGGTTGCTCGGGCTCATTCGGTACCTGCGCACCGGCACCGAGGTTGGCACCACGCCCGACGGGCCGCGGGGCCCGGCCGAACAACTCAAGGCGGGCATCGTCGTGGCCGCGCAGCACGCTGAGGCACGCGTAATCGCGATCGGGGCGCGCGCGCACCGCGCCTGGTGGATCAAGTCCTGGGACCGACTGTGCGTGCCGAAGCCGTTCGCCACGGTTCGCATGTTTTACAGCGCGCCGGTCGAGATCGGACCGGGGAAGAGCGGCCTGCGGGAGGGGGTCGCCGCGGTCGAACGCGCACTGCGCGAGGTGACTCATGGGTCGGAGGCCGAAGCGGCGTGAGCGCCGCCCGCGTGGCCCGGTGGGTCTGGGGGCCCGGGACGCTGCCGCGGGCCGCACGGGCGTCGCTTGTGCCCTGGTCGCTCGGCTACGACGCCCTCATGGCCCTGCGGACCGCGGCCTACCGCACCGGGCTCTTTCGAACGCAGACGTTGCCGGGGCCCGCCGTGGCCGTGGGGAACCTGGGTGTGGGTGGGGCGGGGAAGACCCCGGTCTCAGCCTGGATCGCCCAGCACTATGCCGAGCGCGGCCGCACGCCTGCCATCCTGCTGCGCGGCTATGGCGGGGATGAGCCCCGAGTGCTCGCCCGACTCGTGCCGAACGCGGTGGTGGTGGCGAATCCCGACCGCGTGGCCGGGGCCCGCGAAGCCGTGCGGCTCGGGGCGGACATCTTCGTGCTGGACGATGCCTTTCAGCTCCTCAAGGTGGCGCGCGACCTGAACATCGCACTGCTCGCCGCAGAGCAGAAGGAAGGCTGGCGCCTGCCCGCAGGCCCGTGGCGCGAGCCCTGGGGAGCGCTCGGGCGCGCGGATGCGATCGTGGTCACGAGAAAGCAGGCCACGCGAGAACGGGCGGCGGAGATCGCCGATCGTCTCGCCCAGCGCTGGCCCCGGGCCATGGTCGCGATCGCGCACCTCGGGCTCGAGCGGTTCGAGGGCCTCGATTCCCACGCGGAGCACGCGGGGAGAGACCTCCGCGGCCGGCGGGTCGTCGCCGCGGCCGGGGTCTTTGACCCAGAGAGCTTCGCCGCTCAGCTGCGCGAATTGGGCGCCGACGTGCACTTGGTCGCCTACGAGGATCATCATCCCTTTCCGCCGGGCGACGTGGAGCGCTTAGCGCAGGCGGCGGCGGGCGCGGATTATGTTGTGGTGACCGAGAAGGATGCCGTGAAACTGCGGGGTCGTCTCAAGCTCGACCGCGGCACCGGGGAACCCCTCGTGGCCCTGCTCGCCGTACACTGGGAGCAGGGTCTTCCCGAGCTCTCGGACGCCCTCCTTGCCCTCGAGCGATCCCGATGACCGAAGCCCACTCGATCCGGCCCGAGAAGGACACGTTCCTCGCCGAGGATGATCCCTTCGAAGCGATGATGGAGCGCTTCGATCACGCCGCGAAGCTCCTCCAGCTCGACCCCGGCCTCTACCGCGTCCTGCGTAGCCCCGAGAAGCAGATCATCGTCTCGATTCCCGTCATGCGGGACTCGGGCGAGCTTGAGGTGTTCACGGGCTACCGGGTGCTCTACAACACCTCGCGGGGGCCCGCGAAGGGTGGCATCCGCTTCGATCTCCACGTCACGCTCGACGAAGTGACGGCGCTGGCGGCGTGGATGACGTGGAAATGCGCGCTCGTGAACATCCCCTTCGGGGGGTCGAAAGGCGGTGTGATCTGCGACCCGGCGACGCTCTCGATCGGGGAGCTCGAGCGCCTCACGCGGCGGTACACGGCTAGCATCATCGAGACGCTGGGTCCCGACTCCGACGTCCCGGCGCCCGACGTGAACACGAACGAGCGCGTGATGGCCTGGATCATGGACACCTACTCCATGCACATGCGCCACACGGTCACGGCGGTCGTGACCGGCAAACCCGTCGCGATGGGCGGCTCGCTCGGCCGCCGCGAGGCGACGGGCCGTGGCTGCATGTTCGTGACCCGCGGGGCGCTCGCGCGGCTCGGGATGTCGCTCGCCCGAGCCCGGGTCGCGGTGCAGGGCTTCGGCAACGTGGGCTCGGTCGCCGCGAATCTGCTCGCGCGGGAAGGGGCCACGGTCGTGGCGCTCTCGGACAAGTCGGGCGGCGTGTACAATGCGAAGGGGTTGGACGTGGCCGACGTCGAGCGCTGGGTGCGCGACCGCGGCCAGATCGCGGGCTACCCGAAGGGCGAGGGGATCTCGAACGACGAGCTCCTCACCTCGGACTGCGACGTCCTCGTGCCGGCTGCGCTCGAGAACGTGATAACGAAGAAGATCGCGGGCGGCGTGCGCGCGAAGATCATCTGCGAGGGCGCCAACGGGCCGACGACCCCGCCCGCGGACGAGATCCTCGAGCAAAAGGGCGTGTTCGTGATCCCGGACATTCTCGCGAACGCAGGCGGCGTCACCGTGAGCTACTTCGAATGGGTGCAGGACCGCGAGGGCTATTTCTGGGACGAGGACACGGTGAACCAGCGGCTCGAAGCGATCATGACGCGGTCGTTCACCGAGGTCATGGCCATGGTCGACCGCCACAATGTGAGCCCGCGGATCGCCTGCTACATGCTCGCCGTCGATCGCGTGGCGACGATGCACCGACTGCGCGGCATGTATGCCTGATATATGCCAGCACGAGTGCCCACTGCTAGTTCGTGGCGGATAACCCCTTGCCCTTGGTCCTCCGTCTGTCGCATCACGTGCGTGATAGGCGGCTAGGAACTTGAGCGCCAGAGACTTGTCTAGGCGCACATTAGCATTTGGCTGGGTACTCGCCACGGCGGCGTGCAGCGGCATGCGACGCGTCGAGCCCGGGCAGTTCATTCCGTCACACAAGCCGGAGCTTGTGTCGGTGTGGACAAGGCCGGACCATGTCACGTTCGTCTCGGACCCTCGGATTGAGGGCGACACGCTGATCGGGACCGTCCTCTCGGAGCGCTGGGCCGTACCCCTCCAGGACGTTGTGAGGGTCGAGGCGAGGACGTCGGACCCGAGGAGGACTGCGCTACTGGTCGCTGGGGCAGCCGCTTCGGCGGTCGGCGTGTTTCTGATCTCAAGCTCGGGGCGGGGCGCTGGGAGGATTCCGTGCCTGCAGGACTACCCGCCGGAGCTACGGGCGGAACTCTGCGGCACGACACCCTGACACGCGCGGCCCCTACCAGAGCGGCGTGTATCCGGTCAGCGATACCGCCCAACGGCCGGTCTTTTGATACTGATTTCTCGGTGGCGACGCCCTTGGGTTGGGGGGACGGTCCGCACCTGCAACAGGAAGGCTTGAGTCGAGCACCTCACACTCTCTCGATTCTTGATTCGGTCGCAGTCGAGGCCTTTCAGCGTCTTAAAGCCAAGCCCTGCCGGTCCATTGTAATGTCCGGCGCCCCGTCGCCTTGAGGGGATTCCGGCGGCCCGGGAGTTCCCGCGCGTGTGAGGCGGCGGCAGCTGGGTACACGGCTTCGACCCCATCGCGTAACGCGTCGTAGTCGAGCGCGCGCCGCCCAGGACGGTGGGACCGCTCAGCATGACCACTCGGGAGTCTGTTGGGGGAAACGGAACAGCCGCTCGGCAGGGGCCAAGCGGCAACTCCGACAGCGTTAGGGAGTACGGGCAAATGGACCGTTCAAGTCCATCTTCTAGGCGCTCATCGCACGACCTTCATGCGAGCGAGCATCGTCGGCATTCAAAGCTGCCGAACTGTTGGCCTTCTCCCATCGCGCCATGATCAACCTAGCACAGCTATCGTGAGAGTATCTCGGGTTTGGTGTGAAGGGTCCCCAAGGCCACTGCTTCCCCCCATATTCAAAGTGTAGTAATTGTTTGACCGGTCCTCGCTCGCCTTCGCTCTGACGCCCGTCGCCGACGCCAGCCCGATCCTGAGCTGCCCGGCCTTGCGACTCGGTTCGCGGAGGGCCCAATGCGCTTCGTGCATCATCCCGCCCCGCTTTGCACGTTCCTCGCAGCCACCTGCCTGATCGTCACGGCAGCCTGCACCACGCTGCGCCCGGTCGAGCCCGATGAATTGCGGGGTCCGAACCCGCCAGAGAGGGTGCGCGTCACGACGACAGATGACTCGACCGTTGTCCTGCGCGCCCCAACGGTGCTCGGCGACACGTTAATCGGGACTGTGGACCGGGTGCGGCGAACGTTCCTTCTCGCACAAGCAACGGCGATTCAAGCCTGGGAGCCTGCGCCGGGTCGCACGGCCGCACTCGTGGGGGGTGGTGCAGGTGCGCTGGCCTTCATCGTTGTCGAGGCCATCAAGACCAAGCCACCGGCGCAGCCAGCATGTGGCGTCTGCTCGTATTGCGGTTCACTCTGCTGACGAATCGCGGTGATGGACCGCTCGACACCTTCGCCGCCAACCCCCCTTCCTAGGGGTTGGCGGTGACCACATGCACCTTCGGGACTTTCTAAAGATGTGTGTTGAGGCTCGTGCCGGGTTTACGATTGTCTGATGCGCTACCACCTCGTCGCCGTAGGGCGCGTGAAGGACCCGGCGCTCCGCGCGGCGTGTGACGAATATCTCGAGCGCCTGCGCCACTACACCCAGGTGGAGGTCCGCGAGGTGAAGGAAGACCGTGTGCTCGAGACAATCCCCGAGGACGCGCGGCTTGTGGCGCTCTCCCGCACCGGCAAGCCCTGGAGCTCGCGGGCCCTGGCGACCGAAACGGCGCGCTGGGACATGGAGGGGCGAGACGTCGTCTTCGCGATCGGCGGGGCCGACGCCCTGGGATGGGACGTGCTCGAGCGCGCGGAGACGCTCTGGAGTCTGTCGCCGCTCACGCTGCCGCACGAAGTCGCCCGGCTCGTCGTTCTGGAGCAGCTGTATCGCGCCCACACCATCAGGCGGGGAGAGCCCTATCACCGCGGGCCCTGAGGCGGGCGCGCGGGAACCCCGGTCGTACGCGCGCGTGTCTCAGGGCGTGCCCGCCCGCCCGAGCGCCGCGTGATTCCCCGCATCGTCTCGACGCCGATCGCGCCGTTTCGTCTCCCCGCGCGCACGGCGCCCCGCGCCGTCCCACCGGGCGTGATCGCCTCGGCCTTAGGACCGGCGAACGCGCTCGCCCGGGACGTGCTCGTAGTCACCACGGGCCAGCAGCCCGGCCTCTTCACCGGGCCGCTCTACACGATCTACAAGGCGCTGTCCGCCATCGCGCTCGCGCAGCGACTCGAGCGAGAGTGGCGCACACCTGTCGTGCCGGTCTTCTGGGTAGCAGGCGACGACCACGACTTCGCCGAGGCGAACCACGCGGGGGTGCTGGACCGTCAGGGCGAGCTCGCGCGAATCGTGCTGCGCGAGCGCGCGGCCGGGGCGCCGCTCCTCCCGCTCGCCCGCGAGTTCTGCGGACCCGAAATGAGCACCTGCTTCGAGAATCTCCGCGCCGCCTTGCCCGACACCGAGTTCAAGGATGCGATGCTCGCCTGGCTCGAGAACGCCTACCGCCCGGACACGACGCTCGCCGATGCGTGCGCCACGGCGCTCGACAGCCTGCTCGGCCCCCGGGGCCTGGTCACCCTGCGCGCGTACGACCCTCGGGTGAAGGCCGCGGTGGCCGACATCCTCTTGCGCGGGCTCGACGTCACGCTCGCCGACGGCCAGACGCCGGTGCTCCTCGAGGCGAGCGGGGGCAGGGACCGGTTGCGCCGGGACGGCGACGCGTGGCGCACCCGCCGCTCCGACGAGCGGTTCACGCGGTCGGACCTCGAGCGCATCGCAGCCGCAACGCCCGAGCGGCTCTCCCCGAACGTGCTCTTCCGTCCGGTCATCGAGGCCGCGCTGCTGCCCACGGTGGCGTACGCCGCGGGGCCGGCCGAGCTCGAATATTTCCCGGACGCGGGCCCGCTCTACGAGCTCGCGCCCGGCGCCACGCGCCAGGCGGCGGTCCCGCGCTGGTCCGGGCTCCTCGTGGACCAGCGGACCGACAAGCTCGTCGAGCGCTACGGGTTGTCGCTCGCGGAGTTGAACGGCGGGCCGGGGACGCTCGAAGCGCGGCTCCTACGGGAGACGCTGTCCCCGGAACTGGACGCTCGGCTGAAGGCCCTGCGGGGCACGCTGGAAGAGCACTACGCGGATCTCGGGGCCCAGGTGGCCCGCATCGATCCCACGCTCGAGCGACCGGTCGAGTCCGCCAAGAACGCAGCGCTGGCCGCGACGCAGGAGATCGAGAAGAAGCTCGTGGCCAGCCTGAAGCGCGAGAACGAGACCCTCGTGCGCCAGGTGGCGCGGGCCCGGACGTCGCTCTACCCCGACGGGGAGCCGCAGGAACGCGTGCTCACGCTCGCCTCGGTCCTGGTGCGCTACGGGCCTGGGCTCCTCGACGGATTGGCCGAGGAGGTGGCGCGGTGGGCGGGCGCCTCGTAAAATCCTCCCCATGTGGGCTGTCGTGGTCATCCTCCTTGTGGCCCTCCTGATCCCGATCACGGCAATCCTGCTCGACTCGCCTCTCGGGCGCTCGGTGGCGCGGCGTCTCGAGACGCAAGGCCCGGGGACGGGCGCGGACCTCGAGGCCTTGTCGCGGCGACTCGAGGTGCTCGAGACCGAAGTCGCCGACCTCACGCGGTCGCTCGCCGGCATGCACGATGAAGTGCAGTTCGTGCAGCGACTCCTCGAAGCCCCCAAGAAGACCGAGCCCTGACCCAGGCTCGCGACACCCGCGCGGGTCGGCACGCCGCGCAGGTGGCGGCCGGGATCCTCGTGACCCGCGTGCTCGGCTACCTGCGCGAGCGCGTCTTCGCCTACTACTTCGGCAACGTGACGCCCGCCGCGGATGCCTTCCGGGCGGCACTCCGTATTCCGAACGCCATCCGCAACCTGCTCGGCGAAGGCACGCTCTCCGCGTCCTTCATCCCGGTCTACGCACGACTCGTCGAGCGCAAGGACACCGCAGCCCGCGCGCTCGCCGGTGCGACCCTCGGGCTCCTCCTTGCCGTGACGGGCGTCCTCGCGGTCGTGGGGATCGCGCTCGCGCCCGCGATCACGACCCTCATCGCGAAGGGGTTCGACGCCCCGCGGCGCGAGCTCACGATCGCGCTCGTGCGGGTCCTGTTTCCGATGACGGGCCTGATGGTGGTCTCGGCCTGGTGTCTCGGGATCCTGAACACGCACCGGCAGTTCTTCCTGCCCTACGCGGCGCCGGCCCTGTGGAACGTGGCGGGGATCGCGGCCATGGTGGGTGCCTCAAGCTGGCTTGCCGGTCGGGGCCTCGAGCCCGCGGTCCAGGTCCACCGCCTGGCGCTCGCCCTGGCGTGGGGGACGGTGGCGGGCGCACTGCTCCAGATCGCCGTCCAGCTGCCCGAGTGCTGGCGGCTCGTGGGCGGGATCCGCCTGCGGGTGAGTCTTGTGCCCGAGGGCGTGCGCTCGGTGATCGCGGCCTGGGTGCCGCTCCTCCTCGGTGCGGGCGTCGCCCAGCTGTCGGGGTTCGTGGACACGGTGCTCGGTTCGTTCACCGGCCCGGGCGGCGTGTCGGCGCTGGGCTACGCGCAGCTCGTACAGGTGCTGCCGATCAGCCTCTTCGGCGTGTCGGTCGCCGCCGTCTCGCTTCCTGAGCTCTCGCGGGACGCGGGCGGCGAGGCCCCCAATGAAGTGCTCCGCGCGCGGATCGCAGTGGCGTTCCGGCGGATCAGCTTCTTCATCCTGCCCGCGAGCTTCGCGTTCACGGCACTCGGGCCCGTCCTGATCGGCGCGCTGTTCCAGACGGGCCGCTTCACCGCCGAGGACACGGCCGTGGTGGGCGGCGTGCTCTCGGCCTACGGCGTCGGACTCCTCGGTCAGGCTACGGTGAAACTCTTCGCGTCGGGGTTCTACGCGCTGCGCGACACCCGCACGCCGGTCAAGATCGCAAGCGCGTCGCTCGCCCTGTCCGCGGCGTTGGCGGTCGTCCTGATGCGGATCTACGGGCCCGCCGGGATCGCCTTCGGCTCATCCCTGGGCTCGACCGTGAACGTGATCTTCCACCTCAGGGACTTGGACCGCCGCATCGGATCGGTGCTCGGGCGGCTCGAGTGGCGGGCGCTGGGACAAAGCGTCGCGGGGGCGCTCCTGGCGACCGGGGCTGGGGTGCTCGCGCTCCGGCTGGTCGCGCGGGCCGCGCCCATCCCCCAGGCGCTCGTGGCCACCGTTATCTTTCTCGCCAGCTACGCGGTCGTGACCATAGCCCTGCGCCACCCCGATGCCACCCGCCTGTGGAAGTTCGTGAGCTGATCGCCCGGAAGCTCGACGCGCTGCCGGACCGGCCGGGCGTCTATCTCTGGAAGAACGCGGCAGGCGACGTGCTCTACGTGGGCAAGGCCAAGAGCCTGCGCGCCCGCGTGTCGAGCTACGTCGCGGGGGACGCCGAGCGGAGCCCCGAGCAAGCCGCCCTGCTCCAGCAGATCGCCGACGTCGACACCATCGTCGTGCCGAGCGAAGCCGAGGCGCTGCTCCTTGAGAACAACCTCATCAAGGAGTACAAGCCTCGCTTCAACATCCGCCTCACGGACGACAAGAGCTACCCGCGGATCGCGGTCACCCTCCGCGAGCCGTTCCCCAGGGTCCTCGTCACCCGGCGGCTCGATATGCCCGGCGCGCGCTACTTCGGCCCCTACACCGACGTCGCCGTGCTGCGCCAGACCTTGAGCATCATCCGCCGCCTCTTCACCGTTCGCTCCTGCTCCTGGGATCTTCCGCGGGAAGCGCCCGACCGACCCTGTCTCGACTACCACATCGAGCGCTGCCGCGCCCCGTGCGTGGGCTACCAGACGCAGGACGCCTACGCGCGCATGATCGACGACGTCCTGCTCTTCCTCGAGGGCAAGACGACGGACGTGCGCGGCCGGCTGCGCGAGCGGATGCTCGACGCGAGCGGGCGTCAGGAGTTCGAGCGCGCGGCGCAGCTGCGCGATGCGCTGCAGTGGCTCGCTCAGGTCGACGCGCCGCAGACGGTCGAGCTCGTGGGCGGCGGGGATGCCGACGCGATCGGATTCGCCCGCGACGGCGACGACGCGTGCGGCGTCATCCTGCGCGTGCGGGATGGCCGACTGGTGGCGCGCGACTCGCGGTTCCTCGAAAACGTGGCGCCCGAGTCCGAAGCGGCGGTGCTCGCCGCCTTCCTCGTGCGCTTCTACCTCCCCTCGCCCGATCGCGCGGGGCGGGTGCTCCTGCCGTTTCAGCCAGACGATTGGGACCTGCTGCAGGGCCTCGCGGCCGTCGACTGGCGCCTCCCGCAACGCGGCACGCTCGAACGGCTCGTGGCGCTCGCCGACCAGAACGCCCGCCACCTCCTGGACAGCCTGCTGATCGAGAGTTTCGACATCGACGAACGTGCGGCGGATCCGGTGTACGCCCTGGGCCGCGACCTCGGGCTCACGACGGTGCCGCGCGCGTTCGTGTGCGTCGACATCTCGACCAACCAGGGGCGCGACACCGTGGGCGCGCTCGTGTGGTTCGAGGGCGGTCGGCCGAAGAAATCCGAATACCGGCGGTTCAGGATCAAGACCGCGCCGCAGGACGATTTCGCCGCGATCCACGAGGTAGTCACCCGGTATCTGACGCGCCGGCGGGACGAGGGCAAGCCGATTCCCGATCTCGTGGTCGTGGACGGCGGCAAGGGACAGCTCGGCGCGGCCGTGGAGGCCGCGCGGGCGCTCGGTATCGAGTCGCTGCCGATCGTGAGCCTCGCCAAGCGCGAGGAGGAGATCTTTCTCCCCGATCGCGCCGAGGCCCTCCGGCTGGCGCGCCGGAGCTCCTCGCTCAAGCTGCTGCAGCGCGCGCGCGACGAGGCGCACCGCTTCGCCGTCACGTTCAGCCGGCAGCGTCGCCGCGCCCGCACGCTCACGTCCGAGCTGCTCACGATCCCCGGGATCGGGCCGACGCGCCGCCGCCAGTTGCTCGAGCGCTTCGGCTCGCTCGCCGGCGTGAAGACGGCGACGGTCGCCGAGATCGCGAGCCTCCCCGGGTTCTCCGAACGCCTGGCCGAGCGCGTGCGCGAGCGACTGCGCGGGTAAGGCGCTCGCGTGGCCCGCCTATATTGCGCAACTTCCGCCCATGCGCTTCGCGATCCTCGATCCCTCGGCCGGCATCAGCGGCGACATGACGCTCGGCAGCCTGCTCGCGCTCGGGCTCCCCGCTGCCTGGCTCGAGACGCTCCCCGGCCGGCTCGGCCTGGGCGACGTGGGCGTGACGATCCGCGACGTGCGGCGCGCCGGGATCGGCTGCAAGCAGGTCGAGTTCACCATTCCGCCGCAGCCCCACGGCCGTCATGTGGGCGCGCTCGTGCGCCTGGTCGAGGACGCCGCACTCGCTCCGCGGGTGCGCGAGCGCGCCGTCCAGGCGTTCAGGTTGTTGGGGGAAGCCGAAGGCCGCGTGCACGGGGTCGCCCCGGAGAAGGTGCACCTGCACGAGGTCGGGGCCGTGGACGCGGTGCTCGACATCGTCGGCGCGATCGAAGGATTCGACGTGCTGGGCGTGGATCACGTTTACAACTGGCCGGTGGCGCTCGGCACGGGCTGGGTCGACGCGGCGCACGGGCGGCTCCCGGTGCCCGCCCCGGCCACGGCCGTCCTGCTCGAAGGTGTCGAGGTGGCGACAGGCGGCGTGGTGGAGGGTGAGGCCACGACGCCGACGGGTGCGACGCTCCTGCGGGTGCTCTCCCAGGGGGCCCCGCCGCCGCGCTGGCGTCTCGTGGCCACGGGCTGGGGCGCGGGCCAGCGAGACCCGAAGGAATACGCGAACGCCCTGCGCGTGATCGTCGCCGAATCGGCGGAAGAAGCGGGACGGGTCGTCATGCTCGCGGCCGATGTGGACGACATGAGCCCCGAATACGCGGAGCCCTTGCGGCGGGCGCTCACCGAGGCGGGCGCGGTCGACGTGGAAACCTGGCCCGTGCAGATGAAGAAAGGCCGCGTGGGGTTTCGCGTGGAGGCCGTGGCGCCCGAGGCCGTGGCCGAGCAGGTCACGGCGGCCCTGTTTCGCAACAGCACCACGGCCGGGGTCCGCCGCTGGGTCGCGGAGCGCGCGACGCTCGCCCGCCGGGAGCTCGCCGTGAGCGTCGCCCCCAACGTCTCCGTCCGCGTAAAGGTGCTCGAGCAACCGAGCGGCCCGCGGGTCAAGGCGGAGTACGACGACGTGCTCGTCGCGGCAGCGGCGCTTGGGAAACCGGCGCTTGAGATCGCCCGGGCCGCCGAACGCGAGGCCGAGGCTCTCCTCGCCAGACGCGACCCGTGAAGCTCCGCGCCGTGGCGCTCGCGGTCGCGTGCGCCACGGGCGCGACGCGTGGCACGCAAGCGCAGCGCTGCGACTTGAAGCCCGGACACCCGCTCGTCACGCGCGCGATCGCCCTGCTCCGGAGCGCGGGCGAGACCGCCTTCCAGGACGAGCGCGACAAAGACCTGCGCGACGCCCTGCAACAGCTCACCAACGTCCTCGGCCTCGCGGCGCAGGCGAAGAACGCAGCGGCCTGGTATTACCTAGGCCGCTATTACGTCGCCACAAGCGATCTCCTCGGGGCGGATTCCGCTTTTCGCCAAACCGTCGTCCTCGCCCCCGGGTGCGAGGACGAGGTGAACACGTGGCGCCGCGTGCTCTGGGTGCCCGTGGTGAACGCCGGGGTCGCGGCGTGGCAGGGCGGCAACCTGGACTCGGCGCTGACGGCGTTCCGCTCGGCGAACGCCGTGTACACGGCCGAGCCAACGGCCTTCGCGTACATGGCGGCGATTCTTGCCGCCCGCGACGATCTCGATTCGGCCGCGGCCTACTTTCAGCTCGCCTTGACCGCGGCGGCGGACCCCCGCTTCACGCCTGAGCGCAAGAACGCCATGTACAACATGGCCCGTGTCTACCAGCGCGCGGGACGCTACGACGATGCCGCCCGGGCCTACAGCCGCTACTTGGACGACTACCCGGCCGACATCAGCGCGCGCGCGAGCGTCGTCGCCGTGTACTTGGAAACGGGCCAAAGCGACTCGGCCGCGGCCGGCGTGGCCGCCTTGCTTGCGGATTCTGATTCGGCGGAAGCGGGCGACCTGATCTCAGGCGGCGAGGAGATCTACCGCGCGGTGCCCGCCCCGCCCGACACGGCCGTCGTCGCCGCGTGCGCCGTCGACGCTAGCGACGCCCTCGCCCGGTGCGATACCACGACTCGCGAGGCGCTCGCGGCCTACGACACGGCGCGCGTGCAAGCGAGCAGGCTCGCCCTTGCGGTCGTGCGGGCCGGGCTTGCGAAGAACCCCTGGGATCGCACGGCTCTGTTTACGGCGACCGACATTGCCGTTGTTGCGGGCGACACGAGGTTCGCGGACTCGGCCGCTGCACGACTCTTCAGTCTCGACCCGGGGAACCGGGCGACGCTGCTCCTCGTGTCCCAAGCCTGGCGCGCGGCGGGCAACGCAGATTCCGCGGGCCACTACGCGACGCTCGCGGACTCCCTCCCGCTCGACGTGACCGTGGGGACACTGAGTGTGTCGCCCGAGGGCGCCACGCTCTCCGGGGTCGTGACCAACCGCGAGCCGCACGGGGTTGGGAGCACGGCGCTCGGGTTCGATTTCTTGGACCGCGCGGGCGCCGTCATCACGAGCGCCACCCAGTGCCTCCCCGCCCTCGAGGCGGGGGAGAGCAGTCCGTTTGCCGTGAACGGGGCGGGGGAGGGGATCGCGGCGTGGCGCTACCGGGTCGGCGCGCCGTGAGCATCCGGCTCTAGGCATGCACGCCACCGCACCGCAGATCCTCGGCGCCTGTCTCCACATCGGCCTCGCCCTCGTGGTCTCGGCGCACATCGTGCTCACGAAGTCCGACGTCCGCGCGGCGATCGGGTGGACGGGACTCGTGTGGCTCGCGCCCTTCATCGGGTCGGCGCTCTACGTTTCCTTCGGCGTGAACCGCATTCGCCGCCGTGCGGGGCGGATCCGGGGACGCCAACCCGACGCGCGCTCGACGCCCCCGCCGACGCCCGTGCCAGGCGATCCGCCCCTTCGCTCGCTCGCCACGCTCGTGGGCTCGCTCACCAAGGCGCCCCTGGTCCCCGGCAACGCGTTCGACCCCCTCGTGAACGGGGACGAGGGCTATCCGGCGATGCTCGAGGCCATCGACCGGGCCCAGCGGACGGTCGCCATGGCCACCTATATCTTCGATCGCGGCCAGGTGGCGGACCGCTTCGTGGACGCACTCGGTCGCGCCGTGGCCCGGGGCGTCGAGGTGCGCGTGCTGATCGACGGCGTGGGCGCGCGCTACAGCCGGCCGCCCATCGCGCGGCAGCTCCGCGCCCGGGGCGTGCCGGTGGCCGAGTTTCTGAAGAGTCTCGTCCCCGTGTCCCACCCCTACGTCAACCTGCGCAACCACCGGAAGCTTCTCGTCGTGGACGGCGCGGTCGGGTTCTGCGGCGGCCTGAACATCCGCGACGGCTGCATGCTCGCCCTGGCCACGCCCGAACCCACGCAAGACATCCATTTCCGGATCCGCGGTCCGGTGGTGGCCCAGCTCTTGGGCGCGCTCGCGTTCGACTGGACGTTCACGACCGGCGAGCAGCTCGGGCCTGGGTGGTTCCCGCGGCTCGAGCCCGTGGGCGAGGTCTACGCGCGCGGGATTCGGGACGGCCCGGACGAGGACTTCGAGACGTTCTTGATGACCCTGCTCGGCGCGTTGTCGCAGGCGACTCGCACGATCCGGATCGTGACGCCCTACTTCCTCCCCGACTCGCCCTTGGTCGACGCGCTGCGCGTGGCCACGCTGCGCGGCGTGCGGGTCGAGATTCTCCTGCCCGAGCGCGGCAACCTGCGGCTCGTCCAGTGGGCCATGATGGCCAAACTCGCCCGCGTGGCGAGCGGGTGCCAGATCTACCTGTCGCGTCCGCCGTTCGATCACTCGAAGCTCCTGGTGGTCGACGGCGCGTGGTCGCTCATCGGGTCGGCAAACTGGGATCCGCGGAGCTTGCGCCTCAACTTCGAGTACGTGGTCGAAGCCTATTCCGCCCCGCTCGCGGCCCGCCTGAACGCCATCATCGACCAGAAGCTCGCGAGCGCGCGCCCGCTCTCGCTCGATGAGATCGAGCGCCGGAACCTCGCCACAAAGCTGAGGGACGGCGTCGCATGGCTCGCGCAGCCGTATCTGTAGCGACCCCTCTCCCCCGTTGATCCTGGCCTAGAGCGCGTGCGGAATTTCGAGACGGTGTTGGCCCTGCTCGTGGGCGTGAGCTTCCTCGCCTTGTTCGCCCGCCGGCTCTCGGTGCCGACGCCGGCGATGCTCCTCGCGGGGGGCCTGGTCGCGGCACTCCTCCCCGGGCTGCCGGCGGTGCACCTCGATCCCCAGCTTGTGTTTCTCGTCTTCATCCCTCCGCTACTCTTTCGGACTTCGCTCCTCGCCTCCTACCGCGACGTGCGCGCCAATCTGCGGCCGATCTTGCTGCTCGGCGTAGGCCACGTGCTCTTCGCGACCGCCGCCGTCGCCTGGGTGAGCCATGCCGCCATCGGGTTGCCCTGGGCCTCCGCTGTGGCGCTCGGGGCGGTCGTCTCGCCTCCCGACGTGGCCGCCGCCACGGCCTTCCTCCGTCGCCTCCCCATGCCGCGCCGGGTCGTGACGATCCTCGAGGGCGAGAGCATGGTGAACGACGCGGCGGCGATCGTCACCTACCGGATGGCCGTCGCCGCGGCCGTCACCGGGACGTTCTCGTTCGCAGAAGGGACGGTCCGCTTCCTCGTGGTGAGCGCGGGAGGCGTGTGCGTGGGGCTTCTCGCGGGCTGGGCGATCGACTTGGTGCGGCGCCGGCTGCACGATCCCGAGGTCGAAAACACCATTTCGCTCCTCTCGGGATACGCGGCCTACATCCCGGCCGAGCATCTCGGCGCCTCCGGTGTGCTCGCCGTGGTCACGGCCGGTCTCTATCTCAGCCGGGTCGGACCGCGCTATGTGGCCGCGGACACCCGCGTCCAGTCGCGCGGGATGTGGGATGTCGTCGTGTTCATGCTCGAAGGGCTGATCTTCATTATTACGGGTCTTGCGCTGCGGTCCCTCGGCCCGAGCCTGAATGCCACGGTGGTGCGCGCGACCGTGCTCGTGGCGCTCACCGTGATCGTGGCCCGATTCGTCTGGGTCTTTCCCGCGACCTACGTGCCGCGTGCGTTGAGCCCCGGGCTTCGCACACGCGACCCGTCGCCGCCCTGGCAACTGCCGGCCGTGATCTCCTGGGCGGGCCTGCGCGGCGGTGACTCCCTCGTGCTCGCGGCGGCGATCCCGACCCTCACCGCGGCGGGCACGCCTTTTCCCGGCCGCAGCGAGATCATCGCCATCACCTACGGCGTGATCCTCATCACGCTGCTCGGACTCGGGTTCAGTCTGGGACCGGTGTTGCGCTGGCTCGGCCTGCGGGAGACGGGCGAGGACGATCAGCGCGAAGAGCACGAGGCGCGCGTGCGCATCGCCGAGGCCGCGCTCGCCCGCCTCCAGGAGCTTGCGGGGGAGCCGTGGATCGAGCCCTCCGTGCTCACGCGCACACGCGAGCGCTATCACCATCGGGCCCAGCGACTCAAGGCGCGCGCCGAGATTGCCTCCGGCGCCGAAGACGGGCGCTCGGTCGCGGGGCGGCGACTCACGCGAGAGCTCCTGGGCGCCGAGCGCGAGGCGCTCCTGCGCCTCCGGGACGCCGGGGCGATCGGCGACCGGGTGATGCGCCGCGTCCAGCGCGACTTGGACCTCGAGGAGTTGCTGCTCGACCCTGCCTAATTTTTGGTCAATCGTTGTTCTATAGTGAAACGCGTTACAACATGGTACTTAACGACTTACGGGCCCTATGGGGGTTGACTGTTTCCATTTGGGCTAGCAGAATGAAGGTGCGCAGCGAGGCTGTGGCTGATGTGCACGTTGGCCACGGAGTCAACTGAAGGAAGGTCGGCAGTCTCTAGTAGCTCGACACTTCACCGTCACTCACTGCAGCGAGGGTATCATCTCAAGTCGCTCTATTCAGTCTGCAAAGTTCGGAGATTTCGGAGCCAGGGCTGCGGACAGTCTGTCGTGGTCTTGGGGCGCCCCTAGTGTGACTTGCCACTCCAGGGACGGGCGCCTGGCGAGCTCACACGCTGCTGTAAGGTAGAACTTCCTCGAAATTCAGGAGGCGCGTATGCGGTGGTTGAGAGCAACGATGGTTGTAGCGGCTCTCGCAGTAGTGGCGCATGTTGCGGAAGCCCGCGTGCCGGCATTCGTGCGGCAGACGGGGTTGGTCTGCAATCAGTGTCACGTCGCATGGACGCCGGTGATGGACTTCACGTTTACCGGCATGAAGTTCCGGATGAACGGCTATCGCACGCCGTGGGTGGCTGAGAAGATCGAGGCTGGTGATGAAGGCGCCGTCAATGGTAACCGGCTCCTTTTGACGCTCGGCAGCGCCCTCAGCTGGCATTTGCGCGGGTTGTTCCTGGGTGCTAGCACGCCCACGGCCGATCCGTCAGCGCCGGCAGGTGTGCAGGGTGCCGCGTCCACCGAGCTCATTCAGACGATCGGGATGCACTACTGCGGTCCGATCGGTGAGCACGTCGGGATTTTCAACGAGTTCTACATGTATGGTGGTGGACTCGGCCCGACGGCAGCGAATGGTGGGGCGGGTGGTAACCGGAACGGCTACATCGGGCTGAGCCACTTCGACCTGGTGATCAGCACGAACAGCAACGGCAACATCTACGGCTTCACGGGGACGTTGGTGCCCTCGCCGGGCGCTCACGACTTCATGCAGCTGAACAACGATCCGACGCCGAGCAACATGCTCCGCAACCCCGGCATCCTCGGGAGCGGCGCGCCCTACGTGTACTGGGCGTTCTACGGTTTCATTGGCGATCGGTTTGGGTTGGAGATGGGGTTGGAGCCCGGGGAAGACAACCTCGACTACCGGAAGTTCAACTACCGGATCGAGAGCGGCTACTTCCTGGCCAACACGGATGCGAACTTCTGGCGTCTGTCGGCGGAGTTCAAGGCCGGCGACGACATGATCCCGGGCGTTGCGACGCTCACCGCATCCAACGACGGCGTACGGACCTTGGTCCCGGCGGACGCGGTGCGCGGGATTTCGCAGACGCGCGCGAGCGGCACGCCGCTGTCCTCGTTGAACATGGGCGACGCGTGGCGGTGGTTGTTCGGGATCGCCGGCGGGTTCGCCGATCGGGGGCCGTCGAGCTTCGACATCTCAATCAGCAAGTCGGTTGAGACTGAGACCTACACCGACGCCAGCGGCGAGAAGATGGGCGCGGTCGGCGGCGAGATGGCGTACTACTATGATCGTACGTGGGGCTTGGTCCTGCAGTGGAGCACGTACAACACGTGGAACTTCACGGACCAGAACGGCGTCGTGCACCAGATTCCGACCGACCCGAGCTGGAACATCACGGTTGTGCGGCGCTTGGCGATGAACTTCTGCATCTACGGCGCCTACGGGAACAGCCAGACGTATGCGCTCGATCAGAAGTGGCAGGACGGCAGGAGCTGGGGCATTTACCTCCAGTATCTGTGGTAATGCTCGGCTAGCGTAAACGCAGTCGCGTCACACAAAGCCCACAGGAGTTCGCTCCTGTGGGCTTTGTGCTTCCCGGAATGCGGATGGTCTGTAGCCGCGCTCTCCCTGCGTAGCCCCCCCGGTTCATTCGCCCAAGAAACCCAACGCAGCCCCTTTCGGACACTCGCTCGCACACAAACCTGTCAGAGATCGGAGCCTCTCCCCCCGGCCACGGGTGAGAGTCAGCGCCCCTCGGGGGACGCCCCTCGCCCTCTGCGGCCCTGGCCCCCCGCGGTTGGGAGCTAGGGTGCCACCATCAGCCTCTTGCCGGCCACGAACCGCGGGGACCCACAGTCGGTCCGCGATCTCTGCGACTCGCCGCGAAAGCACGACGTGGACCCTCACGTCCCTGGGATCTCGAGGAAGGCAGCGCGCAGTCGGTCCCACGGCGGGCATGGGAGCCGGGAGCCCCTTTGCTCGAGCGCGCCCTCTGGGTGGGGCTTAGCAGGGAGTCGGTTGGCCGGACGGTGTCCCCAGCCATCGGCAGTGCAACGGGTGTTAGCTATCCAGCATTTGTCTGGCATTTTGAGTATGCTATCCAGCATCTGTCTGGCATTCCCTGTCAACCAGTCTTGATGGCAACCGAACCCCAGCAGGGGCGAGCGCATGCGGGACGCGAGGACCGAGGCCACGGGCAGGGCGTTGTTGGACCACTGGCGCTGGGCAGCGACGCGCGGCCTCATGAACCCGAACACTGCGAACGGGCTCCGGTCGGCCTGTGCGAAGGTCCTCGGCGTGATGGACGGATGGGAGAGCCTGGACGTGAGAACGCTCGACGTAGAGCAAGCTGTGGCCCGTTTTCAGCACCAGAGGAAGCGGGACCACGTTCCGGCGGTGCTCGAGACCTACAAGCGTCGCTTCCGCATCGCCGTGAGCTCCTACCTCGCCTACCTGCAGGATCCGGGCGGCTGGACGCCGGGGATCCCCGAGCGGGGCGCCAAACCCGAGCGCCGGGCGCCCCGGGACTCTCGAGCGCCGGATGCGAGCGCTTCGCTTCCGGCCACGGTTTTCGTCGAGTTTCCCTTCCCGCTGAGGGAGGGCCAGCTCGCTCGGCTCGTCTTGCCGCGCGACCTGAAGGCCTCAGAGGTGCGGCGGCTCACGGCGTTTCTGGGCTCGCTGGTCTTGGACCGGGGGGAGTCCGAAGGCGACGCCTAGCGTGGCGCGGCGCCGACCGTGAACGCGCCTAAGGTGCCGTGCGCGCTGGAGTACCGGGGATGAGGCTGATAGATTGCATGAGGCAGCGACCTGCGGGCGTAATTCAGGGGTAGAATGCCAGCTTCCCAAGCTGGACGTCGCCGGTTCGAATCCGGTCGCCCGCTCTCAGCATCAGGACCGCGCCCCGCCGAGGTTGGCGGGGCGCTTTGTCTCGTGGCTGGCGTCCCGGCCTGGAACCGGTGATATTGCGATGGTTGGAACTCTCAGTACCTATTGATCTTGCACCATGTGCCTTCACAAACTCCTTGAAGCTACCGGGCGGCTGACGTGATTCGCGTAGCGAAGGTGGCCGCGGGCTCACTCGGCGCCGCCCTCGGCCTTGAGCCGGGGACTGAACTCGTGGCGGTTAACGGCCGCGCGCTCACGGACTTCCTCGACTGGGAATTCCTCACCGCCGACGAGCACTTCATGTTGTACGTGAAGCAGCCCTCGGGTGAGGCGATCGAGTTCGACGTCGAGCGACCCGAGGGGTGGCCCATGGGCGTGACCCTCGAAGCGCCGCGTATCCGGCGCTGCGCGAACCACTGCGATTTCTGCTTCGTGGACGGCAACCCCCAAGCCCTGCGCGCCCCGCTCTTTATCCGCGATGACGACTATCGGCTGTCGTTCCGGTACGGCAATTTCGCCACGCTGACGAACCTGAAGCCCTGGGATGAGGCCCGGATCGTGGAGTACCGGCTGTCGCCCCTCTACGTGTCCGTACACGCGACGGACCCCCTGGTCCGGCGGTTCGTGCTGCGTAACCCGGAGGCCCCGGAAATCGTGCCGCAGCTCGCAGGCCTCGCGGCCCAGGGGATCCGCTTCCACACTCAGGTGGTCCTCGTGCCCGGGGTGAATGACGGGCCGGTGCTGGTGCGCACCCTCCGAGACCTCTACGGCTTGGATGACGCCGTCCTCTCCGTGTCGGTCGTCCCCGTCGCCCTGACCGAGTTCAGCAAACGACATCTCGTGCGCGCGCCTACCGCCGCCGAATGCAAGGCCGCCTTGGTCGCCGTGGGCGAGTGCGCGGAACGCGCGCTGGCCGAGCGCGGCGTGCCGTGGTGTTACGGGGCGGACGATCTCTACCTCCTGGCCGGGGAGCCGCTGCCGCCCGCGGCCTGGTACGGGGACTTCGAGCAACGGGAAAACGGCGTCGGCGCCGTGCGCTACCTCGAGACCCGGATCGCGATGGCTGGGTTCCCGGACCTCCGCGGGCAGCGCATCGGCGTCGTCACGGGCACGGCCATGGGCCCCCTCCTGCCGCAGGTTCTCGCGGGCCTCGCGCAGGCAACCAGGGCGGTGTTCGAGCTCTTGGTGGTCCCGAACCCGCTCTTCGGCCCCGACGTCACGACGGCGGGGCTCCTCCCCGGGGCCGCGTTCCGTGAAGCCCTGCGGGGTCGGGGCGACCTGTCCCTCGCCCTGCTGCCCGCCGAGGCGACGAACGACGACGCGGTGTTTCTGGACGACGTCAGCGTCGATGACCTCGCTCGCTCGGTGCCCATGGAGATCAGGCTCTCCTACGACTTCGCCGACGCCCTCACGGGGGAGCCCGCCCTGGCCAGGGTCGTGGAGAACTAATGTCCAACGTCCCCACCGTTGCCATCATCGGCCGACCGAACGTCGGGAAGTCGACCCTGTTCAACCGCATCATCGGCCGGCGGGCGGCGATCGTGGACGAGCGGCCGGGCGTCACGCGCGACCGGAACTTCGCGGCCGCCGAGTGGAACGGCCGCCGGTTCTGGCTCGTGGACACGGGGGGGCTCGATCTGGACGCTGGCGACCCGCTGCTCCGCGCGGTGCGCACGCAAATCGAGCTCGCCGTCGCGGCAAGCGACCTGCTGCTCTTCGTCGTCGATGTCAGCACGGGGGTCCATCCCGCGGACCTCGCAGTCGCCGATCTCGTGCGCCGCTCGGGCCGCCCGACGCTCCTCGTCGCCAACAAGGCGGACCATCTGCCCAAGGATACCCGCCACCTCGACTTCTACGAGCTCGGGCTCGGTGACCCCGTGCCGGTCTCCGCAGCCACGGGGAAAGCGAGCGGCGACCTGCTGGACCGCATCGCGGCGCTCCTGCCCGAGGCGGGGCCGTCGGAGGCGGAGGACGCGATCCCCGTGGCCGTCGTCGGCCGCCCAAATGTGGGCAAGTCGAGTCTCGTGAACCGTCTCCTCGGCGAGGAGCGGCTCGTCGTCGCAGCCGAGCCCGGGACGACGCGGGACTCGATCGACACGCCCCTCGTCTACGAGGGCCACACCCTCATGTTCATCGACACGGCGGGGCTGCGCCGCCGGGCCAAGGTCACGGACGAAATCGAGTTCTATTCGACCCTGCGCACCGCCCGCGCGATCGAGCGGGCGACGGTCTGCGTCCTCGTCGTTGACGCGGTCGACGGCCTGCACACGCAGGATCTGCGCATCGCGCAGGACGCGTGGTCGCACGGGGCGGCCATCATCATCGTGGTGAACAAGTGGGACCTCGTGCCGGACAAAGAGACGAACACGGCCGTGCACGGCGAGCAGATCTTGAAGGAAGGCGCGCCGTTCCTCCAGTTCGTGCCCTTTCTCTACGTCTCGGCGAAAACGGGCCAGCGCGTGCCGCGCTTGCTCGAGCTCATCATCACCGTCACCGAAGCCCGGGAGCGTCGGGTGCCCACGGCGGAGGTGAACCGTGTGCTCGCCGCCCTCGTCGCGCGCCAGCAGCCGCCGCAGCCCGTGGGGCCGCCGGTGCGGCTCCTCTACGCCTCGCAGATCGGGACCGCGCCGCCGCGCTTCGCCATCGTGGCCAACCGGCCGGAGGCGATCCCCGAGTCCTACAGCCGCTACCTCGTGAACGGCTTTCGAGAGGCCTGGGGGTTCACGGGCGCCCCCCTCGCCATCAAGTTCCGGGCCCGGCGGGGCCGGACCGAATCGTGAACGCCCTGTGGATCGCGCTCGCCTACTTCGTGGGTGCCATACCCACGAGCTACCTGGCCGGGCGTCTGCGCGGCATCGACCTGCGCGAGCAGGGCAGCAAGAACCTCGGCGCGACGAACACCTATCGCGTGCTCGGGTGGCGGTATGCCGTCCCCGTGGCACTCGTCGATATCGCGAAAGGCGCGCTCCCCGTGGCGCTCGCCCGCGCGACCGCGTCCCCCGCGCTGCCCGTCCTCGTGGGCACCGCGGCCGTCTGCGGGCACATGTTCTCACCCTATGTCGGGTTCAAGGGAGGGAAGGGCGTGGCCACGGCGGGCGGCATGTTCCTCGCGCTTGCCCCCGTTGCGCTCGCCATTTCGGCGGGCGTCTGGGTGGCGGCCGTCTGGCTCACGGGCTACGTCTCCGTGGGGTCGCTCCTTGCGGCCGGGCTGTTTCCGATCTGGGCGGCGCTCACCGAACACGCGCCGCTCACGGTGTGGACGAGCGTGCCGCTGGCCGGCGTGATCCTCTTCACGCACCGTGCCAACATCCGGCGCCTGCTCGATGGGACCGAGCACCGCTTCCGCACCGGCTCGGGGCTGGCGACGTGAGCCGGGTGGCCGTGGTGGGGGCCGGTGCCTGGGGCACCGTGCTCGCGGATCTCCTCGCCCGCAAGGGCGCGGCCGTCTCGCTCTGGGCCTATGAGCCCGACGTGGTGGAAAGCATCAATCGGGCACACGAAAACTCGCGCTATCTCCCGGGGGCGTCCCTTGCCCCGAACGTGCGAGCGGTGGCCGATGTCGCTGAAGCCGTGCGCGACGCCGAGATCGTCGTGTCGGCGGCGCCGTCTCACGTCGTCACCCAGTTGCTCGCGCGCGCGGTCCCGGCGCTCGAGCGCGGGGCCCTCGTCGTGAGCGCCTCCAAGGGTTTGGAGCCCGAGCGGCTGACGACCCTGACGTGCGCCTTGCGCGACGTGCTGCCCACGGGAACGCCGGTCGCCGCCCTGTCCGGCCCATCGTTCGCGCGAGAGGTCTACGAGCGCGCGCCCACGGCGCTCGTGGCCGCGGCGCGCGAGCCGGGCGTCGCCGAGCGCGTGCAGCAGGCCTTTGCCACAAAACACCTTCGCGTCTACACCGAGACCGACGTGCTCGGCGTCGAGCTTGGCGGCGCCCTGAAGAACGTGATCGCGCTCGCCGCGGGGATGCTCGAGGGCTTGGGGCTCGGGTACAACACGCGCGCGGCCCTGCTCACGCGGGGCCTGGCCGAGATCACGCGGCTCGGGGTAGCTCTTGGGGCCGAGGCGGAGACTTTCGCGGGGCTCACCGGAATGGGGGATCTCCTCCTCACGGCCACGGCGCCGCTCTCCCGCAACCACACGCTCGGGATCGAGCTCGGTCACGGCATCTCGCTCGAGGGCGCGCTCGGCGGCCGCCAAACCGTCGCGGAAGGCGTGACGACGGCGCGGGCGGCGGTGACGCTCGGGGCGCGGCACGGCGTCGAGCTCCCGATCGCCGAACAGGTCTGCGCCGTGCTCTTTCAGGGCAAGCATCCGCGCGACGCCGTCGCCGCGCTGATGGAGCGCACGCCCAAGGCCGAGCGCGTGCGATGAGCGCGCCCCATCCCGTCCAGGAGTTCTTCTCGATCGGTGAGGTGTGCCAGCTCACCGATCTCAAGCCACACGTCCTCCGCTACTGGGAGAGTCAGTTCCGCTTCCTGAACCCCGCCAAGAACCGCTCCGGCAACCGCGTCTACCAGCGGCGGGAAATCGAGCTCATCATGCTCGTGAAGCACCTCCTGTACACCGAGAAATACACGATCGAGGGCGCGCGCCAGAAGATCGAGCAGTACCGCCGCTCGGGCGAGCTCAAACCCGAAGCACGCCGGGCGCTCGCGCTCGAAACCGTGCGCGACCTCCGCGCGGACCTCAAGGTCGTGCTCGCCATCCTCGAGGGCACCGCCCCGGCACGATGAAGATCCTCGTCTCGAACGACGACGGGGTCCTCGCCCAAGGCCTAGGCGTCCTCGTGGACGTGTGCGCGGGCCTCGGGCAGGTGACCGTCGTAGCCCCGGACCGCGAGCAGAGCGGCACCTCGCACTCGCTCACGCTGCACCGGCCGCTGCGGGCCACGCGGCGGTCCGACGGGACCTTCCAGGTGGACGGCACGCCGACCGACTGCGTGCTCCTCGCCTTGGGCTCCCTCATGCCTGAGCCGCCCGACTTCGTGCTCTCAGGCATCAACCACGGGCCGAACATGGGCGAGGACGTCCTATACTCAGGCACCGTGGCCGCCGCGTTCGAAGGGCTCGTGGCCGGGATCCCGAGCGTGGCCATCTCCTGGGCCGGCGCCGAGCTCGAACTCCTCGAGACACACAAGCCCTGGCTCGAGCGCTTTGTGAGCCAGCTCATCGCCGTCCGGGATTTCCCGAAGGAAACCCTCCTCAACGTGAACCTTCCGCCCATCCCCGGTACCGAGGTGAAAGGCGTCAAGGCGACCCACCTCGGGAGCCGCGTCTTTTCGGAGGAGATCGCGTCGCTCAAGGACCCGTGGGGCAAGGAGATGTACTGGATCGGGGGCGGCCGGGCCACGTGGTCGGGCGGCACCGAGTCCGACTTCCGCGCGACCCGCGAGGGCTACATCTCGGTCACCCCGCTGCACATGGATATGACCAACTACCGACTGCTTGAGGCCGTGCAGTCCTGGTTCCCGCACGACTGATGGTGTCGGGCGACAGCTACGCGGGGTACCGCGCCCGCCTCGTCGAGGCGCTGCGCACCCGGGGGATCAAGGATCTCGGCGTGCTGCACGCCGTCGCGGAGACGCCGCGCCACCTCTTCGTGCCCGAAGCTCTGCGCGCTCGGGCCTATGACGACGTCGCCCTGCCGATCGGTGACCACCAGACCATTTCCCAGCCCTACGTCCATGCGCGCTACCTGGAGACGCTGCACCTGGTGGGGACGGAGAAGGTCCTCGAAGTCGGCACGGGCTCGGGCTACCAGACGGCCTTGGTGGCCGCCCTTGTGGCGCAGGTGTTCTCGGTCGAGCGGGTGCCCGCGCTCGCGCGCCGCGCCCAGCTCGCGCTGCGGGAAGCGGGCGTGCGCAACGTCTCCGTCCTCTGGGGCGACGGGACGCTCGGATGGAGCGCCTATGCGCCCTACGACGCGATCTTGGTCGCGGCCGGTGGGCCCGAGATCCCGCCGCCCCTCCTCGAGCAGCTCGCCCCAACCGGCCGCCTCCTGATCCCGCTCGGCGAGCGGGGCGCGCAGACGCTCACCCTGGTCGAGCGCGCGGGCGCCGGGTTCAGGCGCACGCCGCTTGGGGACGCGCGGTTCGTCCCGCTGCTCGGGGAGCACGGCTTCGATGCTTGATCGCCTCGTGCAGTGGCTCCTCCAGAGCCTGTTGCACCTGGGCTACCCCGGCATCACGGCCCTGATGGCGCTCGAGTCCTCGGTCGTGCCGGTCCCGGCCGAGCTCGTCATGCCGCCGGCGGGCTACTGGGTGGCGAAGGGCGAGATGCACTTCCTCCCGGCCTTGGGCTGTGGCGTGCTGGGCAGCGTGCTGGGTGCACTGGCGTCCTATGCGGTGGCCCACTGGCTCGGCCGAGGCCTGGTGCGCCGATTCGGGAAATACGTGCTCGTCTCGGAGCGCTCGCTCGAGCGCTCCGAGCGCTACTTCGCCGAGCATGGGGAGATCAGCGTGTTCCTCGCGCGGCTCGTCCCGGTGCTGCGCCACCTGATCTCGATCCCCGCAGGACTCGCCCGGATGTCCCTCCCGCGCTTCGTGCTCTACACGGCCGTCGGCGCGGGCATTTGGTGCGCGATTCTGACGGAAATCGGCTACGTCTTGGGGCAGAGCGAAGGGGTGCTCCAGAACGAGGAGGTCCGCCGCTACGTCGGACGGATTCTCGCGGTGGTACTCCCGCTGATGGTGCTGGTCGTGGTCCTGTACGTCGTGCGCTACCGGCGCCGCATGCGAGCGCAGCCGGAGGCCTAACTGTGGCGCGCCGGTTCCTCGTGTACGGCGTGGTGCAGGGGGTCGGGTTCCGGTGGTTCGTCGCCCGGCACGCCGAGCGCCTCGGCCTTCGCGGCTGGGTGCGAAACCGCGAGGACGGCACGGTCGAAGTCCTTGTGTCGGGTGAGGCGGGCCTCGTCGAGCTCGCCCGGCTGCTTGAGGAGGGGCCGATCGGCGCACGCGTCGACCGCGTGGAAGCGCTTGAAGCTCCACAGGAACCTCAGATCCCTAACGTCTTTCAGATCAAGTAACTCCCTCCTATGACCCCAGACTACCAGAGCGAGCGCATCGCGCACCTGATCAGAGACGTCCCGGACTTCCCCAAGGCCGGCATTCTGTTCAAGGACATCACGCCGCTCCTGCTTCAGCCCACCATGTTCCGCCGCGCGGTCGAGCTGATGGCGGCCCCGTTCCAGGGTCTCGCCGTGACGCGGGTGGTGTCGATTGAGTCGCGGGGGTTCTTGTTCGGGGCGCCGATCGCACTCGCCCTGGACGCGGGCCTCGTGCCCATCCGGAAGCCCGGCAAGCTGCCGGCCGAGCGGGGCCGAGTGGAGTATGCCTTGGAATACGGCACCGACGCACTCGAGATGCACCGGGACGCGGTGAGCGGGTCCGACCGCGTGCTCGTCGTGGATGACGTGCTCGCGACGGGAGGAACCGCGGCCGCCTCGGCTGAGCTGGTGCGGCGGCACGGGGCCACGGTCGTCGGCTTCACGTTCCTGATCGAACTCGCGTTCCTGAGAGGCCGCGAGCGACTGGTACACGAAGTCGTCCAGGCCGTGCTGCAGTACTCCTGAGACCGCGAGCAGGGTGGTCCGCGCGGGATGTCGGAGTAAGTCTATGTGCGTCCGTATGTTATAGACGGTCACCGCATTGCGGTCTTGCCGGGGGTACAGGCGAGCGATAAGTTATTAACTACTAATAATCGGACAGGCTGATCGGCCACGAGCGTTCGAAGGGGTCATGACCACCATTCTCTCCGTATCGCTGCCTGACGATCTCCGCTTAACCCTCGACGCGGCGGCAAAGCGCCAGCGGCGCTCCCGCAGTTTTGTGGTGGCCGAGGCGATCCGGGACTATCTCACACGCCACGAGCAGGATGCTTTCGCCGAAGCGCGCGCGCGCACGCTCCGGGAGGGCCTCGCCCTCTCACCGGCCGCGCGGGTCCAACTGGCAGAGGAGTTGTGGCAAGAGCTGGCACGAGGCCGCAGGGCTGCCCAGCCGTGGACAGCCGCCTTCGACACCTTCGATGAGTACGAAAGATGGCGGCGCGAGGGCGGGCAACGAGCTCGGTGACGCTCCCGAAGTCTCGACTCGCGATGGTGTGCAGCCTCCTCAATGCGGCTGGTGTGAAGTACGTCCTCGTCGGTGGGTTCGCAGTTGCGCTCCATGGCGTTGTGCGAGCAACCAAAGACATCGACATTCTCATCGAGCCAACAGTCGAGAACGCGGCCCGCACGTTGAAAGCCCTCGAAGGCTTGCCCTGGGGCATTTCGCGAGAACTCGACCCGTCGGACGTGGTAACGAAGCCCATCACGATCATCGGCGATGATCCGCGAGTTGACCTACTCACACTCGCGTGGAGCGTTCGCTATGCCGATGCGGCCCCGAAAGTGCAGAAAACAGAAATCGAGGGCGTGGAAATACCGTTCGCCGATTTGGATACGTTGATTCGAACCAAGCAAACCGAGCGATTTCAGGACAAAGCGGACGTCGAGAGCCTTGAGCAGGTGAAGCGACTCCAGCAGGCGGGCTGAGGCGCATCTCGGGCGTCGAGACCGCGATGGAAGCGTGCGGACATGCCTCCGACCACCCTAGGGAGCCCGGGCGGGGGCAATGAGGCTGGTCGCTTCGCGATCGTAGGCCGCGAGGCGGAACAGGTCCTGCGTTAGCGATTCCGCTGCGTTCAACGTGGCGTGAGGGTCAGACCCAAGAAGCGTGAGGAGGCTCCTGGATCGCACGCTTGGGTCTTCAAGGAACCCTGTGCTTGAAGCTCCGGTGCGGCCCAGCGCAACGAGCTGCCCCTTTCGATCCGGCCAGTTGTAGCACGCCCAATGCGCGGCGAAGCGACTGTTCAAGCTGTCGTTCAACGACTCCAGTCCCACGGCTTTTGCATAAAGAGCCTGTGCCTCGGTCAGGCGATCGCGCATGAATCCGAGGTTCAGGAACGAGTCGGCCACCGCCTCGGCCACCGCGTTGGTCACAATGCTCGAGTCGTGCAGCGCGAAGGCCGCGCAGGCAACGTCTTCCGCGAGGCGAGTGGCGAACGGCCGTCCCTGGTCCGCGTACTCGTAGTCTCCGAGTCGCGCTATCACGAGCCGTTCGGCACCTGAGAAATCCGATCGCTCCATCAGCGCGCGGTACGCCCCCCAGCCCCCACACTCGTACGCCCACACATCCTTACGGGTCGGGATCTGTCCGGTGAGGGCGAGGGCATCGACTATCGCGTCCGCCCGCACGGACCCGGTCGCCAAGCAATTGTCGTCGTCGAAGAGCGCCTGCAGGTCGGGCCAACTGATGCCGACCGTGGCCTCAAGCGTTGTAAACGCGCGCGCGGTATCGCCGAGGAGAATACGAACGGCTGTCAGCGTGACGCCGACGCTCCTGGCCCGGCCCAGAACCTCGACCCGCTCCGACAGGAGCGAGTCTGACCCGTTGGGCGTGATGCGGTACGCTGAGTCGGCGACCACGGGTGGGACGGTTTCGAGCGCCTCGACCATCGTCCCGGCCAAGCCTTCAAAAGAAGCCTGCAGCCCGGCGATGCGGCGCCGAATGACATCCGCTCGCGGATCGTTTGGAACGGCGACGAGATACGCCCCGAGCCAACCGACGGCGCGAAGCTCGTAGCCGAAGACTTGAGAGCAGGCGAGCCCGAGGTTGAACCAGATCTGTGGCGCATCGGGATCTGCTCGTTGCGCCTCCGAGAAGGTCTGCACGGCGTCCTTCCAGTCTCGCCGCTGGGCCGCGGCGAGGCCTTTCGCGAACGGCGTGCGAGCGGCCGCGTTCACACCCCAGGTCGAGTCCTCTGGTTGGACGACTCCGGGTCTGGCCTGGCCCGCACTCGGGCCCACCCCGAGCGCGACGAGGGCTACGGTCAGGCAAACGAAGAGCCGCGCGCGTCCGCTCGTCCGTTGAACGTCGCGGTGCGCGCACACCTTCAACCCCTGACTGATGTTACCGCACCGGGTCGGCGCTCTTTGGGCCGATCGGGCTGATTCAGAAATTTCAGGATCGTCCGCCAGAGCTCGTCCCAGTCCAGAGACTGGACCTGGGGGCTGGCGGGAGGGGCGCCGGAGGGCGGAGGTGGCGGCGCGACCGGGTGGTTCTCCTGGGTCGCGCCGCTCTTGAGCTCGGGGTGTCTGGCCAGATACGCCTCGTAGGTGGTCGAGAAGTCGATGAGCCCGCTCATCCCCGACGCAGCGTCCGGCGGAGAATTCCCTGGAGTTGTTGTGGTTGGGACTGGGGTGGTTGTGCCCGGGGTCGCGCTGGGTGCGGTCTGCCGGTCGATGTTGAACTGTGCCACATCGACGAGCCGTGCGAGAGCAGGGTCCGTTGGATCGTGATTGCGGGCGTCTTGAAACCATGCGAGCGCGACCTTCCAGTCGCGCGTCATGACGGCCTCTAGTCCTTTTCGCACGCGGTCGCCTGCGGGCGTGTGGGGGATCACGGCCTCGAGGGACGGCGGCAGGCCGGACGGGACGCCGCGGGCGTCGACGACGCTCGGGTCTGACGTCATGAACCCGAGACCATCCGACGTCGTGTCCCTGCGAACCTGAGACGTGACCTGCAGCGAGTCGACCATCCCCGACAGCGCGGCACGCATCGTTGCATCGCGGCGCTGCTCGGACAGCCGTTCTCGGGCGGCCGTGAGACTCACCTCGATGTCGTGTTGGTAGCGGTCAGGTATCGCGGCCGCCGCGATCTCGTATTGTGCAATCGCAACCTCGTAGTCGTGCCGAGCGTAGGCGTCGTACGCAACAAACCAGCCTGCAATGCTTCTGTTGGTCCGGTACACGGAGTCTGTGGGTTCGAGGGCCAGAGCCTGGCTGAACTCACTCTCCGCCGTTACCCAGTCGCCGTGCTGGGCGGCGCTTCGTCCCGCTTCGTTCGCGGACCACGCGTCGTGCGCAGCCTGGTGGGCGGCGCGCTCCTCCGGGCTGAGTTGGGGTGGTGATGGGCGGGGAGGGCGACGCGGCAGAGGATAGAACCCGCCAGGCGGGCCCGCTGGGAGTTGCGGAGTGCACCTGGGCATTCCTATCTGTCCGCAGGCGCTCTGCGCGGGTGTGCTGGACGGTGCTAGCGCGATCAGGAGGAACGCGCCAAAACCGATCGAGTGGACGGGTGTCGGGATCGTCATGATGCCCCCGTTACGAGCGGCGTCACCACAGTCCCAACGTGACCTCAACCGGACGGCTACGCAACCCTGTCTTCCGGGCCGCGACGCTCGTCTATTCCCGTGGCTTGGACGCGGGAGGCACCGAAGTCGGGGTAGGGACCTGGGTGCTGCACACGGGCACTCCCGTCTGGTCAATCATGCAGGGTTGGTTGTGCCCGTGCCCGCCGCAGGCGGCGAGTGCGAGAGCGACCAGCGCGAACGAGAATCGAATTCTCATCAGGCCTCCACGCTCGCTTCTGCCCTGCACGTGCGCCGGAACTCGCGCGCTCGGAGCATCAAGCGGTTGGCGCCCGCGAAAAGTCGATCCGCGGGAGCGACAGACCCCCGGTCGCGAAGCGGCCCGTTGTGGTGGGAGCGGCCCTTAGGGGCCGCGCCCCCCGGGTCCGTGAGGCGGGCCCGGGGGAAGTTGTGGCGGTGGGCCGTGCCCGGCGCTGGGCGGCGGGCTTCCCGGCGGCGGACCGTGCGGAACACCGTGGCCTAGGCCGTTCGCCGCATCGCCCGGCGAGGCTCCGCGCGCCATCCCGAGTTGGAGCTGGCGCGGGAGATCGGCGAGGTCGGCTGGGCTCGCATGGGCGTCCAGGGCTCGCTCAACGACGCGGACCGACTGGGCTGCCGAGACGCCCAACGCCGCCAGCGTGCCAGCCACGCGCAGCACGAGCGCGGGCGCGTAGGACGCCTCGCTCCCGTGCACGAGCGCCGTGACGTCGGCCGGCTGCAGCCCCGCGTTCAGGGCGAAGGCGCCCGCCTCCACCACGTCCGCGCCCGGAGCGGCCACGCCGCCCGCGCGAGTCGCCCTTGCTGATGTCTCGAGCGCGCCGAGGACTGCTCGCGCCGCACCGACGATGCGGTCCCCAGGCACACCCTTCGTGCTCCCCTCGATCGCCTTCTCGAGGATCGGGTCAGAGGGCAGGCCTTTGGCCACGGCACTGTCCGCAAGCGACGCGATCGCCGCCAGCACGGGGGGCGGCAGGCGCGCCCCCAGTTGTCCCGAAACGTCCTGTTGCCCGAGCAGAGGGCGCACGCACAGGATGGACGCTGCCACGAGGCCGCGCAGCTTCACAGCGCGCGCGCCCCGGCGGGTGTGTTCGTCACGGTGACGACGCTGTTGCGCTGACCGAACCCATCGGACACAGCGGGCGCGGACGGATCGGTGGCCCATCGGGCGCCGTCGAGCAGGAACGCATACTGGTGCTGGCCCGCGGGGAGCGCCACGGTGATCGCCCACACTCCTGGCGTAGCGCTGGGAGCGAGCGGAGTGGCCTCGGGGTCCCAGCGGTTGAACGTGCCGACCAAAGCCACGCGGTGCGCGCCGGGCGCGTAGCAGACGAAGCGGACGTAGACGGGCGCCTCGGCCACGGATCCGACGGGCGCCTCGTGTCCGCGACGCGAGAGCCCGACACCCACGAGGGCAAGACAGGCGGCCGCGGCGAGAGCCCACGGCCCAAGGCGCACGTGCACCTCGAGCACCCGGGTCGCGAGAAACGCGGACCAGGCCCGCGCGAGCGGTGAGCGAGCGCGGCGTCGCACCGCACTCATGACCCGATTCTCGACGTGCGTGCTCAGCGTGACGTCGCCGGTGTCGATCGACGCTAGCAGCCGGCGGGCGTCGTCGCCCTCGGCACGCCGCTCGGGCGGGAGGTCTCCAAGCGAGATCTCGCCGTCGAGCATCCGCTTGATGAGTGGGTGATACCCAGTCGTCACGTCGCAAACTCCTTCAACTCTGCTCGCAGGCGGTCATAGGCACGATGCATCCGCATCTTGAGCGATGCCACCGGCACTCCCGTGAGCGCCGCGATCTCGTCGTAGGACATCGCCTCCACGTGCTTCAACACGAACACATCTCGTTGTTCCGCGGTCAGCCGCATCAATGCCTGTTCGAGTGCCCGCCGACGCTCGCCCGCCTGAACTCGCTCGTCCGCCTCGCCCCGCGCCGCGACCCCTTCGTCGTCATCCGAAAGTGAGCGCGTCACACGTCCGTCGCGGCGCATCGCAAAGCACCGGTTCCGCAGAATCAGGAAGAACCACCCTGCGAACTTGTCCGGCTCCCGGCACTGTCCCAAGCGCTCGTAGGCGCGGACGAACGCATCCTGCACGGCGTCTTCGGCGGCGTCGAGCGAGCCGAGCATCCGAGCGGCGTAGCGGGCATAGCGGTCGCGATAGCGGTGCACCAGCACCCCGTACAACTCCACGTCGCCTGCCAGCACTCGTCGGACCACCTCCGCGTCGCTTGGCGCCCGCTCTTCGCTCAGCCGACCCCCTTGGTCCCCGCGCGCGGCCGGCTGGAACCTGTGGCGGCCGCTCGTCCCCTGCCTAAAGAGCTTGGTGCGGCGCTCCGGTAACGGTCGGGTGCCTGGCGCATGACCTCAGTCTCGCGCGTGGGCCGCTAAGTTCAAGGCCCATGCGAGTAACCGCGGGTCTGGTCGCCGTTACGTGCCTGGTCGGCCGCACGCTCCATGCGCAGGACGACGCCTCGGTTGGTGCGGGGGCTGGCACGGTGCGCTACCCCGGAGGTTCGAACTTCAGCTCGGCGTCCCTGTCGCCGGCGGCGCAATTCGTGGCTGGGCTCGCGGCGGGCACCCTCTGGAGCTCAGTTGCGACGCTCCCGGATGGATTATGGTCGCTCGAAGGCAGGGGCGACCTGACCGTGACCACCGATCCCCGTGGTGGGCTCCGCGCCGCCATCGATGCAAGCGGCGGCGCCAGCGATCGCTCGGACGGGCTGTGGAGCCTTTCGACGGCCTGGATCGGCGAGGCCCAGCTGTCGATCGGTCGCGTGGGGCTTGGCGTCGGCGCCGGTCCGTCGGCCGGGTGGAGCTCCGACACGACCTCCGTCGTGGCCCTGCACCTGCGGCTCCGCGGCTGGCGGGCCTTCGGCAGCGGCGCGGTGAGCGTCGCCGTCGAACCCACGCGGCTCGAGGGCTCGTGGTTTACGGACGTCGGCGTGACCGCCACCATCGATCGAGGGCCCGTCACCGCAAGCCTTTGGACGGCCGTGCGCGTCAGTCAGGTCTACGGGTCTGCGGGCGGGGCAGGGGCCTGGGTGCAGGTTTTTGTGAGTCCTCAGGTGTCGCTTGAATTCGGCGGCGGCAGCTATCTGCCCGACTTGTTCTTGAACCTCCCGCGAGCGGGATTCGTCGCGGCTGGAGCACGCGTCCACCTCCGGCCGCGGCTCGTCGTGCCACAAGCGCCAGTCCAGCGCGGCGCGGGCGTGGGTCTGACTCGCGTCCGCTTCAACCTTGCGAACGCACAGTCTGCAGCGATCGCCGGAGATTGGAACGCGTGGCACCCGGAGCCTCTCCAATCGGCAGGCAACGGCGTGTGGGAGCGCAACGTGACCATCGCGCCTGGGCTCTACCACTTCAGCCTGCTCGTCGATGGTGTGTGGATCGTGCCACCCGGCGTCCCCCGGGTCGACGACGGCTTCGGTGGGGTGGTCGGCGTGTTGGACGTGCATTAGCCGAACTGCGGCCCGGCCCTCGACGAATGGCGAGGGCCGGGCCCTACGGCTACTGACAGCTCAGCTGGCCATGCGGCAGCGGCAGCGTGCACGTCTTCGTGGCACCATCCTGCGTGATCACGACCGTAGCGGTGTTCGAACCGGTGTACGTCACGACTTCTCGGCGGCTTGAGGTCGTGGGTGTCCCGCCTGCGAGAGTGAGTGTGACGGTGGCGGCGCGGATCGTAGTTCCCGCCGTTGGATAGTCCGGCGTGCCGGGCACCGGGGTCGGGATGACGAGGCCGTTGGTCGTGTCGCCGACTGCGCGGTCGGACGTAAACGAGCCTTGCGACGACGTTCCGCTCGTGCTCTCCGTGCCGCTCGACGTTCCATTGATCGTGCGCGCCGTGCTGCCGGGCCCAAGGCCCGTGACCCTTTGGGTGCTCGCTTCCGTGACCGTGCTCGTGCTGCTATCGCGCCGCGTGATCGTGCCGCTCACGTTGACGTTGGTCGTGATCGAAGCGGTGATGCTGTCCGGCGCCGCTTGGTGGTTGCCCGCGGTGTCGACGTAGATCGCGGTGCGAGTGATCGTGAGACCGCCAATGCTGATGGGCGGGCAAGTCACGACGCCCGTGGTGCTCGAGAACGTGCACGCCCCGAACGCCTGCGGGGGGCCACCGCGTCCAAACGGGCCGGGCCCGAAGCCAACGGCCAGGCCATCACCAAGGAAGGGGCCCCCGAGACCGCCACACATCAAGCCATGACCGCCGCCCATCGGCCCGGGGCCTGCGAGGGGCGGCGGGCCACCACCCATCCCCTGGGGCCCGAATGGCGGCTGAAACGGCGCGTTCGAGGTTGCGCCGAAGCTCGACGTCAGGTTGCTGTATCCCGCTGGCGCCGAGTCGAAGGCCGCCGCTGCCGCCGTGAGGATGGATGTCTGAGAGTTGCTAGTGACCGGGTTGTGGCACGCCGCCCCGATCAATGCCGCGATGAATCCACCAAGAAGGAGCCGCTGGGCTCGAGACACGTGTACCTCCGCACCGGGAAAGTCGAGGGCTAGGAGCCCTTTCAAGCTGATACCGGCCGTTTGCCGGGCTCGCCATGAAGAGTCGGGGCAGTGTGGGGAGGTAACGCAGGCCATCGGCCCGCCGTGGTCCTGTGCCCGCGGGGCGCCGGATGGATCTCCGCTAAGGGCGCAGTGACGACTGAACGAAGGCGACCGACGCTAGACCGGCGAGCCGCCGCTTTGAGCGGCGCAGCGCCATGGGCGTCAGCACAGGTTGACGCCAGGCTTCGTTTCGACGCACAGGCCGCCGCCGTGCGGTTGACTACTGTGCGGGTTCAGGATGACAAGCAGCACCAAGGCACCCCCGCCCACGAGCCCGTCGGTCACCGGCCAATCGATGCGGCGAACGGTCACTTGGGCATCGCGTAAAGGGATCCTGAACGCCTGGCCGTCAACCAAGCCTATGATCGTGTCGCCGCGCATCGCGGGTTTGTCGACGCGGGTCGTCGCGTCGCCCCGCGCAATCCAGATGGCGTTCGGGTGCCGGGTTGCGATGTAGGTGCCGGGTTCCGGCAGCTCCGTCTGCATATAGCAGGCGAGAGCGGCGAGCAGCGCGGCTGGCGCCGCGGTGATTCGCAGGCGCGTCACCGTTCGACGCTCGAACTGGAGCGGCACGCGCCGTTTGGTGCCACGGATCGGTGGCCCCCTTTGGGCCGCTCTCCCTCGGCCTCGTCTAGTGCGCTAGGCTGACATGCGGATTCACGAGGACGAGCACAACCAACGCCCCAGCGCCCGCGAGCACTTCCGTGAGAGGCCAATCAATCTCGGAAACGTTCACCTGCACGTTACGCGCCCGGACACTGAACGGTTTCCCGTCCACCGTGCCCACAATGGTGTCCCCGTGCATCTCGGGGCTATCCACTCGGGTCGTCTCGTCCTCGCGCACCACCCAGATCGACTTCGGGTGCTTCGTCGCGATGTAGCTCCTTGGTTCGGGCACGACCGTTTGCGTGGTGCACGCAAGGGTCGCAAGTACGCCGACTGCAAGCATCGTGATCCGCATTAGGTGTCCCCTCGTCCACTATCTACCCCGGTGGGCACGCCGAGTGCGCACCCATCGGGGTCGGTGGGTTACTTAACGGTGAAGTGGACGGTGTCGGCCACCATGGGCTTCAGGGGGACGTGGTTCGGATCCCCGAGCACATCGATCAGCCGGTGCGCTCCGGGAGCGACCGTGTCGTAGGTGTATTCGGTCTGGCCCTTCCCAAGGTGCGTAATGCCGGCGACGCCCGCCGGAATGGCAGAGTCAGCGGCGGTTACGTTGACGTCGAGGAAGAGGTGGTGGTGCGCGGTGCCGGGACGGTGCTCGGCAGCCGGCGCGATTTCAACGCCCTGCACGGCCAGCACGACATGAACGCTCGGGCCCGTCACGACCTCGCCGTTCTTCGGCGACACGATCGTCACCTTCGGTGCGGCGGCCGGCGCCATGGTCCCACCGGCAGCCTGCGCTCCGGCCGGCTGCACGGCGGATCCGAGCGCCACGGCGGCGGCGGCTACGGCGAAAGCGAGGCGCTGCGAATATCTGAGTATCATGAGCAAGTCTCCTGAAAGTGGGTGTTCTGGGCGAGAGCGCCCTATTAACGTGCTCGCCAGTGCCCGCGTCCGCTAGCAGGACACGCGGGATCGCTGTCGCGCGAGGCCACGACTGCGACGCTGGTGCGTGCGCCGTAGCTTAAAGCGCCCCCGCGCGCCGCACGGGCCGGAGAGCGCGGGCCAGTTGTCGAACGGAGGGTCCGTGGAAGTCCACGGCCCACCACAAGTTAGTCCAAGGGACGGGCCAATGCGTACCGCAGCGGCTTGGGTGGTGCTGCTCTTGGGGGTGACGCCGATCGCCATGGCGCAGTCGGGCGTGACCGGTCTGCGCCCGCTCGCTTTTGGAACGCTGCTACCAGGCATTCCTGCAAACATCCTCCCCACTGATCCCAGCAACAGCGGCGAGTTCACGCTCACCGGGAACAAGAACGCGCAGGTGAC
>DATNIM010000131.1:0-4190 GCA_035604455.1 Gemmatimonadales bacterium
CGACGACGTCGTTCTCGAACAAGTGGAGGGGATTAGTGTAGGCGAACTGGAGGTGGCGCGGTATCGGATAGAGATAGACTAGCCACTTAACGTCTAGCAGCCGTGTTTGCGCAGAATCAAGCGTGCCTGACTTCGCATCAACATCTCCGGGGTCAAACGTGAGAACCTTCAAGTTTGCGGTCGTCACTATCACTGGAAGAAAAGTGTTCCATTCCCACGGAGGAGACTTGCCTTGCCTGACCGCATGGTCTCCCCAAACTGTGACTTGCTCTTGAATGAGGGCCTGCACACCAATCGCCACCTGATGTGCAGCATCGCTAATGGCCTTACTTGAAGTCTTCGTGAACTCCCGCGTGTCTTTCGAGTCCCACGTGCCACGGACTTCGCGGCAGGCATCAGCGACGATCGTGGAAGGGAAGACGAGCACCTTCCCTGTCACGCTTGCAGGTCGCCCTTGAGAGGAATTGCGGGCGTCGATGCAGGTCACACAAGGGTTCAACCGTCCTTTGGATGCCACGAAGAACACCCAATCCACGAATCGCGGATCGTCCTTTTTGGCCTCTATCGCCAGCGATATCCACGCTTTGCCGAGCCTAAGCTCAGTCCAGACATCAAGACAGCTCTCGTGTCCTCGTATCGGCCCGTTCGGTGGAGGGTACTCAACGGAGTATTGGGCCGCGACCACCTTCCACGGGTCCGGAGCGGCACTAACGATGTGCTCGACCCACTTCTCGAAGATGCTTCCTTGAATGTTGAGGACATGGACCGTCCATTGGTGCGGGTCGCGAGGCGTGGTCATGAGGCGCACCGGTGGTCGCGCTTGAGCGCTTGGAGCTTTCCGTTGAAACGCCCTTGATCCAACTGCTCGCCCGTCCCCAGGTCCTCAGCCTCGTGGACGTCACCCGTCGATGCCTCCTTCGTCACTAGGTAGAGCGGCACCCGTGTGGACTGGGCGCGTTTCCAGAGTGCGAGTCGCCCCTCTTTGGGCTCCCCGTGTTGAATCCACGCAAGCTCGGCGTGACAGCGTTCGCAGGCGAATCGTTGCAATCCCTGGTGAGGCATTCGTCCCTCCTCCCTCTTGCGGAGCTCACCTGCCGAGGTGAATCATACCGGTGTGACGCATCGGTCGCGTGTATGACAGCCCCCGGCATCCGGCCCTCGTCGGAAGCCTTGCCCCGGCGCACGTTCACGTCGGGACGCCCGCGCTGTCCCTGTGGGGCGATCGTGCCAGGGCCTTGGCCCGAAACGGGCATCGTGATAGCCGTGGCGCTCGAGCGGGGCAACGCGCAATGCGTCAACCCGAAGTGCGGACGTCGCCTCTTGATTGTCTGACAGTGATGATGTAGCGTAGGGCAGGACGACATAGACGGCCCCGTTGTGTGGTGGCCGGTCCGCTTCAGGCAAGGGCGGCGCTGGTGCTCCGAGTGAGCACGCCAGCGCCGCCTTTTTCGTTTTCGGTGGGGACCGAATGGCAACACGAACTCGAAAGACAAAGGGCGTGGGCAATCCGTTGACGTTCTTTCGGATGCCCCGATGGCTCCGGGAGCGCATCGTGCGAGCCGCTTCCCGGGATGGCGTGGCCGTGTCGGTGTGGCTTCGAGCCGCCGCGCTGGCCTATCTCAACCGCGGAGGGACGAAGTGACGAACACCCACCTACGGGCCCGCGTCGTCGCGGCGCTCGAGCGACACCTCGAGGACACCGCGTGCGTGATGCATCCCGACGTCCCGCGGCGGTATGCGGTGGCGCGGATGCTGACGGGCAACGCCCCCGAGGCGCGACGGCTCTACGAGCAGGTCGAGCTCGCCAAGCGGGCGGCGCCCCACACGCTTGAGCGGCTAGCCGCGGTGCTCAAGGTTGAGCACGCGCCGTATGACGACGCGCTCCGCGAGGACGCACGCGGGAACGATGCCCGCCGCGGCGCCTTGTTGCGCGAAGCGACAAAGGAGCTCGACAAACGGGTGGGGGTGCTCATGGCCCGTGACCCGAAACTCCGGCGCGTCGATGCGATGCGCCGCGCGCTCGCCGGCCGGTACATCGGCGCCGCAACTCTCTACGACATTCTCGGAGCGGAGGGATAATGCCCGGACCACGGTTGAAGATCCCCGACCAAGCAGCGGCCGAGGCGGCCCGCGATCGCGCTAACTGGCAGCGCTGGAACGCCGCCGACCGCATGTACCGCGAGACCGGCGTTGACCCGCTCGCGGCCGAGAAGCCCAAGCCCCACGCCCGCGACGGCACGCTCCGGTTCTTTTTTGAAAGGGTCCGCGGGGGTTACGACCCGCGCGAGTTGCCCACGGCAGCCGAGATGCGCGCCGTGCGCGACTTGAGGGAGCGGCTCCGCGGTTGGGGACGGGCACACGCCGCGAAGCTCACGGCCGTGCTGGCTTCGACGGCCGAAGGGCAACGGCTCGTGGAGATGTTCGGTACCGCCCTCGAGACGTGTGGCGTGCGGCTCGCCCTCACGCGGCCGTCGTGGGATGGCCGGGGGCTTACGGACGCGACGCAATGGCCAGAGGCGGGCGGCCTTTCGTTGCCCGCGACGCTCGAGACGCACTTCGTGACCACACTCGAGCGCGACTTTGATCTCGACGGAGAAATCGCCGCGGCCGAACGCCGTGAGAGGGGAGACTAACCGTGCCGACGTACGCACAACTCGACATGGAGCGGGCGATCGCTCGTGACCGCGCGCAGGCCGAACGCGAGGAGCGCCTCGTCGCCGTGCTCGAGAAGCTCGAGGCGGTGTTGGCGAAACTCGCCGCACGGCCGACGAAGTGACTGTGGGCGATTTCGGGGAAGGGCGCGGCGGCGTTTGCGCGCCCCATGAACCTTCACCCGACCGCGAGACTCAGCCCCTCACGGGGGCAGCCGCTCTGACCGCGCGGCGGTTGCCCGTCGCTCTCCCATGTTCCCGGAGGTTGCATGAAAACGTTTCGTAAACGGGCGCCCGGGCCGTGGCATCCCTTCCGCCCGCGCCGTGACCCGCTCCCTGAGCCGTCGCTCGCGGCGAAGCGGCTCAATCGCGCGTCGGCGCTCGAGCTGATTGGTTCGAAACGCATCCCGGCGCCCGTCGCCAAGGTCGCGCCGACGGCGGTTGAGTCGGCGCCGGCCCCCGTCTTCGCGACGGGTACATCCGCGGGTCTGCGCGAGCTGGCGAAGCAACTCGAGGCCGCCGCCGCCGGGCAGGAGCGCGCGGTCCAAGCGCAAGCCGCGGCCGAGTTCGAGGCGTTCGCGTCGGGAGCACGAGGCGCTGTCGATGCCCTCGGGCCGACCTTCGCCGCGTTGGTCGAGCACGCGGGCGTCGCGACTAGGATCGCGACGGAAGCCGTCGCGCTTTTGGTGGACCGCTCTGGCCCGCGCACGCTCGTCGTCGAGCGTGACGACCGGGGACGGCTGAAGACGGTAAGGCCCGTCTAAACACAAGCGCCCGCGGCCGGAATCCGCGAGCGCTTTACAGCAGTCAACCTGAACGGAGGCTGACCCGATGGACAACGTACCAAATGCCGAGCCACCCGGCAACGTCCCGACGAGCGAGAAGAATCTCGGTCCCTTGAAACGTTCGCTTTTGCTCGCACGCTACGCGCGTGCTTGGCTGCGAATTACGCGCCACGATAAGGGGACCACGGGCGCACCGAGCAAGGCCCGGGCGCTGTGGGCGGCTATCAAGCGGTCAACGGGTTTCTAGGAAGCAAGTGCGGATAGAGCGGTCAGCCTCGCTCTCGGAGCTCCCGCCCGATGCGATCGTGAGTTTGCCCGACGTCGCGCACTACCTGGGCGTGAGCGTGTCCACCGTCCGCCGCAGCGCCATTCCCGTCCTCCACGTGACGCCGCGCACACCGCGCTATCGGGTGGCGGATGTGCTGGCGTGGGTGCGCCGGCAAACGCAGGGGGCGGCGTGAGCGCGACCGCGGAGCGTATGCGCGTGGAACGGCCCAGCCCGCAACCGCCCCGGAAGGTCCGCTTCCACCTCCGCACCGCGGCGCAACTCATGGCGCTGGACCCGCCCGCATGGCAACTCGAGCACTACCTGCCCGAAAGCGCGCTCACGGTGCTCTACGGGCCGCCGGGCTCCGGCAAATCCTTCCTCGCGCTGGCCTGGGCGCTCACGATCGCCCGGGGCGTGCCGTGGCTCGAGTGCCAGACGCAACGCGGGCCCGTCATCTACGTCGCCGCCGAAGGCACCGCCGCGCTC
>DATNIM010000132.1:0-10030 GCA_035604455.1 Gemmatimonadales bacterium
GCTTGGAAGGCTGACGCTCTACCAACTGAGCTACGCCCGCTGGTCGAGTGGTGGGGGAAGGATTCGAACCTTCGTAGGCGCTAGGCCGGCAGATTTACAGTCTGCTCCCTTTGGCCGCTCGGGCACCCCACCAAACCCGCGCCGCGCTTCGCCTCCCCGCTTGCTCTCGCCCCCAGTGACGACGCACCCCGCGGTCACTACCGCGGGGTGCGGCAACCGTGCGTATCCCGTCGGGGCTTATGTACTCCTCTTCGGCAACGTGAGCTGACGAAGGGACTCGAACCCTTAACCTGCTGATTACAAATCAGCTGCTCTACCGATTGAGCTACGTCAGCGGCCGAGCGCGATTTCTACCAGACTGGTAGGATAAACGGGGCGGAAGGATACCGCAAGGGACGTACCCCGAAGGACTTAGGCGACGCGCCACTTGGTCCCAGCCGGTGTGTCTTCAAGCTCGACACCGCGCGTGCGGAGCTCGGCCCGGATGCGGTCGGCCTCCCGGAAATCCTTGGCGCGACGGGCTTTTTCCCGGTCGGCGAGCAGGCCCTCGACCCATTGCGCGAGCTCCGGCGCTGTGGTCCGGGCGGCCGGCAGCACGTCAAACACGTTCATCCACCGGTCGAAAGCCGCGAGCGCTGCCCGAGCGCCGCCGGCCGCGCGGTCGAACAGCCGGTTCGCTGCGCGCGCAAAGTCGAATAGCGCGGCAACGGCGCGCGGGGCGGCGAGATCGTCATCAAGCGCGTCACGCGCATCGCGCTCGAGCGTGCCTGCCAAATCCGCGAGTGGGCCCGCGGGCGCAGCCTCGGCCGCGGCCCCCTCGGCCAGCCGCGTTCGAAATTCGCCAAGCCGGCGGACGCCTTCCCGCGCCGCGGCGAGCGCCTCGTCGGTGAAGTCGAGCGCCTGTCGGTAATGCGTTTGCCAGAACAGCAGCCGCAGCGCGGCCGCGTCGACGCCGTGCTCGCGGAGGTCACGGGCGGTGAGGAAGTTGCCGAAGCGTTTCGACATCTTCGTGCCCCGCACGTTCAAAAACTCTCCGTGCAACCAGCAGCGCACGAACGGCTCGCCCGTCGCGGCTTCCGACTGCGCGATCTCGTCCTCATGGTGCGGGAAGATCAAGTCGACGCCACCGGCGTGGAGATCCAATGTCGCCACACCGAAGCGCCGCCCGATCTCCCCGAGCGACATCGCCGAACATTCGAGGTGCCACCCGGGACGCCCCAGGCCGAACGGCGCGGGCCACGCGGCCCCCACGGCCTCGTCCCGCGGCGTGGCGCGCTTCCACAGGGCGAAGTCGCGCGGGTCGTCCTTCCCATACTCGTCGCTCGCCACGCGGGCGCCGATCTTCAACTCCCGCCGCTCGAGACCCGACAGGCGGCCATAGGCCGGGAACCGCTCGATCGCGAAGTACACCGAGCCATCGTCGCCGACATAGGCCACCCCTGTTTCGAGCAGCCGCTCGACCAGCCTTACCATGGCGGGAATCGTTTCGGTCGCGCGGGGATAGGCGTGCGCCGGCCGAATCCGGAGATAGTCGCGGTCCTCGAAGAACGCGGACACGAAGGGCGCCGTGTAGTCGCTGAGGCGCTGGCCCGCCGCCGCGGCCGCCGTGATGGTGCGGTCGTCGACGTCGGTCAGGTTCATGATGTGGAACACGTCGTACCCGGATGCTTCCAGATGGCGCCGCAACAGATCCTCAAAAAGAAACGTGCGGAAGTTCCCGATGTGCGCGTAGTTCCAAACGGTCGGTCCGCAGGTGTAGAGGGTCACCCGGGGGGGACGGAGCGGCGTGAACGGCTCGACCTGGCGGGTCAGCGTGTTGAAGAGCGACAAAGCCATGGGCGGCCGTAACGTAGGCCCCTCGGGCCGGAGCGTCAACGCGCTGGCAAACCTCGGGCTAGCGAGCGGCCATCGCCTCGCGCACGATCGCGTCGGCGAGCGGGTCGGGTCCGAAGCGCACCGGATCGGTCGCCGGCAACCCGGTCTCCTCGGCCGCCTGCGCCACGGCGGCGCGGGCCGCGCGCGCGTCGAGATCGAAGGTGTTGAGCGAGATCCCGATCACCCGGCACGCCCGCACCGGGGCCGCTGCGCGCTCGTACAGCTCGATCACCTCGGGCAGCGGCGGGATCCGCACCCAGGGACCCTGGCCGTGGTAGTCGCCGATGTGGGCGCGCGTCGCCTGATGACACAGGATCAGCGCGTCGGGACAGCTGCCGTGGAGCAGGCCCAACGTGACGCCCGAGAACCCCGGATGCAGCAGACTGCCCTGCCCTTCAACCAGCACGACATCGGCGTCCTTGGCTCCCTCGAGGACCACGTGCTCGGCCGCCCCGGCGATGAAATCGGCCACGACGGCGTCCACGGCGATGCCCCAACCCTCGATGAAGATCCCCGTTTGCCCGGTGGCCACGAATCGGGCGCGATGGCCCCGCTCGAGCAGCGCCTCCAACAGCTCGAGCTGCGCCGTCATCTTGCCGACGTTGCAGTCGGTGCCGACGGTGAGGACGACGTACGCGTCGACCTCGGCGGCCCGGCCGTCGGCGATCCGCAAGTCCGCGGGCGGTCGGCGCGCATCGAGGATGCGCACTCCACGCGCCTTGGCCAGCGCGCCGAGCTCGGCGTCATCCGCGAGGAATGTGTGCAGACCGCTCCAGATCTCCCAGCCGCGGCCGATCGCCCGCACGAGCCAGGCCCGCCAGGACGGTGGCAGCTGGCCCCCCGGCGGGGCGATGCCGATCAACACGGCCGTGGCCCCGGCAGCGTCGTCGAGGCTCGCCACCACGGGAATCGCCCCGCCGAACCCGAGCACGTCTTGCACGGTCTTCCCCGCGTGGTTCCGGTCGAGCACCGCGACCACTTGGTCTGGGAAATACCGGATGCAGGAATTCGCGGTCTTCGACGTCAACGGTCCGAACTCGCCGTCGGCGATAATCACAAAGCGCTGCGTAGGGCGCCGCGTCACGCGCGACGCCGGTGGGGCAGGCCTGCCTCGACCTCGTCGATCGGGTCGCCGTAGATCTGCCCTTGCAGCACGTCGCGAACCACGACCATCGCCACGGCGAGGACGGGCACCGCGACCACGAGCCCCACCGCGCCGAGGAGCGTCGCCATCACGAGGACCGCAGCGATCGTGAGCACGGGAGGCAGCGCGACCTCGCGCTCCATGATGAAGGGCGCGAGCACGTTGGCTTCGATGAGGTGGATCGCGACGCCCAAGGCCACGACGGCGCCCGCCTTCACCCAGTCGCCCGAGCTCAGCACGAACAACGCGGGCAGCATGGTCGAGACGAGCGTGCCAAAGAACGGCACGATCGCCGCGACGCCTGCGAGCAACCCGAACGCCAACCAGTAGGGGACTGACAGGGCCCACAGGCCGAGGGTCGTGACGAGCGCAAGCACCACCATGTCGAGCAGCTGCCCGACGACCCAGGCGCGCAACGTGGTGCCAAGGTCATCGAGGACGCGGGCCCCGAGCGCACGGTGCCGGGGAGCCACCAGCGCCAGCACACCCGAGCGGTAGGCGCCGGGCTGTCGCGCGAGATACAGCGCCATCACGAACACGCTCGCAGCATCGACGAGCACGGCGCCCCCCGCCCGCACGTAGGGAAGGAGCGACCCACGCAAAAACGCGACCCCCTCGTTGAGCAGACCGCCCACGAGACCGGAGGCCGGGTCGGCCAACGCCGTGCGACGCACCACGGGATAGCGGCTCGCCCAGCGCGCGAGCACCGCCTGCGCGTCCGTAAACGTCTGAGGCAGCGCCGAAACCAACGCCTCCGTTTGATCGATGACGGGCGGGAGAATCAGCGCGCCGACACCCGCGACGACGACGAGCGTCCCAAAAACCGCGCACAGGAGCCCGACCCAGCGCGGCGCTCCAACGCGATGCTCCAGAATGTCAGTGATTGCGGAGAGGTAGATAGCCGCGAGCACCGCCAGAAACAGCAACATGATGACCGTGAAGACCCGCAGCGCAAACCAGAGCAGCAGCGCGGCGACAAACAGCACCACCAGCGTGGCGCCCGGGAGCCGAGCGACCGACGGGCGTGGTTCGGAGTTCAGCGGGAATGCTCGGCGTCGTCGTCCTCGACGAGTTGAGCATCGGTGGCGCCCTTGCCGAGCTGCTTCGCGTCACCCGCCCCGCCGGGGAGGAGGGCTACCTTGCGCTTGAGCGCGAGGAGCTGCTGGTCCGCATCGGCAGTGCCCTCGAGGGTCTGGAACTGCTTCAAGAGCGCGTCCCCGGACAGATCCTCGTGCACCTCGGCCGCGGCGATCAGCTTGCGCTCTTCATGCTCGATCTGCTCGGCCATGCGCTCGAACGCCTCGAACGCGCCCTTGTCGCCGATCGACGACATCGTCTGCTGGATCCGACGGTGGGCCTCGGTGCGCTTCTGGCGCGCGATGAGGATGTTCTTCTTGCGCTTCGCTTCCTCGATGCGATCGTTCAGCTGGCGCAGCGAGATCTTGAGCTTGTCGGTCTCCTCACGGTGCTTCACCCACGTGTCGTGGAGCTGAAGCGCCCCCTGGGCATACTCGTTGTGGCGCAGGAGGGCCTGCTTCGCCAAGTCGTCCCGCCCTCCCTGGACCGCGAGCACCGCGCGGTGCTCCCACTCCTCGGCGCTGTGTTTCTCCTGATCGACCTGCGCGGCAAGTCGCTTCTCGTCCGCGATCGCCGCCGCGACCTGCTGCTTCGCCTGCGCCAACTGACCCCGCATGTCAACGATCAGCTGGTTCAGCATCTTTTCGGGATTCTCCGCACGCGAGATCAGGTCATTGATGTTCGATCGGATCAGCGTGGAGAGTCGGTCAAAAATTCCCATGGAAACCCTCGCTCAGGTGCCGGCGTCGCGTCCCAGCGCGGCCAGACTTACGGAATCTAATCGGCACGTCGCGCGCCACCGCTCTAGCGGTCTCGGGGTTCGAGGCGCGCCGGGTCTCGCCGCTCGGCGAGCAGACGTTCGGTAAAATCCACCCGCTCAGCCAGTTCGGCCACGTCCCGCCGCAGGTCCTCAAGCGACGCCTTGAGCTCCCCGACCTCGGGGCCGCGACCGGTGTGCTGGCGAAGCCGGTCGGCGTACGCGCGCCCGACCGGCGAAATCGTGAGGAGCCACGCGAAGAAGCCGATGACCGCGAGGATGGGGACGAGGAAGACGATGTCGGACATGCGTCAGCGCGCCAGAACAGGGGGCGCCCCGCGCGCCGCGCTCAGTCGCTCCACCAAAGCAACGCGCTCGGCGAGCGCGCGGCCTTTCGGGGAGATCAAAAGGAGTGCAATCGTCGCGCCGCCGACGGAGAACATGGTCAGGACACCGTTGTGCGTCATACCGCTGCCCGTGCAACCTACCCGTTAGTCGCGGCGTCGCAACACGTTGCGGAGGACGCGACCGGTGTGCGATGCATCCACCGCGGCGACCTGTTCAGGCGTCCCCGTGGCGACGACCACCCCCCCTGCATCACCTCCCTCGGGCCCGAGATCGATCACCCAATCCGCGGTCTTCAGGACGTCGAGGTTGTGTTCGATCACGATCACGGTGTTCCCCTTGTCGACGAGTCGGTGGAGCACGTCGAGCAGCAGACGGACATCCTCGAAATGCAGGCCCGTCGTCGGTTCGTCCAGGATGTAGAGCGTCCGGCCCGTGTCCCGCTTGGCGAGCTCGGTCGCGAGCTTCACGCGCTGGGCCTCGCCCCCCGAGAGCGTCGTCGCCGCCTGTCCCAGATGCAGGTACCCGAGCCCTACGTCGTTCAGGAGTTCGAGTTTCGCGCGGATCCGAGGCTGGCTCTCGAAGTACTCCAGCGCGTCGCCGACGGCGAGGTCCAGCACGTCGGCGATGGACTTGCCCTTGTAGCGGACCTCGAGCGTTTCGCGGTTGTAGCGGCGCCCGCGGCACACGTCGCAGGGCACGTAGACGTCGGGAAGAAAGTGCATTTCCACCTTGACCAGGCCGTCGCCCTGGCAGGCTTCGCACCGGCCGCCCTTCACGTTGAAGGAGAACCGGCCCGGCCCGTAGCCGCGGATCTTGGACTCAGGGAGCGCCGCGAAAAGGTCGCGAATGGGCGTAAAGAGGCCGGTATAGGTGGCGGGGTTGGACCGCGGTGTGCGTCCAATCGGGCTCTGATCGATGTCGATGACCTTGTCGAGGCGCTCAAGCCCCTCGACCCGCTCGTGCACCCCCGGCACGACCTTGGCGTGGTAGAAGTGACGGGCCAAGGCCTGATAAAGGATATCGGTAACCAGCGTGGACTTCCCGGAACCCGACACCCCGGTCACGCCGACGAACCTCCCAAGCGGAAAGTCGACCGTGAGGTCCTTGAGATTGTGCTCCCTGGCGCCCACGATCCGGAGAACGGCTGCGGGATCGATGGCGCGGCGCCGGGCGGGGAGAGGAACGCGAAGTTCGCCGCGCAGGTAACGCGCGGTGAGCGACGTCGGGTGCCGGATGACGTCGGCCACAGATCCCGCGGCCACGACCTCCCCCCCGTGCCGCCCCGCCCGCGGCCCCAGGTCGACGACGTGATCCGCGGCGCGAATCGTCTCCTCGTCGTGTTCGACGACGAGGACCGTGTTCCCGAGGTCGCGGAGATCGCGGAGCGTGGCGAGCAGCCGAGCGTTGTCGCGCTGATGGAGACCGATCGACGGCTCGTCCAGGATGTAGAGAACCCCCACGAGCCGGCTGCCGATCTGAGTCGCGAGGCGGATGCGCTGGGCCTCACCCCCGGAGAGCGACGCGGCCCCGCGGCCCAGGGTGAGGTAGTCGAGGCCGACATTCATAAGGAAGCGCAGCCGGTCGAGCACTTCCTTCAGGATCGGCCCCGCGATCTCCCGATCCAGCCCCGGACGCGCCCCCTCGCGGAGGGGCATGGCCTCGAAGAACGCCAGTGAGTCCTTGACCGACAGGGCCGCGACGTCCCCAAGGCTCTTGCCGGCCACGTGGACCGAGAGGCTTTCAGGCCGAAGGCGCTGCCCGCCGCAGGTCGGGCACACCTGCTCGACCATGAATTCCTCAAGTTGCGCCCGGACGGCGTCCGACGCCGTCTCGCGATACCGGCGCTCTACCTGTCGCAGCACGCCCACCCACCCGGCCTGGTACTCGCCATGCGACCGCTCGCTGTCATACTGGTAGGTGAGGGAGCGACCGGGCACGCCCTGCAGCAGGATACGCCGCGCCGACGCCGGCAGATCGCGCCACGGAGCCGCGGGATCGAACTTGAAGCTGCGTGCGAGCGTGGGGAGGATCACCTTGCCGAGGTACCCGCGCGGCTCCCCCCAAGGCAGAATCACGCCTTCGAGCACCGAGAGGCTCGGATCTCCGACAACGAGGTCGGCACTCACCTCCCGGCGGGTGCCGAGGCCCGAGCACGCCGGGCACGCCCCGAAGGGCGAGTTGAACGAGAACTGACGAGGCTCGAGCTCGGGGAGCGAGAGACCGCATCGCGGACACGCGTACCGCTCCGAGAACACCCGCGTGTGTTCCGCCGCGGCCGCGCCGGGACGCACAACCTCGACGAGCCCATCGGCGGCGCGCAGCGCCGTCTCGATGGAGTCGGCGAGTCGCTTGCGGTCGGCAGGGCGGACCACGAGACGGTCCACGACCAGCGCGATCGTATGGTTGCGTCGGCGGTCGAGCTTCGGCACGGCGCCGAGGTCGTAGCTGGCGCCGTCCACGTGCACGCGGGCAAAGCCCTGCTTGCGCGCCGTTTCAAGGACATCCCGGAATTCGCCCTTCCGGGAGCGCACGAGCGGCGCCAGCACCTCGATCTTCGTTCCTTGGGGCCACGTCAACAGCAGGTCGGTGATCTGCGAGGCGCTCTGGCGCTCGATGGCCGAGCCGTCGTTCGGACAGTGAGGGACGCCGACCCGCGCCCAGAGCAGCCGGAGATAGTCGTAGATCTCCGTGATCGTGCCGACCGTCGACCGCGGGTTCGCACCGGCCGATTTCTGCTCGATCGCGATCGCCGGCGACAGCCCTTCGATCGCGTCCACATCGGGCTTCTCCATCAGCCCGAGGAACTGCCGGGCATACGCCGATAGGGACTCGACGTAGCGCCGCTGGCCCTCGGCGTAGATCGTGTCGAACGCCAGCGACGACTTCCCCGAGCCCGACAGCCCGGTGATCACCGTCAGGGTGTGGCGGGGGATCTCGACGGTGATGTTCTTGAGGTTGTGCTCGCGTGCGCCGCGAACGATGAGCTCGTCGCCTGCCATAGCCCTCTAGCCTAGAAACGGCGTGGCCGCCCGGTCAACTCGGTGCCCTGGGAGCCCTCGGCCCGCGGCGGTCGGGCCGGCCCCCGCTTGCTCAACACTCGCCGGTTCCGTACGTTGGCCGTCCCCATGGAGTGCACCGCGTTGGTGGTGCTGACCACACTGAACACGGAAGCCGACGCGCGCCGGCTGGTTGGGGGGCTGCTCGAAGCCCGCCTGATCGCCTGCGGCACGATCCTGCCGGGCGCGCGCTCGATTTATCGCTGGGAAGGGGCCGTGACCGAAGAGGCCGAGGTAGTCGTGATTCTCAAGACCGATCGGTCCAAGTGGGATGCGCTTGCGGCGCGGGTGCGCGCGGACCACCCCTACCGGATCCCGGAACTCCTCGCCGTGCCCGTCACACAGGGTCTCGAAGCGTATCTGGGTTGGCTCGCCGCAGAGGTGATCCCGTGAAGCGTCGGCGCGAGCCCCGTTGGGGGTCGGCCGATCGAGCACGGGTCGCCGCCGAGTTGCATGAGGAAGCCGAGTCCCTGACGAAGACCGGCAACGTCGCGACGCCCGCCGAACTTGCCCGCGATCGACTTGCGCCGCCGCTCGAAGTTCCGCCAGCCGGGGGCCACTTGACGCGTCACGAGCCGACTCGGCACGCGGCTCCGCCGGGCGCGGTCGGGGCCGCCCGAGCAGCCCTCACCGCCGGCGCCGCGGATCGGGCCCTCGCCGCCTTGGAGGCCGCGCTGAGCGCGGCACCGCACGACGCCGCTCTTCTGATCGAGCGGGCAGCGGTGCTCGGCGCGACCGGTCGGGCCCCCGCCGCTCGGCGCGACCTCGAGCGGGTCCTCGCCGCCGAACCGGCGAACGTCGAGGCGCACGCCTCGTTGGGCTCGCTCTTGTCGCGGGCCGGCCGGTGGGCGGAGGCGGTCACCTACCTCGAGCGCGCGGTCGAGCTCGAGCCGTCGCACGTCGATCGGTGGTGCCAACTCGGCGAGACGCTCAACCGATTGGACCGGCTGACCGCGGCCCGCCGCGCCTACGAACGCGCGGTAGAGGCCGCCCCGCAATGCGGCCGGGCGTTGTACGGCCTCGCGATCGTGCTCGACCGGCTGAACCTCCCGGCTGATGCGACCAGGATGTACCAGCGGTCGCGGGCGGCAGCGGCCCGGTGATTCGGGTGGTGGTGGACGATCTCGCGGTCCGCTCGACGGACGCGATCGTCCGCCCCGTGACCGCGCGACTCGACGCTGCGTCATCTGCCGGCCGTCGCGTCGAGGAGGCAGGAGGGACGGAGTTCACGAGCCGGCTCCGCCTTCAGAAGGACCTCGCGGTTGGCGCGGCGGTCGTGACCGGCGGCGGGGGCGGCCTCCCGGCGGAATTCGTCATCCACGCGGTCATCCAAAACGACACCGAGCCGGTCGCCCCCAAGAACGTGGCCCGCGCCTGGCTTTCGGCGCTCCAGCGCGCCCGCGAATGGGAGTTCGCGCGACTCACCGTGCCGCCGCTCGGCACGGGCACCGGAAATCTCTCGGTCGACGACGCGGCTGGGCTGATGGTCACCGTCGTCATGCAGTTCGGCGGCCTGTCGTTCCCGCAGGATGTATGCGTCGTAGTCGACTCGCCGGAGGACCTGGTGGCGTTTGAGGCCGCTGTGCGGCGGGCGGAGGCGGCGCAATCGTGACCCGCCGGACGTGGGCCACGATCATCTTCGTCGTATGGGCGGGCTCCCTCGGTTGGCTCGCCAAACGCGAGCTGTTTCGCAGCACGAGCGACCGGCTCGCCGCCGCGGCCCTGGCCGTGCCCCCCGGCACCGATTTCTACCGGCTCGACCTCGGCGGTCAA